>JAZJYV010000031.1:0-198081 GCA_040390195.1 Pseudomonadota bacterium | reverse complement strand
AAGCCGGGCGACACCATCATGGGCATGTCGCTCGCCGAAGGCGGCCACCTGACCCACGGCATGGCGCTGAACATGTCGGGCAAATGGTTCAACGTCGTCTCCTACGGCCTGACCGAAAAAGAGGACATCGACTACGAGGCCATGGAGCGCCTGGCGCACGAGCACAAGCCGAAGCTGATTATTGCCGGCGCCTCGGCGTTCTCCTTGCGGATCGATTTCGAGCGCTTCGCCAAAGTGGCCAAGGCCGTCGGCGCCTACTTCATGGTCGACATGGCGCACTACGCGGGCCTGATCGCCGCCGGCGTCTACCCGAACCCGGTGCCGCATGCCGACTTCGTCACCTCGACCACCCACAAGTCGCTGCGCGGCCCGCGCGGCGGCATCATCCTGATGAAGGCCGAGTTCGAAAAAGCCATCAATTCGGCGATCTTCCCCGGTATCCAGGGCGGCCCGCTGATGCACGTCATCGCCGGCAAGGCGGTCGCGTTCAAGGAGGCGCTCAGCCCCGAATTCAAGACCTACCAGGAGCAGGTGCTCAAGAACGCCGACGCGCTGGCCAAGGCGCTCATCGCGCGCGGCCTGCGCATCGTCTCGGGCGGCACCGAGTCGCACGTGATGCTGGTGGACCTGCGCTCGAAAAACCTGACCGGCAAGGAGGCCGAGGCGATCCTCGGCGCGGCCCACATGACGTGCAACAAGAATGGCATCCCGAACGATCCGCAAAAACCGTTCGTGACCTCGGGCATCCGCCTGGGCAGCCCGGCGTTCACCACGCGCGGCTTCCTCGAGGCCGATGCCACCACGGTCGGCAACCTGATCGCCGATGTGCTCGACAACCCGACCGACGCGGCCACCATCGAACGCGTCAAGGGCGAGGTCAAGAAACTGACCGACAAGTATCCGGTCTACGCCAGCTAAGCCGGCGCGCCGCCATGAAATGCCCTTTCTGTCAGCATGAAGATACCCAGGTCCTCGATACGCGCGTATCCGAGGAGGGCGATGCCATCCGGCGCCGGCGGCGCTGCACGAAATGCGATAAACGGTTTACCACCTATGAGCGGATCGAGTTGTCGATGCCGATCATCGTCAAGAAGAACGGCAGCCGCACCGAGTATGCCTCGGCCAAGCTGCGCGGCAGCCTGATGCTGGCGCTGCGCAAGCGGCCGGTGTCGGCCGAGGCGATCGATACGGCCATCGCCAGCATCGAGGAGAAACTGCTCACCAGCGGCCAGCGCGAAGTCGACACCGGCTACGTGGGCGAACTGGTGATGCAGGAGCTTAAGCGGCTCGACAAGATCGCCTACATCCGGTTTGCCTCGGTCTACAAGAATTTCGAGGACCTGGCCGAATTCCAGCAAGCCATCGCCGAAGTGGGGCACGAGCGCAAACCGCGCAAGTAGGCCGCTTTTTGGTTCCATGAACACGATTGAGCCAGCTCAGGCTGTGCCGTGCCACACCCGTTAACCTGAACTTCCCGCGATCTGGATCCTGGCGCAAGGTGCCCGACTGAACGCGCGTTCAACGTTGCGGAGGTGTCGGGTGCGAGTGCGAAACGGCGGATTCACGCTGCCTGAAGTGGTGATCGCGGTACTGGTGCTGGCCATCGGCATCATCGGCGCCGCCGGCGCCCAGCTCACGGCGCTGCGCACGCGCCAGCAATCGCGCCTGACGTCCGATGCCGTCCAACTGGCCGCCGGGCTGGCCGATCGCATGCGCGCCAACCGGGCGCAGATGCGATCGCCCGACGCCGCCAATCCCTATCTTCAGCTGCGCTACGACAGCGCCCAAGATGGCGCGCCGCAGCCCGGCGCCCGCCTGTGCTATGCGGGCGCCGGCTGCGACAGCGCGCAATTGGCCCAATTCGATTCCTTCGAGCTGAAACAGGCGCTGCACGCCGGTTTTCCCGCCGCCCGCGCGCTGGTGTGCCGCGACACGGAACTGCGCAGCGCCGACGACGCCGCGCTGAACTGGTCCTGTTCCGGGGGCGCCGGCGCGCCGCTGGTGATCAAGATCGGCTGGCGCGCCCGGCTGCCCGGCGGGGCTGCGGCCAGCGATGATGGCGCGCCGTTTCCGCCGCTGGTGGCCATGGTGGTCGACGGGGCGGCGCCATGAGGCGCGCCGGCGGCGCCACGTTGCCCGAACTGATGGTGGCGCTGGCCGTCGGCCTGCTGGTGCTGCTGCTGGCGGCGGTGCTGCTGGCGACGGCCAATGCGGGCTACCTGGCGCAGGCCGACAATGCCGGCATCGACGACGCCGGCCGCTACGCGCTCGAGGCGATCGCGCGCGCCGTGCGGCAAGCCGGCCACACCAACTGGGACAGCGAGGAGGGCGGCATCGGTTTCGATCCGGCCGCGCCGGCGCGGGTGGCCGGGCTCGACAACCACAGCGTGAGGCGCGCCGGCGAGGCGCTCGACGGCGTGCTGGCCGGCGCGGTCAACGGCAGCGACGTACTGGCGCTGCACTTCGAGGGTGCCGGCGACGGTGCCGAGGGCGACGGCAGCGCGCTCAATTGCGGCGGCTTCGGCGTCGGCCGGCAAGAGCAGGGCTGGAGCATCTTCTACGTCGCGCGCAGCGCAGCCGGCGAGGCCGAATTGCGCTGCAAGTACCGCGGCGCCGGCGACTGGGGTGCGGACGCGCTGGTGGCCGGCGTCGATTCCTTCCAGGTCCTGTACGGCGTCGACACCGACGTGCCGCCCGACGGCCTGGCCAACCAGTACCTGAACGCGACGGCCATCGATGCGCTCGACGCGGCGCTGGCGCTGGAAGGCGCCGACGCCCGCGCGCGCGCGGCCGACCTGCGTCGCAAGACCCACTGGAAGCGCGTCTCGAGCGTCAAGGTGGGCTTGCTGCTGCACGGTGCCAGGCACGCAGCCAGCCGCGCCGAGCCCATCGTATACGACCTGTTCGGCGCGGCCTACGGCGCCGTGGGCGACGCCGACCTTGGCACCCGGGTCGATGAAGCGCGCCTGCCCGACGGGCTCCAGGCGCGCGAACGCAAGCTGTTCGCGGCCACCATCGCGCTGCACAACCCGGCGCGCGGGGGGCACTGATGGCGCCGCGCGCAAACCGGCAGCACGGCGTGGCGCTGCTGACGGCGATGGTCATGCTGCTGGCGGTGCTGGTGCTGGGCGCGGCGGCCGCGCTTGCCGCGCTGGACGGCGAAAAATCCGCGCGCAGCGAGCGCGAGCGGCAGGTCGCGATGCAGGCGGCCGAGGCGGCGCTGGCCGACGCCGAGCGCGACATCGAAGGCGGGGCCGACCCGGCGTCGGCGCGCGCGGCGCTGTTTGCCGAAGGCAGCGCGCTCGGCTTTGCGCCCGATTGCGCCATACGCCGGCAAGGCGCCAGCGTCGGCCTGTGTCAACGGGTCGCATCGCCCGGCCTTCCGGCCTGGCAGCAGGTCGACCTGGCTGGCGTTTCGCCCGCGGCCGGCACGGTCGTGGACTACGGCGCATTCACCGGCGCCAGCATGCCGCTCGAGGCCGGCGCGACAAGGCCACGCTACCTGATCGAACTGGTGCCATACACCCGCGCCGGCGAGGATGCGGGCGCGCGCGCCGTCAATTTCTATCGCATCACCGCGATCGGCTTCGGTGCGCGCGACAGCGCCCGCGTGGTGCTGCAAACCTACTACCGCAAGCTCGAACGGAGGAAACCATGAAGCGCATTGTGCTCGTTTGCCTGTTGTGCCGGGCGCTGCTCGTGCACGCGGCGGCGCCGCCGCTGGTGGTGCCCGACACCGTGCTGGGCACGCCGGGCGCCCGCGTGCCGCCCAATTTGCTGATGAACCTGTCGCTCACCTTCGCCGACGCGGGTGCGGCCTACCGCGACGCCTATCGTGCCGAGATCGGGTACGACGGCTATTTCAATGCGCGCATGTGCTACCGCTATCCACAAACGCGCGGCGTGCCGGACCTCGATTCGCGCAGCGGCCATTTCAGCGTGTTCAAGGCGGCCAGCGCGCGCCATGGCTGCGGTGGCGATTCGTTCAGCGGCAGCTTCCTGAACTGGGCCACCGCCTCCACGCTCGACCTGCTGCGCCTGGCCCTGACGGGCGGTGACCGGATCGTCGACGATGCCGCCCTGACGGTGCTGGCGCGCGCCTGGCTGCCTGATGGCAGCTTTCATCCCGACTTCTACGCCCACCCCGACTACTTCCCGCGCAAATTGCTTGCGGCCGGCACCGAGGTGACCCCGTTTGGCGGCGCCAGGCTGTATATCGTGTCGTGCCGCAACCGGGTCCTGTTCAGCAATACGGCCAGGGGCGCCAGCTGCGACGCGCCGCGCTTCGGTGCCGGTGGCCGGCGCCTGGTGTCGGACAAATACTACGGCGAGTTCAACGCCATGGTGCAGGTGTGCGACAGCGCGGATGCGGCCAGCCGTCCGGGCTTGTGCCACAAGGCCGGTGCCGGCGCCAAACCGATGGGCAGCCTGCAGGCTGCCGGCGTGCGCATCGGGCTGATGTCCTACCTGAGCGAACGGGGTGCGGGCGATGCCAACGCCTACGGCGGCGCCCTGCGCGCGCCGCTCAAGTTCATTGGTGCTGTCAGTCTCGAGGCGCCCGCGTTCACCGCAGTGGTCAATCCGCAGCCCGAATGGAACGCCGCCACCGGTATCCTGGCCGGAGGCGGCGTGCTGGCCACCATCAACCAGCTTGGACGCAGCAACCCGGCGCGCCTGGGTGCCTACCCGGGCACCGATCCCGGGGCCGAGCTGTTCTACGAGACGCTGCGCTACCTGCAGGGGCGCGCTCCGAGCATTGAGGGCCAACCCGACAGCGACGACGCCATGCCGGTCTGGAACCGGCGCGCCGACCCGGTCGAAGCGAGCTGCCAGCGCAACGTCGTCGCCACCATCGGCCACGCCAGTTTTATCGAAGACCGCTATGTACCGGGCAACACGCGCGCCGACCACCTCGATGGCGCACGTGCCTTTGACGCCGTCGGCAGCTTTGACGTGATGGCGTCGGCGCGGCGCGTCGGCGCGCTTGAAGCCGATCCGGGCGCACGGCTGGGCAATCGTGCGCCGCGTCCCGAACTCGGCGTGCTCGACCTGCTCGACGACGGGGGCGCCGGCAGGGGTAGCTATTACCTGGCCGGCGCCGCTTTCTGGGCCCACACCAATGCGATCCGCACTGACAAGCCGGTGCGGGTCGACAGCTATGCGCTTGAGCTGGGAATGCCCGCGCGTCCCGGCGCCAGCCCACTTTACCTGGCCGCCAAATACGGTGGCTTCGACGATCGCAATGGGGACGCCAATCCCTTCGTCACGTCGGCGCAGCGCACCGACGACAGCGAATGGAGCGTCGATGGCGCAAGTCCCGCCGCCTATTTTCCGGCCCCCGATGCGCTGGCGGTCATTCCCGCCACGCGCGCCATGGTCGCCGACGCGGCCGGTCGGCGCGGCCGCGTGCGCGGCGCCAGTGCCAGTGCGCGCGACGGCGGCGCCGACTTCCTGTTGCAGTCCAGCTTCGAGCAATGGCACTGGAGCGGCAGCCTGCAGCGCCTGGCCCTGAGCCAGGCCGGCGGCGCCTTGCAAGTGGCCGCCAAGGTGCAGTGGGACGCGGCCTTGCTGCTCGACGGCGACGCGCGCAGCATGCCGCCGATCGCGCCCAGCCCGGCGCCGGCCGCGCGCAAGCTCTACACGCTGGCGGCAAGCTCCGGGGCGTTGGTCGAGTTCACATGGAGCGCGCTGGCGCCGGAGCAGCGCGCCGTCCTCGACGTGCCCGGCCTCGGCCTGGCCGCCGACGGTCTCGGCCAAGCCAGGATCGCGTACCTGCGCGGCGAGCGCAGCGGCGAGGTGGGGCGCTCCGGCGGCACGCTGCGGCGCCGCGCCAGCGCCCTGGGCGACGCACCGCACAGCGTGCCGCTGCTGGTGGCGGCGCCGTCGCCATCGGTGCAAGCTGCCGGCTATCCGGCCTTCCACGCGGCCTACAAGGGGCGCCGCAGCGCGGTCTACCTGGGCGCCAACGACGGCATGCTGCATGCCTTCGATGCGGCCAGCGGCGCCGAGTTGTTCGCCTACCTGCCGCAAGCGCTGCTGCCGGCGCTGAGCCAGTTGAGCAACCCCGAGTACGCGCACCGGCCGTATGTGGATGCCAGCGCCGGCCAGGGCGAGGCGCTGGTCGGGGGGCGCTGGCGCACGGTGCTCGCCTCGGGCATGGGAATGGGCGCGCGCGGCGTGTTCGCGCTCGATGTGAGCGATCCGGCAGCGTTCGGCGATGGCATGGGGGCGCTATGGGAATTCACCGAGCGCGACGATGCGGCCATTGGTCATGTCAGCGCGCCGCCGCTGATCGTCAAGCTCAAGGCCGGCGCCGCCCAGTACCGCTACTTCGCGCTCGTCTCGAGCGGCATCAACAGCGATGCGGGCGGCGCCCTGTTCCTGCTCGCGCTCGACAAGGCGCGCGCCGCGCGCTGGCAAGCAGGGGTGAATTATTACCGCCTGACGACGGCTGCGGCCGAGGACGGTGTGCCCAATGCGCTGGCGCCCCCGGGACTGGCGCTGGCCGCCGACGGCAGCGCCCTGCGCGCCTATGCCGGCGACCTGCAGGGCCGTTTGTGGCGTTTCGACCTGGCCGCGGCGGTGCCGTCGGCCGGCCGCCTGCCATTGTTCATCGCGCGCGACGGCGCCGGCCATGCGCAAGCGATCACGCAGGCGCCGCGCGTGGTGTTCGCCCCCGGCGGCGGTTACCTGGTCCTGTTCGGCACCGGCAAATTCATCGAGGACCGCGACCTGCTGGCCGCCGGCTTCGCGCCGCAATCACTGTACGCGGTGCACGACAGCGGCGCCGGTGCGGCGCCGACGCGCGCCGAGCTGGCGCCACGCCTGCTCTCGGGCAGCGGCGCCTACGCCGTCAAGGGCGCGGACTTCAGCTACTCCGGGCCGGGCGCCAGGCATGGCTGGTACCTCGATTTCGCCCAAGGCACGCGAGATGGCGAGCGCTCCGTCGCCAGCCCCGTGCTCGCATCCGGGACGGTGGTGTTCGATACCTTGCTGCCGGGCGCCGACGCCTGCAGCGCGCCGAGCTCGCGTGCCTACGTGCTCGACGCGCTCAGCGGGCTGCCGTTCGACGCGGCCGGCAATATCGCATCGGGCGCCGTCACCGGGGTGGCGGGGCAGGGCGCAGGCGCGCCGCCAATGCTGGTTGAACTGGCCAGTGCGGACGGCGCGGGCCCGGCCGGCGCCGGCGCGCTGCGCAGCTATGCGCTGCTGCGCCAGCAGGGTGAGGGCCACGCGCCGGCGCAGCAGCTGCTGCGCGTCTCGGTGCCGGCCGGGCGCGCCAGCTGGCGCGAAGTGGCGAACTGGCAGGAGCTGCACGAGGCAGCCCTGCGCAAATAGGCGAAGGAGACGAGCATGCGATGCGAACGCGGAGCGACTATGATCGAATTGCTGTGTGTGCTGGCCATCATCTTTGTGCTGGCCACCGTCGCGCTGCCCGGCTATGCGAACTATCTTACCAAGGCGCGCCGGGCCGAAGGCCAGGTCGCGCTGCTCGAAGCGCTGCAGCAGCAAGAGCGCTATTTCAGCGAACACAATCGCTTCCTGGCCTATTCGGCGTCGGAACCGGCACCGACGCAGACGCACTTCCGCTGGTGGTCGGGCAGCCGCGCCGGCGCCAGCGCCTACGAGCTGCAGGCCCAGGCCTGCGCCGGACTGGAGCTGACCCAGTGCGTGGAGCTGCGTGCGACGCCCGGCACGGAGCGCGTCGACGCCAGTTTTCGTGACCCCGACTGCGGCACCCTGAGCCTGCGCAGCACGGGCGAGCACAAGGCCAGCGGCACGAACACGCAGCACTGCTGGCCATGAGGCGGGCGGCGCGTGCGCGCGGCTTTTCGGCGGCAGAGTTGATGGTGGTGCTGGTGGTGGCGGCGCTGATGCTGACCCTGGCCTTGCCGGACCTGCGCCAGTTGCTGTCGCAGCTGCGGCTGCGGGTGGCGGCCGGCGAACTGTACGGCGCGCTCGAACTGGCGCGCGCGCAGGCCGTGGCGCGCGGCGCGCCGGTGGCGCTGGTGCCGCTCGACGGTGGCGGCGACTGGAGCCGTGGCTGGGTGGTATTGCTCGACCGTGACGGCGACCTGCGGCCCGGCAGCGGCGACGAAGTGATCGCCTGGCACGGGCCGGCACCGGACGGCGTGGCCATCCGCAGCGCTTTTTCCAGCCACCAGCAACCCGATTATTTCGCCTACAATGGCGCCGGCCGCGGCTGCAGTGCGCGCAGCACGGCGGCTGCGCGCTGGGGCACGCTGAGCCTGCAGCAGGGCAGCGTCCGGCGCCTGATCATTGTGAATATGCTGGGGCGCTCGCGCCTGTGCGACCCGACCCGCGACGCCGCTTGCGGGGACGCCCAATGAAAACGGCCCGGGCGCATGGCGACCGGGCCGTCAGATGAGGCATTACTATTCCGCTTAGCGTGGCGTTTTCTTGCGGCCGGACATCAGGCCGAGCAAGCCGAGGCCGGCGGCGATGGCCGCGTCGCTCAGCGGCACCGATGGCGTCTTGCCGGCGATCGCCTGCGGGCCGCTCACGCCGCTTGTGAGGTGCGGAATTGCCAAACTTGGATTTGCTGATGCAAACGCGCCGGCGGCCATCAGTGCCACAGCGGCAACCACACGTCCCAGACCATTCGTTTTCATGTTATCCCTCGTCGCAATTATTGTTATGTGAAAGAAACTAGAGTTTCAAGATAGCAAAAAAAGAGCGCGATGTAAACAGAATTCAACATGAGTTGTTTCACAGCAACGAATTTTCTGTGCGGCAATTGCTTCGGAAATTGTCGAAAATTGCGGCTTGCCAGAGCGAAAACATGCCGCTTGGCGTAGAATCCAAGCCAACTCATTCCAATTGAATAATTACGCAAGGCAATAATTCTGTGCAAATACGCAACGATTCCGAGGGCATGGCCCTGGCGCTGGCTTGGGCCGCCAAGGGGCTCTACAGCACCGCGCCGAATCCCCGTGTCGGCTGCGTGATCGTGCGCGACGGCCACGTGATCGGCGCCGGCCACACCCAGCCGGCCGGCTTCGCCCATGCCGAAATCATGGCGCTGCGCGACGCCGCTGCGCTCGGCCATTCGGTGCACGGCGCCACTGCCTACGTCACGCTGGAACCGTGCAACCACCACGGGCGCACGCCGCCGTGTTCAAAGGCGCTGGTCGCGGCTGGCCTCGGACGGGTGGTGGCGGCGATCGCCGATCCGAATCCGCTGGTGGCAGGGCAGGGCATGGCCACCCTGGAGGCGGCCGGCATCGAGGTCAGCTGCGGCCTGATGGCCGGACAGGCGCGCGAACTGAACATTGGCTTTTTCACGCGCATGCAGCGTGGCTTGCCGTGGGTGAGGCTCAAGACCGCGGCCAGCCTGGACGGCATGACGGCCCTGCACGACGGCCAGAGCCAGTGGATTACCGGCGCCGAGGCGCGCGCCGACGGCCACGCCTGGCGCGCGCGCGCCTGCGCCATCCTGACCGGGATTGGCACCGTCAAGGCCGACGATCCCGAGCTGACCGTGCGCGCGGTGGCGACACCGCGCCAGCCGCTGCGCATCATCGTCGACAGCACACTGGAGATCGCGCCGGGCGCGCGCGTGCTGGCCGGCGCGCCCTGCCTCATCGTCGCTGCGCAGGCCGAGGCGGGCAAGCTGGCCCGCTTACAGCAGGGCGGGCACGAAGTGATCGTCTTGCCCAACCCGGCCCGCAAGGTCGACCTGCCGGCGCTGATGCGCGAACTGGGGCGGCGCGAGATCAACGAGCTGCATGTCGAGGCCGGCGCCAAGCTCAACGGTTCTCTGGTGCGCGAGGGCTGCGTCGATGAATTGCTTGTCTACCTGGCGCCGAGCCTGATCGGCGAGGCCCAGGGCATGTTCGCGCTGGCGCCCCTGGAGCGGCTCGACCAGCAGCGCCGCCTGAAATACCACGAGGTAAGGCAGATCGGCGACGATCTGCGTATACTTGCCCGTTTCACCCGCAACGAGGAATAAGCCCCATGTTTACAGGAATCGTGGCCGCCGTCGGCCGGATCAGCAGCGTGACCCCGCTCGAAGGCGGACTGGAGGCGGGCGTGCGCCTGCAGATCGAGGCAGGCCTGCTGGCCCTGGACGATGTGGCGCTGGGCGACTCGATCGCCATCAATGGCGCCTGCATGACGGTGGTGGCCAGGACGGCCGACCGGTTCGAGGTCGAAGTGTCGCGCGCGAGCCTCAATTGCACGGTCGGGCTGGACGCGCCCGGCGAAGTCAACCTGGAAAAGGCACTGACCCTGGCAGAGCGCCTGGGTGGCCACCTGGTGTCGGGCCATGTCGACGGACTGGGGCTGGTGTACAGCTTTCAACAGGTGGGCGAATCGCACGAACTGGTGATCGATGCACCCGCCAGCCTCGGCAAGTTCCTCGCCTTCAAGGGCTCGGTGGTGATCAACGGCGTCTCGCTGACCGTCAATCGGGTCGAGGACCTGGCCCAGGCTTGCCGCTTCTCGATCAACCTGATTCCCCACACGATCGCCGCGACCACCCTCAAGCACTTGCGCGCGGGCAGCCGCGTCAACCTCGAGATCGACCTGATCGCGCGCTACGTCGAGCGCATGCTTTCACTGTCCAGTGCTAACGGAGCGAAGTGAAAACATCAAAAAAATCAATGGGTTGTATTTAAGCTGGACAGTATCGCGCATGTTGATCCAATGAAATTTGGGCGGTATTATTAACGGTATGAATAAAATACCTCCAAAAAATACCGTCAAGTTGACGGAGAAAACCGTCAAGGCTCTGGTGGCCACTGGAAATTTCCAAAAGTTCTCCGATGAAAAAGGGCTCTACCTGTATGTCACCAAAGGAGGCCTCAAGTCATGGCGTTACGACTATCGAGTGGGAGGCCTCCGCAAAACCGTGACGTTTGGTCAGTATCCTGACGTCTCATTGTCAGATGCGAGGAAGAAGCACTTGGAGGCGCGCGCTAACTTGGCCAACGGTGGCGATCCTGCCGGGAAAAGGAAGGTCGAAAAGCTCGAACGCCAAAATCTCCAGAGCAACACTTTCGACGCTATCGCAAAGCTCTGGTATGACGGCAAGTCCAGTCGCCGGTCAGCGGTTTGGTGCCAAACGCATACGTTGTATCTGAACCGCCACCTATCCCCCGGTATTGGTAATTTGCCGCTAGTTGAAATCACTAGCAAGACCCTCTTGGAATTGCTCGAAAAAGTTCGCTCAATTTCAGGGGCAAAGACTGCTGATCGAGTACGCCAGACCGCCGTTCAGGTGTTCGATTACGGTAGGCGCAAGCTCAAAGTGACGCATAATGTTGGTCGTCCAGTATTTTGTGTCCTAGTTGATCAAGGTTGTCACTTTTCATTAGCTGGTCCAAGACGTAGAAATTAACAACAAAAACAATAACATGATTTTCTTAATCTCGATCAACAGCAACATCTGAAAAATTGTCGCGTCGTGGGATTACCAACTGACTCAGGCTCGATCAACAATAGGAATAGCAAAGTTATTTGCAGCTCGATCCAAGTGTCAAGCCAGCGTAAACTGTCACTGTGGCGAGCAATTCGCCCCGCCTACCAGCGCCACTCCCGTACGACCGTAGTTGCTCCCCTGTCTGTTTTAAAGGGACTTGGCGGCTGTTCGCCCGTGTTAGCAATTGGCGCTGATCCTTCTCAACCTCCCCAATAAAAATGCAGTATTAGGCGACCTTGCGCACGGCTTCTTGACGCCCAGTGCTTTGTTGCGGCGTGATGCGTTTTGAGGTGGGGCATACACTTTTCAGGTGACCTCAATGAACTCCAAAGACAGCAATCCAAGCCCCGCATCGGCCCTCGATTCAATCAAGAACACGGAGCCGCTTTTCCCGCTGGGGTCCGTCAACGCGACACCAGGCGCACTCGATCTCCTTGATCGGCACGGCTTTAATGCGGCATCACTCCTTGATCGGCACCAGTTCGGCGACTTCGGGACCATCTGCGCCGAGGACGCTGCAGAGAACATGGTTGCGATCAAATTTGGCTCTCGGATCTTGTCGGCGTTCGACGTGGGCCGCGAGCGGTTGTGGATCATCACTGAGGCTGACAGGTCGGTGAGGTGACTATCCGATCCTGTATCTCGACTGCATCCACGTCAAGGTGCGCGACAACGGCGCCGTACGCACCAAGGCGGTCTACCTGGCCATCGGCGTCAACATGGAAGGCCACAAGGAGGTGCTGGGCCTGTGGATCTCTCAAACCGAGGGCGCCAAATTCTGGCTGCAGGTCGTGACAGAACTCAAAAATCGCGGCGTGCAGGACATCTTCATCGCGTGCGTCGATGGCCTGAAGGGCTTCCCGGACGCCATCGAGGCGGTCTATCCGCAGGCCGCTGTTCAACTATGCATAGTGCATATGGTGCGCAACAGCTTGAACTTCGTACCTTGGAAAGCGCAGAAGGAAGTGGCCGCCGATTTGAAGCTGATCTACAGTGCGGCCACCGCCGACGAGGCTGAACTCAGGCTTACGGAATTTGAGGGAAAATGGGATAAACAGTACAAACCAATAAGCCAGTCATGGCGCCGCAACTGGGCGCGCGTCATACCGTTCTTCGACTACCCGCCGGAAATCCGCAAGGTGATTTACACCACGAACGCGATTGAATCGATTAATATGAGCCTGCGAAAAGTCACCAAGGCCCGCAGTTCCTTCCCGACCGATGATGCCGTCAGCAAGTTGTTTTACCTCGCGCTGAACAACATCAGCAAGAAGTGGACGATGCCGATACGGGACTGGAAAGCTGCACTGAACCGCTTCGCCATCCAGTTTGAAGACCGGGTGCCGCAAACTTAAACGAAAACCCGTTTACACAGAATCCAGTACACCCCCTATCATCCCTTTGATTGCTGGAATACCTCGGATGGACTGAGTTCCTCCAGTCGCCTCTGAGTTTCGTACAACGCCCATACATTTGTATCGGTTCCGATTTGATCTGATAAATTTTGTCCGAAGTGATGGTCCGCAGACGCCCCGTTGCTGCCGGTCGGCGTGACAGTCGTGACCGCAAGCAGTGCAACGTTAGCGGTCATTCGCGTCGCGCGTGGCGAAGGGACTTATAGTGTTGTTATCAGTCGACATGCGGCGGCGCCAACCAAACTTCCTTTGGGAAGAGCAAACGAAATCAAGAGCTTAGCTTAGGCGGCCCTGCGTTCACATTTGGACGCTACCCCAGTCGATACCCCAACCGCAAGCTTCTAAGTCACCATAGAACGTGCTGGTCCGGCCGTCTCTTGCTGAAATGTCCTGTAGGTAGCAATTATTTCCCAATATTATCCCCGGTCAGGTGTAGTTGTTGCATAATTTGCATTCAACTAGACCAGTGAATCCTAATGACTAAGCAATTGATTTCAGTAATGCAATGGCGATGCTTGTTAGTCGTGCTAGGGGTGTTGGTGCTCTGCCTGGATATTTGGGCTGCCACGCATTGGGAGCGGACCGCGATTGCCTCCCGCGCTGGCACACTCGGGATTGCCCTTGGCCCCGTGCAACGCAGCGGCTTTCGGCCAATTATGGAAATCACTAAAGAGTCCCCTCTATTGGCTTGGTCGGCCGCGCGTGGCGACGAAATAAAATTTGGCCATCCTGAAGACGCAGTGCGCGCCCTCAGTATCGATGTGCCGGTCAGTCTGACGCTGCGCGTTGGTGGGCAACTGCGGCAGGAGTTGGTGCACCCCATTCCCGATCCGTTGATCCTACGTCAGCCCTTCGCTGCAATACTTGGGACTGTGACGAACTGGGCACAAGTTTTCATTACCTTGCTGCTTGCCATGCTAATTGGGTGGAGCCGCGCAGACAGTAAGGCGATGCGCATATTCGCGCTTGTCTTGTTGAATAACAGTCCCAACAGCTTTTGGAATGTTCTTCCTGGCGGTACGTTGGCCAACATAATTGTTGACTTGCGCCCCCTTAATGTGTGGTTCGTTTATATCGGGTTTGCTTATTTCTCCATGGTGTATGCGGAAGAACTTGGGCATCGTTGGGCCAATTGGACGCGCCGTTGTTTTCGCGGCCTCGCCGTAATTTTCGGCCTTTACGCTATCGCCGGAACTGCGCAATCCCTCGACGCACTGCCGTGGGCCATCCAGTCCCGCGTCAACTTCAGTTCGTTGAAACAATTTGTGGCTATCGCGAGCGTGGTTTTTTCTCTTGGTGTGCTCTTGCATGCTTGGCGCTCAAGCAAAGGGACTGCGCGTCAGAAGCTGGCTTGGGCCGGAGTGTGCACGGGCTTGGTCTACGCAGGATACCTGCTCTTCAACGTTAACCTCGGCCTGGGGCTGCCGATCCCGATGGTGGTCTTCGAATCGGTACAGAACCTGACCATTGTGATCGGGTTTTGCGCGCTGACATATGCCATGCTGCGCCATCGCCTGTTCGATTTTGGATTTGTCGTTAACCGCGTGCTGGTCGTGACAATCGTGAGCAGCTTTCTACTGGTTATTTTCGCCGTCACCGAGTGGGGCGTGGACAAACTCCTGCACTTCGAAGGGCGGCAGAAAAATATCATTTTCGACGCGGCCGTCGCCCTAGGTATTATTCTCAGCTTCCATCGTATCCAGCATTGGGTCAGTCACCAGGTCGATCATCTGTTCTTCCATCAATGGTATTCGGCGGCAGAAAAGCTGCGCAAGTTCGTGGACAAGGCACCGCTGATTACGGATGCCATCGCCCTACAGTTGAAATTTATTCGCGCAACCGAAGAGTTTTCAGGCGCAAACGGTATGGCGTTCTATGCGCGCTGTGTCGATGCGCACTTCGAACTGCAAGCGTCAACGCTACCAGGCGCACCGAAGACCATTGACGAGAACGATGAGCTTGCAATCGACTTGGGCCACACGCGCGGCGAGGTGGAACTGGAGGAAGGCCGCCATGGCTTGCCTGGCGCGTGGGGTTTTCCCATCATGGGGCGCGGACGATTGCAGGGTATGTTTATTGCCAATGCGAGATCGAGCGAACAGCAATACCGTCCCGATCAAATCGCGTTGTTAAGCACGGCGGTGCGCCAGATCGGCCTCGATTTGGAGAGTCTGCGTTCGAAGGAGTTTGAATCTCGTGTGGAGGGGCTTATGCTTCAGACAGCCGATCTGAAACAACAGCTCAAACATGCGGAACAGTTCGCTGCGGTCCAGGAGAGGGAATCGATAGCAATGCGCAAGTTGATTGAACGCGAGGCTTGAGTCGGCCGGATCGAACTGTTCAATCGTGTATCTGCTAAGGAAACGCTGATTTTTTCGTCGGCCACCCATTCCCGCCAGCGTGCCGACCTGACCAAGCGTGGCTATAGCACGGCGCAGATCGGTCGTGTCCTCGACCGATTGCGCGCCGAGGCAGGCAACCCTAACCGCAGCCTCTACGACAACAACAAAGCGGTGTACAGCCTGTTGCGTTACGGGGTGCAAGTGCAGGCGGCGATAGGCGAGAATGCCGAGACGGTCTGGTTGATCGACTGGATTGATCCGATTCTGAACGACTTCGCAATCGCCGAGGAAGTCACACTGCACGGCAATCACGAGCGGCGGCCTGATATCGTCATCTACGTCAACGGAATTGCTGTTGGTGTGCTGGAACTCAAGAACAGCCGCGTCGATATTGGCGAGGGCATCCGGCAGAACCTCTCCAACCAGCAAGCGGCATTCAACGAATGGTTCTTCAGCACGGTGCAGTTCATCTTCGCCGGCAATGATTCCAAAGGGCTGAAATACGGAACGATCAAGACCGAGGAGAAGTATTTTCTGAGCTGGAAGGAAGACGAGGCGGACAACAGCCGCTTCAAGCTCGACAAATACCTGCTGAAGATGTGCAACAAGGCGCGCCTGATCGAGTTGATGCACGACTTCGTGTTGTTCGACGGCGGCGTCAAGAAGCTGCCGCGCGTGCACCAGTATTTCGGCATCAAGGCGGCGCAGGCGCATGTGCATCGCCGCGAGGGTGCGCTTGCTGGTCGTGGTCGATAAACTCTTGACCGGCTTCGACGCGCCAAGCTGTACCTACCTCTACATTGACAAAAGCATGCAGGACCACGGCTTGTTTCAGGCGATCTGCCGCACCAACCGGCTCGACGGCGACGACAAGGACTTCGGCTACGTCGTCGACTACAAGGATTTGTTCAAGAAGGTCGAGAACGCCATCGCAGTGTATACGTCCGAACTGGACAAGAGTGCTGGCGGCGTCGATCCGGAGGTGCTGCTGCAAGACCGCCTGAGCAAGGGCCGCGAACGGCTGGACAATGCGCTGGAGGCCGTCGCGCTGCTGTGTGAGCCGGTGGCGCCGCCGCAGGGCGAGCTGGAGCACATCCACTACTTCTGCGGCAATACCGAAATCGCGGACGACCTGAAGGCGCACGAGACGCAACGCGTTGCGCTCTATAAGGTGATGGTGGCGCTGGTGCGCGCTTACGCCAATATCACGGACGACCTCGGCAGGGCAGGTTACGCCGACGCCGATATTGAGCGCATCAAGCAGGCGATTGACCGTTACCTGAAGCTGCGCGAGATCATCCGCAATGCCGCCGATGAAAAGCTGGACATGATAGCCTAGCTCAGGCGATCCTTGCAGGCCAATAGGGCAGTTTCGAACCAAAGATCCGCACGGGACAGCACATCATCAAGCTGAACGACGAGAACGCCTTTGTTGTTTTTCATTGAATATCAAGCATTGTTGCAGACATGAGCCGAACGGGGCGGAGCTAGCGGGAATGGCTATGCATTGTAGTCTAATTGCCAGATTTGCAGGATTGTTCTTTCGCTATTTTTCGAGCAGGCAAAGCGCTGCGCCGGAGCCTGGTCGTCGAGCGCATGCTTTCATTCAAGCCGGCCGCCTGAGCCGTGCCGCAACGCTTCCCGCCTCACTTTCACCGTCCCGCCCGACGTGCGGGCGCGCCATTGCCACGTCCAAATTGGTGCGCGGCGGCCGAATTACTGCAAATTTCAACAAGATTGTTGTATTCGCATCCGATACGCCGGGAAACAATGGACGAATGAAAAGGTTGCCTATACATTTGTTGCTGGCAACCGTCTTTACGTTGCTTTGTCCCCAATACTGATCAAGAAAAGAGAAAATAAATGAAGAATCGGTTCCCTCTCGTTGCATTGATGTTGTCCGCCAGCCCTTTTGTCCTTGCCCAGGAACTCCAGTTGCCAAGCAAGGCCGTCGCACCACCGGCCGAATCGAGCGCCGCCGGCCAGGACGAAATCCAGAAAGTGATCATTGTCTCGACCGGTAGCCGCGGCGCCCAGCGCACCATGGTCGACACCCCGGTTCCGGTCGACATCCTGAGCGCGCGCGACTTGGGCAAGACGGGTCAGGCCACGCTCGACAAGGCCTTGCAGTTCCGCGTTCCTTCATTTAATACCGTGCAGACCCCGGTCAATGACGCCACTTCGCTGCTCGATCCTTACGAAATTCGCAATATGGGCCCGAGCCGGGTCCTGATCCTGATCAACGGCAAACGCAAGAACGCCAGCGCGCTGATCTACACCCAGACGTCCCCTGGCCGCGGCGAGAGCGGGGCCGACATTTCGGCCATTCCACAGGACGCCATCAAGCGCATCGAAGTGCTGCGCGACGGCGCCTCGGCCCAGTACGGCTCGGACGCGATTGCCGGCGTCGTCAACATCATCTTGAAGGACAATGCCGAAGGCGGCGCCGTGACCCTGCGCACCGGCATGACGCACGATCGGGACGGCAAGATGGGTGGCGTCAGTCTGAACCAGGGCGTGGCCCTCGGTGACAGCGGCTTCATCAACTACACGCTCGACGTGTCGAAAATCGGCCTGGCGCGCCGCTCCGGCCTGGTCAACGCCAAGGGCGAAGCGGGCGACTTCGGCGCCGACCTGAACAAGGATGTGCTGCCCTTCCTGGCCAAGTTCCCTGACGCCGGCAACATCAACGGCTCGCCCGCCACCGAGGCCATGAAGGCGCTGGTCAATTCGCGCTACGACATCGGCGGCGACATGAGCCTGTATGGCAACGCGGCCTACATCCACAAACAGGTCGACAGCTACGCCAACTACCGCACTCCGTACTGGCGCCCGACCGACTACGGCCTGCTGCACCCGGCCGGTAGTCCCTACCTGGGCTATGTGCCAACCTTCGTCGGCAAGCTCGACGACTACAACGCGACGGGCGGCCTCAAGTTCGGCTTCGATGGCTGGACCGGCGACGTCAGCGTCACCTACGGCGGCAACGAGCAAAGCTACGGTGTGCACAATTCGGTCAACCGCGGCATGGAAGATGCGTTCCTGGCCGGCACCAGCAAGACCCACTCGCCGACCAGCTTCGATGCCGGCGGCGTCAAGTTTTCGCACTGGGTCCTGAACGGCGACCTGAGCAAGCAAGTGACGAGTTCGGTCAACGCCTTCGTCGGCACCGAATTGCGCCACGAGCGCTATGAAGTGGTGGCGGGCGAACCGGCCTCCTACCTGCTCGGCGGCGCCGATTCCTACGCCGGCAATTCGCCCGACAACTCCTTCCCCTCGTCGCGCTCGAACTACGGTGCCTACGCCGGCGCCAGCTGGGACATCAGCAATGCGCTGGCGCTCGACGGCACCGGCCGCTACGAGAAATACAGCGACTTCGGCAGCGCTTTCGTATGGAAAGCGGCCAGCCGCCTGAAAGTGAGCGACAGCGTCACCATCCGCGGCTCGGCCTCGACCGGCTTCCGCGCACCGTCGCTGGCCCAGATCTACACCCAGAAGGCGCAGTACTCCTTCGTTCCCGGCTCCGGCATCCAGGTTTCCGGCCTGGTCAACAACGTGTCGGCCCAGGCCGTGGCCTTGGGCGTGCCGAAACTGCAGGCCGAGAAGTCTGAAAACTTCACCCTCGGCCTGGGCTTGAAGCCGGACAGCGACACCAGCATGACGTTCGACTTCTACAGCATCAAGGTCAAGAACCGCATCATCCTCGGCAAGGAAATCGTGCCGAGCGGCGACCCGACCCAGACGCTCGACAAGATCCTCAAGGCCAACGGCATCGTCTCGGTGAGCTTCTTCGTCAATGCCCTGACCAGCCAGACTTCGGGCATCGACTACGTTCTCTCGCGCAAGAACATGACCCTGGCCGGCGGCAAGCTGACGCTGAACCTGTCGGGCAACTACTCGCTCAAGAACGAACGCGATGGTAACGTGCAAAACCCATCGCCGGTGGCCAAGGCCGGCCAGTCGGTGCTCGACGAGACCCAGGAAGCGCTGATGTTTACCTCGCGTCCGAAGTTCAAGACCATTGTCGGCGCCGACCTGGACTACGACAAGTTCAACCTGTCGCTGAACAACACCACGTTCGGTCCGACCTATTTCCGCAATGCCGGACTGGACCGCAACCTGGAAGTGGCGTTCAAGACCAAGAACGTGACCGACTTCGCGATCAACTACCAGATCAACAAGAACACCACCTTCACCTTCAACTTGAACAACATCCTCAACGTCACGCCGGAGTGGCACTTCAATGCGCTCAACTCGGCCGGCACGGCGCTGTTGAACAGCAAGGTGATCGACCCGAGCTACAACCTGACCCCGGTCGAGATCCAGCGCAACCTGGTGACCTTCAATGGCCGTTATGCGATGGTGACCTACGATGGCTCGCAGTTCAGCCAGCTGGGCCGCACCTATGCAGCGTCGCTGAACTGGCGCTTCTGATTCGGTCTTTCCGAAGAGAAAAGCCGCCGCGAGGCGGTTTTTTTTCGTCCCGAGAACGGGCGCCACTTGCGCCGTGTCAACCACGCCGGCCGTGCTTGCTGTGAAATGGCGGAATGGAAGCGTCCTATTTTTCGGTGCGCCAGGCCGGCAATCAGTACCAGGTGAATGGGCATCGCCACTGCGCGCTCGGGCACCGCCTCGCGCGCGGCCCCGGCATGGCTGACGACGGCGTGTTCGGCTACTGGGACTGGGACGGGCGGCGCCTGGTGGCCGGCAATGACCGCTACGGCATGTATCCCCTGTTTTACAGCTGGCGCGATGGCCAGTTCGCGATCTCCCCCTCGATTCCGAGCCTGCTCGCCGGCGGCGCGCCGGCTGAACTGGACGAGGCGGCGCTGGCGGTGTACTTGAGGCTGGGTTTTTTTGTCGGCGAGGACACGCCCTACCGCCACATCCGCGCGCTGGCGCCGGACACGACGCTGTGCTGGGATGGCGCGCTCGAGCTCGCGCGGGGCGTGCGCGCTGGGGCCCGCGCGCCGCTGCGGATCGGCCGCGCGGCGGCGCTCGAGCATGGCCTCGAACTGTTCCGCAAGGCGCTGGCGCGGCGCCAGCCGGGCGCCAGCGAGGTGGTGCTGCCGCTCGGTGGCGGGCTCGGTGCGCGCCACATCCTGTTCGAACTGCTGCGCCAGGGACGGGCGCCCGGCCACTGCCTGTCCACCGCCCATTTTGCGCCGTGCGGCGATGCGCCGCTGCGCGCCGCCAAGGCCATCACGCGTGAACTCGGCCTGGTGCACATCGTGCTGGCGCAGCGCAGCAGCTGGTTCCTGGCCGAGCATCGCAAGAACCTGCTGACCAGTTTCAGCAGCGGCGCGCATGCCCGCCACGTCGTCGCAGCCGACTATCTCCTGGCGCGCATGCCGGTGCTGTACGATGGCATTGGCGCCGACATGTTCGGCGGCTGCGCCGCGCTCACGCCGGCGCGCCTGGCCCATTTCGATGCCGGCGACACGCGCCCGCTGGCGCAGCAATTGCTGGCGGCCGACGAGACGGCGCTCGGATGCCTGCTGCCCCAGCCGCTGCGTGCGCGCCTGTCGCGCGAGCGCGCCATCGTCCACCTCGAAATCGAACTGGCGCGCCATTGCGGCGCGCCCAATCCGGTCGGCTCATTCTATTTTTGGAACCGCACGCGGCGCCAGCGGGCCATGCTGCCGTATGGCCTGCTGGGCCAGCTGCCGACCGTGTTCGCGCCATTTCTCGACCATGCCTTGTTCGATTTCCTGAGCGCGCTGCCGGCGCGCATGCTGCTCGACCATGCGCTGCACGGCGACGCAATCCGGCACGCCTATCCAGGCCGCGCGCACCTGGCACCGGAGTCCAGGCACGGCGTCGACACGGGCGCCCCGCAGGCCAGCTTTGGGCGCACGCTCGCGCTTTGGCTGCTGGCGTGCGGACCCTCGCCCTTGCTGCGCCAGCGCTACCTGCTGGCCAGCCTGCTGCGCCCGGCCTGCCATGAGCATGCGTCGCTGGCGCTGTACCTGCACCAGATCGGGTAAAGCGAGTCGCTGCCGCCGGCGGCGTCGAAGCGGCATTTCCGACCACGCCTGCCAATTTTCGCGTAGACTTCCCGATGCAGGAAAACAGTAGGTGATGCCGTACGTACGGGCTTCCTTTAAAATCAGGATGGACATGAAACAGTATAAATCAATCGTAAATACGACCCTTGCGGCTGCATTGCTTGCCGCCACCAGCGCCTGGGGCGCGGAACCGGCGACCATGCGCGACTACCGTTCGCTGGCCATGAGCGGCGGCGGCGAACGCCTGGCGGCGATCGAATCGGCGCAGGAAGGCGGAGCGGGGCGTCGTCCCCATGGCCACATCGTGGTGCGCGACGCGGCCAGTGGCGCCATCCTGAACGACTACGATCCCTGCGAGAGCTGCAACTACGACCAGCCGTCCTGGTCGCCCGACCGCGGCGCGCTGGTGTTCATCGGCTCCGACGCCAAGGCCGGCGTGGCCACCGTGTATGTCGCCAGTGGCGCCACAGCCAAGGCAGTGGCCAGTGTCAAGGGCGTGGCCAGCAGCGCGCGCTGGTCGCCGGACGGCAGGCAGCTGTCGCTGCTGGCCACGGTCGGCGCGAAAAAAGCCACCGGTGCCACCGAAGCCGGTGCCCGCCAGGTCGGCGAGATCGGCACCGAGGAAGATGAGCAGCGGGTGGCGCTGGTGGCGGCCGAGGGCGGCCAGGTGCGCCTGGTCTCGCCGCCCGACACCTTCGTCTACGAGTATGACTGGACGCCGGACGGCAAGGGCTTCGTCGTCACCAGCGCCAAGGGCAACGGCGACAACAACTGGTGGATCGCCACGCTCGGCCATGTCGATGCGGCCAGCGGCGAATTGCGCATTATCGCCGCGCCAAAGCTGCAGATGAACATTCCGCGCGTTTCGCCCGACGGCAAGACGGTCGCCTTCATCGGCGGCCTGATGAGCGACTTCGGTTCGATCGGCGGCGACGTGTTCACGGTGCCGCTCGCTGGCGGCGAAGCACATGACGCCACGCCGGGTTTCGCCGGCTCGTTCAATGGCTTGAGCTGGCACGGCAAGCAGTTGCTGGCGTCGGCGCTGGTGGGCAGCGACAGCGCACTGATGGCGATCGATCCGGTCGCGCTCAGCCACCGCACCTTGTGGTCGGGCCCGGTGTCGGCGTCCGGTTCGCGCCAGGGCCGCTTCGTGTTCAGCGCTGACGGCGCCGTCGCCGCCTCGGTGCAGGAAGACTTCGAGCACGCCTCGCACATCATGGCCGGGCGCCTGCCAAAGCTGGCCCAGCTCACCCACGACAACGACAGTTTCGCGCCACAGGTGTCCGGGCGCAGCGTTGCCTGGACCAATGACGGTTTCAAGGTGCAAGGCTGGCTGGTCGGGCCGCTGACGCTGGAGGCGGGCAAGAAGTATCCGATGATCGTGCAGGTGCACGGCGGTCCGGCGGCGGCGGCCTCACCGCGCTTCGTGGCCGGCGGCGAGCGTGGCGGTTCGCTGCGCGAACTGGTCCAGCGCGGCTACTTCGTGTTCATGCCCAATCCGCGCGGCAGCTACGGACAGGGGATCGCCTTCTCGAGCGCCAACAAGCGCGATTTCGGCGGTGGCGACTGGCGCGACATCCTGGCCGGTGTCGACGCGGCGCTCAAGGTCGCACCGATCGACGGCGCGCGGCTCGGCCTGACCGGCCATTCATACGGCGGCTACATGACCATGTGGGGCGTGACCCACAGCCAGCGCTTCAAGGCGGCCGTGGCCGGTGCGGGAATCGCCAACTGGATCAGCTACTACGGCCAGAACGGCATCGATCAGTGGATGGTGCCGTTCTTCGGCGCTTCGGCCTATGACGATCCGGCCATCTACCGGGCCGCTTCGCCGATCGAATCGATCAAGAATGCGAAGACGCCGACCCTGATGTATGTGGGCGAACGCGACGTCGAAACCCCGGCCGCGCAATCGGTGGAATTCTGGCACGGCTTGCGCGCGATGGGCACGCCGACCGCGCTGGTGATCTACGACGGCGAAGGCCATGCGATTCGCAAGCCGGAGAACCAGCGCGACCAGCGCGCACGCACCCTGGCGTGGTTCGACAAGTACCTGAAATAGTTCCCGGGTGTCGTAACACTTGTGAATAACCCGAAAACTTGACTTGCCGTTCGGGCGAATGCGCGAACCTGCGCGGCAATGACGTTTTGATCGTGCAATCGAATTGTTCACAAACACGTAGGGTGGAAAAGGCGCAGCCGCCTTCCACCTTCTCCAGCGCTGGAGAAGGTGGAAGGCGCTGCGCTTTTCCACCCTACGGTCTGGTGACTATATTGATTTCACAGCTCGTACCAGCTTTACTTCTCCGGATACAGCACCACCTGCACATAGTTCTCCATGTTGAAGTAGCGCTTCGCCGCGGCCTTCAAATCCTCCACCGTGAGCGCATTGACCTGCTGCTCATACTTTAAGATTTCCGCCGGATCGGTGCCCTGCAATTGCGCCGATTGCAGGCGCCCCAGCCAGTAGCCATTTTCCCGCATCGACTTCTGGTGGGCCTGCAGCCAGTTCTGCTTGACCTTGTTCAAGTCCTCCGGATCGGGCCCCTGTTCCTTCATGCGCGCGATCTCGGCGAAGGCTGCGGCGATCACCTTGTCGACATTGGCCGGACCGGTCGGCAGTGACAGGCCGATCACGTAGTTCCCGTACGGGATGCGGTTGATCCCGCCGTTCATGCCGCCGCCGTAGATCAGTGCCAGCTTCTCGCGCAGGATGTCGGTGATGCGGATGTTCATCGCTTCGAGCATCGCGTGGAAGCGCAGCAGCTCCGGCTCCGAGTACACGGCGTCGCCGCTGAAATTGATCGCGACATTGCTCTTGGCCTCGGTACCGCTGTGCACTTCCTTGCGCACCACGCCGCTGACCGGACGCACGCCGACGTCGCGGTAGGCCACCAGCAGCTCGCCCACCGGCAGGCTGGCCAGATAGGTCGCCAGCAGCGGCTTGATCTTGTCGAGCTCGAAGCTGCCGACCAGGATGAAGGTCAGGTCCCGGGCGCTGGAGAAACGCTCCTTGTAGATCTCCAGGCTGCGCTCCAGGCTGACCTTGGAGAAGTCGTCCGGCCGCGCCGCGCGCGCCAGCCGCGGGTGATTGTCGTACATGGTCGCCAGCACGGTGTCGCGAAACACCGATTCCGGTTGCGCCATGGTGTTGCGCGCCGCCTCGGCCTGCTTGCCGATGAAGGACTGGTACAGGTCTTCGTCGCGCCGCGCGCCGGTGAACTGCAGGTAGACCAGCTGCAGCATGGTCTCCACCTCGGCGCTGCCCGAGCCGCCACTGATGTTGTCGGTGTAATTGCCAAGACTCATGCGCGCGCCCGCGCTCTTGCCGGCCAGGATCTTTTGCAATTCGATCGGCGAATACTCCTTCACCCCCATGGTCGACACCACCGCATTGGCGTAGCGTGCGTTGAAATTATCCTTTTCGCCAAACAGCATCTGGCCACCATAGCGGCTCGCGCCCAGTATCACCTGGTCGTTGCGAAAGTCAGTCGGCTTGAGGATCACCTTGACGCCATTTGACAGCGTCAGCCGGGTCAGGCCGAGCGCGGCGTCGTGCGTCTCGGCGACGATGCTGCCCGCCTTGGGTGGCTTGTCCATCAGGCTGGCGGCGACGGCCTTGTCCTGGCGCGGTTGCGGCGCCATTTTTTCGGCGGCGGCCATGTTCGACAGCAGTTGCGCGCCATCCGGCACCGGCAAGCCAGGCTTGTCCGAGCCCATGAAGATCACCAGCTTGGCGCTGTCGGCCGGGATGGTGGCGCGCGCGAAGCGGTTCACTTCGTCAAGGCCGATGCCCGGCACCAGCTCGCCGACATAGCGAAATTCATTCTCGATGCCGGGGATCGATTCGTGCTCAAGGAAGTTGCGCACGTACTCGCCCACGTAGTTGGCCGAATCGGTCTTGTCGCGCTCGGCGTAGGCGCGCTCGTAGCTGCGCATCATGTTCTTCTTTGCCCGCTCCAGTTCGGCCGCTGAAAAGCCGAAGCTGCGCGCGCGCGCATTCTCCTGCACCAGCGCCTCGATCGCCGGCGCGGCGCCGCCCGGGCCGAGCGCGGCGACCGCGTTGTACGATTTATAGTGCGCCGTCAGCTTGCCCATGCCGCTGGCGCCGCCCAGGAAGGGCGGGCTGGGGAGCTGGGCCAGCTCCTGCAGGCGCTGGCCGAGCATGGTGCCAAACAGTGCCTCGACCAGCTTCTCGCGGTAGTGGCCGAAGGTGTCGCGCTCTTGCGCCTCTTGCACCGGGTAGCGGATCAGCAGCATGTTGCCGGACGCTTCCTTGTCCGTGACGACCAAAGCTTCGGTGCTGGCGCGCACGGGAATCGGCGTCTCGCCGCGCTTGCGCTCCTTGACCGGGTTCTTCAAGGCAGCGAAATGGGACTGGATCATCGCCTCGGCCTGGTCCGGCTCGACGTCGCCGACCACCACCACGGCCATCAGGTCGGGCCGGTACCAGTCGTGGTAGAAGCGCTTGATGGCCTCATGCTTGAAATTCTTGAGGATCGCCTCCTTGCCGATCGGCAGGCGCTGCGCGTAGCGCGATCCGTTGTAGAGCTTCGGGTAGAGCACCTTGTTCATGCGATCGCCGGCCCCTTTGCCCAGGCGCAGTTCTTCGAGGATGATGTCGCGCTCCTTGTCGATGTCGGCGTCGTTCAGGCTCAGGCCCTGGGCCCAGTCCTGCAGCACCAGCATGCCGCGCTCGAGGTTTTCCTTCTTGCCGGTGGGAATGGGCAGGATGTAGACCGTTTCGTCGAAGCTCGTGTAGGCATTCAGGTCGGCGCCGAACTTGACCCCGATCGACTGCAGGTAGGACACCAGCTCGTGCTTCTTGAAGTTGGTCGAACCGTTGAACGCCATGTGCTCGGTGAAGTGCGCCAGGCCCTGCTGGTCCTCGTCCTCGAGGATGGAGCCGACCTTGAGCACCAGCCGCAATTCGACTTTTTGCTCCGGTTTGCCATTTTTCTGGATATAGTAGCTCAGGCCGTTGGGCAGCTTGCCGACCCGGACCTGGGGGCCAACGGGAATCGGAGCCGACAGGGTGATGTCCGCCTGGGCGGGTAGCAGATGCGCAAGCAGCAGGGCTGCCGCGCAGGCGCTACGGAAGAAAAAACGGGTCATCGGGATGTCTTCGGAGTTGTTCGCAGTGCGCGAATTCTACTCCTTGCTGGCCGGCAGCACGCAGCCTTTGCGCAGCAACAGCGCCATCTCGTCATGCGGCAATGGACGGCTGAACAGGTAGCCTTGCACCTGGTCGCAACCGATCGATGCCAGGAACTGCAACTGGCCCGCCGTTTCCACCCCTTCGGCCGTCACCGTCAGCGACAGGCCGTGGGCCAGCGCCACCGTGGCCTGGGCGATGGCGGCGCTGCGCGGCTCGGTGGTAATGTCACGCACGAAGCTCTGGTCGATCTTGAGCTTGTCGAGCATGAAGCGCGACAGGTAGCCCAGCGAGCAGTAGCCGGTGCCGAAGTCGTCGAGCGAGATCGACACCCCCATGCTGGCCAGTTCGGCCAGCTGGGCGCGGGTGGCCTCGCTGTCGCCCATCATCACGCTCTCGGTCAATTCCAGTTCGAGGTAACGCGCCTTGAGCCCGCTCGCCTCGAGCGCGGCGCGCACCACGGCCGGCACGTTGCCGGCGCCAAACTGGTGGGCCGAGACGTTCACCGCCACCCGCAGCTGGGGCAAGCCGGCGTCCTGCCAGGCCTGGTTCTGGCGGCACGCCTGGTCGATCACCCAGTTGCCAATCGGCAAAATCAAGCCCGTATCCTCGGCCACGTGGATGAAGTCGCCCGGCGCCACCGGCCCCAGTTCGGCGTTGTTCCAGCGCAGCAGCGCCTCCATGCTGCTGATCTGTCCGGTCGTCAGCGAGACCTGGGGCTGGTAGTGCAGACTCAGTTCGCCGCGCTCGATGGCGCGCCGCAACTGGGTTTCGATGTCCATCCAGCGCAAGGCGTGGACGTTCATCTCGCCCTTGAAAAACCGCACGCTGTTGCGGCCCGACTCTTTGCAGTGGGCCAGCGCCACGTCGGCCGCCTTGAGCAATTCGCCGGGGGTGTGGGCGTCGCGCGGATAGATGCTGATGCCGACGCTGGACGTGATGGTCAGGTCGTGGCCGCCCACCTGCACCGGCTGGGCGATGGCGTCGGTCAGGCGGCGCGCCGCCACCAGCAGCTCGTCCGGGTCCTGGAATTGGGTCAGCACCAGCACGAATTCGTCGCTGCCCAGGTGGGCCAGGGTGTCGCTGGGGTGCTTGAGCAGCGCGGCGCGGCGCGCCACTTCCTGCAGCACGTAATCGCCGCTGGCGTGGCCCAGGCTGTCGTTGACGCGCTGCAGGCGGTCGATGTCGAACAGCAGCAGCGCCAGCTGGCGCCCATCTTGGCGCGCCGCGTCGAGCTGCTGGTGCAGCCGCTGGCTCAGGCGGGCGCGGTTCGGCAGCAAGGTCAGCGGATCGTGGTTGTTGAAGAACTCAAGCTGGTGGCGGCTGGCGCTGAGGGCGGCATCGGTTTGCCGGCGCGCCGTCGCCTCCAGCTGCAGCTGGGCCGCATGGCGCTGCACCAGGTCGTACAGGGTCAGGTTTTCATAGGCCAGGGCCAGCCGCGCTGCCAGCGTGGTGGCGATGCGCTCGTCGTCGGCGCTGAACGGCGGTGCCGCCGCATCGCGGGTGGCGTACAGCCAGCCGTACAGCTGGCCCTGGGCCGTGATCGCCAGGCCGAGCAGGGAGGTGGCCGGCGGATGGCCGTCGGGCAGGTTGGCCAGGCGCGGTTCGGCGCCGTGCAGGCGCAGTGGCTGGCGCGCATCGAGCAGGGCGCCGGGCAGGTGGCGCCGGTTCAGTTCCTGGCCGGCCAGCAGGCGCGCCGCCATGCCGTCGGCGCACAGGTGGCGCACCTCGCGTTCGGTGCTGTCGAGCAGGCACAGGGCCACGCAGCCGGCGTCGAGGATCGCGCGCGCGCCTTGGGCGAACAAGGCGATCATCGCCTCGACATTGCGCTCGGCACCCACGCGCAGGCACAGTTCCTCCAGGCCCGCCAGCTGGGTCGCCATTTTTTGCAGGCTGTCGCCGCGCGTATGGAACAGCAAGGTCAGCTCGCGCGCCAGCGCCGGCGCAGCGTGGCCGTGGCGCGCCAGCGTGGCGACGATGTCCTGTTCGGCCGACCCCGGCGCTTCGGGCACCAGGAACTGTGGCACTGGCGCGCCGTCCGGCGCCAGTGGCGGCGCCAGCATGGGCGTCTCGCTCAGTCCCAGCTCGATGTTGATGGCGTCGAAAATCTGCTGGGCGTCGGCCGGCTTGGAGAGCACCGTCTGCACCCCACAGCTGCGCGCCATGGCCATGGTCTCGCTGACGGCGAAGGTGGCCGAATAGAAGATGACGGGGGTGGCGGCCAGCGCCGGATCGGCGCGCAGGCGCTGCACGAATTCGTAGCCGTCCATGGTCGGCATCAGGATGTCGGTGATGATCAGGTCGGGGCGCTCGGCGCGCACCAGTTGCAGGGCGCGGGCGCCGTCCTCCGCCTCGAGCAGGCGATGTTGGGTGAAGCCGAGCAGCGAGAGCAGGAAGCGGCGGTTGCTGGGGCGGTCGTCGACCACCAAGATGGTTGACATCAGAGCGGCTCCGGCAGGCGAGTCGTGGTGGTCTCTGGCATGGGGAACTCCAAAAAAACGGGCGGCGTGCCCGATTATCATAATCGAGACGCGTGCGCCGCCTCGATTTTTGTCTCATGTAAATTATATTCAGTTCACAATTTACCTCATTTTGTTGTAGATCGGTAACGATCTGAGGGGACGCCGTCGTTCCCGGTCCCTGCCCGGGGCAGGTACGGGGGTGTTTGCTCAGTTGAATTCCGGTAAATCCTTTAAAATAGCGGATTACGCTATCGCCGCCCGCATCCGAGGAGTTCCCCCATGTCTATCGCCACCACCCCTGAAATCGTCGCCGAACTGCGCGCTGGCCGCATGGTCATCCTGGTTGACGAGGAAGACCGTGAAAACGAGGGCGACCTGGTGCTGGCCGCCGACTTCGTCACGCCCGAGGCGATCAACTTCATGATCAAGCACGCGCGCGGCCTGGTGTGCCTGACCCTGACCGAGGAGCGCTGCGCGCAGTTGGACCTGTCGATGATGACGACCCGCAATGGCACCTCGTTCGGCACCAATTTCACCGTCTCGATCGAGGCGGCCGAGGGCGTCACCACCGGCATTTCGGCGGCCGACCGGGCCCGCACCATCGCCACGGCCGTGGCCAGGGACGCGACCCCGGCCGACATCGTCCAGCCCGGCCACATCTTCCCGCTCAAGGCCGTGCGCGGCGGCGTGCTCATGCGCGCCGGCCACACCGAGGCCGGCTGCGACCTCACCGAGATGGCCGGCCTGACGCCGGCTTCGGTGATCTGCGAGATCATGAAGGACGACGGCACCATGGCGCGCTTGCCGGACCTGCTTGAATTTGCCCGCGAACACAATCTGAAAGTGGGCACGATCGCCGACCTGATCCACTACCGGGGCCAGAACGAATGCCTGGTCGAGCGCCTGGCCGAGCGGCCCATGAACACCGCCTTTGGCCAGTTTCGCCTGATCGCCTTCCGCGACAAGCCCAGCGGCTCGGCCCACCTGGCCATGGTGCATGGCGAGATCGATCCGGCGCGCGAATCGCTGGTGCGGGTGCACGAGCCAGTGTCGATCCTGGACGTGCTCGAGACGAAGGCGACCACCCACTCCTGGACCATGGCCTCGGCCATGCAGGCAATCCAGGCCTCCGAGCGCGGCGTGATGGTGCTGCTCAATTGCGGCGAGTCGGCCGAACAGCTGTTTTCCCAGTTCAGCGCGCTCGACACGCCGGAATCCCGGCCCCAGGCGCGCGCGGCCAGCATGGACTTGCGCAACTACGGGATCGGCGCGCAAATCCTGCGCGACCTGGGCGTGGGCAAGATGCAGCTGATGGCCTCGCCGCGCAAGATGCCATCGATGACCGGCTTTAATCTCGAAGTGACCGGTTATCTCGCCAAACCGGCACCCTGACGCGGTACACTTCGACATTCCCCTTATATATAGTAGTCAGATCAAGAGAGAGTCCGCCATGAGCGTAGGTACCTATGAAAGCAACCTGACCGGCGCCGGCCTGCGCATCGGCATCGTGCAAGCCCGTTTCAACGCCGACGTCGGGCACGGCCTGCTGTCGTCCTGCCTGGCCGAACTGAAGCACCTGGGCGTGGCCGACGAAGACGTGTTGCACGTGACCGTGCCGGGCGCGCTGGAAGTGCCGCTGGCGCTGCAGAAGATGGCCGAGACGGAGCAATTTGACGCCCTGGTGGCGCTGGGCGCAGTGATCCGCGGTGAGACCTACCATTTCGAACTGGTGTCGAACGAGTCCGGCGCCGGCATCACCCGCGTTGGCCTGGACTACGGCATCGCCATCGCCAACGCCGTGCTCACCACCGAGAACGACGAGCAGGCCGAAGCCCGCATGGCCGAAAAGGGCATGGAGGCGGCGCGTTGCGCAGTCGAGATGGCCAACCTGCTGATTGCGCTCGACGAGCTGCAGGCAGAAGAAGAATAAATCCGCATATTAAGAACAGGATCGCAACATGACAGAGAAAATCGCGCACGCCAATCCCAGCAAGAACCGCACGCCGCGCCACCGCGCGCGCGAGTTCGCCCTGCAGGGACTGTACCAATGGCTGCTTAATAATGAAGACGCGACGACAGTGGTCAACAACATCCGTGCCGCGCATGGTTTCGAGAAGGCCGACGCCGACCATTTCGCCGCGCTGCTGTACGGCGCCATCAAGGATTCGGTGGCCTTGCGCGAAGCGTTCGCGCCGCTGATCGACCGCAGCGTGGCCGAGCTGTCGCCGATTGAGCACGGCGTGCTGCTGATCGGCGCCTATGAGCTCAAGTACAACCTGGACATTCCCTATCGGGTGGTGATCAATGAGGCGGTCGAGCTGACCAAATCGTTCGGCGGCATCGACGGCCACAAGTATGTCAACGGCGTGCTCGACAAGCTGGCGCCGAAGCTGCGCGGCGACGAAGTGGCGGCCGATACGCGCCGCTAGCTTGTGAATCATGCCGTCATTCCCGGTGGGAATCCATACCCCGCCGGATTAAAGGGCATGGAAGAAATTCATGCGGTGTATGGGTTCCTGCGCGGGAACGACGAATGCAAAAAAGCCACCGAAAAGGTGGCTTTTTTCATATGGCAAGACCGCGCTTACAGGCCGGCGATCTGCTCGTGATCAACCTTCGGAGGGGCCACCGGCGCAGGGGTGCGGATCGGCACGTTCTTGCCCGTGGCAACCTGCTTGAGCTTGTGGTACTCGGCCAGCACCAGCGAGCCATAGCCGGCGTCGGTTTCAAATGCGGCCGCACCCACGTAGCTCTTCAAGCCGGCCTCGACCGAACCGCCGCGCTGCACATAATCCTTGAGGATCAGCGAGCCGACCCGGATATTGGCCACCGGATTGAGCGCCGCTTGCACGCCACCCATGTCCTGGAACTTTTCATGGTGGACCTTGGACATCACCTGCATCAAGCCCTGGGCACCGACCGGGCTTTCGGCGAACGGGTTCAAGCCCGATTCGATCGCCATGACGGCCAGGATCAGCAGCGGATCGAGCTTGATCTCACGCGCCGTCAGGTAGGCCGTCGAGACCAGCATATTGGCAGCATCGCCGGCCACGCGGTAGCGCTTGGAGAGCCAGCTGGTGACGAAAGCTTGCTGCTTCTTATTTCCCAGCATCGCCTTCTCTTCGGCCGTCAGGGGCGCCGCTGGCGCTTCGACGGCCGCTTCGCCCGGTGCTTCCATCAGGTCGGCCAGGGAAGGGGCCTGGACCTGCGCCTCGGCCGCTTCCGGCGCGAGGAAATGCGAAACCGCCTTGGCCAGGTCGGGCCGGACGTACAGCAGGACGATGACCGCCACGGCGGACAGACCAAACACGGTCAAGGTGTGTTGCGCAGTAGTGAGGACACTACGTGCCGTTTTGGTCACGGAAGTCCACGTGACAGGCTGGCTGGCCTTGGAGTGGGAGAGCGCTGCGCTCGACCCGTTGAAACGATTTGTCATCGAATTCCCCTTTGTCGCGGCACAAGAGTTCCCGACGCTGCGCAATGGCGCAACGGGCTCACGAATGCCGTGCATCAGAAATATCGTCTATCGCCGCTGTTGCGCACGATTAACGCCGTCATTGCTCGCTACAGCTGGTCGTTCCCTGTGGTATTGGACCAGTGGCTAAACAACTGTTTCGGGGGATTAGGCAGACGCCTATTGAAAACACTCCTTAAAATGTCATTGGGGCCCCGACCCCTTGAATGGTTGAGACAGGCTAAAATCGAGTCCTCGGACGCAGCTGTCTCATCAAGTAGGCAAATTGTAGAAGCTCGTTTATATCAAGTCAATACTAACACTCCTGTTCATTATTACTTTTAGATCTTACTTTTTCTGCTGCGGCGCAGCAAAGTCCTATGAAATCAACCACTTGGGGTGGCTCTTTCAACAACCATGTCCACACGAAAAAAAGAATTAAAAACTGATGAACTATTCTGATTTGCGAGATTTTATTTCCCAACTGCAAGAAATGGGCGAACTTAAGCGCATTTCCTTGCCAGTTTCGCCATATTTGGAGATGACCGAGGTCTGCGACCGGACTTTGCGGGCGTCTGGACCGGCTTTATTGTTCGAAAACCCGAGCGGGCACGCGATGCCGGTGCTGGGCAACCTGTTCGGCACGCCGCGCCGGGTGGCGCTGGGCATGGGCGCGGACGAGGTGAGCGAGCTGCGCAAGATCGGCCACGTGCTGGCGCGTCTGAAGGAGCCCGAGCCGCCCAAGGATTTCAAGGATTTGATGGGGCTCGGCTCGCTGGTCAAGTCGCTGTGGGACATGTCGCCCAAGGAAACCCGTGGCGCGCCCTGCCAGGATATCGTCTGGGAAGGGCAGGACGTCGATCTGGCGCGGTTGCCGATCCAGCACTGCTGGCCGGGCGACGTGGCGCCCCTGATCACCTGGGGGCTGGTGATCACCAAGGGGCCGCACAAGAAGCGCCAGAATCTGGGCATCTACCGCCAGCAGGTGATTGGGCGCAACAAGGTGATCATGCGCTGGCTGGCCCATCGGGGCGGCGCGCTCGATTTTCGCGAGCATGGCATCGCCACCAAGGGCGCGCCGTATCCGGTGGCGGTGGCGCTGGGGGCCGATCCGGCCACCATCCTGGGCGCGGTCACGCCGGTGCCCGACAGCCTGTCCGAATACCAGTTCGCCGGCTTGCTGCGCGGCAGCCGCACGGTGCTGACGAAGGCGATCGGCAGCGAGTTGCGGGTGCCGGCGACGGCCGAGATCGTGCTCGAAGGGCATATCTATGCCGACCCCGGCCACCCGAGCGGCTACGAGCATGCGCTGGAAGGTCCGTTTGGCGACCATACTGGCTACTACAATGAGCAGGACAGCTTTCCGGTGTTTACGATCGATCGCATCACGATGCGGCGCAACCCGATCTACCACTCGACCTACACCGGCAAGCCGCCGGACGAGCCGGCGGTGCTGGGGGTGGCGCTCAATGAAGTGTTCATCCCCCTGCTGCAAAAGCAGTTCAGCGAGATCACCGACTTCTACTTGCCGCCCGAGGGCTGCAGCTACCGCATGGCCGTGGTGCAGATGAAAAAGCAGTACGCCGGCCACGCCAAGCGCGTCATGTTCGGTGTCTGGAGCTTCCTGCGCCAGTTCATGTACACCAAGTTCATCGTGGTGGTCGACGAAGACGTCAACATCCGCGACTGGAAGGAAGTGATCTGGGCCATCACGACGCGGGTCGACCCGACGCGCGACACCACGCTGGTGGAGAACACGCCGATCGACTATCTCGATTTCGCCTCGCCAGTCAGCGGCCTGGGCAGCAAGATGGGCATCGACGCGACCAACAAGTGGCCCGGCGAGACCAGCCGCGAATGGGGTACGACGATCGCCATGACAGCCGAAGTGAAGCAGCGCATCGATGCCATCTGGCAGCAACTGGGTATCTGAGCCATCAAAACCCGGGACAGACTAAGGTATCGCAGCGTGAAACCTTAGTCTGTCCCGGGTTTTAGGACTTGTTCCTAATCACGGGTTTGGCGGCGGCGGCCCACAAAGTGGCGCGCTCGGTTATAATTGCCACCGGCGGGCCCCTGCGCATTGTGGAATGGCTAACCTGGTCAGGTCGGGAACGAAGCAGCCACGGCTATAAACCATAAGTGCCGCAGATCAGGCTCGCCCCTTTCGTTTTATTTCGCACCCTCTGTCCTGCCATTCTCCCATTTCGAAGAAGAACTTCTTGTTATCGAGAAGGCATCATGCCGCCCCCTCTGCGCGGCTGTTACATTGTAACGATGGCATGTTGTTTGCATATCCCCCGGGGCCAGTCGCGGCTATCCGCGTCCGCTGGCTCCATACCACTCCAGGGGAAAATAATGACTTATCTCGTTTGGTCTCATGACCTTGCCGTCGGCAATAATTTCATCGACCATGACCACCAGAAATTGATCGACATGGTCAATCGCCTTCATACATTGATGCAAGAGGGTAAAGGCAAGGATGCCTTGGCCAAGGTGCTGCGCAACCTGATCACCTACACTCAAGAGCATTTCCGGCGCGAAGAAGACATGATGCAAGAGATGCAGTATGGCGGCTATCTGGCGCACAAGCGTGAGCACGAATCGCTGCTCGTGCAAGTGCTGGACTTGCAGCACCGCTTCGAAAGCGGCGTCGCCGCGCTCACCATCGAAGTGCTGCATTTTATGCGCGACTGGTTGATTCATCACATCGGCGAATCCGACAAGGACCTTGCCATCGCCAGCCGCCAGGCGGCGTAATCAGTCTGGGAACGGTGCGCGCGCCGGGCTGGCCGCGCACCGCCGCCTGGCGTTGCAGCGCGCGCCAGGCGGCCGATTCGACCGGCTTGCACGCGGCTTGCTACAATGGCCGTTTTCGTGCCCGCGATCTACGGTAAAATCAGCCATGTCCTATCAAGTCCTCGCTCGCAAATACCGTCCCAAGAACTTCGAAACGCTCGTCGGCCAGGAGCACGTGGTGCGCGCTTTGTCGCATGCGCTGCGCAGCGGCCGCCTGCACCATGCCTACCTGTTCACCGGGACGCGTGGTGTCGGCAAGACCACGCTCTCGCGGATCCTGGCCAAATCGCTCAATTGCATCGGTCCGGACGGCGCCGGCGGCATCACCGCCTCGCCCTGCGGCGTGTGCGATGCCTGCGTGGCGATCGATGCCGGCCGCTTCGTCGACTACATCGAAATGGACGCGGCATCGAACCGCGGCGTCGATGAAATGGCCCAGCTGCTCGAACAGGCGGTCTACGCGCCGTCGAACGCGCGCTTCAAGGTCTATATGATCGACGAGGTGCACATGCTGACCAACCATGCCTTCAATTCGATGTTGAAGACGCTCGAGGAGCCGCCCGAGCACGTCAAGTTCATCCTGGCGACGACCGATCCGCAGAAAATTCCCGTCACCGTGCTCTCGCGCTGCCTTCAGTTCAACCTCAAGCAGATGCCGCCCGGGCACATCATCGGCCACCTCGATAACATCCTCGGCCAGGAAGGCATCAGCTTCGAGCAGCCGGCCTTGCGCCTGCTGGCCCAGGGCGCGCACGGTTCGATGCGCGACGCGCTGTCGCTGACCGACCAGGCGATCGCCTACGCCGCCGGCCAGGTCACGCTGGACGCGGTGCAGGGCATGCTGGGCGCGCTCGACCAGACCTACCTGGTGCGCCTGCTCGACGCGCTGCTGGCGCAGGACGGCGCCGACCTGATGGCCGTGGCCGACGAAATGGCCAGCCGCAGCCTGTCCTACAACGGCGCGCTGCAAGACCTGGGCACGCTGCTGCACCGCATCGCCCTGGCGCAAAGTGTGCCGTCGGCCGTGCCCGACGATTTGCCGGAGCTGGCCGATATCCTGCGCCTGGCCGAATCCTTCGACGCCCAGGAAGTGCAGTTGTATTACCAGATCGCCGTCCATGGCCGCAACGAGATCGGCCTGGCGCCGGATGAATACGCCGGCTTCACCATGACCTTGCTGCGCATGCTCGCTTTCCGCCCCGGTAACGGTGGCGCAGAAGGCGTGGCGCCCGCGCCTGCGCGTTCGGCCGCTCCCGCCGCGCGGCCGGCGCCGGCCCCGGCGCGCGCTGCCTCGGCGGCCGTGGCCAGCCACGCAGCAGTGGCACCAGCGCCGCCGCCAGCGCCGCCAGTCGCGCGCCCGCCTGCGCCGCCCGCCGCATCAGCGGCCGCGCCAGCGATGAATACCGCGCGCGCCGCGATCAACGCCGCACTCGAGGCGGCCCGCGCCGCCAGCCGTGGCCAGAACGTGGCGCCCAAACGGCCGACCGCGATGTCGAACCAGGCGGCCGCCAATGCCGCTGCCGCGGCCCCGCCCGCGGAGCCCGAGCCCGCGCCACCGCCCGCCCCGCAGGCTGCAGCCACGCCCGCCGCGCCGCCGCCATGGGATCAGGCAGGCGCGCCGCAAGCTGTCGCCGTGCCTCAAGCCGACGACCCGGCGCCCGGCGACGACGAACCGCCGTCCTGGGTCACCGAATTTTCCGACGACAGTGCGCTGGTCCAGGATGCCCCGGCCGCGGTGACGGTGCCGCCCGTGTTGCGCGCGCCCGCCGCGCCGCGCCCGCCGTACGTGATCACTGCCGTGGCGTCGATCGGCTGGGACGGCAATTGGCCGGCCCTGGCCGCCGGCCTGCCGCTGCGTGGCGTGGCCCAGCAGCTGGCCCTGCAAACCGAACTGGTCGAGTGCGTGTGCGACGGCCACCTGGCCACGTTCCGCCTGCGCGTGCCGATCGACACGCTGCGCGCCAGCGGCAACACCGACAAACTCAGCGCCGCGCTGCAGGAGCGTTTTGCCGACGTCAAGGTCCATGTCGAGATCGACATCGGCCAGGTCTGGTACACGGCCGGTGTGGAAGCCCAGGCCTACCGCGAGCAATGCCAGCGCGACGCCGAGCAAACCGTCGCGGCCGATCCTTTCGTGCAGCAGCTGATGCGCGATTTCGATGCGATGGTGGTGCCCGGCTCGATCCGCCCGGCGCCCTCCGCGCCGGCCTGAACACGGAATTAATTCCCCCTTAATTTGTCTATTTTTTAGTATTCGGAGAACCCATGATGAAGAACCAACTCGCCGGCTTGATGAAACAAGCGCAAGCCATGCAAGACAATATGAAGAAAGCCCAGGACGCGTTGGCGCTCGTTGAGGTCGAAGGCCAGTCCGGCGCCGGACTGGTCAAGGTTGTCATGACGTGCAAGAACGACGTCAAGCGTGTCACCATCGACCCGTCGCTGCTGGCCGACGACAAGGACATGCTCGAAGACCTGGTCGCCGCCGCCTTCAACGACGCCGTGCGCAAGGCCGAAGCCACCTCTGCCGAGAAAATGGGTGGCCTGACAGCGGGCATGCAGCTGCCGCCCGGTTTCAAGATGCCGTTCTAAGCATGTCCAAGTCGCTCGATTTCCTGACCGAAGCGCTGCGCCGCCTGCCCGGCATCGGCCCGAAATCGGCGCAGCGCATGGCCTTTCACCTGCTCCAGCATGACCGCGAGGGCGCGGCCATGCTTTCGCGCGCCCTGTACCAGGCGGTCGACACGGTGCACCATTGCGTCCAGTGCAATACCTTCACCGAAACCGAAGTGTGCGACACCTGCCTCGACGAGACCCGTGATACCAAGCTGCTGTGTGTCGTCGAAACCCCGGCCGACCAGCTCATGATCGAGCAGACCATGACCTACAAGGGCTTGTATTTCGTGCTGATGGGGCGCCTGTCGCCGCTCGATGGCATCGGCCCGAAAGACATCCACCTTGAAAAGCTGATCGCACGCGCGGCCGACGGCGTCGTCGCCGAGGTGGTGCTGGCGACCAATTTCACCAACGAGGGCGAGGCCACCGCCCATTACATCAGCGAGATGCTCAAGGCGCGCGGCTTGCGCGTGAGCCGCTTGGCGCGCGGCGTGCCGGTCGGTGGCGAACTTGAATACGTGGACACCGGCACCATCGCGCGCGCCATGCTCGATCGGCGCGCCACATGACGGCCGTCGGCGCGCTGGCCGGCATCAAGGTGCTCGAACTGGGCACCTTGATCGCCGGTCCATTCTGCGCCCGCATGCTGGCCGAATTCGGCGCCGATGTCATCAAGGTGGAGGCGCCCGATGGCGGCGATCCCTTGCGCAGCTGGCGCGTGCTCAAGGACGGCACCTCGCTGTGGTGGTCGGTCCAGTCGCGCAACAAGAAGAGCCTGACGCTGAACCTGAAGGATGCGCGCGGACGCGCCATCGCGCGCCAGCTGGCGCTCGAGGCCGACATCGTGATCGAGAATTACCGTCCCGGCGTGCTCGAGAAATGGGGCATCGGCTACGAACAGCTCAAGGCCGAGAATCCGGCCGCGATCATGGTGCGCCTGTCCGGCTTTGGCCAGACGGGGCCGATGAAAGACCAGCCCGGCTTCGGCGCGATCGGAGAATCGATGGGCGGCTTGCGCTACGTGTCGGGCCACGCGGACCGGCCGCCGGTGCGGGTCGGCGTGTCCATCGGCGACTCGGTGGCGGCGCTGCACGGCGTGATCGGCGCCATGCTGGCCCTGCGCCACCGCGACGCCACCGGCGGGCGCGCGGCCGGGCAGGGCCAGATGGTCGACGTGGCGCTGTATGAGTCGGTGTTCAACCTGATGGAGTCGCTGGTGCCCGAATTCGACCACGCGGGCGTGGTGCGCGAACGCACGGGCGGCGCGCTGCCGGGTATCGTGCCGTCGAATACCTACACCACCGGCGATGGCGAGAACATCGTCATCGCCGGCAACGGCGACGCGATCTTCAAGCGCCTGATGCTGGCCATGGGACGCATCGACCTGGCGGGCGACGCCCAGTTGGCGCGCAACGATGGCCGGGTGGCGCGCACCGCCGAGATCGACACGGCGATCCAGGCCTGGTGCGACGGCCAGAGCATCACCAGCGCGCTCGAGGTCTTGCGCGCGGCCGATGTTCCGGTCGGAAAAATCTATTCGGTGCGCGACATGATGAGCGATCCGCAATTTCTCGCGCGCGACATGTTCGAGCAGCATCAGTTTGCCGACGGGACGCCGGTCAAGCTGCCGGCCATCTCGCCCAAGCTATCGGCCACGCCGGGCGCGACCAAATGGCTGGGCCCGACGCTGGGCCAGCACACCGACGCGGTGCTGGGCGATCTCGGTTACAGCGCCGCCGAGATCGCGGCCTTGCGCCAGGATGGCGTGCTGTAGTAGCCCCAGCGCGGGTGCGGAAAACCGCTCGAGCGCATGGAAAATAGCCGCCTTCCATCTTCTCGCACGCTGCAAAGGTGGAAGGCGCTCGACCCCTTGGGGTTCCACCCTACTGAACACCTACCACGGGCCCCAGCGCGAATGTGGAAAACCGCCGAAGTAGTAGGGCGGATAGCTATAGGCATAGCGCTGTATATCGTCTTTGGTGCTCAGATGCAGAACGCAATTGCGCCACGCATCGGTTTGCGCGGTATAGCCGAGTCGAACGCAAGCTGGCCCGTAGGCTTGCACCATACGGTCCATCTCTGCCTGCATGCTCGCTGCGCGCTCTTGCGGCGTGGTGCAGCCCGCCACCAAGGCAAGCAACGCCAAGAGTAGGGTTCGCATGATCTGTCCTTTCAATATTCCACTATCAGCTTAGGTTGGCCAGGCCTGGCTTGTCTGATCCAGATCAATCGTGTGCGCCCCACTGAAAATGTTCCTCGGAGCGGTGTTTTCTGGCACACTTCGCAGCTGGTTCGCTCTGGAGATCGTGCAATGAAGACTTGGTTGAAATGGATCGCGCTTGGCCTGCTTAGTCTGGTTCTGCTGGCCCTGCTGGGAGTCTGGCTGTATCTGCACGCCAGCCTGGCCCGGCTTGACGGCGTTCAGCCGGCTGCCGGCCTGAGCGCACCGGTGACGGTGGCGCGCGATGCCCAGGGCGTGCCCCTGATCAGTGGCGCCAACCGCGCCGACCTCGCCTATGCGACTGGCTTCGTGCATGCCCAGGAGCGCTACTTCCAGATGGATTTGTTGCGCCGCGTCGGTGGCGGCGAGCTGGCCGAGTTGTTCGGCGCGCGCGCGCTGCCGGTCGACAGGTCGCACCGCCTGCACCGCTTCCGCGCGCGCGCTGAACGCGAGGTGCTGGCGATGGCGCCGGCCGACCGCCAACTGCTCGAACGCTATACGGCCGGCATCAACGCCGGCCTGGCAGCGCTCGGCGCGAACCCCTTCGAATACGCGCTGATTGGCGTCAAGCCGCGCGCCTGGACGGCGGCCGACTCGCTGCTCGTCGTGTGGGCGATGTACTTCGACCTGCAGGGTAATCAGGAGCCGCGCGAATTGGCGCGCGGCTGGCTGCGCGAACACGCCAGCGCCGAGCAACTGGCTTTCCTGCTGCCCGATTCGAGCCAGTGGGATGCGCCGTTCGACGCGGCCAGCGTGGCCGCGTTCAACCCGGCCATCCCGGCGGCACCGCCGCCCTGGTGGGGCCAGCCGCGCGCCGGCAAACCGGCCACGCTGGCGATGGCCGATTTCATCGACTCGGTCGGCAGCAACAACTGGGCCGTGGCTGGCAGTCGCAGCGCCGATGGCGGCGCCATCGTGTCCGACGACATGCACCTGGGGATTTCGCTGCCGAATACCTGGTACCGGCTGGCGCTGCAAATGCCCGACCCGCGCGGCGGGACCCGGCGCCTGGTTGGCGTGACGCTGCCCGGCGCCGCGCCCCTGATCATCGCCGGCAGCAATGGCCACGTGGCTTGGGGCTACACCAACAGCTATGGCGACTATCTGGACCTGGTGGAGCTGGGGGCCGACACCGCCCACCCCGGCCAGGTGCGCACGCCGCGCGGCTGGGAGACGCCGCAGAGCAGCGTCGAAACCATCCAGGTCAAGGGCGCGCCGGCCGAACGGCTGGTGGTGCGCGAAAGTACGTTTGGCCCGCTGCGCGAAACCGGCGGCAAACTCTATGCGATCCATTGGGTCGCGCACGCCCCCGGCGCGTTGAACCTGAATCCGCAAAAGCTGGAGGACGCCAACAGCGTCGACGAGGCGCTGGCGGCGGCCGCCACGATCGGCATTCCGGCCCAGAACATCGTGGCCGGTGACGACAAGGGCAACATCGGCTGGACCATTGCGGGCTTGCTGCCGCGCCGCGCCCAGGCTGGCACGGCCACCACATTTCCGCTGGCGCTCGACGGTGCGGTGCCGAGCTGGGAGGGCAATCTGGCGCCGCGTGAGTATCCGCGCATCGTCAATCCACCAACGGGCCAGCTGTCGACGGCCAACAATCGCCAATTGCTCGGGGCCGGCGCGCAACTGATCGGCGACGGCGGCTTCGACATCGGCGCGCGCAACCAGCAGGCGCGCGACGACTTGCTGGCGCTGGGTGCCAGGACCAGCGTCAAGAGCGTGTACGGGGTGATGCTCGATGATCGCGCGCTGTTCATGACGGTATGGCGCGAGCGCGCGCTCAAGGCACTGGACGCGCAGGCGCTCGAGCAGCATGCGGCGCGCGCCGAATTCCAGCGCCTGTTGTCGACCAGCTGGAGCGGGCGCGCCAGCGTCGATTCGGTGGGCTACCGGCTCACGCGCAATTTCATGTGGGCGCTGTACGAGCAGTTGTACGATGGCGTGAACGGCACGCTGGCGCAGCTCGATGAGAAGGCCACGGTGGCGGCCGCCAGTTCGCGCTGGCCGGTGGTGCTGGGGCGGCTGATCGATGCCCAGGCAAGCGCCTGGCTGCCACCGGGGCACACGGATTGGCGCTCGGTGCAACTGGCCGCGATCGACAAGGTGATCGCCGACCTGGCCAAAGAGGGCAAGCCGATGGCCGCTGCCAGTTGGGGCGAGCGTAACGCGGCGGCGATCGGGCATCCAATCGGTAACGCCATGCCGTTCCTGAAGTACTGGCTGGCGGCGCCGGCAGACCAGCTGCCGGGCGACGGCAACATGCCGCGCGTGGCCGGCCGCAATTTCGGCCAGTCCGAGCGCCTGACGGTCACGCCGGGCAAGGAAGAGCAGGGGGTGTTCAACATGCCGGGCGGGCAGAGCGGGCATCCGCTGTCGCCGTTCTTCCTGTTGGGGCACGCTGATTGGGTGGCCGGCAAGCCGACGCCCCTGCTGCCTGGCGCGGCCAAATACACGCTGACCTTGAAATAAAAAGCCATCGTTCCGACGCACGCGCACTGCTGCCGAAATCGCGATAATCAAACTTGAAACTCAAGTATCAACGTCGTCCCTGCGTTCGCGAGGACGACGTCGGGTGATTATTTTGGCCTTAAGCCAGGCCGCGAATTCGGCCTGACCGCATGCTCACTCTCGCGTCAACTTATTCCGGACAGTAGTGGACGCACGCGGTGACGACGTCTATTTGGCGGCGACCAGGTCGGTGCCGGCCTTTTGCAGCATCAGGGTGATCGATTCGTGCGGCGAGGGATGGCCCAGGTAGAAGCCCTGTACCATGTCGCAACCATACTGCTCCAGCAGCACCAGCTGCTCGTCTGTTTCGACGCCTTCCGCCACCACCACCATCTTCAAACCGTGCGCCATCGCGATGATGGCGCGCGTGATGGCGGCGTTTTCCGAATCCTGCGGCAGGCCGCAAATGAAACTGCGGTCGATCTTGAGCGTGCGCACGTCGAAACGCTTGAGGTAGTTCATCGACGAGTAACCGGTCCCGAAATCGTCGATCGACAGGTACACGCCAATCGACCGTAGTTGCTCTAGCGTGGCCAGCGTGGCCCGGGCGTCGTCCATCAGCGTGCCTTCGGTCAGCTCCAGCTCGAGCAGCCGCGGTTCGAGCCCGGTGTCGTGCAATGCCGACACCACGATCTGGCTCAGGTTCTCGTCCTTGAACTGCTTGGCCGACAGGTTCACTGCCATGCGCAGTGAGCGCCGGGTCAGCACTTGCCAGGCGTGGGCCTGGGCGCAGGCGGTGCGCAGCACCCACTCGCCGATCGGCACGATCAAGCCGGTCTCTTCGGCCAGCGGAATGAACTCGGTAGGGGAGATGATGCCGCGCTCCGGATGGCGCCAGCGCACCAGCGCTTCGACGCCCACGATCTGGGAAGTCTTCACGTCGATCTGCGGCTGGTACAGCAGGTACAGCTCCTCGTTCCTGAGCGCCTTGCGCAGGCCCACTTCAAGCTTGACATGGCTCATGATCTGCATGGTCAGCGACGAGCTGTACAACTTGGCGTTGTTCTTGCCGCAGTTCTTGGCGTGGTACATGGCCGTGTCGGCGTACTTGAGCAGCGAGTTGCAATCGTCGCCGTCCTCGGGGTAGAGCGAGATGCCGATGCTGGCGGTGACGAAGATCTCGTTGCCGTCGATGAGGAAAGGGCGGCGCATCGCCTCCTTGACCCGGTGCGCGACGTTGAGCGCATGCTCGACCCGTTCCAGGTCGGGAATCAGGATCGTGAACTCGTCGCCGCCCAGGCGCGCCAGATTGTGGGCCTGGTCGCCGCGCGAGACCAGGTCGCTGGGGCGGATCGTTTCGCGCAAGCGCTCCGAGACGATCTTGAGCAAGTGGTCGCCCACGTTGTGGCCGAGCGTGTCGTTGACCCGCTTGAACGCGTCCAGGTCCATGAACAGCACCGCGAATTTCTTGTGGCCCTGCTTGGAGCGGTGCAGCTCGCGCTCCAGCGTTTCGAGGAAGGCCTGGCGGTTCGGGATGCCGGTCAGGCTGTCGCAGTATGCGAGGCGCCGGATCTGTTCCTCGGTGCGCTTGCGCTCGCTGATGTCGCGCACCAGGCCGAGCACCTCGTCGGTGCCGGTGGCGACCAGGCGCGCCTCGAAATGCTGGACGGTGCCGAAGCGCATCAATTCGTAGTCGACAGAGCGCACCTGCTGGGTATCGAGCACATTGTGCATCTGTTCGAGCAGGCGCACCGCGATCTCTTTCTGGAACACGTCGGTGATGTGCTTGCCCACGCAGGTGGCGGCGGGGAAGGCGGCCGAGGAATCGTGGCCCTGTTCGTAGTCGAGATAGAAGCCATCCTTGTTAAGGCGGAAAAACGTGTCGGGAATGGCCGCCAGCACGGCGCGGTTTTGGGCGTCGGCGATGCGCAGGCGTACGATGGCGGCACTGGCGCGCAGCACGTACAGCACGCGGTGGCCGAGGATGGGCCAGTTGATCGGTTTCGAGACGAAGTCGGTGGCGCCCACTTCGTAGGCGTTGGTGACCGCTTCGATGTCGTCGCCCCCGGTGACCATGATGATTGGCACGGCGGCGCCGATTTCGATGCGGCGGATCTCGCGGCAGGCGGAAAAGCCGTCCAGCTTGGGCATGTCGACGTCCATCAGGACCAGGTCCGGCGCCATCGACTGGAAGTAGGCCACCGCTTGCCGGCCATCTTCCGCTTCGAGCGCGTCAAGGCCAACCTGGCCGAGCATTTCGAGCATCAGCAATCGCATGACGGGGTCGTCGTCAGCGACCAGCACCACGCCGCGCCTGGTTGGGATGGGGGCCATATCAGCTTTCCTTCTCTAGGATGGCACTGAGCGAATGCCGTACCGCCTGGAACTCATGCTCCATATTGGTCAGGATGCCCGAGGCGCCTTCCGTGCTGTCGGCGCGGCCGAGCTGTTCCATGTCCTTGCACAGCTGGGCCAGCGCCTCGGCGCCGACGTTGGCGCTGCTCGACTTGAGGCTGTGCGCGGCCTTGCGCAAGCCACCGGCGTCGATCTGGACGATGGCCTGGCGCAGTGTGCTCAGGTGCAGCGGGGTGTCGTCGACATAGGCCGCGACGACCTTGTGCACCAGCGCGTCGCCGCGCTCGCGGCTGAGCGCGCGGATGTTCTCGAGCGCGTGCTGGTTGATGGTGGCGCGCTGGGCGCCGGTTGCGGGCGGCGCCGCCGCTGGCGTGTCGTCGTCGTGGTGCACGGTGGCCGCACGCGGCAGCGAGATCCAGCGCCCGAGCGCCGCGGCCAGTTGCTGCTGGGTGAACGGCTTGCTCAGGTAGTCGTCCATGCCAGCCGCCAGGCACGATTCGCGGTCGCCCTGCATCGCGTTGGCGGTGATGGCGATGATCGGCAGCGCCTTGCCGGTGCCGTCTTGCTGTTCGTGGCGGCGGATTTCGGCGGTGGCAGCGAAGCCGTCCATCACCGGCATCTGGCAATCCATCAGCACCAGCTCGTAGCGCTCGGCACGCGCCGCCTGCAGCGCTTCCTCGCCGTTGCACGCACAGTGCACGTCCAGGCCCAGCCCGTCGAGCATGGCGCTGGCCACTTCGACGTTGACCGGGTTGTCTTCGGCCAGCAGCACGCGCCGGCGCTGGCCGCAAGGGGCGGGTGGCTGCGGCGCGGCCGGCGGCGCCACTGCCTGCGCGCCGGCGACAAGGGGCGCGCGCGGGCGCGTGGCCAGGCATTCGAACAGGTCGCCCTCGCGCACTGGCTTGATCAATTGATAGGCCACGCCGGCGCTGCGCCGCTGCACCGGGTCGGCCGCCAGCCGGGCGGCGCTGATCAGGAGCAGGCGCACATCGCGGGTGGCGGGATCGGCGTGGATGCTGGCCGCCAGCGCCAGCCCGCTGGTGCAGTCCAGTTCCATGTCGAGGATGGCCGCGTCGTAGGGCGTACCGGCGCGCGCGGCAGCGGCCAGCACCGCGGGCGCGTCCATGGCCGAGGCCACGCTGTCGGCGGCCACCTGCCAGGCGGCCAGTTGCCGCTCCAGCTGCTGGCGGCTGCTATGCTGTTGGTCGACGATCAAAATGCGTTGTCCTTCCAGGGTGAGCGGGGCGACAGCGGGCGCGTCGCGATCGACGCGCTGCTTATCGAAACTTACCGTGAACCAGAAGACCGAGCCTTGCGTTAAAGCATTCTCGACACCAATTCTGCCGCCCATCAACTCCACCAGCTGTTTTGAAATGGCCAGCCCGAGACCGGTGCCGCCGTAGCGGCGGGTGGTCGAATTGTCGGCCTGCGAAAACGCTTCGAAGATGCGGCTGCGCGCCTCGCGCGAGACGCCGATGCCGGTATCGTGCACCTCGAAGCGCAGGCCGACCGACTGTGTGTCTTCGCGCAACACCTGGACCTTGGCCAGGATCTGGCCACGCTCGGTGAACTTGATGGCGTTGCCCAGCAAGTTGGCCATGATCTGGCGCAAGCGGTTGGGGTCGCCGCAGATGGCCAGCGGAATCTCGTTGGCGACGTCGAAATCGAGGGCGATCCGCCTGGCCTGGGCTTGCGGCGTGTAGACCTTGTTGATGTCGTCGAGCAGGTCCCACAGGTTGAAGTCGATGTACTCAATGCTCAGCTTGCCCGCCTCGATCTTGGAGAAGTCGAGGATGTCGTTGATGATCACCAGCAGGTGCTCGCCCGAGCGCTTGACCAGGCGCGTGTAGTTGCGCTGCGCCTCGCCCAGCGTCGTGCCCAGCAGCATCTCGGTCATGCCCAGCACACCGTTCATGGGGGTGCGGATTTCGTGGCTCATGGTGGCCAGGAAGGCGCTCTTGGCGCGGCTGGCTGCCTCGGCCGCGTTCTTGGCCTTTTCCAGCTGCTCGGTGCGCACGCTGACCTGGCGCTCGAGCTCGTCGCGGTGGTGGGTCAGGGCCGCGCCGCGCCCCTCGACCTGGGCCATCATGTCATTGAAGCTGTCGATCAGCGTGCCCAGCTCGTCGGTGCGCTGGTGCTCGATGCGCAGGCTGTAGTTCTGGCTGCCCGACACTTTCTGTGCCGCGTCGATCAGCTTGCTGATCGGATCGGCGATGCTGTTCTTGAAGCGCCCCGCCAGCAACTGGGCCACCATCAGCGCGGCGCCCATGGCGGTGGCGATCACGCCCAGGCTCTTGAAGATGTCCAGCCACATGGTCGTCAGGTCGGCCTCGATCATGAGGATGCCGACCTGGTCGTTGTTGCCCATGATGGGGCGGTACAGGCGCATATGGGTCGCCCAGAAGCCGGCGCCTTCCTCGTTGGCCAGGGCCAGCGCCGTTTCGCCCGTCGCCATCGGGGCCGAGGTCGGCTCGAACGGTTCGCTGCGTCCGGGTGGCAGGTAGCGCGCGAAGGGCAGGCCCTTGCGGTCGAACAGGACGGCGTTCGAAATCTCTTCCTTGGCCTTGAGGGCGGCCAGCGTGGCTTGGGCGGCGTTGCGGTCGTTGAAGGTAAGCGCGTCGACACTGTTGGTGCCGATCACGCCGGCGAACGAGGACAGCTGCATGCCTTCGTCCTTGCGGTGGTTGAGCACCGACGTGACGGCAAAGGCGAGGAAGACGAACAGCAGCGCGGTACCGGTGGAGAGGAAGGAAATGATCGTCAACTTCTGCTTGAGGCTGGAGCGCTCGAAATTCATCATGGCATGTTCCACCTTGCAGATGCCCGCATTGAGGAGTGCTGGCAAATATTGCAATTCCAGCAGGAAAAATATACGGGAATGCTAGGGATGGATCTTGATCGGGCACAATTGCCATGGACATGAGCCATGAGAAATGCGATCCGTACAACTTGTGAATAAATCGAGAATTTCATTTGTCGTTCCCGCCTGCGCGGGAACGTTTTGGTCATGAAATCGAAATTTCCCCAAGCTCGTGGAATGCGCTCCGCTTTTCCACCCTACAAATTTTCTGGCAGCCGTCGCCGCGCTTGCTCGCGGAAGAACGCGTGGTAGCTCATCACCGGCGCGTCCGGCTGGATTTGCTCCATGTGCGGGAGGTAGGTGGCATATTCCGACCATTGAACGCATGCTTTGCCCGAGGTAGCGGCCGGCCAGGGCCAATTCGGAAGACGCGCGCGGCCAGCAGCGTGCGGATCCCGAACAGCAGCACCGACACCACCACCAGCATGAAGAAACCCGCCAGTCCCGCGTCGGGATTCGAAGGCCAGGCCGGGCTGATTCGGTTTGCAGTCCAGCACGCCCGTTTCGAGGGAAGTTACCGTCAATATCAAATTGTGTAGCCATACAGCAACTAAATGGTTGCTTTGTGTCAATGTATCCACTACTATTGTGCGCTGAACCTACTTTTACTCCCTCACATGTCTGCGCCCGTCCTTTCCCGTTTTCCGTTGGTAGAACTACAAGCAGTGGCCAATGCGAAAAGCGAGTGGTTGGGCGTGACCCTGCGCGTGCAAAGCGTGGGCGGCGACATCACTGACGTGTTGCACCGGCTGTTCGACACGCCGGACCTGCTGGAAGCGATCGCGCCACTGAACTGCATTTTGCTGCTCGATTCGCCGGTGGTGCTGACCGACGCCCTGTATGCCGAGATGCCAGCGAACCGGGTCCTGTTCGCCATCAGCGCCGCTTCGCTGGCCGACGAGGACGCGCGCAACCACGCGCTGGACCTGCTGGAACACGGTTACCAGATTTTGCTTGACGGCCCCGCGCCGGAAGGCGTGGCACTGCCTCCGGCGCTGCGTGCGCGCGCCCTTGATTGCAGCGCCGGCGTGGCTGCGGACTGCGCAATGGCCGCCATGTTCGGCCCGCACCTGGCGCGCCAGGTTGGCACGCCGGAGCGGCTGGCCGAGTGCGTGGCGGCGGGCTTTGAATGGTTCAGCGGCGATTATGTGCTGCATCCCGAGACGGCCGAATTGAACGATGGCAGCTCGCGCAAGCGCATGCTCGCCTTGCTGGGTTTGCTGGCGCGCGACGCCGAATCGCGCGAGCTTGAAGTGCTGCTCAAGCAAGACCCGGCGCTGTCCTTCCATTTGCTCAAACTGGTCAATTCAGCGGCGTTCGCCTTGACGACCACGATCACCAGCTTTGCCCAGGCGATCAACCTGCTGGGCCGGCGCCAGTTGCAGCGCTGGTTGCAACTGCTGCTGTACGCGCGCCATCAGGACGACGGCCAGCTCAATCCGCTGCTGCCGATTGCGGCACAGCGCGCGGCCCAGATGGAAGCCCTGTGCAAGGCCCAGGGCGGCGACCGCGAGGAACAGGACCTGGCCTTCATGATTGGCGTGTTTTCGCTGCTGGACGTGCTCTTTTCGATGCCGATGATGGAAATTGTGGGCGCGCTCGGCATGGATCCGGACGCCACCAGCGCCTTGCTGCTCCGGGAAGGGCGCATGGGCCATCTTCTGCGCCTGGTCGAACACGCCACACCCGACGCCGCCGGCCTGGCGCGCGCGGAAATCGCCACCGAGGTCTGGTGGAAGAGCCAGCTGCATGCCTATCACTGGGCAATCCAGGTCAGCCGGAACCTCTAGCATGCTGACCTGTCCCGCATCCGACTTCATGAGCAGCAGCGCCGCCGTGTGCGAGGCCGTCTTGCGTCTGCGTGGGCCATTGCTGGTCGAGGAACTTGGGCGCATCGCGCGCGCGCTGCTGGCCAGCCCGGATGGCGTGTATATCCCGGCGGGCGAGGGCGGCGATCCAATGCCCGGTGCCCTGGTGCGCCAGATCGTCTCCGACGGCAACGTCTTCGGCCGTTTTGAAGTCTGGGGACGCAGCACCTTCGACGGGGAAGATATCCAGCACTTGACGGCACTGGCTGCGCTGACCGCCAGCCTGCTGCAGGTGCACTCGCTGGCACAGCGCTCGACCCATGCCTATGTGCAGGTCGAGGCGCAGCTGGCGCACCAGGCGCAAATTCTCGACCAGATCCACGAGTCGGTGCTGACCATGGACCCGACTGGCTACATCACCAGCTGGAACAAGGGCGCCGAGCGGCTGTTCGGCTACACGGCGGTAGAGGCGATTGGCCGCAACATCCTGTTCCTGTACGCGGACGAGGAGGCCGGCTTTCACGACGCGTTCGCTGAACAGGGCGGGCGCCTGATGGAAGTGCGGCGGCGCAAGAAGTCAGGTGAAATTTTCTGGGCCAGCCTGTCGCTGTCGCCGCTGTGCGACCGCGAGGAGCGGCCCATTGGCCTGATCGCCTATTTGACCGACATCACCGAACGCAAGCTGGCCGAAGAGCGCCTGCACCACCTGGCCTATTACGACGCGCTGACCGGCTTGCCGAACCGCACCCTGCTGGCCAAGCTGGTTGACCAGGCGCTGATCGTGGCGCAGCGCAATGAGGCCGCGGGCTGCGTGCTGTTTGTCGACCTCAACCGGTTTAAGCTGATCAACGACACCCTCGGCCGGCGCATCGGCGACGAGTTGCTCAAGCAGGTGGCGCAGCGATTCCGCGCGGCGCTGCGCGAACAGGACTTGGTGGCGCGCCTGTCGGGCGACGAGTTTGCGGTGGGTCTGTTCGACATTCGCCAGCATTTCGAGGCGACCACGGTGGCGCAAAAGCTGCTGGCCGCGCTGGTGGCGCCGTTCATGATCGAGGGCCATGATTTGCGGGTCGGCGCGAGCATCGGCATCAGCGTGTATCCGCAGGACGGCGACGACGCCGAGTCGCTGCTGCGGCTGGCCGACATTGCCATGGCGCGCGCCAAGCAGGGCGAAGAGGAAAGCGTGGCCTTCTACAGCCACGACATGAACCAGGGCATGCAGGAGCGCATGCGCATCGAGTCGGGCTTGCGTCATGCGTTGGGCAACAGCGAACTGCTGCTCCATTACCAGCCCAAGTTCGCTATCGACAGCGGCCGCATCATCGGCGCCGAAGCGCTGGTGCGCTGGCTGCATCCCGAGCGCGGGCTGGTGCCGCCGGCCGATTTCATTCCGCTGGCCGAGAGCACCGGGCTGGTGGTGCAGGTGGGCGAGTGGGTGCTGGAAGCGGCCTGCGCGCAGGCAGCGATCTGGCAGAGCGCGGGGCTGCCGCCGTTCAGGCTGGCCGTGAATGTGTCGGCGCGCGAATTCACCTCGGCCTTGCCGGGACGCGTGAGCGCGACACTGGCGCGCTATGGGCTCGATCCTTCGTGGCTCGAGCTGGAGATTACCGAGAGCACGCTGATGCACAACATCGAGCGCGTGATTGGCATCATGGACCGCATCACGGCGCTCGGTGTGAGCTTGTCGCTCGACGATTTCGGGACTGGGTATTCGAGCTTGTCGTACCTGAAGCGCTTTCCGATCGACACGCTCAAGATCGACCGCTCGTTCACCATGGGGATTCCCGGCGACAGCAACGATTGCGCGATCGCCAGCACCATCATCAGCATCGGGCAGCAGTTGCGCCACAAGGTGATTGCCGAGGGCGTGGAGACTGTCGAGCAGCTGGAGTTCTTGCGCAAGTCTGGCTGCGACGAGGTGCAGGGGTATTTGTTCGCCGCGCCGCTGACGGCCGAGGCGTTCGAGAAGGCCTTGCGCGAGAACTGGCTAGCGCTGCCGTAATTGCCCGGCGCCGCCCAGTGGCAGGGTAGTTTCTGTATAATGCGGGTCTGCACAGGAAGCGTGGCCGAGCGGTTGAAGGCACCAGTCTTGAAAACTGGCGACGGGTTACACTGTTCGTGAGTTCGAATCTCACCGCTTCCGCCAGGCTTGCATAAGTGGCTGATTTTCCGTATCTTACTGTTTCTAAAGCAGGTTTTGGAGGCAGGTGTGACAAAGCGGTGTGACAAAGATACGGAATCTCCAATGCCGCCATACATCTCGCGCCGTGAAGACGGTCGCAGCCCGAACTTCTACGTTCGGCTCGTTGCTCCAACAGCTGTTCAGCCCTTCCTTCCTAAGTCCGAACACGTATTTCGTAAGTCCACAGGGACAGCCGACCGGCGCAAAGCCGTGGTCGTCGGAACCGAAATAATTGCGGCGAAACGTCGAGAGTGGTTCGCGCTACTTCAGTCTGCGCCAGTTGAAAATTCGACTGTGCATAAAATCTTGACGCCCCAACTTGTCCAGCAAATTGCGGGTGCGAGATTGCATTCCTGGGTTGAAACCGACCGCTTGGAGAGGTACGGCGAAGAGGGGCTGGCCGTAGCTTCAATGGAGAAGCTGCTGCCGATTTGCTTGCCTCACGTGTGTAGCGACAGGCGATGTGGATGGCGCTTTGAAAGTGCCAGTGTTCATACGTGCATACGGAATGTAGATATGACGTTTATATTTTCTGGGCGCGGAAGTGAAAGCGGGTGGCTAGTTAGGGATGCGGCTCAATGTGCTTTGACGCTGTTGATGGCCGGTGCCAGGTATCGAAGAATCGCGCGGCGCTTAGCCGGCTAGAACCTGCTCGGTCTTGGTCATTGCTTTGACTATGGTGCGCAAATGCGCACCAACAGAGAATGAGGGCAGGGGGGAGGTGGGATGCAGTTCTCGCAACGGCGTCATGGCCGTCTCGCCATAAACGGGCACCCAATAAACTGGTTACAGAATTGGGCCCAATCAGATAGAATTGGACTGTCGAAGCCCGTTTAGGTGGAACAAACAGGTGTGACAATTTCGAGTTTAAACTTATCGCTAAGTCATTGAATGATAAGGGGAATATAAGCGGCGAGTGAGAATCTCACCGCTTCCGCCAATGGATCGTTTCTTACGATTTCATATCGTTCCAGGTTGGACTGAATCGCCCGTCCACCCTCTGATGCCCAGGTCCGCACAGTTGCTTGTGGTCCGTTGTCATCCCACGAAATTGTTGGTATAAGTGTTGGTACTGAATTTATGCCAACTTCGCCGTATACCAACGCACCGGGCGGCGCGACCACATACCAACAATGCCGCTCACTGACATCAAATGTCGCCAGGCCAAGTCGGGGGAAAAGCTCATCAAGCTCTCCGACGGCGCCGGCTTGCAGCTCCATATTTTCCCGAAGGGCTCCAAGCTGTGGCGCGGCGCTTATCGTTTTGACGGGAAGCCAAAAACCTATACCATCGGGGCGTATCCGGGCGTTGGCCTGCAAGATGCCAGGGAGGCATGGCGTAAAGCCAAAGCGCAGCTTGAAGACGGCAAGGACCCGACTGTTGAACGGCGCATTGGCAAGTTGCTGGCGGTATCGGCAAGCGGCAGGACATTCGAGCAGGTTTCGATCGAGTGGCGGGCGACAAAGTATCCGACCGCGTCCAAGACCGGCGATGATGCATTGCACCGGGTTGCGATGAACATATTCCCGGATTTGGGCGGACTGCCCGTTGCCTCAATCAATCCTCCGATGGTGCTGGCGTCATTGCGTCGGATCGAGGCGCGTGGATCATTGGACATGACCAAGCGCGTGCAGCGACTGGTCGTCAGGATATTCAATTACGCGGTCGCTTCCGGCCTGCGCGCGGACAATCCCGCCGCGCCTGTCAAGGAGGCGCTCAAGGGGCATAAGGCCGGCCACTTTGCGGCCATTGAAGTCGAAGAGTTTCCGCAATTCCTGGCCGATCTGGCGGCAGCCGAGCCTGAAATGGAAATCAAGACTCGCGTGGCGACACGACTGGCGATGCACACATTTGTCCGAACTGAAGAAATTATTGGCGCACCATGGAGCGAGGTCGACCTGGACAGGGCGGTATGGATCATCCCGGGCTTGCGCATGAAGATGGGGCGCGATCACATTGTGCCCTTGTCGCGCCAAGCTGTGGCGCTGTTCCGTATGATGGAGCCGATCACCGGCGGCCGGCCATTCATTTTTCCGCATCGTTCGAAAGGGCGGCAGCACATGGACAACAATACGATTCTCCGCGCACTGGGCCGCATGGGCTATAAGGGGCGGATGACAGGTCACGGATTCCGATCGTTGGCCATGTCTGCAATAACCCAGCAGCTTGGCCATGACGAGAAGATCGTCGACTTGCAACTAGCGCACGTAAAGAAGGACAAGGTGGACCAAGCCTACGATCGTGCGAAATGGCTAGTGGAGCGCAGGCGCATGATGCAGGATTGGTCCGATTACATCGACGCTATTGCGACATCAGGAAGGCTCTGACACTCGTCGCCTGTGGCGCAACAGTCGTGCGCACGGCGCACACTCCGACGATACTGGCGCCCAAATGCGCTACCTACAGAAGGCTTGTTAGGTTCTTGAGCAAGAAAAAGATGACACTGCTCTTGCGGGAAACAATGGAATTTGCAAAAAGCATCACCCCAACAAGTAACTCGGAAAGCTCGTCAATGTCGACGATCTCGCCAAACTTCATTTCCAATTTGGACAAAAAATCTATTAGCTCGCCTTGAGGAAAGTTAAAGTCCGGGGTGACAAATCTTCTTGCGTCGATAAGTAAGATATTGGCCCTCGCTCGAAGCGCGTACTCCTCAGTAAGTAGCGCATATGAGGTGATTTGGCTGTTGCTTATGACATGTGGGGACATTCGCCTCAGTGAGTGATGGATTGCATCTGATACTCGGATGATTTCAGTGGAGTGGACGGGATGGCATTGCGCTAAGATACGTTGCGAATATGAACCGGCGCTGACGCCAATATGACAATTTCGACCAGATCGCCCTTGGAGGGTGCGCTTACTGCGGCGCGGCCGTAGACTGGCACCCTTTGACCCAACCATTTTTCGCCATGCGCATTTTGATTGTCGAGGACGAACACAAGACCGTAGCCTACCTGAACAAGGGGCTCACGGAACAGGGCTATGTCGTTGAATACGCGCGCAACGGCGAGGACGGCCTGCGGCTGGCGCTGGACGGCACCTACGATGCCATCGTCCTGGACGGTATGCTGCCGGGCTTGGACGGCCTGGCCGTGCTGGAGCGCCTGCGCCAGACACGCGACACGCCCGTCATCATGCTGACGGCGCGCGACGGCGTGGCCGACCGCCTGCGCGGCCTGCACGCGGGCGCCGATGATTACCTGGTCAAACCGTTCTCCTTTCTTGAACTGGTGGCGCGGCTGCAGGCGATCACGCGGCGCGGCGGCGGCGAGGCGGTGCGGATCCAGGTCGGCGACTTGCGCCTGGACTTGCTAGCGCGGCGCGCCCAGCGCGGCAGCCGGCGCCTGAACCTGACGGCCCGCGAGTTCACCCTGCTGGCGGCGATGGCGCGGCGCCAGGGGCAGATCCTGTCGAAGACGGTGATCGCCGAGCTGGTGTGGGACATCCATTTCGACACCAACACCAACGTGGTGGAAGTGGCCGTCAAGCGCTTGCGCGCCAAGCTCGATGTGGACGGCGCACCGCGCCTGCTGCACACGATCCGCGGCATGGGCTATGTGCTCGAACAGCGCGGCGATGAGGGGGAGGACGCATGAAAGCCTGGTCCATCAACGGGCGCCTGACGTTCACTTTCGCCGCCGCCACGGCCGTAGTGTTCCTGGCCGCCGGGCTGGCAATTTCCGTGTTCCAGGTGGTAGAGCTGCGGCGCCATCAGACCGAGGAAGTGCGGGCGCGCTTCCACGTGATCGAAGCGCTGGTCTTCAATGCCGACGAGGCCAGCGACTGGCGTTTCGTCGCCGAGAAGCTCAGCGATTTCACGCCGGCCGATGGCAGCCTGCGCATCGAGGTGCGGACCGAAGACCCTCGCTACAACTTCGGCCAGGCCTGGCCGGAACAGACGGGCATACCGGCCGACGGCGAGGGCGTGTTCACGGGCCAGGTCGATGGACGCACCTTTCTCGGCTTGTACGGCGGTGTCAAGGCCCATGGCCGGCGCCCGGCCGCGCGGATCCGGGTCGCGGCCGACCAGGCTTCGATGCGCGCGACTGCGCTGGCGCTGGGCGCCGGCGTGCTGCTGGTCACGCTGGTGGCGGTGGCGCTGGTGACGCTGCTGGCGCGGCGCATCACGCGCGTCGGCCTGCTGCCGCTGGAAGCCTTGTCGCGCCATGCCAAGGCCCTGAATCCGGAAGATCGCGGCATGCGCCTGCCGGAGGCCGGCCTGCCGGCCGAACTGGTGGACATGACGGGCGCCTTCAACGGCGCCTTGCTGCGGCTGGAGGCAGCCTACGAGCGGCTGGCCGCCTTCAATGCCGATGTCGCGCACGAACTGCGTACGCCGTTGGGCAACCTGATCGGCCAGACCCAGGTGACGCTGTCGCGCCCGCGCCCGGGGGACGAGCTGCAAGACGTGCTGCACTCCAATCTGGAAGAGCTCGAGCGCTTGCGCAGCATGGTCAACGACATGCTGTTCCTGGCGCGCGCCGACGAGGGCGCGGTGGCCGAGAACCTGGCCACCGTGTCGCTGGCCGGCTTGACCCGCAAGACTGCCGAGTTCCTCGACGTGCTGTTCGACGAGGCCGGCGTGCGCCTGACGATCGAAGGCGACGCCATGGTCACCGTTGAACCGGCCCTGATCGGGCGTGCCCTCACCAATTTGCTCGACAATGCGATCCGCCACGGTACGGCCGGCGGAGAAGTGCGCGTCAGCATCCGCGAGCAGCCCGGCGCAGTGTGCCTGGATGTGCGCAATACGGGCACGCCAATTGCGCCGGCAGCACTGGAGCGCCTGTTCGACCGCTTCTACCGGATCGACCCGGCACGCCAGCGTAGCGAGCAAAGCCACGGCCTGGGCCTGGCCATCGTCAAGGCGGTCGCGGCGATGCACCGGGGGACGGTTTTCGCCCGTAACGACGGGCCGTATGTACTGGTCGGGATGCAGCTGGTCCAGGCCAAACTGACACAAATGTAATCCCGGAATGGGTCATGTTGCGGCAAATCTGCGGCACAATGTGCCATCATTTTTTTCTTGAGTAATATGAAATTTCCGAACCGTCCCCTGCGACTGCTGATTCCCCTCGTCGCCGTCGCTGCGCTTGCCGCCGCTGGACTGAGCCTGGCGCCACGTAGTCAAAGCGCCGCGCCGCCGTCCGCCAAGAAAATTCCGCTGGTGAGCGTGGCCGAGACGCGCGTGGTGGACATTCCCATCGACTTGCCGGCGCAAGGGCACTTGGTGCCGCTCAATTTCGTCGATGTCCGGCCGCAGATGACGGGCATCATCCTGAGCGTGCATTTTCGTGAAGGCGAGGAAGTGCGCGCGGGCCAGCTGCTGTTCACGCTCGACGACAGCGAGGCGCGCGCCCAGCTGGCCAAGGCCGAAGCGCAGGGCGCGCTGATTGCCGCCCAGCTGACCGACGCGCGGCGCGAGCTGCAACGGGCGCAGACGCTGGTCAGCTCCAAGTTTGTCGCGCTCAGCGCGGCCGATGCGGCCGGCAGCAAAGTCGACGCCCTGCAGGCGCAGGCGCGCGCGGCGCTGGCCGAAGCGAGCAGCGCCAGGACCGCGCTGGCGCACACGCGGATTGTCTCGCCCATGGCCGGCAGGGCGGGCGCAGTGGCGGTCCATCCGGGCAGCCTGGCGCAGACGGGCAGCGGCGCGCCGCTGGTGAGCATTGCCCAGTTCTCGCCGCTGGGCGCCGAATTCATCCTGCCCGAGCATGACTTGCCGGCCTTGCTGGCCGCGCGCCAGGCCGGCGGCGTGAGCGTGTCGCTCGAAGCGGACGGCCGCCCGGCCGTCGAGGGGCAACTGGTCTTCATCAACAACACCATCAATCCGGACAGCGCGACGATCAACCTGAAGGCCAGCTTCCCGAATCCGAAACAGACCCTGTGGCCGGGCGGCTTTGCGCGTCTGGTGGTACATGCAGGGCGCAGTGTGGGCGCCGTGGTGCTGCCGCCCCAGGCGCTGCAGGAAGGCCCTGCGGGCCGCTTCGTCTACCTGCTCGGCGCCGACGGCAAGGTGAGCGCCAAGCCGGTCGTGCTGCTGCGTGTGCAGAACGAGATGGCCGTCATCGCCGGGCTGGCCGGTGGCGAGCGGGTAGTGCTCGAAGGCGGGCAAAACCTGCGGCCCGGAATGCAGGTCCAGGCCAGCGCCAAGCCGGTGACGCCATGAAGCTGGTCGAATTGTGCCTGCAGCGTCCGATTGCCACAATCCTGGTGTGGCTGAGCGTGATCGTGGGCGGCGCGGCGTGCTGGCTGCAGCTGCCCGTGGCGGCCCTGCCCACCTACGACACGCCCACCATCCAGGTCAGCGCGCGGCTGGCCGGGGCCAGTCCCGAGACCATGTCCACGTCGGTCGCCACGCCGCTGGAGAAGCAGTTCAGCGCGATTCCCGGTTTGGTCAACACGACGTCGACCAGCATCCAGGGCGAGACCCAGATCACGCTCGAATTCGACCCGGCCCGCAAGATCGATGCCGCCGCCGGCGACGTACAAGCGGCCCTGTTCCGCGCCTCGCGCGCGCTGCCGTCGGAGATGACGACGCCGCCGTCCTACCGCAAGGTGAACCCGGCCGACGCGCCTATCCTGCTGGTGGGCCTCAGTTCGCCGTCGCTGCGCCTGAGCGATTTGAACGGCTTTTCGGACAACCTGATCGTGCCGGCCCTGTCGACCCTGAGCGGGGTGGCGCAAGTGAACGTGTCGGGCCAGAGCCGCTACGCCGTGCGCATCGAAGTCGACCCGGACCGCCTGGCGGCGCTGGGCCTGGCGCTGCCGGACGTGGCGGCGGCGCTCAAGGCGGCCAATTCGAACGCGCCCCTGGGCCAGCTCGATACGCGGCGCCAGATGCTGAGCATCCAGATGAACACGGGCTTGATGAAGGCGAGCGACTTCGCGCGCCTGATCGTGGCCAATGTGAACGGGCGCGCCGTGCGGCTGGACGACATTGCGCGCGTGGTCGACAGCATCGAGAATATCCAGAACACCAGCAACATCAACGGCGAAAGCTCGATCCTGCTGCAGATCCAGCGCCAGCCGGGCGCCAACACGGTGGCCACCATCGATGCGATCCGCGCGGCCCTGCCCAAGTTGATCAGCCAGTTGCCGGGATCGGTGAAAGTGAGCGTGCTCAATGACCGCTCGATCTCGATCCGCAATGCGGTGCACGACGTGAACCTGACCATGCTGCTGACCATTGCGTTGGTGATTTTGGTGATCCTGCTGTTCCTGCGGCGATTGGCGGCCACTCTGATTCCGTCGATCAGTCTGCCCGTTTCGCTGCTGGGCACCTTCGGCCTGATGCTGGTGTTTGGTCTGAGCCTGAACAATATCTCGCTCATGGGACTGACCATCGCCGTCGGCCTGGTGGTCGACGACGCCATCGTCGTGCTGGAAAATATCATGCGCCACATCGAAGAGGGCATGGAGCCGTATGCGGCGGCGCTGCATGGCACGGCCGAAGTGGCGTTCACCGTGGTGTCGATTTCGATTTCGCTGGTGGCCGTGTTCATTCCCGTGCTGTTCATGCCCAGCACGATCGGCCTGCTGTTCCACGAATTCGCGCTGGTGGTGGCGCTGGCGATCCTGGTGTCGGCGGCGGCCTCGCTGACGCTGATTCCGCTGCTGGTGCCGATGCTGGTCAAGCCAGCCGCGCTGGAGCGCGCAGCGCCGGCCTGGAGCCGCGCCTTCGAGCGCCTGTTCGAGCAGGTACTGGCGAGCTACGCGCGCGGCCTGGACTGGTCGCTGGCGCACCGCGGCACGCTGCTGCTGCTGGCCGCATCGACCTTCGTGTTGACCGCGTGGCAGTACCAGATTGCGCCCAAGAGCTTCTTCCCGCAGGAAGACACGGGACAGATTTCGGCCAATGTGGACGCGCCCCAGGAGATGTCGTACGAGGGCCGGCTGGCGGTGCTGCGCCAGCTCGAAGCGGTGCTGCTGGCCGACCGCAACGTGGCTGACGTGGCGTCGCGGGTGGACCACGACACGACCTCGTTCTACATCACGCTCAAGAACGCGGGCCAGCGGCCGTCAATGGACAAGGTGCTCAGGCAGCTGCGCGGCGAGACTGGGTTCCTGCCCGGTATCAAGGTATTTTTCAGTCCCGTGCAGAACCTGAAAGTGGGCGGGCGCGGCTCGAAGAGCACCTTCCAGTACACGCTGCAGGCGGTCAGCCCGGGCGCGCTCGATGTGTGGGCGGCCAAGCTGGTGACGCAGCTGGAAAAGTCGCCCGTGTTCGTCGGCCTGGCCACCGACATGCAGCGCGACGGCCTCGAAGCGCGGCTTCAGGTGGACCGCGACAAGGCGTCCCAGCTGGGCGTGGACATGGCCTCGCTGCGCGCCACGCTGTATGCGGCCTTCGGCACTCGCCAGGTATCGACCATCTACGCGCCCGAAGACAGCTACCAGGTCATCATGGAACTGGACGAGCGCTTCCGGCGCGACGAAGCGAGCCTGGGTAAGGTCCAGGTGCGCAACGCCAGCGGCGCGCTGGTACCTCTGAGCGCCTTCAGCAGCGTCGGGCGCGGCGCGGGCACGATGGCGGTCAATCACCAGGGGCAGCTGCCGGCGGTGACGATTTCCTTCGACCTGCAGGCGGGCCATTCGCTGTCGGACGCCAGCGCGGCCATCGCCGAAGCCAATCTGGCGATCGGCATGCCGGCCACGATTTTCGGCGCCTATGCAGGCCAGGCGGCGCTGTTCCAGCAGTCGCAAAGCAGCCAGCTGTGGCTGATCGCCATCGCGGTGGCCGTGATCTACGTCATCCTCGGCATGCTGTACGAAAGCTGGGTGCACCCGGTGACGATCCTGCTGGGGATTCCGTCGGCGGCTGTGGGCGCCTTGCTGGCCTTGCGCCTGGTGGGGCTGGACCTCAGTTTCGTGGCCATGATCGGCATCTTGCTGCTGGTGGGCGTGGTCAAGAAAAACGCCATCATGATCATCGACTTCGCGCTCGACGCCCAGCGCGGCCAGGGCCTGGCGCCGGCGGCGGCGGTGCGCCAGGCTTGCCTGCTGCGTTTTCGGCCGATCATGATGACGACCCTGTGCGCGATCATGGGCGCGCTGCCGATTGCCTGCGGCTTCGGCAGCGGCGCCGAGCTGCGCCAGCCGCTGGGCGTGGCGATCGTGGGTGGGCTGGTGGTGTCGCAACTGATCACCCTGTTCATCACGCCCGTGCTGTACCTGTGGTTCGACCAGCTGGGCGAGCGCTTGCGCACGCGGCGCGGCGTGCCCGGCGCGGTGGCGCACTGACGATTTGTTTCACCCCCCAACCGAAATCCCAAAGGAGATCAGTATGAATCGATTTACCCTGATTATCAGTACCACCCTGACCTTGGCTACGTTGTGCCTGCCGGCCCAGGCAGCGAGCGCGCCGGCCGCTTGCACCGCCGTCGTCAAGGACAAGCTGACTGCCGGCGCGATGAAGGCGATGGCCAAGGTCACCATGGCGTAGGCACAGGCGAGCGCCTACGCGGCCGTGGGCCAGACCAATGTCAAGAAGTTGAAGGACAGCGAACTGGAAGTGGAAGACGGCTGCCTGGTCTATTCCTTCGACATCATCACCAAGAGCGCCAATGGCATCGAGGAGGTCATGGTAGACGCCGTCTCGGGCCAGGTCATTTCGAATAAGCACGAAACGCCGGCACAGGAAGCTGCCGAAGCGGCCGCTGACAAGAAGACGGCAGCACCCAAGAAATGAACCAGACGACGTGGGCGCGATGGTCTCGTTCCCTCGTTTTCCACTATTGTCGGGCTGCCTCCGTCCGATCCGGGGGCAGCACGTCAATGAGCTTCGCGTCCACCTTGTTTCTCAGGTATCTCGATCTCGCGGAGAATCATTGGTGGCGATCTGGACGACCGGCTTGGCCGCTGGCTTCGACTCCGCCGACGCCTCAGCGACCGGCGCGCCGGCGTCGTCTTTCTTCGTGACGGACGTAGCACTGGATGCCGGTGGCGCCCGTGTGGTGCTGGCGATGGTGGTCGACATGGCAAGCCAAGTTGAGTTGGATGATTAAAGCGTCAGCGGCAACACTGCGGCGCGTTCTGCACGGCCAGGACTAGTCCGGTTACTACCTTACGCGCGCTCCCGACATCCGGGGTGTGACGATCACGTGGACCACCCTGGCCCGCTGCCCGCCACCGATCAACTGGTCCGGCGAGGCGGAGAACTTGTGAAGATGGGGTGTACCTCAAGAGTACAGCTCATCGCAACACCGACTATGGGCATGTTTGCGTCATCTTAAGGTTGGGTTGATTCATTGTTGACAGTGGTTCCAGCGACTCTAGACTCCAGGTTGACACCTTACCTAGAGAGACGACTATGAACGGCAAGTTGATCGGCTACATCAGGGTGTCGAGCGCGGACCAGAACACGGACCGCCAGCTCGACGGCATCACACTCGACAAGCTCTTCACGGACCGCTGCAGCGGCAAGGACACGCGCCGACCGCAGCTAGCGCTACTGCTCGACTATCTGCGCGAGGGCGACACCCTGGTGGTGCACTCGATGGACCGGCTGGCCCGCAACGTGGACGACTTGCGCCAGATGGTGCGGTCCCTCACCGCCGACGCGATCGCCGTGCGCTTCGTGACCGAGGGCCTGACGTTCACGGGCGAGGCCAGCCCCATGAACAACCTGCTTCTCACTTTGCTGGGCGCCGTTGCCGAGTTTGAGCGCTCGATGATCCGCGAGCGCCAGCGTGAGGGCATCGCCCTGGCACAAGTCCGTGGCGTCTATAAAGGCAGGAAGCCGAAGCTGAGTGCGGCCCAAGCGACGGAGTTGGTCGAGCTGGCCCGCCGCCCCGACGCAAACAAAGCCGAGCTGGCCCGGCATTACGGCATCAGCCGAAACGCGTTGTACCACTATCTGGCAGGGTACACCGCGTCACTTCCGAACTGATCTGTTCACGGCGCCTTGTTTGACCGTTTTCGCCCCATTGCTGTCAGTGACAGGTTCAGGAAGCGGCCTTTCAGCGTTTTTTATTAAGGGCTGGAAGCCGCGCAGTCGAGGTGACGATCGGCGCTACCAGATCCAGGACATGCAGAGCATCCATATCCGCCCTCCAGAGGTCGAGGACCGCCTCATCCCTGGCCACTGGGAGAGTGACTTGATCAAGGGCGCCAGCAACCGCTCATCGGTCGGCACGCTCGTTGAGCGCACGACCGGCTTCGTCGTCCTTGCCAAGATGGACAACGCGACCACCAAGGCCGTCGTCGATAGCTTCTCGCTGGTGTTCAACCGCGAACCTGCGGCGATGCGAAAGACCATGACTTACGACCAGGGCCGCGAGATGCATGGCCACAAAATTCTCACCGAACACACCGGCGTCCAAATCTATTTCGCTGACCCGCACAGCCCTTGGCAACGGGGTTCAAACGAGAACACCAACGGCCTTCTGCGCCAGTACATGCCCAAAGGTTCAGACCTGTCGATCTACTCTCAGGCCGAGCTGGACGCCATCGCCTTGTCGCTCAATACGCGACCAAGAGCGAGGCTAGGATATGAATCTCCGCTCGTCGTTTATACTCAGCACATCGCATTGCTGCAACATCCGACCGACACTGTTAATTAACCCAGTGTTGCGCTTGGTTCTTGAAACCGCCGTCTGCGCCACCGGACTGCCCAGCCCGTCCGTGTGGGCGTAGGTCACAACCCCGCCCGCCACCTCGGCGATGACGTGCTGGTGCAGGTAGATGTAGCGCGTGCCGGTCGTGCCTGCGGCCCCCGTTTGCAGCAACTGCCCCGCCTGGCTGTAGACCTGGATCCGGTTCACCAGGTCCGTGCCCACCACGCTGAAACGGTGGCCCAGACCATCGTAGGCGTAGGTGGCCTTGCCGGTGGCTGCGGTCATGCGGTTGGCCTGGTCGAACACATAGCTCTGCGAGCCGCGATTGGTGGCGTTGCCCTGGCTGTCGTAACCGTAGCTGAAATTGAACGCCGCCGGCCCGCCGCTGATGCCCGTGAGGCGGTTGGTGACAGGGTCGATTGTGTGCGTGCTGGTGCGCGCCGCCGTGCCGCCCGTGATGGTCGTCTGGTTCAGATTGTCGAGGCCGTCGTAGCCGTAGCTGGCAGTGCCCCAGTCCTGCGGCGCGCTGACCGAAGTCAAGCGGTCGAGGTCGTCGTAGCCCATGGCCCGGTTGGCGATGTTCAATTGCCCATCGACGATGCCGGCGACGTTGCCGTTCGCGTCGTAGGTGTAGCTGTCATTGGTGACACGCATGTCCTTGTTCAGGTCCGGCAGCTGGCGCGTGTTCTGGTGTGAGCTGTGAACGATGCCGTTGCCGTAGATGAAGGTGTTGACCGCGCCGTTCGGGTAGTAGGTAATCGCGCTGGCGTACGTGCCAATCTTGCTCGGTTCGCCAAGCGCGTTGGGCAGGTAGTCGATGGCCAGATTGTCAATCGGGTACTTTAGCTGCAGCAGCGAGGCGTTGGCGTCGTACACGCGTGCGATCTGGTAGTGGACGGCGCCATAGAGCAGATCTTCAAGAGTGTTGAGCCTGCGCTTGTTAAAAATGTTGGTCCAGGTCGAACCGTTCGAGACGATGGTGTTAGGGAGGCCGTCGGACCAGTAGGTGCGCGTGACCGAGGGGCTGGCGTCGCCGTAAGTGGTCGTTGTCGGCCGCTTCATCGTGTTGAACGCGGTGGTGATTTTCTTGTTGGCCGGCACGCTGGCGGTGTCGCAGGTGAAAGTCGACGTCAGTGCCAGGCCGCTGGCGCGCATGGTCACATTGTTGGCCAGGTCGTAGTCCTGGATGGTGGCGCCCGTTTCCGGTTCTACCGTCTTGCACAGGCGCTGGTTGGCGTCGTAGACATAGCTACGGGTGGCATTCAAGCCGCCGCCGCTGCGCACGATGGCCAGCGGCTTGCCGAACACGTCGCGCGCGATGTTGAAGACCACGCCTAGCGGCGCCGAAATCGAACTTGGCGCCGCTTGCGAGGGCTGGTCGAACGCCTGGTACTGGGTCAGCGTCGTGTGGCCGCGCGCATCGGTGAAGTTGGTGATGAAGCTGCCCTGGTAGGCATAGCCGGAGAACAGCGTGCCCAGTTCGCTGTTCACGCCCGTGACGGTCGGGCGACCCAGCGCATCGAACTCGAAGTAGCTGCCGTTGCCAATCGACGCATACGGTCCGGCCTATGTCAAGTATTCGCATGCGGTCACGAATCTATTCGGTTTTGTCGACAGCAAGAACAGCGGGTACCTGGACCTCGGCGCCAACATCGACGCCGGTTCTGGCCTGACCGTCAATCTGCATGCGGGCCACCAGGACGTCAAGAACGTCGCCAACGTTAGCTATACCGATTGGAAAGTCAGCGTGACTTAGGATCTTGGCATCGTCACCGGCGCGCTGGCCGTGATCGGCACCAATGCCAGCGAAATCGCCTATGCATCGCCAGTGAACGGCAAATTTATGGGCAAGAACGCCTTGGTACTGAGCGTCAGTCAGACATTCTGATTCATCGAGAGCCGCGATGATTTTGGCGGTGAAAGGCGAACTCGCCTTTCACCGCCTTTTTTTTTACGCCGCCATGGCATGGTCGTGAAAGACCTGGCGATACAGGTGCAGCATTTTCGGCGCACTCGGCGTGTCGCCGTCCGATGCATGCCCGAACATTAGCGCCTGACGAAAAAGGTGGTAACGGCCCGCCGCGTCGAGCGTCAGCGTGATGACCAGTCGTGCCGGATTTATATACCGCGTTTACATCGCGAGGGCCATTTTTTATAAAGTATTTAGACCTTTGGGGCTAGGCTTCTTCATATCAAAACAAACCTTTTTGAGGGTGAGAATGGACATCGTTTATATCGGGGCTATCGTGCTCTTCTTTGCATTGACCTGGGCGTTTGCCGCAGGCTGCGACAAACTGGGAGGCCAGCCATGAACCTCTTTTACCTGATCGGCGCCGTGGTTTCCAGCGGTTTGCTGGTCTACCTGGTCGTGGCCCTGCTGAAAGCGGAGGAACTGTGATGACAAGCCAATCATTCCTCCTGCTCACCGTCTTCCTGGCCGCGCTGCTGGCCTTGGCCTATCCGATGGGCGTGCTGCTCGCGCGCGTCGGCGACGGCGGCGCCGTGCCTGGCATGGGCTGGATGGGTAAAATCGAAAAGCTGCTGTACCGCATGGCCGGCACCTCGCTCGAGGCGGGCATGAACTGGAAATCCTACGCCGTCGCGCTGCTGGCCTTCAACGCGCTCGGCGCGCTGTTCGTCTATGCCGTGCAGCGCATGCAAGCCTGGTTGCCGCTCAACCCGCAGGCGATGGCCAATATCAGCCCTGATTCCTCGTTCAACACGGCGGTCAGCTTTGTCAGCAACACCAACTGGCAAGGCTATGTGGGCGAACAGGCGATGAGCTACCTGACCCAGATGCTGGCGCTGACGGGGCAGAACTTCTTCTCGGCCGCGACCGGCATGGCGGTGGCCTTCGCCCTGATCCGCGGCTTCTCGGCGCGTTCGTCCAAGTCGATCGGCAACTTCTGGGTCGATATCACGCGTTCGACCCTGTACGTGCTGCTGCCGCTGTCGCTGATCTTTTCCGTGTTCCTGATGGGGCAGGGCGTGATCCAGAATTTCTCGGCCTACAAAGACGTCCAACTGATCGACCCGGTCACCTACACCCAGCCAAAGAATGGCCCGGATGGCCAGCCGCTCAACGATGCCAAGGGCCAGCCCGTGACCGAGACGGTCGTTGCCAAGACCCAGACCATTGCGATGGGACCGGTGGCGTCGCAGGAAGCGATCAAGATGCTCGGCACCAACGGCGGCGGCTTCTTCAACGCCAATTCGGCTCATCCGTATGAGAATCCGACGCCCTTGTCGAATTTCTTCCAGATGCTGTCGATCTTCCTGATTCCCGCAGGCCTGTGCTTTGCCTTCGGACGCATGGTTGGCGACCAGCGCCAGGGCTGGGCGGTGCTCGGCGCGATGACCCTGATCTTCGTCGTCTGCACTGCCGTGGTGATGGGGGCGGAGCAGCAAATCCATCCCGCTTATCAGGCGATGGGTATCGACCAGGCTACGAGCAGCGTGCAATCGGGCGGCAACATGGAAGGCAAGGAGGCGCGCTTCGGCATTAGCGCCACGGGTTTGTTCGCGGCCATCACCACGGCTGCGTCCTGCGGCGCGGTCAACGGTATGCATGACTCGTTCATGCCGATTGGCGGCGCAATGCCCTTGTTGCTGATCCAGTTCGGCGAGGTGGTCTTCGGCGGCGTTGGTTCCGGCCTGTACGGCATGCTGATCTTCGCCATCATGGCCGTGTTCATAGCGGGGCTCATGATCGGTCGCACACCTGAGTATCTGGGCAAGAAGATCCAGGCTTACGAAATGAAGATGACATCGACCGCGATCCTGGTCACGCCCATCCTGGTGCTGGCAGGCACGGCGATCGCCGTCATGATGGACGCGGGCAAGGCCGGCATCCTCAATCCGGGCGCGCATGGATTCTCCGAGATCCTGTACGCGTTTAGCTCGGCGGCGAACAACAACGGCAGCGCCTTCGCCGGCATTTCGGCCAACACGCCGTTCTACAACAGCATGCTGGCCATCGCGATGTGGTTCGGCCGCTTCGCCATGATCGTGCCAATCCTGGCCGTGGCCGGCTCGCTGGCCGCCAAGAAGCGCCTGGACGCGAACGCCGGCACTATGCCGACCCATGGACCGATGTTCATCGGCCTGCTGGTCGGGGTGGTGGTGCTGGTCGGTGTGCTCAATTACGTTCCTGCGCTGGCGCTCGGACCGGTAATCGAACATCTGCAGCTATTCAAGTAAAAAATCTTATGGTGGTACAGCGAAAGTCTATACCACCGACCAAAATACGGAGCACACGATGTCTCAAACCATTTCACAAGAGCGCACGTCACGCAAGGGCTTGACGCTTTTCGATTCCGCATTGATCGGACCGGCAATTGTCGATTCGTTCAAGAAGCTGAACCCGCGCACCCAGTTGCGCAGCCCGGTCATGTTCGTCGTCTATGTCGGCAGCATCATCACCACTTTGTTGTATTTCCAGGCCCAATTCGGCAAGGGCGAGGCCAGTCCCGGCTTTATTCTTGCTATCAACATCTGGCTGTGGTTCACGGTTCTGTTTGCGAACTTCGCTGAGGCAGTGGCCGAAGGACGCAGCAAGGCGCAAGCGGCATCGCTGCGCGGGCTGAAGCAGGCGGTGATGGCCAAGAAGCTGCACACGCCAAAGCATGGCACGACCTGGCTGCCAGTATCGGGCCCGGACCTGCGCAAGGATAACTTCATCCTGATCGAGGCGGGCGACGTCGTTCCCATCGACGGCGAAGTCGTCGAAGGCGTGGCTTCGGTCGATGAAAGCGCCATCACGGGCGAATCGGCGCCGGTGATCCGTGAATCGGGTGGCGACTTCTCCGCCGTCACCGGAGGTACGCGGGTGCTGTCGGATTGGCTGGTCGTGCGCGTCACGGCCAATCCGGGAGAGACTTTCTTGGATCGCATGATCTCGATGGTGGAAAACGCCAAGCGCCAGAAGACACCTAACGAGATCGCGTTGACCATCTTGTTGGTGGCGCTGACCATCGTGTTCCTGGTCGTGACCGTGACCTTGCTGCCGTTTTCTCTGTTCGCTGTGGATGCGGCCAGGGCCGCCGGCGTGACCAGCGTGCCGATCACGATCACGGTGCTGATCGCCTTGCTCGTTTGCCTGATTCCAACGACGATCGGCGGTTTGCTGTCGGCCATCGGCGTGGCCGGCATGAGCCGCATGATGCAGGCCAACGTCATCGCCACTTCCGGGCGCGCAGTGGAGGCGGCCGGCGACGTCGATGTACTGCTGTTAGATAAGACCGGTACCATCACTTTGGGCAATCGCCAGGCCGCTTCCTTCCTGCCCGCGCCAGGCGTGACGGAGCAACAACTGGCCGACGTGGCCCAATTGGCGTCGCTGGCCGATGAAACGCCGGAAGGTCGCTCCATCGTCGTGCTGGCCAAGCAGCGCTTCAATATCCGGGCGCGTGAGATGGAAAACCTGCACGCGGTCTTTGTGCCATTCTCGGCCAACACCCGCATGAGCGGCGTGGATCTGGGCGAGCGCGCGGTGCGCAAGGGCGCGGCCGATTCCGTCAAGAAGTATGTCGAGGCCATGGGTCAGCCGTATCCGGCCGAAGTCACCCGCGCGGTCGACGACGTATCGCGCCGTGGCAGTACGCCGCTGGTGGTGGTCGACGCCGGCCGCGTGATGGGCGTGGTCGAACTGAAGGATATCGTCAAGGGCGGCATCAAGGAGCGTTTCGCTGAACTGCGTCGCATGGGTATCAAGACCGTGATGATCACGGGTGACAACAAGCTGACAGCGGCGGCGATCGCCGCCGAGGCCGGGGTGGATGACTTCCTGGCCGAAGCGACGCCCGAGGACAAACTCAAGCTCATTCGCAGCTACCAGTCCGAAGGTCGCCTGGTGGCGATGACGGGCGACGGCACCAACGACGCGCCGGCTCTGGCCCAGGCCGACGTGGCGGTGGCGATGAATTCGGGTACCCAGGCCGCCAAGGAGGCGGGCAATATGGTCGACCTCGATTCGAACCCGACCAAGCTGCTTGAAATCGTCGAAATCGGCAAACAGATGCTAATGACGCGTGGCTCCCTGACGACGTTCTCGATTTCGAACGACATCGCCAAGTATTTTGCGATCATTCCGGCCGCCTTCGTGGGCACCTATCCGCAATTGAAGGCGCTCGACATCATGCACCTGGCCAGTCCGGCGTCGGCCATCATGTCGGCCGTGATCTTCAACGCCCTGATCATCGTGGCCTTGATTCCACTCGCCTTGAAGGGCGTGCAATACCGCGCGATCGGCGCCGCTGCGCTGCTGCGCCGCAATATCTGGATCTATGGCGTGGGCGGCATCATCCTGCCATTCGTCGGCATCAAGCTGATCGACCTCGTGTTGACCGCATTCGGTCTCGTGTAAATCGGCTACCAAACAATCAGGCATCAATTCAAGGAGTCACCATGTCATCCATACTTCGCCCCGTCATCGTCCTGTTCGGCGCGCTGACCATTGTCACCGGCGTGTTCTATCCGGCGCTTGTCACCGGCATCGGCCAGGCTGCATTTCCCGCACAGGCCAATGGAAGTATTGTCGAACACAACGGCCAGGCGGTCGGCTCGAGCCTGATCGGGCAGGCTTTCACTTCCCCGCAATACTTCTGGGGCCGGCCGTCGGCTACCGGTCCGATGCCCAATAACGGCAGCGGCTCGAGCGGCTCGAACCTCGGCGCAGCCAATCCGGCCCAGATCGATGCCGTCAAGGGACGCGTCGATGCATTGAAGGTGGCCGACCCGGCCAATACGGCGCCGATCCCGGTCGATCTGGTCACGGCCTCGGCCAGCGGCCTCGATCCCGAAATCAGCGTCGCCGCCGCCCTCTATCAGGAAAAGCGCATCGCCACGGTGCGCAAGATGCCGCCGGCGCGCGTGCACGCCCTGATCGAGGCGAACACGCAGCAGCAGTACTTCGGCGTGTTCGGCGAACCAAGGGTCAATGTGCTGGCATTGAATATGGCACTGGACGCGCAAAGCGTGCAAACTCATTAAGTCTCCTTCCAGTCAAGAGTTAGTCCATGCCACCATCCGAGAACCAGCGCCCTGATCCCGATCTGCTGCTTGCCCATATGCAGGCCCAGGAAAGAAAGGCCACGCGCGGCAAGTTGCGCATCTACTTTGGCGCATCGGCCGGCGTGGGCAAGACTTACGCGATGCTGGCCGCCGCGCGCATCTTGCAGGCGACAGGCGAACCGGTGCTTGTCGGTGTGATCGAGACCCATGGCCGTGTCGACACGGCGGCCATGCTCGCGGGACTTGATGTGCTGCCGCTCAAGAGCGTCGAATACCGCGGCAAGACGCTGTCGGAGTTCGACATCGACGCGGCGTTGGAACGCCATCCGCCCCTGATACTGATGGATGAACTGGCGCACACCAACGCGCCTGGTTCGCGCCATCCGAAGCGCTGGCAGGATGTCGATGAATTGCTCGACGCCGGCATCGACGTGCTGACGACGGTCAATGTCCAGCATCTGGAAAGCCTGAACGACGTGGTCGGCGGCATCACCGGGATCCGGGTTGGCGAGACGGTGCCGGACACCGTGTTCGACGAGGCCGACGAGGTGGTGCTGGTCGATATCCCTGCTGACGAATTGCTCGCGCGGCTCAAGCAGGGCAAGGTGTACAAGGAGCAGCAAGCCGAGCGCGCATCGAAGAATTTTTTCCGCAAGGGCAACCTGATCGCCCTGCGCGAATTGGCACTGCGCCGTACGGCCGACCGGGTCGAAGACGATGTGCGGGCCTACCGCGTGGAGAAATCGATCGGCGCGATCTGGAAGACCGGTGCCGCCGTGCTGGCCGCCATCGGTCCGCGTCCCGGCTGCGAGCATGTGGTGCGCAGCGCCGCAAGGTTGGCGGGACAACTGGGCGCCGAATGGCACGCGGTCTACGTCGAGACGCCGGCGCTGCGCCACCTGCCATCGGCGCAGCGCGAACAGATTCTCAAGAACTTGAAGCTGGCTGAGACGCTTGGCGCCAGCACTGCAGTGCTGTCCTCGAGCGACATCGCCCGGGCAGTCGTCGACTATGCGCGCAACCATAACCTGTCGCGTATCGCGATCGGCCGCGCCCACCGGACGTGGCCATGGCGGACCTCGCACAGCAAGCGGCTCGCGCAGCTGGCGCCGGACATCGACCTGCTCGAAATCGGCGCCGAAGCAGTGGCGGCCAGCGGCGCGGCGCCACCGTCGCCCGTAGGCGAGGAAGAGGGCTTGCCTTCGGTCCAGGTCAGGAAGCGCGTGCTGGCCTATGCTGCGGCAGCGACGGCAAGCATTGCCACGGCCTTGGTCGCCACGCCCCTGCTTGCCTTTCTGGATCTGGCCAATATCGCGATGCTGTTCCTGCTCGTTGTGGTGCTGGTCACAGTGCGATTCGGACGCGGGCCATCGGTCATGGCCACCTGTGTCAGTGTCGCCTGTTTCGACTTTTTTTTCGTGCCGCCGCGTTTTACCTTCGCGATCTCCGACCTGCAGTACCTGGTGACTTTTGCCGTGATGCTTGCCGTAGGATTGATCACCGGCCACCTGACAGCCGATCTGCGCTTCCAGGCCCACGTGGCTTCGCACCGGGAGTCACGCTGGCGCGCGCTGTATGAGTTCGCCCGCGAACTGTCCGGTGTCTTGATGACAGAGCAGATTTTCGAACTGATACGTTCATTCGTCCAGCGTGCCTTCGGTGCGAAGGCGACGCTGCTCGTGCCAAATGATGAGGGACAACTTCAATTGCCGCCTTTGAACGGGCGCGAAGGCGATCACCAGATCGATCTCGGCATCGCCCAATGGGCGTTCGACCGGGCCGAGAGCGCTGGCCTGGGGACCGATACGCTGCCTGCCAGCCCCAACTTCTACCTGCCCCTGGTGGCGCCAATGCGCACACGGGGCGTGCTGGCCATCGAGCCGGCGCAACGGCGCTGGATTCTGATACCGGAGCAAAGGCAGCAACTCGACACCTTCGCCGCCCTGGCAGCCATCGCACTCGAACGCGTGCACTACATCGAAGTGGCGCAAAGTGCCCTGGTCAGCATGGAGTCTGAACGCTTGCGCAATTCGCTGCTGGCCGCCTTGTCGCATGATTTGCGTACGCCGCTCACGTCGCTCGTTGGTATATCGGAATCGCTGGCCCGCTCCAGGCCGCCGCTTGCACCGCCCCAGCTTGCCATGGCAAATGCCTTGCACGGTGAATCGATACGCATGAGTGCACTGGTGTCGAATCTGCTCGACATGGCGCGCATCCAGAGCGGCGAAGTCAGGTTGGACCTGCAATGGCATGCGCTGGAGGAGGTGGTTGGCGCGGCACTGCGCGCAAGCGAATTGCAGCTCAAGGACCATGTGGTGAGCGCCGAGCTGGCGCCTGACCTTGCGCTGGTGCGTTTCGACACCGTGCTGATCGAACGCGTGCTATGCAATCTGCTCGAGAATGCTGCCAAATATACGCCTGTCGGTTCGCACATCGTCGTAGTAGCCAGGCCGCACGGCGCATGGATGAACGTGACAGTGTACGACAATGGACCGGGGCTGCCGCCCGGTCGCGAAGAAGCCGTGTTTGAAAAATTCACCCGTGGCGAACGCGAATCGGCCAAGCCGGGCGTGGGCCTCGGGTTGGCAATTTGCCGGGCCATCGTTGAAGCTCATGGGGGCAAGATCGACGCTTGCGCATCCCCCGAAGGTGGTGCTGGGATCGTGTTCTCACTGCCCCTGGGATCGCCCCCTTCAGTGCCCGCGGATCCAGACATGTTGGGGGACGATAATGAGTGAATCAGCGCCGTGCGCCTTGCTGGTTGAGGACGAACCGCAAATCCGCCGCTTTGTGCGCAATGCACTGGAGGAAGCTGGCTGGCATATCCATGAGGCGGAAACCGTGCAACGTGGCCTGATCGATGCGGGTACCCGCACTCCCGACCTGATCGTCCTCGACCTCGGCCTGCCCGATGGCGACGGCGTCGACTTCATCAGCGACCTGCGCAAGTGGTCCAAGATCCCCATTATCGTGCTCTCTGCGCGCGCCGGCGAAGCGGACAAGGTGAGGGCACTGGACGCCGGCGCCGATGATTACTTGACCAAGCCGTTCGGAGTCGATGAGCTGCTGGCGCGTGTCCGTGCGACCATGCGGCGCTTGCAGCAGTCGACAAGTGACCATCTTGGCGCGGTCCAGTTTGGTGATGTGAGCGTGCACCTGAAGGATCGGCGCGTGACCAAAGCCGGTCAGAATGTGCACCTGACGCCGACTGAGTTCAAGCTATTGGCAGTCATGGTCCAGCATGGCGGGAGGGTGGTCACGAATCCGCAATTACTGCGCGCCGTCTGGGGGCCTGCCCATGTCGACGATGCCCATTACCTGCGGATCTACATGGGACACTTGCGGCATAAGCTGGAAGACCAGCCGGCCCATCCACGGTACCTGGTAACGGAGACCTCCATCGGGTACCGCCTGCTCTTGCCAATGTGAATGGTGCTAAGGATGCGCAGAGCTGTCTGTGCATCTTCTTGAAAATATTTTAGAGAAATTTGCAGCAACTCATCTAGTTGGTGCGCCGGTACACGGACGTTCGCGTCCAGACCGCCAGCGTCAACATGAGGCAAGTCTATGGTTGGTGATTATCGCTATTAAATGCATTATTTTTATTGATATAATTAATTTCCCGCATTAATTGGGCATCGTCATGGACATCAAACGCTTAAGCTACATGGTTGCGCTGGCAGAGCAATTGAACTTTGCACGGGCGGCGGAAACGGTTCATCTGTCCCAACCGGCGCTCAGCCGCAGCATTCAGACTCTGGAGGAAGAGCTGGGCATGCGCTTGTTCGACCGCGACAACCGCAATGTGAAACTGACGACGGCGGGCGCTGTGTTCCTGGAGCAGGCCAAGCGCTTGCTGTTCCAGATGCGTAACCTGGAACGCGATATGGGACTGATGCGCGATGGCGCATTCGGCAACGTGGCGTTCGGCGTCGGCCCCTTGCCGACAGTGACGGTGCTGCCGCCGCTTATCCGCGCACTACGGCGTGACCATCCCGGCCTGGCGCTGGCGATCTCCAGCAACAATTTTCGCCCCTTGCTGCTGCATTTGCGGGCTGAGGAAATCGAGTTCTTCGTCTCCGACACGCGCGATATCCCGGCGGCCGCCGACATCACGATCACTCCGGTGTGCCGCCAGCACGGACCGTTTTTGTGCCGACCGGGTCATCCCCTGCTGGCACGGCCCGAACGTCGGCCAAGCGACATGGTGGCCTTCGGATTCGCCTCTCTATTGCTGCCGGTCAGTGTGAAGGCCCTGCTGCGTCAGCTGCTCGATCTTCCGCCGCACGCGCCACTGCCCATACAGCTCGAATGCAGTAGCATGTCAGTGCTCAAGCTGATGGTGCGCGAAGGCGACCTGATCTTGCTGGCGACCGAGGCAGCCGCGGTCGAGGAAATCCGCGCCGGCCATCTGGTCCCGCTCCCCTTTGATGGCCTGCCGCCGATGTTCGCCGAAATCGGTGTCGTGGAGTTGGCCGGGCGCACTTTGTCGCCTGGCGCACGCCTGGTGCTCGACCAACTGCGCGCGATCGCCGCCGACATGCCGGCCACCACCATCTATCGCGACGGCGCCTACCAGCCGGCGGACTAAAATGCCGCCTCGGTCATGGGGGCGGAAGCGACCCCATGACCAAGCTTTTTCGCTGCTCGCGGAAAGTTCAATTCTCCCGCCCAGATCGCCTGAATGATAAATAAAATTCATTATAACGATGTAAATAATGAATTGGATTTATTTGAAAGGCAAGCCTAGACTCAACTTCTTGCCAAGTCGGGGAGATCCGGCTCGTCTGCACGCTGCGCCCGCGCAAACTGTGGTGTTCAGCGCCGAATGAACCGTTTTTGAATGGTATTTGAAAAAATGAACACGATTCGCATGACAATACGGGTCCGCCTTGCGCTGGCGTTTGGCATGATGCTGCTGCTGACGGTGATGCTGGGGGCGGTGAGCCTGATGCGGGCAAAGTCGATGAAAGACGCCTACGAGTTCGTCTCGGCCAATGCCCTGGAGTCGGTGCGCTCGATGAACACCATGTCGGCAGCGCTCGAAGCGATGCGCCGCTCCGAGCTGCGCTACCTGTCGCTACCGCGCGGCGCCAAGCTCAAGGAGCAGGGCACGTTCAACGAGGCGCTCGAGGAGTTCAAGCGCAGCAACAGCGCCAATCAGCGCTATGTTGTTGGTGACGCCAAGCTCAAGGCCAGCGGAGAACTGGTCGACGCCGCCCTGGCGCGCTACCTGGCGTCGCACCGCGCCATGATCGAGCTGGAGCAATCGGCCGGCAACGATCCGAACAAGCAGGACGACCTGGCCGATTTCCTGTACAACGGCGACAACTTCAAGACCAACAACGAGCTGCGCGATGCCATCCTGGCAGGCATGCAGCGCACCTATGCACTGGCCGAATCCCATCGCCAGGACGGCAGCGCATCCTACGACTCGGCCAGGCTGTCGATCGTGCTGTTCACGGTGCTGGAAATGGGCGCCGGGCTTGGACTTCTGTTGCTAATCGCACGCAGCCTGGTCCGCCAATTGGGCTGCGAACCGGACGTGGCAGTGCACATCGCCGGCCGCATTGCCGATGGCGACCTGACGACGCCGATCACCATCGGCGAAGGCGACCGTGCCAGCCTGCTGTTCGCGCTTAAAGCCATGCGCGACAAGCTTGCCGGCATTGTCGACGAGGTGCGGCACGCCACCGACACGATCAGCATCGGTTCGAAGGAAATTGCGAGCGGAAACATGGACCTGTCGGCGCGCACCGAGGCGCAAGCTGGCTCGCTGGAGGAAACGGCATCGTCGATGGAGCAGCTCACCAGCGCAGTGCGCCATAACGCCGACAATGCACAGCATGCCAACGCACTGACGCAGGCTGCCGCCGAGGTGGCCCTGCGCGGCGGGATTGCGGTGTCGAAGGTGGTCGCCACGATGGGCGAGATCAACGATTCGGCCAAGAAGATTGTCGACATCATCGGCGTGATCGACGGCATCGCCTTCCAGACCAACATTCTCGCGCTCAATGCGGCGGTCGAGGCGGCGCGCGCCGGCGAACAGGGACGTGGCTTTGCCGTTGTCGCTTCCGAAGTACGCAACCTAGCGCACCGTTCGGCCGCGGCCGCCAAGGAAATCAAGATCCTGATCGGCGACTCGGTGCAAAGGGTCGGCACCGGCGCGGCCCAGGTCGATCTGGCTGGCGCGACCATGCAGCAGGTGGTCGAGAGCATTGAGCGGGTCAGCAACATCATGGCCGACATCACCGCCGCCAACCGCGAGCAGGCCGAGGGCATCGAACAGGTCAACCAGGCCATCGCGGACATGGATGGGGTAACCCAGCAGAATGCCGCGCTGGTCGAGCAGGCGGCCGGCGCGGCCAAATCGATGCAGGACCAGGCGGCCAAGCTGGTGCAGGCTGTGGTGCAGTTCAAAGTACAGACGACGCGAGCAAGTGCAAAGCCGGACGCACAACTGGGCGCGCTGGCCGCTTTGTCTGCGCCGGTACAGTACGCGTGACCGTGCCCGCGCGGGCGCGACTTTTTCAATCTCAATTTACCTGGTCCGGAGCGTTTTCAATGGCATCCCTCACTTTACGATTGCGCACCCTGGCCATGGCGATGCTGGCGGCGGGCGCCGTGTCCCTCCCTGCGCTGGCGGCCTCGCCCGAGTTCAAGGGCAAGATCGCAGTCGACATCCGAGATTCCGTGCCGGACTGGTCCTCCTACATGAACAAGAAGGCACCGGCTGGCGCGCCGAACATCCTGCTGTTCCTGTATGACGATGTCGGCCAGGCGGCCGTCACGCCATACGGCGGCGCCATCCACATGCCGATGCTCGAACGCCTGGCCGCCAACGGCCTGACCTATACCCAGTGGCATACGGCGGCCCTGAGCTCGCCCACGCGCGCGACCCTGATGACGGGGCGCAACCATCACTTGGTCGGTTCGGCCGCCATCACGGAAGCGACCATCGGTTTCCCAGGCGGCAATGGACGCATTCCCGATGCCGCCGTCACGCTTGCCCAGCTGCTGCAGGCAAATGGCTACGCCACCTTCATGCTCGGCAAGAACCACAATGTCCCCGCCGGTGACGTCGCCGAAGGCGGCGCGCGTGACCAGTGGCCGCTGCAGAAGGGCTTCGACCGTTTTTATGGCTTCTTCGGCGGCGAGACCAGCCAGTATTACCCCGACCTGGTCGAGGACAATCACTTCATCCCCCAGCCATACACGCCGGCCCAGGGCTACCATCTGTCGAAGGACCTGGCCGACCACGCCATCAAGATGATCCAGGACCAGAAATCGACCAATCCCTCCAAGCCTTTCTTCATGTGGATGAATCCCGGAGCCGGCCACGCGCCGCACCAGGCGCCGGAGGCGTGGATTGCCAAGTACAAGGGCAAGTTCGATGCGGGCTACGAAGCCTACCGCGACTGGACGCTGCAGCGCGCAACGGCCAAGGGCACGCTGCCAGCCGGCACCAAGCTCACGCCGCTCAATCCGCTCGACCCTGCCATCGACAATCCGATCGACCGCGTGCGTCCATGGAACAGCCTGACTGCCGAGGAAAAGAAGCTGTTCGCGCGCATGGCCGAAACCTGGGCCGGCTTCCTCGAATATACCGACAGCCAGATGGAACGCGTCGTCGACTACCTCAAGCAGACCGGCCAGCTCGAGAACACGATGATCATCTGGGCCAGCGACAACGGCAGCTCCGGCGAAGGCAGCCCGAATGGCTCGGCGAATGAGAACAAGTTTTTCAATGGCTATCCCGACAGCGTGGCGGACAACGTCAAATTCCTTAACCAGCTTGGCGGCCTCGACACCTACCAGCACATGCCGACCGGCTGGGCCGCAGCCTTCTCGACGCCTTACAAGATGTTCAAGCGCTATGCGCAATTTGCCGGCGGAACCGAGGTGCCGATGGTGATCTCCTGGCCCAAGGGCATCAAGGCGCGCGGCGAGTTGCGCAATCAGTACCACCACTCGGTCGATCTGGTGCCGACCATCCTCGAGACGCTTGGCATCGCCATGCCCGCGCAGTTCCGGGGCGTGGACCAGATTCCCCTGTCCGGGGTGTCGATGAAATACAGCTTCGACGCCAAGCCGGACGACCCGACGCACAAGCATCGCCAGTACTACACCATGCTGGGCACGCGTGGCCTGTGGCAAGACGGCTGGAAACTGTCCGCCCTGCACGCGCCGACGTCGGGCAAAGGCCATTTTGAGCAGGATGCCTGGGAGCTCTACCACGTTGACGTCGACCGTTCCGAGTCCACCGACCTGGCGGCCAAGTATCCGGAAAAGGTCAGGGAGCTGGCCCGTGCCTACGAGGAAGAAGCCGTCGCCAACCAGATCTATCCGCTCGACGACCGCAAGCCGCTGGACATCGTCATGACGCCGCGCCCGACCGATGAAACGCCGAAGGCGCGCTACGTCTACTTGCCCTTCACGGCCCAGGTGCCCGAACCGATGGCCGTCGACATTCGGGGCCGCTCGTACAAGATCATCGCCAAGGTCGACCTGACGGACGCCAATGCGAGCGGGGTGCTGCTGGCCCACGGTACGCGCTTCGGCGGCCACACGCTGTTCATCAAGGACCACCGGCTGCACTATGTGTACAACTTCCTGGGCCTGGCGCCGGATCAGGACTATGTGTCGGACATAGCCGTGACGCCCGGCAAGCACACCCTGGGCATGGCATTCGATCGCGAAGGTAGCGGCAAATTCCGTGAGTCGCTTGGGACGATGACACTCTTTATCGACGGCCAGGTTGTCGCAAAGGGAGCAATGCGGACCCAGGCTGGCCGATTCACCCTGTCCGGGGACGGCTTGTCGGTCGGGTACGACTACGGCGACGGCGTCAGCAGCCAGTATGCGGGCGAGGGCCGCTTCGCCGGCGGCACGATCGAGTCCGTGCTGGTGAGCACGGAGGCGAAGCAATACCTCGATCTCAAGATCGAGGCCGAGCGCGCCTTGCACGACTGAAGCGCCGGCCCTTGCGGCGGCCGCGGCCCTCAGCCGCGGCGCGTCGCTGTCAAGGCTGGCCCGGCCGCGCCGGCGTCGGCAGGCCGAGGCGGCAGGCCAAGTCCCCACGCGCGAGCGACACCTTGGCATAGAACAGTTTTAACCCCGGGCACAGGTAATTCAGGCCGGGCTCGCCGTCCGGTGTCTTGACGAAACGGTTCTTCGGGCATTCGCCCCAGCACAGGCGCAGGTAGTCGCAGGAACGGCAATAGGCGGGCAGGGTGTCGCGCTTGGCGAACGCGAATTGCTTTTGCCGCTCTGAAAACGCCAGGTCGCCCTGGTGGACTTCATTGATGTGGCCAAGCCGATATTCGGGATAGATGAAGTGGTCGCAGCTGTACAGGCTGCCATCATGCTCAAGCGCCAGCGCCTTGCCGCACACTTCGGCGCTCACGCATTTCTGGGCGCCATAGCCAAACAGTTGTGAAATGACGTTTTCGAACTGGTCGACAAACACCTTGCCGTAATCGCGGGCCAGCCACTCGTCCCAGATGCGGCCGAGGAAGTAGCCCCAGTCCTCGGCATCGACGGTCCAGTCGGTCACCACCGACAGCGGTGTGCCCGGCCGCGCACGGCTGCTGCCGCTGGGCGGCATGGCGCTGCGTTCGGCGAAGCCCGGGGCCGTGCTGCGGAAATCGCTTGGCTCGACGCAGGGAAGCAGTTGAATGACCTTGGGGCGCACTGTATCGCGCAGGAAGCGGTAGACATCGATCGGCCGCCGCGCATTTTCCCGGTTGACCACGCACAGGGCATTGAATTCGATGCCGTGCTGGTGCAACAGGGCCACTGCCTGCATGACGCGATCGAAGGTGGGCTGTCCGCCCTTGTTGACGCGGTAGCGGTCGTGCAGCGCACGCGGCCCGTCGATGGACAGGCCCACCAGGAATTGATGTTGTTTCAGGAAGCGGCACCAGGCCTCGTCGAGCAGCACGCCATTGGTCTGCAAATCGTTTGCGATGGCTTGCCCGGGCTTTTTGTATTTCTGCTGAAGCGACACCACGCGCTCAAAAAAATCCAGTCCGGCCAGCGTCGGCTCTCCCCCTTGCCACGTGAATATCACTTCGGGGCCGGTTTGGGCCGCAATGTATTGGCGGATATGGGTCTCGAGCGCGGATTCGCTCATGCGCGGCGTTTTCGGCTGTTGAAGCAGCTCTTCCTTGTGCAAGTAGAAGCAGTAAGTGCAATCGAGGTTGCACTGGGCTCCGGCCGGCTTGACCGTCGTGTGGAAGAAATAGTAATCGCCTTTGTCGAGTTCGGGCAGGCCCAGTGGCGGATCGATCTGGCTGGCGTCTTGAGAGTGGGGCATGGGAATTCCTGTTGCATCGGGGACGGCGTGACACAGCGTAGCGCAACTGCACACTGCCACCTTGCCATGGTATCAGCGCCGGGCTGGCGTGTGATTATGCTTCGGATAAATAAGTTAAAAATTTGTGCTGACTTGGCAGGGGAGAAGCGGCGTTCGCGCATGTGGCGAAGAATGCGCACACGATAAGAAGTTTCAGGCGGCGCGAGTCAGGATGGCCCTCATGCCATCGAAGTCGATCGGCGCCGATGTATGCTCATGCACGATCTGCCAAACACCGCCTTGCCGCGCCAACGCCCAGGTAAGGCGGTTCTGCATGGCTCGCAGTTTCTTGCCATCAGGCGCGAGGCTGGCATAAGTGATGATCGCGCTGAGCACCGCCACGTCTTGCCCGCCCATGATCTGGATGTCTTCGGCGCTCACTTCCACCGTTTCTTCAGCGGTCGATGTAAACCATTGTCGTACCGCTTCCCGCCATGCTGTGGCACCGTTATATGACCACGTCGTCCAGGCGTCAAACACGCGCACGTCCTGGCTGTACAGCGCGATGAAGGTGTCGACGTTCCTTGCCATGACCGCAGTCTTGTAGCGTTCGATGACGCGACTGATTTGAATTTCAAGATCGCCCATTCTGCGCATTCCTATGTTGAGGTTTGTCTGGCCCGCCATGAGCTGACGCGATCATTTCGGCACACTCGGCGACGTACGGAACATGCCGAAAATCACGTATGCGCGCCACCTTGTCATCCGCCCACTCCACGATCACAAAATAAGTGGGCGACCTGCCCGGCTTGGCCGGATCGAAGACGAGAAGAGCGGGGCGGCGGTCCACCAAGCCCGGCGTCAATTTCCAGTCATGAACACGGGAATAATTTCCGAAGTAGTGCGACACGCGCTTGCGGCCTTCCATGCGTACGCGATTGACAAGTTCGAGCCTGACGTCATCGGCCAGCATATTGCGCACGGCGTCGAAATCGTGGGCGTTGAACCGGTCGGCATAAATTGCAAGGCGTTTCAGGTCTGTTTCCTCCAGAACGGGGACGATATCATCGCCAGGACTGTCTACCAGTTCGCGAATACGGACGCGTCCGCGATGCAGCGCGGCCTTGACCGCAGGAACCGTCAAGCCCGTGATGTCGCCCACCTCGCGCAGCGAATAACCCAGCACATCCATCAAGATGACGGTGCCGCGCTGCGCGATCGGAAGGCGCATAAACGTTCGCAAGCCGGCGGCCGCTGCATGGCGTTCGTCGGCCGACGCCGATTCATCGGCGATCATTTCCGGGTCCTCGTCGGAACGGCCGGCTTCTTGTCTCCGGCGTCCACGCAGGAAATCGAGGGCGGTATTGTGGGCAATGCGGAACAGCCAGCTTTCCACGTTGTCAATGGGATCCCTGTTGAAAGCTTCGATCGCCTTGATGAGCGCTTCCTGGACGATGTCCTCGCCGTCCACGACTGAACCGGCCATCCGCGCGCAATAGCGATGGAGCTTGGGCCGCATGTCGGCCAGCTTCTTGTCGAACAAAAGCCGGGCTTCATGGACGTGTTCGATCGATAAAGTCATTGTTTCTGCACAGTGATCAAGATGCGTTCTCCAACATGCCATAACTGCCGACAAGGGCAAGCTCGCGCACCAGTGGCGGGCCGAGCAAACGCTCCCGCACATTGTTCTGAAAGGCCGCAAATGCCGCCAGTTCGTTGAGCGGTGACGCGCCGTCGTCAGTTTGTACGAAATGAAAGTACTGTCCATTCTCGGCGCGTAACACGAGATAGCCAAGGCTGGACGGCGCTTGCTTCCGCAGTTCGTCGAACACGGCACGGATGAGCTGCGCGTTCTCTTCCGATCGATCAGGCTTCGTTTTGTAGCTTATCAGGGTTTGTTTCATGGACTCGCTCCTACGTTTTTCCTTGGCTTGCGACGTCGAGCCATTCCCGAAGCGCCACGCCAGGCACCGATTTCTCGGCGCTTATAGACAAGACGTTCGACGACGCCAAAAGGATGCGCACGGAGCGATTTTTTCTTGTGCCTGTACTGAAATTACTCGCTGTGGGGCTGCGGTAGTCGATACAACCCTTCGCGCTCAGCATTCGCCGCTCAGCGCACGCGGGTATCTGTGGCCAGCCAGTTCAGTTCCCAGCTCTTGCCGCCATCGGCCGAGAAGGCTTGCTCGAAGCGGTAGGTGTCAGGCGTAACCGGCAAAATCAGGAAGCGCACCAGGATGGCACGGCCCCTGAGCGTGTCCTGTCCGTAGAATTCGCCGACGCCGTTGTGGAAGGCGCCGGTCATCGGAGTGGTCAGCTGGCCATCGGCGATGTTGGCAAAATTGAGTGTCCACTGGCCCGTTTGCGGTTGGTATAGCCGCAGGGACAGCCCCTCGATCCGGCCGGCCGGACCGTTGACGATCAGCTCGATCAGGTTGGCGCGCCCGGCAAGCACCGTGTGCACCACCGAGCTTCCCTGGTACTCGACCCAGACCGGCGGCTTGCCGCTCAGCGGCTCGCGCAGGCGCTTGAGATGGGTGTTCCAGGTACCTGCTTCGAAATCGAAATCGCGGGAGCCGTCGGGCTCGGCGCCCAGCACCTGCAGTGTCAGGCTGCAGGCCGCAATGATGCATAGCCGTTTGAACATGAATATGCCCTTTCTGGTTGTTCGTATGCAGAATATAGCGATCAACACACCGGTCCAGTAGATCCAGTCTCAGTTAATTTTCTGGGGCCAGCGGGCACTGCGGCGCGCGAGCCCAACTTGCCAAACTGCCGCGCTAACGAACTCTTGAGGAATCCATGGACCAGATCGGTTCCCCACAGATGCCGGCTGAAATGGAAGCTACCGATCACGAGCGAGGCGATTGATGGAACGATTTTCGGCCAAGCTGTCGGCCAGTATCCCGGACGCCTGCGACAGTTGAACGGAGACGCACGCGGCATACCGGTTCCTTGGCAACGTCGAGGTGCAATGGGAAGCGATCCTGGCACGTCACTGAACGCGCACCGAGGAGCGCTTGCGCTCCCAGCCGGTTGTGCTGTGTTTTCAGGACACGACGGAACTTGATTTCAACGGCCGCGACACGGACGGTCTAGGACCGCTTAGTTACGAATTCCGTCAGCTGCGTAGCGGCTGAACAGTTACCTTTAATTTACAACTTCGCGTTCAACTCGAGTAACCGCGATGCTTCTGCCCAAACGTCCAGCCAAAGCTTTTCTTCTTTCGGCGTGAAGTCAGCTAATTCCATTATTTTTGCCGATGATTTCAAAATGGTGAGTAAGTTGATCACATTTTTTTCATTTTCATCGGCAAGTAATTTTAAACGCAATGCCGATATATTATTTTCTGCACCATTGCCGTTTTTCTTCAATTCAATTTCTAAGGTATTTAAAAGTCTTTGCAAATTTTTAGTATCTATTTTCATATATTAAAATACTCTATCAGTCTTATTTGTCCAAGCTCGTGGAATATTTGTCACAACTGCTTGATATCCTTTCCCAGAGTAACCTTTGCCTTGACTAGCTGCCTTTCCCTCACAGATCCATGTACCGGTTGGTATGGTAAATTCAGACATTTTTGAAATTTTAACTCCCCAATCGTGTCGAATTGCGAGAGCGCGCCTGAGTCCGGTCTCTGTATTATAGTTCTTGTTTGTTAGCCACGAGTATTTTCGGCCGGTGCGATTTCCGTTGCCATGATATTTGTAAAATTTCTCATCATTAATTAGACGGCGGCCCACAGTTTTCCCACCCGCAAACGTATCAATGATGTGCTGAGGAAGGTTCGCGCACGGATCACACGTCGGATGTGTTGGACATGTTTTGGACAGCCCAAGTGGGTCGCTCCAAATTGTTGCATTTGGGGCATACAAATATGCGTTTTGGCCGCCTAATATTCCTATCGGATCCTGAGTTGTATAGCGTCCATTTTTTGGATCATAATATCGGTGACGATTGTAGTGATGCCACGTTTCCGTATCTTCATACTGTCCCTGAAACCGTAACGGCTGGTGAATTTTCAGCGGCGGATCGGGGGGCGCGGAACCATACCGGTCTTGGTCCACCATCTGGCCCCACGCCTTGTAAATTGCGCTCCAAATAGCCTTGCCTTGGTCGTCAAGTAGCTCGCGCGGAGTACCTAGATGGTCGCAGTTGTAGTAGCTGATGCAGTCATTTACAACAACGCCCTCTGCATCTTGCTGTCGATAGCGCCAGGTTTCGTCGTGACGTGCTGCCGCTGCCAATCCGGCGGTTTGTGCTTTATTGTCCAGCTTTCCGCGCGTGTGCCACTCTTCTACAAGCCAAAGGTCTACTTCGTTGCCAATGGCCAGTTGCGCCGCACATCGCTCGTCCACTTTGCCGCCAATACCTGATCCTCCTTCAGATTCGATGCGCGCCATCGGCACGAAACTGTCGGCGTCATACAGGTAGGTGATGGTCTTGTCCGCATCAACTTCCTGCACCATCACGTCGCCATCCCACACAAACAGTGTCATCTTGCACTCGCAGTGTGCCGGCGCGTCGAGTCCCTTTTGTTTGTTGTATTTCCAGCGTTCCGTTGTGACCTGTTTTGCGATGCGACGACTGTAGGCGTCGTAAAAATAGCAGGCGGTATCGCGCGTCAGGCTGACATTGCGGATCGCGTGAATCAGGCGATTCTCAGCATCGTATTTGAGGACTGTATCGTGGCCAGTGGCGCCGGCCGGTTCGTATCGCATACTGGCCACATTGCCTTGCTCGTCATAGTCGTAGACGTAGCCTTGATAATGTTTGAGTAGGTTGTGGTCAACCTTCACTGGCAGGGCCGCCCCAGGTCTGGGCTCATCGAACTGATGAATATTGTCTGGGCTTGAAGGCTCGGGGATGTCGAGCAAATTCCCGGCCGGATCATACGCAAAGCGTTCATTGATTCCCGGCTGTGTCGCTGTCAGCAACTGCCCGATCGGGTCGTAGCTGTACCTGTGCGTGCCGAGACGATCGTGTGCGATTGACGAGCCATGCTTGATGGCCAGGAGGTTACCGCCTTTGTCATATTTGAATTGGCGTTGGCGCAGCGGCTTAGCCTCCGAGCCAGTGTGGCGCTGAATTGTCATACCAATTAGCCGCGACTGCGGGTCGTACTCGCGCTCCTGCTTGAGCGTCTTTCCGTCGGGTCCAAAGCGACGCAGCCGTTCCAGATGAAGGCTATCGCGCTCAATGGCGACAACGGTCGTGCCTTGCCAGAGTGTCCCGTGCCAGTGCCCCGAGCCATAGCGTTGAATGTCGATCCTTCGACCGTTCGGCAAAATCGTCTGGCTGCGGTTGCCCAACTCGTCGTAGGCGTGGCTCATGACGAAGCTGGCATCGGAAACCTGCGCCGCATTGGGTGTTTCCGCCGGCGTCAAATAATAGGCGTTCCGCTCCTCGATCAATTGCCCGAGCGGGTCGTAGGCAAAGCGCTGTTCGGCGTGGGGCGCGGCCACTGCCGTCATACGTCCCAACGGATCGTAGGCGTAGCGGTGCATGCCGTCGGCCGTCTGCTTGGCCAACAACTGCCCGATCAAATCACGTACCAGGTCGGTGCGTTGTCCACGGCACTCACTGGCACTCAGGTGCCCGGCGCCGTCGTAGTTGTAGCTGGTGGTCTTGCCGTCAAACCCGGTCTCGCTGGCGATCCTGCCTTCGGCATCGTAGCTGAAATGGTAGCTCTCACCATTGGCGTTGATCAGTTCGACCAGTTGCAGCATGTCGTCGTACGCATATCTTACTGACTGTCCCAATGCGTCGACGTGTTCCGTTGGCAGGCCGTGGCCATTGTAGTGGTAGGAGGTTCGGTGGCCAGCGCCATCCATGTGGCCCAGCATTTGGCCATCCGCATCGTAGGCAAAGTACTCTTGCACACCGTCGGGCGTCGTGCTGCTCACCATGCGTCCGAGTCCATCGTAGCCGTACCGGGTCGTATTCTGGTGATCATCTGCGACCGTGACGAGGCGCCCATTGGCGTCAAACTCGAAACTGGTGCTTGAGCCGGAGCAATCGGTGTAGTCGCGCAGCTGGCCGATGCTGTCGTATCGCAAGTGCTTGCTGCCGCCCTTTGCGTCGATAAGCTCGGCGAGCCGCCCTTGGCTATCGTAACGATATTTTGTTACATGGCCGAGCGCGTCCGTACGGGTGCTCAGGCGATCGTCCGAGTTGTAATCGAGGCGCATGGTGTGGCCAAGCGCATCGGTGAAGGCGACCGGCTGGTTCTCCGTGTTGTACTCAATCCGGCCGGTATGGCCGAGCGCGTCGGTGCTGGCGACCATGTTCCCGGCGGCGTCGTACTCATATCGGGTGCTGTGGCCATTGGCATCGGTCTCGGCCAGCAGCATGCCGTCCTTGTCCCAGCTGCGCTTGCCGAGCGAACTGGCGCCGCGGGCCTCGACTCTGCGCACGTTCACCGCCAGCCAGTTGGCATCGAAGGTGAAATCGAGCACGCCTCCATTTGCGTCGGTGACGCGTGTGGTGTCCATGTCGAGATAGTCGATTGCTACCTGGTCCTTGCCGTCGCCCGTGGTCGTTGCTACGGCGCGGGCCTGGTAGCTGTTGTCCCTGGTGATGGGGAAGCACGCCATTAGTGCGTCGTCCAATGGCACTGATTGCTGCCAACTCTCGCGTAACGCAGCCAGCGAGACCCATTTCAGCCCATGACGAAACCCGCTGTACGTGGAATAGGTGCTTAGCAAATGGTGTTGATAGGTGTAGAAGCGAGCGTCACCCAGCAGATTGCTCTGGCGCGCCAAGTTGAAGCTCGCAGCGCCGCGTTGAAAGGTATAGCGGACGTGGCAAATGCGGTTGCCGTCGGCGCGCACTTCCTCGACGCGGCCGATGCGTGGCGCTTCGGCGCCATCTTGCCCCGTGGTTTGCTGGTCAGGTTTCTGTTTGTCTTCGTCGCGCATCGCTTCAAGAACTCGGCCGCCATCGCTGCGCACGCGCAGCAGTACTTCGCCCGGGCGCGCCTGCGGGTAGCGCTCGATGCTGATACCACGTCCGTCGCGCGCGGCACTGCGCGTCAGGCGAAAACGTTCAATGCGTGCCGGTTCGCCAGGCGCCCGCATCGCGTTGAGTCCGTCGAAACCATGCGGTAGCCAGGAATCGACGCCTGTATCGTAGGCATCGCGGACAAAGGTGTCGGTACTGCCGTCGCGCCAAGTGAGCAAGAATTCCGTGGCGCTGCTGCGCGCGAGCGTGAAGCCTTCCTTGCGATTGTCGAGCGAATCCCCAACCGCCAGCCTTGCCAGACGCACGGCACGACCGCTGTCATCCACGTACACGATACCTTTGCTGGCGAGTGCCAGGCTGGCGGTGAACGGCGTGGACCAGCGTGCGCCGCACATGCTCCAATCCTCGTGTTCGGAACCGGAACGGTAGCAGCGCGTCCACGCCAGCGGCTCCGGTTCATCGAGTACGAAGTCGGTCTGGTACAGTACTTCCTCGCCGGTGCCGAAGTGGACTGGATGGCGGCTTGAGACTTTCTTTCCAGCGGGCGCGGCGTTTTTCGGGCAGCAGTCCGAGGGTTTGTCGGCCTTTTCTTTTTTCGGTTGGCTGGTCTTGCCGCCCGGCGGCTTGTCGGGCGGGCGTGGTGGAGGGGGCGGCGGTATTCCGGATTTTTTTCCTGGTGTCAGCTTGCCCAAGAAAGTCTTGCCGGCAGATCTAATTTTGTCACCAAACCAAGACCTAAGCGAGCCAAGTTTGCTTAAAACGAATGATTCGGCCACGCCTTTACCAACATCGAGTGCGGCAGTGATCAAGTCTGGTGTCTTGCCAGTCAGGACATAGTCGGCGGTATAGTCCAGCACTTTTGCAGTGACTTCGGTTGCAGTGCCGACTGCTGTGACGGTACTGCCAATTGTCGCGCCGGTGGCCGCTCCGCTTTCCATTACTAGTGCCACTGGTGCGCCAATGCCAGTGGCGCCGACTACGACACCCGCACCACCCAAAGCGGCGCTGCTCGCCAGAATCTTTCCACCCTTCTCTGCGGTGCTGGCAGCGAATTCGTGCAACGCCGCAGACTGTTTGTCCTTGTAATCTTGCGCGGTCGATTTGAGCGCCACACGCGCGTCGGCTGTTGTGTCCGCAATTGACTCTGCCAGCGTGGCGTTTATCTGCTGCAGCCGGGTTCGCGGGGCGATGCCACCGCGTTCATAGATCTTGCCAATGGTATTGCGGTTGTTCATCCAAACTTCGCAACCCTCCTGGACGGTTGCGGCGTTGTTCCCGAAGTAGGTCTTGCTGGCTGTCTTGGTTTCAACTCGCTTGCCAAATGTGCCGCTCTTGATACCGCCTGCGGTGCCGGGTTCATCGCCCTTCACGGTCGGAATGATGCTGCGTTGATGCAAAATGACGGGGTCGCTGCGTGACTTGACGTTAGGGGAGACGTCAGTCGCGTCGACAAATTCACCGACGATCGAATAGGGAATCGGGGGCGTGCTCGGGCCGATTGGCGTCTTGCAGATATCCGGCAACAGGCTGACGCAGTAGAACCGCTTGGATTTGGTGACGGTCTCGTTGGCCATGGCGGCTTACTCGGCGTCGGGGTTCGACCATTGGTGGCGAACCAACTGATCCAGGCGCGCGATTTGCTCAGCTTCCGTAATATGCATGAGCCGGGATGCTTCGTTGGTGCCATCGGCAGACAAGCTTGCGCGCCAGACCAAATCCACGCGGCTCGTTTCCGGCGTAATGATGACTGTGTCCAGTGAGAGCGGTAAAACGGTCAATTCCTCGGACCGGCTGGCCGCAAGAATGAATACACTCTGTCGTGGAAGGGCAAAGCGCAAGATCGTGTTCCCACGCTTGTCCTGTTGCGTGGCGGGGTTGTCAGGACTGCACAGATTCATCAGCACGAAGCGCTCTTGGCCATTCAAGTAGTCGCATTGCTGGTCTTGCGGCGCGCAGTTCCAATAAGAAAAATCGAAGTCGACAGGCAAGCGCGGAATCTCATCGTCGCCCCAATTCGGTTTGTTTTCGATTTGTCCGATGAACGATCTGCGCGGTTGCCACGCGCGCCCGATCGCACCTAGACCGGCGGGGGCAGGGAGGGGCTTTCCGTTCGCGCCGTTGAAGAAATCGCGTGCGGTGCAAGGAATTTCTTCAACCGTTACCAGCGGTGCCGCTATGCGCTTCTGTCGTCCCGCTTTGAGAAACCAGTTTCGTACGTAACCGCGTCCCAGTGGATTTGTCTCGCAAGCTTCGTGAGCGACTGCGACTGGCGCCAGCCTTTCATTCGTCGCAGCTGGCGTGCCGGGTCGCTGTTTGGCAGGAAGCCGTTTTGCCGCCTCGTCATTGCTATCGATGCGACACTGGCCACCAGCTGCATATTCATAGCGAAGCGGCAGAGTATCCACCGCTTGTGGTGCCGACAGGCGCCATGGGTTTGGCCGCAGCAAGCCCAGTGTTACGATCTTGAAGGGCCAACATACCAGTCGCACCATGGCCGATTTCTTTATATACCACCGCTCTCCAGAGATTGTCAGCGACTTATTGATGTAGGGAGGAAGATTCTTCGTCTCAGATATGGCCTGTTCGACGCGAAGCCGAGCTGCCAGTGTTTTGGCAGTTTGTCCCTTCGGCGCATAGGCTACGGCGTTGACAATGACATCGCATCGCGGCTTAAACGGGGCAAAGTCGCTTTCTTCCAAAATGCTGGCGCCAGGGTCGTCATCGTAGTGACGATCTTCCGTGTTCAATTCAACAGGCGTTTCCAGGGTTTTGAGCGATGCCCAGCCGTCGTGGTCACAGGCGCCAATCGTGAACCCGATCTTGGCGACGAAAACGTGGAATGGCGCGTCATGCTGATCAATCATGTCAAATTGAGCCGCAGAGAATGGCGTGCCATTTTCAAATAGCAGACCCGGTACCGAAAAGGACGGCGTGCCGCTGGCGACTTTTCTTGCCATCTTCTTGCTCAGCTCGGATTCAGATGAGTCGCCCATGTTCAGCCCGGATTATTGTCGATATCGTCGCCGTGGATTTCCACTTTCTTGCGTCCCTGTATTACGATTTCATCGGCCAACAGTTCAATTCTGCTCTCGCTAATTGTCAGAACGGAGCTGCCAACCACGACCTTGTGTTCGGTACCGGCACGTAGCAAACTGTTCGCTCCAACAATGACGGTTTTCGACATGCCGATTTCTTCGGCCTGGGTCAGCACCACAGTCGTGTTCATCAGTCCACCGACGGCGGTCTGATATGCCGCGCCGATATTGAGCGTCTTCGCCAGTCCGATACTTTCCTCCTTGGCCAACAAGACGCGTTCGGTTCTGTGGCCGAGGATCATCACCTTGTCGTTCTTGCCAACATGCTCGGTGCGGTTGCCTCCAATATCGATGGCCTCGTTGTGGTCCACCCGTTCCATGCGGTTGTTGTGGACGGTGACCTTCTCGTCGTTCCCAACCGTCTCGGTGCGGTCATGCTTGACGGTAGTGATCTCGTCGCGGTCGATGGTTTTTCGGCGATCATTTCCCACCCACTTGTCCTCGTCATGCTCGACCTCGGTCAACTGGTCTTTTTCCGCGTGCAGCCAAAGCTGCTCGTGGTCCTTCCAGTCTTCGAAACGCAGCGTGTTGGCGTGGGCGCTGGCGCCTTGCTTGGATGATCGCGTGACGATGCCGCTTTGCGTCTTGTTGGCTGGCAGCTCCCAGGGCGGCATGTTGTCGCGGTTGTACACACTGCCGATGACGATCGGGTGGTCGACATTGCCATCGACGAACTGCAGCACCACTTCCTGCCCCACGCGCGGCAAGCTGATCTGGCCGAAATTGCTGCCCGCCCAATTCGTCATCACCCGAATCCACGGCGAACTGGCGTCGTCGAATTTGCCAAGCCGGTCCCAGTGAAACTGCACCTTCACGCGGCCAAGGCTGTCGGTGTGGATTTCCGATCCCTGCGGGCCAACCACCAGCGCGGTCTGGACACCGGCCATGACGGGCGCTACGCTGTTGAAGCCCCGGCCCGGCCGCCAGGGGAGGCTCTGGCGGACACAGGTAAATTCATTGCTGTACTGTGATATTGCGGCACTGCCAGCCTGATAGTTGTTGCTGGCCGTATGCGTCACCGACAAGATCAGGTAGTCACGACCGCCGATGCTGGCCCGCGCTGGCTCTCCCCGTTGCGCGCGGACTGGCTCACCGCTGAAATGATCGCCGAGTTTGAAGCTGCGGCCCGCCTGGGCGCAGCGATCATTACCTTTGACCTCGTAAAATTGTCCCCTGACGTCATGTTCCTCCATGCGCCGCTGCGCCAGCGCGCTGCCATCGCTGTTGTCCTTGAAGCCGTCGGCGCCGAGATGTTCATACAGTTCATACTGCCAGACGTCGCCCTGGCTATTGAGCGAATCGCGCGACGCGACTTGCGGATGCGGATTCTTGTAGTCGAAACTGGCCAGGCTGATGCTGGCCGAACTGACTTGACGTACCGCCTGCCAGGCATGGATCGCGTCGTCCTCCATGGCCCCGGACTCGCTGCGAAACGGGATCTGGTCGGGGTTGTCGGGATCGGCCCCCTTGTCGATCGCCGCAGCCAGCGTCGTATCGTCGCCAATCCAAAGCGTGTGGCCATCGGCACGATGCTCGTACCAGGTGTGCAGGCCCAGCTCCTCCCAGCGGCGGTGCAGGTGGTTATAGTCGGTCTCGTTGAATTGATTGGCGCAGACCAGTTGCGGGTATTCGCGGGACAAGGAGACGCGCCAGTCACGGTCCTGATAATGTTCGAACGTTTCCTGGGTGAGTTCGATCACGGATTTGCCGAGGAAGGACTTGCTGTTCTTGCGTAGTGCCGCAAACGCCAGCCAGGGCTTCAAGACCATGCCGTAATATGCGAATCCACCATCGGCCTTGATCAGGCGAAATTCGAACACGAAGCCATTGAAGTAACGCAAGCTGCCATCCTCACGCACCAGCGACACCGTGACCATCCGGCCCATGACCTGCTTGAGCGGGATCCGCGCTTTGTCAGAGAGTAATTCCAAATCAATCCGATAGTCGCGCGACGTGGTCTCGGTCGCCACCAGCTTGTTGATCAGGAGGATCGCGCCGGCCGGTCCGTCATCGCGGGGAAATTCGATGGTCAGCAGGCGGCTATGCTGCAGATCGTCTCCCAGGGCGAGCAGGGCGCTCGCCGCGCCGCCTAACGTGACATCGTTCATGGGGGTGTTCTCTACACGCAGATGTGAAGAAGCAACTGTAGAGTTTGCAACGTTCGTCGTATTGATAATAGTCAAGAATTGCAGGAGAACTAGTCAGCATGGATGCAACTGGTAGCGCAAGTCCGCACGGACTTCGGCGACCGGTTTGGTGACCAGATAGGTGTCCCATCCGAGCCGTTTTCTTCCGTCTTGCCGGGTGCAGGAGAGTAGAAGGCGGTCGACGCAGTCGGCCCGGATGATCAACATCGCCTCAAATTCGATGCCGGTCAAACCGAACATGCCCAGCAATTTTTCAATGGCCCGTACGCCGCAAGCGCCTGGCAGGAAGCGCTCGAACTCCGCCTTGTCCAGCGGTCCGATACGCAGGCGCACACGGATGCTGGTTTTCCAGCAGCGCATGCCCAATGTCAGTCCATAGCCCAACTTGCTGTTTTGCACACCCAGCTTGGTGATCCTGTTCCCTGGAATGTTGTCCCATGCACCCACAAACTGATCGACCTTGACCTGAACTCTGAGGTAGTCCGTTAGAACCCGCTCGATGACGCACGCCGATACCGGCCGGTGCCGGAGCAGGCCAGCGTAGCAGGCCGCGGCAACGGCGTCTACGCCACCATGGTCGCGCCCATCGGAACGGGCGACAAAGCGCTCGCGGCGAATGCCGCCAAGCGCATGGAGCAGGGGCAGCAGCATGTCCTTTCCAAGCACGTCGTTCTGATGCTCAAGCCGGTATTTCGCCCAGCCTTGATAGAACAGGGGCACCATCCGCCCGGAAAACGTGTCGAAAAACGCGCGAACGCCCTCGTCCTTGGTGCGCCACTGTAGCGCGGCAATGCGTTCGGAATAGTGATAGGGCAGGCCGCCACTAGTTCCCAGAAAGCCAATAAACGCTTGGGTGAGCCGGATTTGCGGCAGGGGGCGCAGCTGCAGCGCGTCCTGCAGCGACGTGTCGGTCCCGCCAGCAGCTTGAATACAGATGGCTTCGAGTTGACTTGCCGGAAAATTGAGTGAAAGGCTGTTTGGAAACCGCAATACGCCGAGCAAGGCCTTGTCGTAAGTGACATTGTTCTGGCGCATCCATACCAGTAGTAGTCGCATGGCTTGCACGAACTGAAAGCGGTAGGGTTCGTCGAAAAGGCCTTGCATTACACCAGATTCATGTCCCCATTTCTTGGCTTGCATCGAACTAGCTCCTCGCCGGTTTGCTCCGACATAATGACCAATTCCGTGAAACTGGTGATTTGCACATAGAGACCGAGGAAGTTCTCGATCACTTGGACAAACAGATGCATGCCGCTGCCGACAAAGGCGTTTTCGTCCAGTGTCATGCGTACCTCGATTCCATGGACGAGCGAGGTGCCACGCCTGGCCCGTTGCCAGGCCGTCGTCGGCTGGTGCGAGAGGCCGATAATGCCGCGAATTTGGCGTCGGGAGATGGCGGACTGGGACAGGTCATACAAAGTCAGCATTTCGCGGAAAGCAGCCGCGCCCTCCTGAACCAATGAATGATGGTTCAGGCAAAGATGCGAGATCAGGCGCCATTGCGCGCCATGACCCCACGGAAAGCGACGCGGGGCGCTGGGACGTCGCACCAGGCGGATCGGCGCTCCGCCAAAGCTTGACGGCGCGTGCAGGTCCCCGGTCGGAAGGCCACAGCTGATCTTGGTCGGCAGCTCACGATTGGTGCACATCAAATCAAGCGATACGCTGATCCTGTCCAACGCCAGCGGCTTGAAGTCGACATCCACAAAGCTGATACGCTGCTCGTGCCCTGGGCTGCGCTTTGCAAGCGCTTCGTCGCGCCGCACCACAAAATAGTGGCCGCCCTGCGCCTCGCCTTCGCCATGGCGCAAGGAATAGAAAGGGCGAAACTCGGTCACGGCCTGCCCGCGTGCGCCCTGACGCATCATTTGCACCGATTCGACTGTGTAGACTTCATACGAGCGCGCGTGCACCGCATCGGGCAGGATCGGGTAGTCGGCGCTTTGATGCGTCACGGCGATCGGCACGCCGGCTTTCCGAAACAGGTTGACAATGGGCGTGCAGCCAAGCAGCAGGTTCGCCGGCGACAAGCTGGCTAGCATGCGCGCGGCATCGTCGTCGGCGCGCATGCCAGCGATGGCAAGGTGCAAGGTGAGACAACTGGCATCGGGCGGCAAGTAGGGCACCACCGCGCCAATGTCGATATCGAAAAAATTGAACTTGTCGGGAAATACGAAATATTCGGTCAAGACCCGGTATGCGGGATGGGACCGTGCGGGAAAGGGAATCAAGGCGTCTTGCTCGGCGAAACCGGCAGGCAGGATGGGGACGGCCGGTAGCAGTTTCCATTGGCCGGGCCCAAGTTCCGCATAGGCGCAGACGGTGCGCATGAACAAGGCGTCACGCATGGCGGCACAGAACGATGGTTCGCCATCGATGAACACGCGCAGGGTTGGCAATGTCAGCTGTGCCAGCGTGGCCTTGGAAGAAGCTTGTTCAATAGTGATGCACATGCCGGACGTCACCTGGTGCGGAAGCCGCACCATACGCGGTGCGTTGACCACTACGTCGAAACTCGCTGCGGTGATCAGCACTGGCGCGGCGCTGACGTCATATGCGGTCCGGAACGTGCATGAAACGCCTTGAACGGCGGCGGAAGTCAATTCCGTGCCGCGCGGGATGGTTTTGACCTCCGTCATTTCGGCCTTGCTCGCCTGACTGATGTCCAGATGGGCAATGGCCGTCGACGGAAACGAGCGCAGGTAGTGCGGCATTAACACGTCAAGCAACAACTCGGTAAATTGCGGGTAGTCATCGTCAAGCCGCTTCGACACCCGTGCCGCGATCAGGGCAAACGCTTCGATCATGCGTTCGATATGCGGATCGCCGCGCATGTCGCCGGCCATGTGAAGGTTGCCGGCAATGCGAGGATATTTCGCGGCGTACTCGCGACAAAGATCGCGAAACGTCACCAATTCGCGTTCGAAGTAGGCCAGTAGTTGATCCGTACTCATGCGGCGTCCGCCTTCTCGTTTGCCTGGCTGGTGAGGATGGAATATTGCTGTGTTGCTGAGTCGAGCTGGGCGTCGAATTGGACTGGTTCGCCCGCGACTTCGGTTTGCAGCAAGGCCGTAATAACGAACTCGACGCGGCAGCTGGAGCCGGACGCGACGCGCAAGGAGGCGCTGACCGAGCTCAGGCGCGATTCGTGGCGTTCGATGGCGGCTTTGACGGCGCTGCAAATTGTTTCCCGATCGGCAATGTTGCTCAGGCATAGATTGGAAAAGTCGCGCAGGCCATAGTTCAGGATCGAATTGGCCGATTCTGGAAATTGACTCAGATTGGCTTGCGGAAAAGCGGTGCGCGTGTTGAGCAGCGATTCAAGATCGCGTGCGACGCTGCTCTTGTATTGGGCCAGCGTCAGGTTCGGGTTGCGCGCGGCCGCCTCGGACGACCAAAGTAGCCGATCAAGAAAGCCCGCCGAGAACAAGTGTGCCACGTGAACTTCTCTCAATTCAGGCCCAGGCGCTTGAGGCTTGCTCGCCGCAACACATAGCGCTGCTTCGACAGTTCGGGAACCGCATCGAAATGCAAGGTTCCGGCAGTCGGATGGTCCCTGAAGCGGGTTGAGATGATGAATTCGATCCAGCTTGCCGGTCCCCTTCGCACCGGCAGTGCCGCGATGATTGCATGCAGGCGCGGTTGGTCGCGTTCAATCGTCTGCTTTACCGCGCTGCAAATGCATTTATGGCCGATCCCGTTGCGCAAGCACAGGTCCGCAAAATCGATCAGTCCAAAGTCGGGGCGCGCCTCGCCAAGGTCCGGGTAGTCGGCCAGAACTCTTTTCTGGAAGGCGGTGCGCGCATTGAGCAGGACTTCAAGGTCACCTCCCAGCCGCTCCTTGTGGCGCTCCGGCGCGCAGGCCTTGTGAGCGCCAGCAGTTGCGTGGGTTGGATCGAAGCCCTGCATGTTATGTTTCATGGTGATTTCCTCGAGAGGCAGGATGCGGTGAGGCCATTATTGCCGGATGGGAGCACTCCAGATTGTGATGGCGCAATTTCTACACAGAACGGACAGGAAGTTGGCTTGTCCTGCGCCGCCGCAAGTTGCAGGTGCGAACTGCGGGCATGCTGTCGTGGGTAGTGTGGCACCCGACAATTTCGACCGGAGAAAGCAATGAATCCATCCAAAATCTTGTGGTCCGAAGGTTTGGCCGTTGGGCCGCAACAGTTTCAGCAACAGGACCTGTATCACGAGCGGCGGCTGCAACGCATGGCATCGGCACACAACGAGCATTTTTGGGGTGTGCAATCGCTTGCCTGGAGCAAGCAGGACCTGGAGAATAATGTCTTGCGCACCACGGCACTCTCCCTGATTTTCCAGGATGGGGAAATCTACGAGGCACCCCATTCCGACGTGCTGCCGGTCGACATCGACCTGGGCGCCTTGCCGATGAGTGAGCAGGTGGTGACCTTCTACGCGGGCTTGCCGGTGATTAAGCACCATGGCGGCAATCTGGCGCCGCGATTCGAATATCGAAAAGATGCGCGTTATACCAGCGCGGATGGCGAGACGCCGGATTTGTTCTCCGACGCCAGCGCAGTCGAGCTTGTCTATCTGAAGAAGACCGTGTGCCTGCTGTCCGAGTTCGATTCGCGCGATGCCTATGTGAGCTTTCCCGTGGTGCGTTTGCGTCGACTGCCGACAAGTGGTTTTGAAATCGACCCGAATTTCATTCCGCCGGCTGTCACAATTCGCGCGGCCGCCGGCTTGCTTGGGCGGCTGCAGGTGCTTATGGGCAAGATGGCATCCAAGATCGATACCTTGTATGGCATGCACCGGGAGACGAACAATACGACTTTCGAGGTGCACAGCGGGGACATTTCCTCGTTCTGGATGCTCAATACGCTCAGCACGGCCAGCGCGTCGCTGGTCAACTGTGTAAGAACCGGCAAGCAGCATCCGGAAGTCCTGTACGAAAAATTGATGGCGCTGGCCGGCGGCTTGATGACGTTCTCGAACAAGTATGCAATCAAGGATCTGCCCAAATACCTGCATGAAGATCCGGGGCCGGCATTCCTGGCACTCGATGCCATCGTCCAGGACTTGGTCGACATTGTGATCTCAAGCCGCTTTTTCCCAATGCCGCTCAAGATGGATGAAAAACGAACCAGCCATTTCAGCACCAGGCTGGACCCGTCAAAAGTCGATGCCAAAACCGAACTCTATCTGGCCATCAACGCTGACATGGCGGCGCTGGAACTGGTGGCGTCCGTGCCGGGACGCTTCAAGGTGGCCTCGCCCGACCATATCGAGAATATCATTTCCTCCTCACTGTCCGGAGTGCCGCTGATGCACATGGCCCAGGTCCCTTCAGCCATCCCGGTGCGGCCGAACACCTACTACTTCTCGATCGAAAACCGCGGTCCGTTGTATGAGAGCATCCTCAAGACCATGGCCATCGTGGTCTACGCGCCGGGGGCCATCAAATCGCTGAAACTGGAGCTGATCGCGGTCGCGCCCTAGCTAACATGCATATACGAAAATATTGATAATTTGTACATTGTCCTGTTATACTTTTTGGCGAAGCGGCGGTCGCTTCGCCAGATGTTCTCAACAGGAGAAAAGTATGACCAAGTTTGTGCGGCGCAACGCCGTATTGGCGGCCTCGCTCGCCCTGATGTCCTGTGCGGCGTTTGCCCAGCAGCCAGCCCCAGCCAAAGCCGCCGGCAAGATGGACATCGCCATTCCCGATATCCCTTACACCAAGTTCGTCTTGAAAAATGGCCTGACCCTGCTGGTCCATGAAGACCACAAGGCGCCCGTGGTGGCGGTCAACACCTGGTACCACGTCGGCTCCAAGAACGAGAAGCTGGGCAAGACCGGTTTCGCCCACCTGTTCGAACACCTGATGTTCAGCGGCAGCGACAACTTCAACCACACCTACATCAACGCGATGGAGCGCATCGGCGCTACCAACCTGAACGGCACCACCAATAACGACCGCACCAACTACTTCGAGAACGTGCCCACCTCGATGCTCGACTACACGCTGTTCGCCGAGAGCGACCGCATGGCGCACCTGCTGGGCGTGCTCGACCTGAAGAAGCTGGACCTGCAGCGCGGCGTCGTGCAAAACGAAAAACGCCAGGGCGAGAACAATCCCTATGGCGTGGTCGGGCAACTGGTCGTCGAAAACACCTATCCGGTCGGCCACCCATACTCATGGACCGTGATCGGTTCCATGAAAGACCTCGACGCCGCTTCGATGACGGACGTGCAGGAATGGTTCAAGACCAACTACGGGCCCAACAACACGACGCTGGTGCTGGCCGGTGACATCACGCCGGAAGCGGCGCGCCAGAAGGTCGAGAAATACTATGGCGACATTCCGGCCGGTCCGCCGCTGGCCAAACACGAAGCCTGGATCGCCAAGCGTACCGGCACCCACCGCGGCACCGTGCAAGACCGGGTGCCGCAGGCGCGCCTGTATCGCATCTGGAACGTACCCGGCGCCAACACGCCGGAAAGCGCCTTGCTCGACCTGGCCGCGCAAGTGCTGGGCGGCGGCAAGACTTCGCGCCTGTACAAGCGCCTGGTGTACCGCGACCAGATCGCCACCAGCGCCACCTCAGGCAACGACAAGGCAGAGATTGGCGGCCAGTTCGACATGACCCTGACCGCGCGTCCGGGCGCCGACCTGGCCAAGGTGGAGAAAGCGGCCGACGAGGAACTGCGCCTGCTGCTGTCCAAGGGCATCACCGATGCCGAGCTGCAGCTGGCAAAGACCAACATCCTGGCGCGCTATGTGCGCATCGTCGAGCGGATCGGCGGCTTCGGCGGCAAGAGCGATTTGCTGGCCGCTTGTGCCACGTATACCGGCAAGCCGGACTGCTACAAGGACTACTTGAACGCGATCAAGGCCGCCACCCCGGCCAGCGTCAAGCAGATGGCCAATGCTTGGCTCAGTGACGGCGACTACGTGCTGTCGGTGCTGCCGTTCCCCACCAACCTGACGGCCAGCGCAGCGGCCGACCGCAGCAAGGAGCCGGCGCTGGGTGGACCGGAATCTTTGAGCTTGCCACCAATGCAGAAGGCGACCCTGTCGAACGGCCTGAACGTGGTGTTGGCCGAACGCCACAGCGCGCCGGTGGTGAATTTTTCGATGCTGGTCGACAGCGGCTACGCGTCCGACTCGGCCGCCTTGCCCGGCGTGGCCAGCTTGGCCTTGCGCATGCTCGAAGAAGGTACGCCGCAACGCGATTCGCTCAAGATCGGCGAAGAGCTCGAAGCACTGGGCGCCAACTTCAGCGCCACTACCAACCTCGACGGCGCATTCGTGAATCTGAACGTGCTCAAGGCCACCATGCCGAAGGGGCTGGAGATCTACGCCGACCTGCTGCTGCACCCGGCCTTCCCGCAAAAGGAGTTCGACCGCCTGCAGAAAGATCGCGTGGCCGTGATCCAGCGCGAGAAGACCAACCCGCAATCGATGCCGCTGCGCGTGCTGCCGGAACTGCTGTATGGCAAAGGCCATCCTTATGGCCTGCCCTTGAGCGGCAGCGGCACCGAGGCCGCCGTCGCCAGGATGACGCGCGCCGACCTGGCCAGCTACCACCAGGCCTGGTTCAAGCCGAACAATGCGACGCTGCTGGTGGTGGGTGACACCACCCTTGGCGAGCTGAAGCCGATGCTCGAGAAAGCCTTCGCTGGCTGGAAACCGGGTGCGGTGCCCAAGAAGGTCATCAGTGAAGTCCCGCAACCGGCCAAGACGGTGGTCTACCTGATGGACCGTCCGGGCGCCACCCAGAGCGTGATCGTGGCGGCCCAACTGGCGCCGCCGCGCAGCGCCGACTCGCTGCCGCTGCAAGTGGTCAACACCGTGTTCGGTGGCTCGTTCAGCTCACGCATCAATATGAACCTGCGCGAAGACAAGCACTGGTCCTACGGCGTCGGCACGCAGCTGGTGTCGGCCGTCGGCCAGCGTCCCTTCCTGAGCCGCTCGCCGGTGCAGACCGACAAGACCAAGGAGTCGCTGCAGGAACTGGTGAAGGAGTATGCGAACGTGGCCGGCGCCAAACCGATCACGGCGGCCGAGCTGAAAGATGCCCAGACCAACGAAACGCTGGCTCTGCCCGGCAATTTCGAAACGGCCGGCCAGCTCAGCAACGCCTACTCGACCATCCTCCAGTACAAGCTGCCTGAGGGCTACTACAACAGCTACACCAAGACTGTCATGGCGTTGACGCCGGAGCAGGCCAACGCCCTGGCCGCGCGCTCGATCCTGCCGCAGCATCTGGTGTGGATCGTGGTGGGGGACATGAGCAAGGTCGAAGCAGGTATCCGCGAACTCAATCTGGGCGAAGTGCACAAGATTGATGCCGACGGCAATCCGGTGAAATAAGCCGGCGGGGCGGACGCGTGCGTCCGCCCTGTTGTACTTACGCTAATTGAGCACAGTGTGGGGTAGCGGACAGAACAATTTTCGCAAATAGCGGATAACCATGACTGAAGGGGAGCTTCTCCCCGTGGAGCCAGTCATGAAATCAAGCCTTGCGATCGCACTTGCCGTGCTCGGTGCCTGCACCGCGCCGGTGCATGGCCAGGCGCTTCCGGTGATGCACGATCTGGCCGACGGCGCCACCTACGGGATCGAACAAGTTCCAGGCAACCGCGCCTGGGGCAGGTCGATCGGCACCGGCCACGGCGTGTTCAGCTTGCGCCTGGCGCAGCAGTACCGCACCGTGGCCAAGGTGGCGCCGGCCACGTCGCTGGGCAATGACATGGATGCGCGCAACACGATCCTGGCCGCCAATTTGAAGGCGGGCATCGTCACGGCCTACGTGGCCTACAGCGCCAATCGCGGCTGGGGCAGTTCACCATTGTGGAATCCGGACAATCCCTATGGCGCCGTCGTCGCCAACACGCCGTCGACCGACAGCCGGGATGTGCTGGTCGGCCTGGCGCTGCCGCTCGGCGCCACCACCTTGCTCGCTTCGACCATTCGCAAGAATGACCGCGACCTGGCCAACCGCGATGCCAGGCAGGTCGCGTTCGGCGCCAGCTACGCGCTGTCGCGCCGCAGCGACTTTTACGCTTCCTGGTCGCGCACCAGCTACCACGAAGGCGGCGCCGCCGGCGCCATCAACATCGGCCTGCGCCACGCCTTCTAGTATCATGAGTTGAAAATTCGTTGGTATATTCGTAGGGTGGAACCCCAAGGGGTCGAGCGCATTCCACCATGTATGCGCCACGTTGACGCGTGCATGGTGGAATGCGCTTCGCTTTTCACCCTACACGGCGAGACACTTGCTCTCTTCAAGCAGGACCTGGAAGGCCGCCGCATCGAGCGGGCGGCTGAACAGATACCCCTGCACCTGGTCGCATCCATGCAGGCGCAGGAAGGCCAGCTGCTCGCCCGTCTCCACACCTTCGGCGATGACCTTCAGCCGCAAGCTGTGCGCCAGCGAGATGATCGCCAGCACAATGGCCGCGTCGTCGGCGTTCCCCGCCATATCGCTGACGAAGGACTGGTCGATCTTGAGCACGTCGATCGGAAAGCGCCGCAAGTACGACAGGCTTGAATAGCCGGTCCCGAAATCGTCAATCGCGATATGCACGCCCAGCCCCTTCAGGTTGCGCAGGATCGTGATCGCATTCTCGACATCGCCCATCACCATGCTCTCGGTCAGCTCGAGCTCCAGGAAGCGCGGCGCCAGGCCGGTCTCGAGCAGGATTTCCGCCACCGCCGCCGCCAACGCCTTTTGCGTGAACTGGCGCGCCGACAGATTCACCGCCACCCGCAGGCCGAGGTGTCCGGCCAGCTGCCAGGCGCGCGTCTGGGCGCAGGCGCATCGCAGCACCCAGGCACCGATCGGCAAGATCAAGCCCATCTCCTCGGCCAGGCCGATGAAGCGCGACGGCGCGATCATGCCCAGCACCGGATGCTCCCAGCGCAGCAGCACCTCCATGCCAACGATGCGCCCGGTCTGCAAATCGACCTGCGGCTGATAGTGCAGTACCAGCTCGTCGCGTTCCAGCGCATGGCGCAGGTCCGCTTCGATCTGCAGGCGCTCGAGTGTGCGCTGGTTCATCGACGGCGTGTAGAACTGGAAGGTGTTGCGGCCGAGCTCCTTGGCGCGGTACATCGCGATGTCGGCGTGCTTGGTCAGCACCTCGGCACTGACCCCGTCGACCGGATACACGGCCACCCCGATGCTGCAAGTGAGGAAAAATTCATGCTCCTGTATCAGCAGCGGTTCGGCCACTGCTGCCATGATCGCCTGCAGCACCGCCACCCCGGCCGTCTCACCGTCGTTTTGAGGCAGCACCAGCACGAACTCGTCGCCGCCCATGCGCGCTACCGTGTCCTGGCTGCGCGCGGCCAGCTTCAGGCGCTGGGCCAGGGTCTTGAGCAGTGTGTCGCCAGCTTCGTGTCCCAGCGTGTCGTTGACGAACTTGAAGCGGTCCAGGTCGACGAACACCACCCAGATCGTGCCCCGTTCGTTCGCTGCGTGCTGGATCGCCTGGGCCAGGCGCTGGGTCAGCAGGTTGCGGTTGGCCAGGCCGGTCAGGCCGTCGTGGCGCGCCTGGAACTCCAGCTCGGCCTCGTAGCGCAGCACGGCCGTGATGTCATACTGGGCAACGACGAAATGGCTGATCGCACCGGCTTCGTCGCGCACTGGCGCGATATACAACTCGTTCCAGTAGCCGCTGCCGTCCTTGCGGTAGTTGCGCAGCAGGGCGTGGCCTTCGCGCTGTTCGCGCAGGGCACTGCGGATTTCGTCGATGTTCTGCTGGTCCTGGCTGGCACCTTGCAGGATCGACAGCGGCTGGCCGACCACCTCGTCGCCGGACCAGCCGGTGATCGTCTCGAACGCGGGATTGACGTATTCGATCGCATAGGACGGAGCCACGGCGCTGCAAATGATGACCGCGTTGGACGATACTTCAATGACCTTTTCGCGCAGGCGCAGCGACTTTTCCGTATGCTCGCGCAGCGCCAGGTCTTCCGACAGGCGCAGGTTGGCAAAGCGCAGCTCGGCGGTGCGCTCGCCGGCCACGCGGCGGATGGTTTCCTGGCGCGACACCAGGGAATAGACATACGCCGCAGCGAGCAGGCTGAGCAAGGTGCCGCCGAGCAGGGCGACCAGCGAGCCGTGGTGGATGCTGGTAAATCTGGCCGGCGCCTGGGCTACCTCGACCGTCCAGGCGCTGCCGGCCACCAGGAACTGCACTGTGACCGGATCGACCCGGTCGTACAGCAGCCACGCGGGCAGCAGGCCGCTGGCGCGCTCCTCCAGGGGCAGGGCGGCGCTGCCGAAGGCCAGTTGGCGCGGATCGGTGGTGGCGCTGGCGTAGACGGCCACCACCGGACCGGGCGCGGCGAGCAGGGCGCCGCGCTCGAGCAGGGTGTGGATCATGCGGTCGACGCGAAACACGATTGCCGTCTCGCCGATCACGGCGCGCATGCGCTGGCTGGCCGTGTCGAGCGGCGCGCCGCGCAGATACACCGGGGCCAGCACCAGGAAGCCGGAGTGGTAGCCCGTGTCCTGCACCAGCGAGAGCAGGCCGGTGGCAGCCATCTGCCCGCTGGTGCGCGAGCGCAGGCGCGCATCGCCATGCGCGATCGTGGCGGCCGTGTCGAGGCCGAACGCGGCTTCATTGCCGGACGCCGGTTCAAGGTAGTCGACCACGTTGTAGTAGTCGCGCACGCCGGCGCGGCGCTGCTGGCCGTGGGTGAATTCGGTGATCTCGAAGTCGGGATGGCGATGCCGCATCTGGGCCTCGTAGGCGGCGCGCTCGCTGTGCCGGATCACGCGCTGGAAACTGAGGGCCTGGATCGCCGGGTAGCGCGCCAGCAGCGGCAGGGTGAAGGCGTGGAACTGTTCGCGGCTGACCGTGCCGAGGGTGCTGAACAGCTGGTCCAGCACCATCAACTGCTCGACCGCGTCGCCCATGCCGTTGGTGACGGTGCTGATGCGCAGCGCCGCTTCCTGCTTGAACTGGCTCTTGTGGATCTCCGATTCGGCCCGTCGCAGCGATGCGAACAGCAAGCCGGTGAGCCCGATTCCAACGGCCAGGGCAATGAGCACCGACACCCTGACCGACAGCCGCACGCGGCGAAATAGCCTATCCATGATCAATTCCCGTTCCAACACTCGATCTTTTCGACCTTAGAAGCAATCGGTATGGCGGTATGTACGCTTGCGAACGTTCAATTCCTGTGTTCGGTACCGAACGGACCGTCCCCCTTCGCCTGGGTTATCTTGCTATCGAGCAGGGCGCCCCGTGTTACCCTGTACCGATACTCAACGCAGGTTCACACTGGAAGCAGGAACCCTGAATGTCCAGTAAGCATGACCCGAATCAGAATCACCTCCTGGCAGCCCTGCTCGACGCCGATTTCGACCGTCTCGCCCCGCACCTTGAACTGTTCCCCATGCTGCTCGGCGACGTTTTGTACGAGTCCGGCGCCAAGCTTTCGCACGTCCATTTCCCCACCACCTCGATCGTCTCGCTCCACTATCTGCTCGAGAACGGCGGCTCGTCCGAGATCGCCGGCGTGGGCAACGAAGGCGTGCTGGGGGTGTCGCTGTTCATGGGCGGCAACAGCACGCCGAGCCGGGCGGTGGTGCAGACGGGCGGCTTCGGCTACCGCCTGCCGGCGCGCGTGCTGATGGAGGAATTCAACCGCGCCGGGCCGGTCATGCGCCTGCTGCTGCGCTACACCCAGGCCCTGCTGACCCAGATGTCGCAAACGGCGGTGTGCAACCGCCACCACTCGGTCGAGCAGCAGCTGTGCCGCTGGCTGCTGCTGACGCTGGACCGCCTGCCCACCAACGAACTGACCATGACCCAGGAACTGATCGCCAACATGCTCGGCGTGCGGCGCGAGGGTGTCACCGAGGCCGCCGGCCGCCTGCAGTCCTACGGCTACATCAGCTACCGGCGCGGCCACATCACGGTGCTCGACCGCAAAGGCCTGGAGACGGACGTGTGCGAGTGCTACGCCGTGGTCAAGAAAGAATTCGCGCGCCTGTTGTCGGACGTGCGCCAACGCCAGCCGGTATGAGCGTTGCTGCGTGAAGACCTTTTGGGAGCCGAGGCCTGTGCTCCCGTGTTCGGTAACGAGGTTGTTTAGATGAAAATCATGAAAGATGCGTCGGTCGAGAAGCTGATGGTGATCGGTTTTAGCGCCACCTTGACTGTGCTGCTGGTGGTGGGCGGCATCGCCCTCAATTACGCAGTCGATTCGGTGGACGCGGTCAATGTGATCAAGACCAGCATCATCGCGCTGCTGCTGTTCCTGGCCATGCTGTTCGTGCGGGTGCAGGGCGCGGTTCGCGAGCGCAGCCTGGAGCAGGAGGCGCTGCGCCAGGTGCCGCTGCTCAAGGCCGGCGCCCTGCAGGACGCCATTTTCAGCAGCGCCAATTTTTCCAGCATCGCCACCGACGCCCAGGGCGTGATCCAGATTTTCAACGTCGGCGCCGAACGCATGCTCGGCTATTCGGCCGAAGACGTGGTCGACAAGCTCACGCCGGCCGACATCTCCGACGCCCAGGAGCTGATCGCGCGCGCCGAGGCGCTCAGCTCCGAACTGGACACGGCCATCACGCCCGGCTTCGAGGCGCTGGTGTTCAAGGCTTCGCGCGGCATCGAGGACATCTACGAGCTGACCTATATCCGCAAGGACGGCAGCCGCTTCCCGGCCGTGGTCTCGGTCACCGCGCTGCGCTCGCCGTCGGGGCGGGTGATCGGCTATCTCCTGATCGGCACCGACAACACGGCGCGCAAGGAAGTCGAAGCCCAGCAAGCGCTGCTCGACCAGCGCCTGCGCGACCAGCAGTTCTACACGCGCTCGCTGATCGAATCGAACATCGACGCCCTGATGACGACCGATCCGCGCGGCATCATCAGCGACGTCAACCAGCAGATGGAGGCGCTCACGGGCAGCACCCGCGACGAATTGATTGGCGCCCCGTTCAAGAACTACTTCACCGAGCCGCAGCGCGCCGAGAAGGCCATCACCCGCGTGCTGGCCGAGGGCAAGGTCACCAACTATGAGTTGACGGCCCGCGCGCGCGACGGCAAGCAGACCGTGGTGTCGTACAACGCCACCACCTTCCACGACCGCGACCGCAAGCTGCAGGGGGTGTTCGCCGCCGCCCGCGACGTCACCGAGCGCAAGCATTTCGAAGCGGCGCTGCAAGTGACCAACGACGAGCTGGAACGGGCGCGCGCGGTGGCGGAAAAGGCCAACCTGGCCAAGTCCGAATTCTTGTCGAGCATGAGCCACGAATTGCGCACGCCCCTCAACGCCGTGCTCGGCTTCGCCCAGCTGATGGCGTCCGACGTCCCGCCGCCGAGCGAGTCGCAGCAACGCTCGATCGACCAGATCCTCAAGGGCGGCTGGTACCTGCTGCGCCTGATCAACGAGATCCTCGACCTGGCCATGATCGAATCGGGCAAGGTCACCATGTCGCTCGAATCGATGTCACTGTCGGACGTGCTGCAAGATTGCCAGGGCATGATCGAACCGCAGGCGGCCCAGCGCGGCATCCAGCTGTCCTTCCCCAAACTCGACAAGCTGCTCTACCTGCATGCCGACCGCACCCGCGTCAAGCAGGTGATGATCAACCTGCTCTCGAACGCGATCAAGTACAACGGCGCCGAGGGCGTGGTGATCGTGCAGTCGGTCGCCGTCGACGACGAGCGGGTGCGCATCAGCGTGCGCGACACGGGCGCCGGCCTGAGCGCCGAACAACTGGGCAAGCTGTTCCAGCCGTTCAACCGCCTGGGCCAGGAAGACAGCCTGGAAGAGGGCACCGGCATCGGCCTGGTCGTCACCAAGCAACTCGTCGAGCTGATGGGGGGCACCATCGGCGTCGAGAGCAGCGTCGGCGTGGGCACCCTGTTCTGGGTCGAGTTTGCCGCCGCCAAGGCGCCCACGCTCGAGCGCGAACAGTTGAACGACGCCGGCCTGGAACGGCGCCACCTGGCCGCGCGCGACCCTTCGGATTTGCCGACCTTGCTGTATGTGGAGGACAACCCGGCCAACCTGGCGCTGGTCGAGCAATTGATCTCGCGCCGCGGCGACGTCAAGCTGCTCACCGCGATCGACGCCTACCTGGGCATCGAGCTGGCACGCGCCTACCAGCCGGACGTGATCCTGATGGACATCAACCTGCCCGGCATGAGCGGCTTCGGCGCGCTCAAGGCCCTGTTCGACGATCCGGCCACCGCCCACATCCCGGTGCTGGCGCTGTCGGCCAACGCGGTGCCGCGCGACATAGAAAAAGGCCTGGAAGCGGGCTTCTTCCGCTACCTGACCAAGCCGATCCGGGTGCCCGAATTCATGGACGCACTCGACCTCGCCCTGCATTACGCGGCCGATCGCGAGCGCGTGCAGGTCGCCACCGCAGCAGGGGAATTGCCATGCTAGATACCGCCGAAATCCTCAATGCCAGCATCCTGATCGTGGACGACCAGGAAGCCAATGTCATGCTGCTCGAGCAGATGTTGCGCAAGGCCGGCTACACGCGCCTGACCACCACCCAGGATCCGCGCAGCGTGCTCGAGCTGCACCGCGAGCACCGCTACGATTTGATCCTGCTCGACCTGCAAATGCCGGAGATGGATGGCTTCGAAGTGATCGAAGCGCTTAAGGAGGTCGAGACCGGCGGCTACCTGCCGGTGCTGGTGATCACCGCCCAGCCCGGACACAAATTGCGTGCGCTCAAGGCCGGCGCCAAGGATTTCGTCAGCAAGCCCTTCGATCTGGTCGAGGTGCAAACGCGCATCCACAACATGCTCGAAGTGCGCCTGTTGTACCGGCGCCTGGCCAATTACAACGAGGAGCTCGAATTGAAGGTGCAGGAGCGCACCGCCGAGCTGCGCGCCAGCGAGGCGCGCTTCCAGCGCTTCACGGAACTATCGTCCGACTGGTATTGGGAGCAGGACGCGCAGGGTGAATTGACGCGTTTCTCGGGCCCGGTGGCCGACATGCTGGGCATCGGCGCCAGCGCCGAGGCGGGCGGCTGGAACGTGGCCGAACGGGCCCAGCTCGACGCCAATATCGCGGCGCGCCGGCCCTTCCTCGATTTCGTCTACACCCGCACGCTGGCCGATGGCAGCACCCAGTACTTGCAGGTCAGCGGCGAGCCGATGTTCGACCTGGCCAGCCGCTTCACCGGCTACCGCGGGATCGGCGCCGACATCAGCGCGCGCATGGCCACCTGGCCGGCGCGCTGACGTTTCAGCCCAGGCGGGCCTTGAAGAAGTCGACCGTGCGCTGCCAGGCCAGCTTGGCGGCGGCTTCGTCGTAGCGCGGCGTGGTGTCGTTGTTGAAGCCGTGCTGGGTGCCCGGATAGACGTAATATTGATAGTCGACCTTGGCCGCCTTGAGCGCCGTCTCGTACGCGGGCCAGCCGGCGCGGATGCGTTCATCCTTCTCGGCGTCGTGGATCAGCAGCGGGGTCTTGATTTTGGCGACCTCGGCGGCCGGCGGCTGGGCGCCATAGAACGGCACGGCCGCAGCCAGGTCCGGGATCACGGTGGGCAGGTAGTTGGCGATGCCGCCGCCGTAGCAGAAGCCGACCACGCCAACCTTGCCGTTGGTGCCGGGCAGGGTCTTGAGGATGCCAGCGGCGGCGACGAAATCGGCGCGCGTCTTGGTCTGGTCGAGCTTGCGGAACAATTCAACCGCCTTTTCTTCTTCGCCCGGATAGCCGCCCAGCGGGAACAGCGCGTCGGGTGCGAATGCGATGAAGTTGTCGAGCGCGAGGCGGCGCGTGATGTCTTCGATATGCGGATTGAGGCCGCGGTTTTCATGCACCACCAGCACCGCCGGCAGCTTGCCCTTGGCGTTGGCCGGCTGCGCCAGGTAGCCGCGCAAGGTGCCATAGCCATTCGGCGAAGGATATTCGACATAGCTGACCTTGATGCGCGCATCGCTGGCCGACGACAGCGGCGCGGCGAAGGTCGGTGCCAGCGCGGCCAGCAGGCTCGCGCCGGTGGCGCCGCCGACCGCATAGCGTCCGGCCGAGGACAGGAAGCTGCGGCGGTCGATCTGGCCATGTACATACTGGTCGAACAGTTTCATTACCTCGGGGTCGAAATCGTCTGCGGTCTGCCGTGCCATCGCTCTGTCTCCTTGTTGTTGATCGCGTGTGCGAGAGTGCGATCATACCCCGGCTGGAGCGGGTTTGCAGAGCGATGCCAAGCGGGATCAAATGGGGGCAATCGTGCGCTGCTTGAACGTGCGACGCTCGCATGCGACAGTGATGGCAAGGACGAACGGATCACAGCGTTGCAACCCCCGACGCCGCGTCCCATGAGCGTTTTTCAGTGTGCCTTGGACAGAATTAACAACCAGCGGCGCAGCAGCAGTACTTCAACATGCCCAGGCTCGACACCGGTATCGCATTCAATCAGCGGATTGACCGGGTAGTAGCGCTTGCGGAAATCGCGCGTGACCAGCACTTCGCGGCGGCCCAGACGCATCAGGAAAGGAGTAGGCGCGTATTCCATGCCGAAAGTGCTGTTCAAGGTGGTCATGACAAAATCCTTTGGGGTTTGCGTTGATCAAGAGAACCCAGAATAGCACAACTACTGTATGAATTCACAGTCACTGTACAAATAAACAGTAAATTTGGCATTTTCACACTTTTACCCAAACTTATTCGGATGGCGATCTTGTTCTGGATAGGTGGCAAGGCGCACACTATGCTGGATACATCTGGCATCGCTTTCAGGAGAAACCCCATGCGTCGCCGATTACTGATGGGCTTTGCGCTGTGTGCGTTCACACCGGCGCCGCTGCTTGCGCGCGAAGGCAAGAGCGTCAATGTGTCGACCCTGGTGGGCACCGACCCGGCCACCAGCGTCGCTGAACAAGTGCTTGCGGAAGCCTACCACCGGCTCGGCTACGAACTGGTGGTGCACCGGGTGCCGGGCGAACGCTCGCTGCTGCTGGCCAACGACGGCCAGATGGACGGGGAGTTGTACCGCAAGCTGGGCATGGACCGCGAGTATCCGCACCTGATGATCATTCCCGTGCCTTTGCTAATCTATGAAATCGTCATCTTCACGCGCGGCACCAGCTTCGTCGTCAACGGCTGGGACAGCCTGCGGCCGTTCACGGTCGGCTTCGTGCGCGGTATCAAGATCGTCCAGGAAAATACTCGCGGGATGAAGACCGAGGCGGTGGCCACGATCGAATTGGCGTTCCAGAAAATGCTGATGGGGCGCACCGACATCGTCGTCGGCAGCCGCACCTCCGGCCTGGCTGCCATCGCCGCGCTCAAGCTGGACGAACTGAAGATGCTCTCGCCGCCGCTGGCCTCGTTTCCCGTGTATCACTACCTGCACAACAGGCACGCGGCCCTGGTGCCCAGGCTGACCCGGGTGCTGCAGCAAATGCAGGCGGACCGGGTGATCGAGAAGATCCAGGGCGCGGTGCTGTCGACGCTGCCGGCGGCGGGCCGCTAGAACAGCTCGTCGTTCCCGCGCAGGCGGGAACCCATACTCCGCCAAATGAAACGCATGGTATGGATTCCCGCCTGCGCGGGAGCGACGAATCAAGTATGCGATTGACTTCACCGCTTATACATGGTCGGCGACGATCAGACCCCTAGATCCAGTACTGCGCCAGCTGCGCGGCCCACTCCTTGATGCGTTGGCCGAACGGCCGCTTGCGCCACTGCTCGGCGCTCAGCTCGCGCGAATCGCGCAAGTCTTCGCTGAAGGCGCTTTCCATCTCGCCGCCGAAGCCGGGGTCGAGGACCATTACGTTCAGTTCGTAATTGTAGATAAAGCTGCGGCGGTCCAGGTTCGTCGAGCCCACGGTCGACCAGTTGCCGTCGATGACGGCGGTCTTGGCGTGCAGCACCGCTGCCTGCAGTTCGAAAATCTTGATGCCGTTTTCCAGCAACTCGGTATAGAAGGCGCGTCCGGCCTGGAAAACCAGGTCCTGTTCGCTCACGCCGGGCAGCACCAGGCGCACGTCGACGCCGCGCCGGGCGGCGGCCACCAGCGCGTCGACCAGTTGACGGTCCGGCACGAAGTAGGCAGCCGTGATGTGGATGCTCTTCCTTGCCTCCTGGATGGCCAGGATCAGCGATTTGTAGATTTCAAAACCGCGATTGGGATCGGTCGCCAGCACGCGCACCACTTTGTTGCCGGCCGGCGCCAGCGGCGGGAAGTAGTCGCCTTCGGACAAGTCGCCCGCTTCCTGGCGCACCCAGGCGTTGACAAAGGTCCATTGCAGCGCGGCCACCGCCGGTCCTTCGACTTTGATATGGGTGTCGCGCCAGCCGACCGGCCTGGCGCCAGGCGCCTCGGGTTTGTGCTGGGAGCGGAAGAAGGAGCTGTTGGCGTAGGTGCTGCTGATGTTGATGCCGCCGGTGAAAGCGAGCTTGCCGTCGACCACCAGCAGCTTGCGGTGGTCGCGGTTGTTGAACGCCCACTTGCCCTTGGCGGCGGCCGGGTTGATCGGATTGAACGCGATCAGGTGGATGCCGGCAGCGCGCATGCGATCGAAAAACGCTTGCGGTGTGCCCAGCGTGCCGACGCTGTCGTACAGCAGGTTGACCGCGACGCCCTGGCGCTGCTTTTCGATCAGCAGGTCGGCGAATGCCAGGCCCAGCGCATCCTGGTCGAAAATATAGGTCTCAAGGTTGATCGTGCTCTTGGCCGCCTGCACGGCCGCCATCATTTCCTTCATGGTGGCCGGGCCATCGAACAGCAGGCTGACCTTGTTGCCGGCGATCAGGGGTACGCCAGTGGCCGCTTGCTCGAGCAGGGCCAGCGCTTTCATGTCGGGCGTGGCGCGCGCCCAGCGCCGCGCCAGCAACTCGGCCGCCTGCTTGCTCACCGGCGCGGCGCTGGCCCGGGTCTGCTCGCGGTCGACCTCGGGCAGCGCTGCGCACGACGCGACGAGAACGCACAGGGCGAAGGCGGCCATGCCGTGTGGTCCTGCAATGCGGTTGAGGTGGGCGTTCATGCGCTGTGAGCCGATCGAAAATGCCAGTGTACGGCCGGACCGGGCGATTCCTTTGTGCGACAGCGAACAGACTCTGGAAACGGCCTCAACATTTCCTCGCGGCGTTTTCGGTTAGACTTTGTCAGCCACCATCACTTAGGAAAACCATGTACCTGACTTATTTCAACGGCCAATGGGCTGAAGGCAACACGCCCCTGTTCGGCGCCATGGACCACAGCGTCTGGCTCGGCTCGTCGGTGTTCGATGGCGCGCGTTCGATCCGCGGCCACATGCCCGACCTGCGCCTGCACCTGCAGCGCGTGATCAATTCTGCTGTCAGCCTTGGCCTGCAGTGTCCGTTGACGGTCGACCAGATGGAGGCACTGGTGCGCGAGGGTGTCGCCAAATTCCCGGCCGACGCCGAGCTGTACGTGCGCCCGCTGGTGTTCGGCACCGACGGCCTGTTGATTCCCGTGACCGAGAAAAGCGCGTTTGCGCTGACCCTGTTCGATGCGGCCATGCCCGCTTTTTCCGGCTTCTCGGCCTGCCTGTCGGTGCTGCGCCGGCCCGACGCCAACATGGCGCCGACCGATGCCAAGGCCTCGGCCCTGTACGCCAACACCACACGCGCGCTGCGCGAGGCCAAGGAGCGCGGCTACGACAACGCGGTGGTGCTCGACAGCTTTGGCCAGGTGGCCGAATTTGCCTCGTCGAACCTGTTCTTCGTCACCCCCGAGGGCAAGGTGGTGACGCCGGTGCCGAACGGAACCTTCCTGGCCGGCATCACACGGGCGCGCGTGATCGCCTTGCTGGCCGAGGCCGGCGTGCAGGTGGAGCAGCGCAGCGTGCAGCCGCAGGAGCTTGAGACGGCGGTGGAGATTTTCAACACCGGCAATTACGGCAAGGTCACGCCCTGTGTGCGCTACGAAGGCCGGACCCTGGCCGCCGGACCGATCGCCACGCTGGCGCGCGACCGCTACCTGGCGTACACCGAAGCCAACTGATCGCTGGCGTAGCGGGTGGAAGGCGCTGCGCTCTTCCACCCACACTTCGGGGGCGCTACTTGGCAGGGGGCATCGCGACCGGCTTGACGTCGCCGCAATCGCTGCCCAGCCAACGGCCGGTGGCGTCGATGGTCACAGACTCGGGCTTGCCTTTGACCGTGCTCATCATTTTCATGTTCATGGTGTAGCTGTTGTCGCCGCTGAAGGTGACCTGGCCTTCGCCGTTCGACACCGGATCGGTGCAGCTGAACGACATCTTCATGCTGTTTCCCACCACCGGCGAGTGGGTGTGGGTGCAATTGCCGCGGGTTTGCATCGGCACCTTGCTTTGCGCCACCATTTCCTTCGTAACACAGACCTTCGCGAGCATGCCGCCGCCGCCCATGCTCACTCCCTGCTTGGCCATCATGCCTTCCATCATCTTGCGTTGCTCCGGCGGCATGCTGGCCATCTGCTTTTGCATCTCTGCCATCGCCTGTTCGAGTTGGCCGTTACCAGATTGCATCTTGGAATTGAGTTCCCAGAGTCCTGGCTTCATGTTTTGCGCGGACGCGGGCAAGGCCAGCAGCAGGGCGAGCACGGCGGGGGCGGTCAGGCGGAGGTTCATGGCAGCAGCTCCAGGTTGAGTTGGCAAGTGCATAAAGGATAAACCATAAACGGGCCGGCGGCGCGATAAAGATTCCGCGCCAGCTGCACGCTGTGGCATACTTTTCAGCCCTGCCTTCTAGATCGGAAATCCAACGTGAAACTGCTTACCGCTTTCATGCTCAGCGCCGGCATCCTGTCGCCCGGCTTTGCAACACCAGCGATCGCCGCCGAACCACATGCGGCCAGCAAGGCCGGCCCGCTCGTCGCGCCGGCCAGGGTGACGGCGGTCGAGGGCATTACCGAATACCGGCTCGGCAACGGCATGCGCGTGCTGCTGTTTCCCGACGCCAGCAAACCGACCCTGACCACCAACATCATCTACATGGTCGGTTCGCGCAACGAGAACTACGGCGAGACCGGCATGGCGCACCTGCTCGAGCACCTGCTGTTCAAGCCGACCGCCAATTTCGGCATCAAGAAGGGGAGCAAGACCCCGGTCGAAGTGCTCAACGCCAGCGGCGCCGAATTCAACGGCACCACCTGGTTCGACCGCACCAACTATTATTCGACCTTCCCGGCCAACGACGACAACCTGCGCACCATGCTCGCGCTCGAGGCGGACCGCATGGTCAACTCGCCGATCGACCAGAACGACCTGTGGAATCCGAAGACCGGCAAGGGCGAGATGACGGTGGTGCGCAACGAATTCGAGATGGGCGAGAGCGACCCGATCGGTGTCACCAGCGAGCGCCTGCAGGCGGTCGCCTACGACTGGCACAATTACGGCAAGTCGACCATCGGCGCGCGCTCGGACATCGAGCAGGTCAACATCGTGCGCCTGCGCGCCTTCTACAAGAATTACTACCAGCCCGACAATGCGACCCTGATGGTGGCCGGCCGCTTCGACGAAGCCAAGGTGCTCAAGCAGATCAACGAGCTGTTCGGCCCGATTCCAAAGCCCTCGCGCGTGCTGCAGTCGACCTACACGGTCGAGCCGATCCAGGACGGCGAACGCGCGGTGACGGTGCGGCGCAGCGGCGGCACCCAGTTCGTCGCCGCCGGCTACCACGTGGCCGCATCGAGCCATCCGGACGCCGCCGCGCTGGCGCTGCTGTCGCACATCCTGGTCGACGCCCCCAGCGGCCGCCTGCACAAGGCGCTGGTCGAGACCAAGCTGGCCACCCGCCTCGACGCCGACGCCGTCAGCAACCTCGAACCGGGATACCGCATCTACGGCGCGGTGGTGCCCAAGGAGCTGCCGCTTGACGTGACCCAGGACGCGATGCTCAAGGTGCTCGAAAACCTGAAATCGGAACCGGTCACCGAAGCCGAAGTGGCGCGTGCCAAACAGACCGTCGACAAACAGATCGAACTGGCCACCAACGACACCGCCAAACTGACCATTGCGCTGACAGAGTCGATGGCGGCAGGCGACTGGCGCCTGTTCTTCATGCAGCGCGACCAGATCGAAAAGCTCGACGCCAAGGCGGTGCAAGCGGTGGCCGAAAAGTACTTCAAGCCGTCCAACCGCACGCTGGGCCGCTTTATCCCGACCGATGTGCCGGACCGCGCCGAGGTGCCCGCCAGGCAGGACGTCGCCGCCATGGTCAAGAACTACAAGGGTCACGCGGTGGTGGCCCAGGGCGAGGCGTTCGACCCGAGCCCGGCCAATATCGAGGGGCGCACCCAGCGCTTCACCCTGGCCAACGGCATGAAGGGTGCGCTGCTGCCCAAGAAGACAAAGGGTGGCGCCGTCAGCGTGACGCTGCAGCTGCGCACCGGTACGGCCGATGCGCTCAAGGGCCAGGCCTACGCCGGCTCGTTCGCGGCCGGCCTGCTGTTGCGCGGTACCGAACGCCTGTCGCGCCAGGAGGTCAAGGATGCCTTCGACAAGCTCAAGGCCCAGGTCAATGTGGGCGGCTCAGCCGAAGGCGTCAGCGCCACCGTCACCACCACGCGCGAGAACCTGGCCCCGGCGATGGAATTGCTGGCCGAGGTGCTCCGGAAGCCGGCCTATGCGGCCACCGAATTCGCCGAATTCCAGCGCGAACGTGTCGGGCGCGTCGAGCAGGACATGCCCGAGCCGCAGCCGCAGGCGGTCAATGCCTTCCAGCGCCTGGTCGACGCCACCCCGGTCGGCCACGTCAAGCACGTGCTGACCTTGCCGGAACAGCTGGCGCTCCTCAAGGCGCTCAAGCTGGAGGACGTCAAGGCCTTCCACAACGCGTTCTACGGTGCCGCCAACGCGACGTTCGCAGCGGTCGGTGAGTTCGATCCTGCGCAGCTGAAAGGCCAGTTGACGGCGCTGTACGGCAGCTGGAAAGCGGTCCAGCCCTACACGCGCATTGCGCAAGTAATGAAGGGCGCAGCTGGCGAGCGGATCACGCTGGCCACGCCGGACAAAGCCAACAGCATGCTGCTGGCGGTCCATCCGCTGGCCATGAAGGACGACGCGCCGGCTTACCCGGCGCTGTTGATGGCCAACCACATGTTGGGCGGCGGCGCGCTGCGCAGCCGCCTGGCCGACCGCATCCGCCAGAAGGAGGGACTGTCCTACGGCGTCGGATCGCAGCTGAACATCCCGGCGCTCGATCCGGCCGGCCTGTGGATCGCGTTCGCCATCAGCGCGCCGCAGAACACCGCCAAGGTGGAAGCGGCGCTGCGCGAGGAAATCGGACGCGCGCTCAAGGACGGCTTCAGCGAGGCCGAATTGGCCGAAGCGAAGAAAGGCTGGAAGCAGGCAGAAGAGGTCGGCCGCACCGAGGACGGTCCCTTGTCGCAGCACCTGGCGGAATACCTGACGATCGACCGCACCATGGCCTACGACAAGCAGCTGGAAGCGAAAGTGGCGGCCTTGACGGTGGCGCAGGTGAATGAAGCGCTGCGCCAGAACCTGAAGCCGGCGACGATCTCGATCATCAGCGCCGGCGACTTCGCGAAAGCGGCCAAGTAGCCATCCGAGGGGTCAGACCCCGGTTTTTCTGTTGGGGGTCTGACCCCGGGTTCCCAGACGCCATGGCAACCGGGGTCAGACCCCTATAAAGAAAAACCGGGGTCTGACCCCTCGACCGCGAGCGGGGGCGGAATGCGCTGCGCAGGAGCCAACAGGTGCAGCTGCATATGCTGCAGCAGGATGATTGTCTTGCCGTCGGCGATCTCGCCGCTGGTCACCATGGCCAGCGCCGCGTGCATGTCCAATTCCAGCACTTCGATGTCTTCGCCTTCCTCGGCCAGGCCGCCGCCGTCGCCCACGCGCTGGCGCGGCTCGTATTCGGCAATAAAGAAGTGCACCCGCTCGGTCACCGAGCCGGGACTCATGAACACCTCGTACAGCTTCTCGACCGCGCCGATGCGGTAGCCGGTTTCCTCCTCGGCCTCGGCGCGGATGCGCTCCTCGGGGCTGGCATTGTCGAGCAGGCCGGCCGCCGCCTCGATCAGGAAACCGCTGTGGCCATTGACATAGGCCGGCAGCCGGAACTGGCGCGTCAGCAACACCGTCTGGCGCGCCCGGTTGTACAGCAAGATGGTGGCGCCGTTGCCGCGATCGTAGACCTGGCGCGTCTGCTGCTGCCAGCTGCCATCCCGCCGGCGCAGCGCGAACTGGTACTTCTTGAGGACGTACCAGTCGTCGGACAACACTTCGACCTGGTCGATGCGGATAGATTCGTGCATGGCAGACTCCTTGTGATTCTTAAGAATATCGTGCAGAATCGTGCAATGTCAAGAAAATACGTGCAAACATGCTGACCACCCAACGCAAGCAATACCTGATGGACATGCTGCGCCGCGACGGCCAATTGGTGGCCAGGACGCTGAGCGAGGCACTGTCCGTGTCCGAGGACACGATCCGGCGCGACCTGCGCGAGCTGGCGCGCGAGGGCTTGCTGCAGCGGGTGCACGGCGGCGCGCTGCCGGCCTCGCCGGCGCTGGCCGACTTCGCAGTGCGCGCCACCCTCTCGAGCGCCGGCAAGCAGGCCATCGGACGCGCCGCGGCGGGCTTGATCAAGGATGGGCAAGTGGTGTTCCTCGATGGCGGCACCACCTCGGCCCAGCTGGTGCGCCACTTGCCGCCCCAGTTGAAGGCCACCGTGGTCACCCACAGCCCCTCGGTGGCCGTGGCCCTGGTCGGGCATCCGGGCATCGAGGTGATCATGCTCGGCGGGCGCCTGTTCAAGCATTCGATCGTCGGGCTTGGCGCCGCCACCATCGAGGCGATCCGCCAGGTGCGCGCCGACCTGTATTTCATGGGTGCGAGCAGCGTCGATGCGCAGGCGGGCTTGTCGACCGGCGACCATGAGGAAGCCTGCGTCAAGCGCGCCCTGTGCGAGGCGGCGACGGCCACGATCGTGCTGGCCTCGCCCGAGAAGCTGGCCACCGCTTCGCCATTCCAGATCGTGGCCTTGAGCGAAGTCGATGCCATGGTGGTGCTGGCATCGACGCCGGACGCCATGCTCGCGCCATACCGCGCACTGGGGCTGACCGTCCACCTGGCGTGATGGTCAGGTCAGCACCGAGAGCAAGGCGCCAAACAGCTGCCTGGCCAGCAGGTAGGCGCCGCTGGCCAGCACCGCCGTGAGCAGGGCCAGCCGCCATGGCCGGCGCGGATAGCTGCTGCCCGTCACGGCATGGATCACGGCGGCGTCGTTGCGCGCCGATACCGCGTACCAGAGCAGGAACAGGAACAGGTTGATCCAGGCTGCCGGACTCGCTTCGCTGCCGACGCGCTGGGCCAGCGCGCTGGCCACCGCGTCGAGCAGCAGCACCAGCAGGCCCGCGTAGAACCAGCGCAGCGCTGCCTGGGCCTGGCGTTCCTGCTTCAGGGCGCGCCAGTTGTGCAGCTGCAGGTAGGCGCCGAACGCGGGCGAAAACAGCAGGCTCCAGAACGCGATGGCGTGCGGGTTCCAGAGTGCGACGGGCGGGTGGCGGTCATCGGTCATGGTGGCGCTCATTATTGCGGTGGGGGAATTTAAACTATCCCCTGGCGCCGACCCTGGCGTATTGATCCGGCGCGTGCCAGGTGACGATTGTCACCTGAAACTGGTGGCGTTTGCTTCTGTCGGCCGGCGCCGTGCCGGTGCACACTGGGTACCTACCAATTCGGAGACTGAGCATGAAACGAATAAGCCTGAAAACGATCGCGCTGGCACTTGGCATGGGCTGCTGCGGCGCCGCGCTGGCGGCGCAAACCCTGGTGCGGGACGTGCGCGTGTTTGACGGCGAGCGCATGCTGGCCAGGCGCTCGGTGCTGATCGATGGCGCCAGGATCGTCGACCCCGATTTCCATGGCGCGCTGCCAGCCGGTGCACGCGTGGTCGACGGCGCCGGGCGCACCCTGCTGCCTGGCCTGATCGACGCCCATGTCCACGCCTACCGTTTTTTCGACCTGCCGCTGATGTTCGGCGTGACCACCCAGATCGACATGTTCACTGGCGTGGCCGTGATGCAGGAGATCACCCGCAAGATGAAGTCGGGCCAGAACCAGGGCCAGGCCGACATGTTTTCGGCCGGTACCCTGGCCACGGCGCCGGGCGGGCACGGCACCGAATACGGCATGCCGATCCCGACCCTGGGCGCGCCCGCCGAAGCCCAGGCCTTCGTCGACGCGCGCATAGCCGAAGGCTCGTTCTTCATCAAGATCGTGCTCGAATCGGGCAACGACAAGCATCCGCTGCACAGCCTCGACCTGGCCACCGTGAAGGCGCTGGTGGCGGCGGCCCACCTGCGCGGCAAGCTCGCCGTGGCCCACATCAGCACCCTGGCCGACGCCCGCGGCGCGCTCGAGGCGGGCGTCGACGGCCTGGTGCACCTGTTCGTCGGCGGGCAAATCGACCCGGCCGAACTGGCCAGCCTGGTGGCGCTGGCCCAGTCCAGCCATGCGTTCGTGATCCCGACGTTCTCGGTAATGGAGAGCATCGCCGGGCTCAAGGCGGACGACATCCTGGCCGACGCCAGCCTCGCCGGCCTGCTCGACAAGGAGCAGACGCAGCCGCTGCGCGCCAGCTACGGCCCCGTGCCCAGGCCGGCCCTGATGACAGCACCGAACACGCTGACGGCAGCGCTGTCGAAGGCCGGCGTGCGCATCCTGGCCGGCACCGACGCCGGCAACACGGGCACCCAGTACGGCATCAGCCTGCATCACGAAATGGCCTCGCTGGTGCAGGCCGGCCTGACCCCGGTCGAGGCGCTCGCCGCCGCCACCTCGGCGCCGGCGCGCGCATTCGGCCTGCGCGAGCGCGGCCGCATCCTCAAAGGCTACAAGGCCGATTTGCTGCTGGTCGAGGGCGACCCCGGTGCCGACATCGCCAGCACGCGCCGCATCGTCGAGGTATGGAAGGATGGCGAGCCGCTCTCGGCCCTGCGCAGCGCCAGGCGCGCACAGGTGGCGGCCGAACGCGCGGCCCCGGCACAGGAGCGGGTGCAGCTGCCGGCCGACGGCCGTATCAGCCTGTTTGCCAATGGGCAGCTGGGCAGCCCGGTGGGCATCGGCTGGGTGCCGTCGAACGACGCATTCCTGGGTGGCAAATCGACGGTCAGCCTGACGCTGCAGGAGGCCGAGGCAAATGCCCAGCCCGCGCTGGCGGTCGAGGCGAATGTGGCGCCCGGCTTCCCCTATCCCTGGGCGGGGTTGGCCTTCATGCCGGGCAAGCAGCCGATGCAGCCTGCCAATCTGAGCGGCACAAAGGTAATCCGCTTCAAGGTGCGCGGCGACGGCAAGGCGTACAACGTGGCGGTGATGTCGAGCGGCGTGACGATCCCGGTCAACGTCGGCTTCGTGGCCGCCGGCGAGTGGAAAGAGGTGGCCATTCCATTCAGCGAATTCAAAGGCATAGACGCGGGGGCGGTCACCATGATAGCGTTCAATGCCGGTCCCAGGGTCGGCGCGTACAGCTTCCAGATCGCGGACGTGCGGCTGGTGAACGAATAAACCGGAAATCGATGGATATGGAAAAAATCAAGCGGCTGTGGGCGGGTCCATGGGTGCCCGCCCATCAAGGCAAGATGCCCTACCTGTGGATGCTCTCGCTGGTGTTCCTGCTCTGGAAATACGTCTACGTCCGGCCAGGCTGGACCGAGGTGGCGCTGCTGGCCGGCTCGGTGTGCCTGTTCCTTCCCATGTACCTGGCTAGTTTCTGGCCGCATCGGCAGCGCACTGTCCTGTACGTGCTGCTCACTTGCTTGCTCGGTGTGTTATGGGCGCCGCACAACTGGGGCGCCAGTACCTTCTTCATCTTCGCCGCCGGCATGTGCGCCGGCATCGTGCCGACCTGGCGCGCGTACCTGATGGTGGCCGTGGTTCTGGCGCTGGTCGTGCTGACGGCGGCCAGCATGGCCTCGCCCAATTTGAGTTTCCTGCTGCCGGCGCTGACGGTCAGCATTCCGGTCGGCGTGGCCGGCATCATGGACGCCACCTTGCAGCGCTCGCGCGGCCAGCTGCTGCGCAAGCAGGAGGAGGTCGAGCACATGGCCACCATCGCCGAGCGCGAACGCATCTCGCGCGACCTGCACGACCTGCTTGGCCACACCTTGTCGCTCATCACGCTCAAGGCCGAACTGGCCGGCAAGCTGCTCGGACGCGACGAGCAGGCCTGCCGCGCCGAGATCAAGGACATCGAAACGAGCGCCCGCACGGCGCTCTCCGAGGTGCGCTGCGCGGTGACCGGTTATCGGCAAACCGGCTTCGCGCACGAGCTGGCGAGCGCGCGCGCGAGCCTGGCGGCGGCCTGTGTCGAACTGAGTGCCGAAGTCGAAGCGTTCGCGCTGCCGGCGGCGGCCGAGAACGTGATGTCGCTGGCGCTGCGCGAGGCGGTGACCAATATCGTGCGCCATGCAGGCGCCACGCGCTGCGAGGTGCGGCTCGCGCTCGAACAGGGCATGATCGTGTTTCGCATCGCCGACAACGGCGCCGCGCTGGCCAGCAGCGCCGCGATCCGCCAGGGCAACGGCCTGACCGGCATGAATGAACGGGTGACGGCGCTCGGCGGGCGCCTGGCGCTGCGCGTGGAACGGGGCCTGGCGCTGGAGCTGACCTTGCCGATGGGAGCGGGCGCATGATCCGGGTGCTGATCGCCGAAGACCAGGCGCTGGTGCTGGGCGCGCTGGCCGCGCTGCTGCGCCTCGAGGTCGACCTTGATGTCGTCGGCAGCGCGCGCAACGGCCACGAGGCGCTGGCGCTGTGCCAGTCGCTGCGGCCCGACATTGTGCTGACCGATATCGAAATGCCGCTCATGACGGGCCTGGAACTGGCCACGGCGCTGGCTGAACAGCAGCTTGGCTGCAAGGTCATCATCGTGACCACGTTTGCGCGCACCGGCTATCTGCGGCGTGCGCTCGGTGCGGGTGTGCGGGGCTACCTGTTGAAAGATGCGCCAGCCGAAACGCTGGCGGCGGCGATCCGCACGGTGCATGGAGGAGGGCGCGCAGTGGCGCCGGAGCTGGCGCTGGAGAGCTGGAGCGGGCGTGCCGATCCGCTCTCCGAACGCGAGCGCCAGGTCTTGCGCCTGGCCGGCGAAGGCAAGAGCAGCGCCGACATTGCCAGGCAGATCCACTTGTCCGAAGGCACGGTGCGCAACTACCTGTCCGAAGCGATCAGCAAGCTCGACGCCGGCAACCGGGTCGAAGCGTTCCGCCTCGCCCGCGACGCCGGCTGGCTGTAGGGGCGCTAAATGCCGCGTCCGCTGATCAGGCGCAGCAGGATCATGATGACGGCGACGACCAGCAGGATGTGGATGAAGCCGCCGACGGTATAGGACGTCACCAGGCCAAGCAGCCACAGGATGATGAGTACAACGGCAATGGTATAGAGCATGATGATTTCCTTGGTGGGTGAGTGTCACAGGTCCAGTATGCAGAGCAGTCGTCATCTACTCTGTTCGCTGGCGAACACTAATGGAAAGTTTCGCGCGGCACCCGCAAGCCCAGCCCGATCGCCCCCACCAGGCAGCTGATCGAGCCACCGGCCAGCAGGAAGACCACGTCCTGCGGCGCGGCGCTGCCGGCCATGGCAAAGCCCAGGGCCGTCGCCAGCACGCCCCAGCCGATGACGCCCATCCAGCTTGCACGGTTCATGATCGCTCTCCAGGTGATTTAGTGCACCGGGCGCAAGGCGCCCTTGACGATCTCGACGCGATCGCCGTTATGCCAGCCCGGTGGCGTGGCCTGGTGGAAGGTGCGCGCGCTGCCATCGTCGAGGCGTACCTTGATCTCGTAGCTGTGGGTCGCCTTCATATTGCCTTCGACCTGGTTGCCGACCACCGCGCCGCCGACGGCGCCGGCCACCGTGGCCGCCTGCCGGCCGTGGCCGCTGCCAATCTGGTTGCCCAGCAAGCCGCCCAGCAGTGCGCCGCCGACGGCGCCGGCGCCACTGCCCTTGGCGCGGGTGGTGATCTCACGCACCGATTCGACATTGCCGCAGTTGTGGCACCAGCTCTTGGCCGGCGGCGCCGTGCTTGCGGACTCAGGCTTTGGCGTTGCCGCCGCGAGCTGCATGGGCGGGGCCTGCGACAGCGTGGTGTGGTCCGCCGCCGGCGCTTGCGGCTGCATGCGCGCCGCCAGCGCCATGCGTTCGGCCTCGCTCAGCTCATGGGTGTTGCCTCCGATCGAAGACGGGATCCAGCCCAGGATAGCGGCGGTGCCGGTGACGCAAAACAGCACCACGGCTGCCGAGGCGAGAATCAGCATCGCGTGCGGGCCGCGGCTGGTGGGAAGTTTGCTCATGTTCATGGCAGGTCCTTGTATTGGAAAGTTTCAGATCTCAGTATGAACAGGCGGTCGCTTCCTATCCGTGCGTCACCGTACATACTTTCACTTTTGAACTCGTTACGCTGACAGAAATTGTTTGCAAATGTTTCAATGCGCTCCGCGCCACCTTCATGGTTTCTATGTATTCAAACGAACATGCGCTGGTCCCGGGTCACGGTCGGGCCGCTCCGGCGTCCGCGCCCTTGATGGGGAATCGCTTGCTGGCCGCCTTGCCGGGGCAGGAACTGGCGCGCCTGGCAGCGGAACTGGAGGTGGTGCAACTGGAAGCAGGGGCCCACTTGTGCGAGCCGGGCCAGCGCATGGCCCATGTCTATTTTCCACACGACAGCCTGATCTCTCTGCTGGCCGTGGCTGAAGGGCGCACCACGCTCGAGGTCGGCCTGGTGGGACGTGAAGGGATGCTCGGCGCGACCATCGCGCTGGGCCACGAGCCAAGCCAGCTGCGGGCCGTGGTACAGTGCGAAGGCGGCGCCAGCCGCATCGACAGCGCCCAGTTTCGCAGCCAGTTCAACGCCATGCCGGCACTGCAGCGTGTCCTGTTTCGCTACACCGACCGGCTGCTGGCGCAAGCCATCCAGATCGCCGTGTGCAGCCGCTTCCATGTGCTGGAAGCGCGCCTGGCGCGCTCGCTGCTGGTCACGCGCGACCGCCTGCAGTCGGACAAATTTCACATGACCCATGAATTCCTGGCCCATGCGCTGGGTGTGCGGCGGGTCGGCGTCACCAAGGCCGCCAGCACCTTGCAACAACGGGGTTTGATCACTTACAGCCGCGGCAACATCGAAATTGTCGATGTGCTGCGCCTGGCCGGCGCCTCCTGCACCTGCTATCAGCTGGTCAAGAATGGCAGCGCAGACGCGTTCGCCGGTGCCTTTGCCTGAAACGTTTGGATACAAAAAAATAATGCCCCGCGCGGGCGGGGCATTGGGGCGGCCCGGGGGCGGCTTATTTCGACGGCTTGACCTGGTTGCCGATGACGCCGCCCACGGCCGCGCCGCCGACGGTCCCGACCGCGCTACCGCCGGTCAGCACGCCGCCGACAACGGCGCCTGCGCCGGCGCCAATGGCGGTATTCTTGTCCTGGGTTGACATTCCGGCACAAGCGCCCAGGCTCAGGGCCACGGCGATGATCATGGCTGGCGTGGCCAGGTAGTGTGCGATCGTTTTCATTGTGAAACCTTTCTGTTGGGTTGGACTAGCACCCAGAGTAGGCGGCGACCGTTGGTGGGTCTGTACGGAAACGCACGCAGTGCAAGGACGACCTTCAGCGCGGCGCCGGCGCCTGTGGCCGCTGGCGCGCCTCGGCCAGCAGCTGGGCACAAGGACTGTCCTTGCCCGGCCCGCTGTTGACCAGCGGCAGCAGCGCGGCGGCCGGCGCGGCCAGTACGGCCAGCGCCAGCGCGCCGCCGGCCCGTAGCGCCAGCACGCCCTTGTCGACGCTCACCTGCGGATCGCTGAAGGAGCCGCGCACGTACAGCGGCGAGCGCAGCGACACCAGGCGCAAGCTCTTGGTTTCGGGCCGCAGCACCAGGTCGAGCCGCTCGTTGGCCAGGTTGACCGTGCCGCCGGCCGTGATGGTCGCCTCGTCGGTATCGACGACGAAGCTGCGGGTTTGCATCAGGCCATCGGTGACGAGGAAGTCGGTGGCCATGCAATTGAGTCTGACCTGGCGGTCGCCGAACAGTTTGGTGAGCACGACGCTGCCGATGTTGAGCCCCATTTCCTCGAGCAGCAGCTTGCTGACCTGGCCGCGGTCGATCAGCGTCTTCAATTCGCCGTCGGCGTGGGCCAGCAGGCTCGCGGGCGAGTCGCCGCTGGCCGACAGGCGCGCGTCGCCATTGATTTCGCCCACCGTCGCCTGCAGGCCGTCGAGGGTGGGGAACAGCTGGCGCAGGCGCAGGTGGCGTGCGCTGACGCTGGCCTTGGCCAGGATGGTGTGCTGGCCGCTGCGCGCGCTGCCATCGAGCTGCACGCTCGATTGCAGCTCGCCCCCGGCAATCTGGAAGCGCAGCGGATCGAGCGTGAGCACGCCGTCTTTCAGCAACACGTGGGTGGAGAGCTGGCTGATCGGCAGTTGGTGCTCGCGCACCACGCGCGCGGCCGCGAACTGGACGTCGGCGTCGACGCTGGTCCAGCGCTCGGTGCGGAAGGGCTCGACCGGCAACACCTTGTTGGCCGGCTGCACCGGCGGCGCGCCGCGCGCGGCCTTGCTGGCGTTCGAATCGGCGCCCACCAGCGGGCCGAGGTCGGCAAATTGCAGCAGTTGCGAGCTGACCTTGCCGGACAGTTTCCCGCGCGGCGTGCCGGTCTGGTACTCGACATGCCCGCCGATATCGCTGGCGCCGACCTTGCCGCTGAAATGATCGTAGACCAGCAGCTTGTGCTGCCCGTCGAGGCTGGCGCTGAGGTGGCCGGCCGTGTGGAATGGCGGCGTTTCCGGCAGCAGCACGCCGGTCAGCCCGTACAAATGGGCCATGCTGACGCCCGACAGCGCCAGTTGCAGGTCGAGCGCGGCCAGCGCGCTGGGGCGTGTGAGCGTGCCTTCGAGCGTGATCCGGGTGCTGCCCACATGCAGCGCGGCCTGCAGCGGGAAGGGGGTGCGCTGCTGCTTGAGCGAGAGCACCGAACCGGCCTTGCCGCTGCCGCTGGCCGCCACCCCGTGATAGCTGCCGTGCGCGCTCCAGCGCACGCCGTAGCGCGGATCACCCTCAATGGTGTCAAGCTCGGCCTGCAGCACGGTCCCGCTCAGGGCGTCGTTGAGCTGCACTTCGCCCTTGCTGAAGACGACCCGTTCGAGGTCGAGCCGCCACGGCTGCGCGCTCTTGCGCGGCTCGATGCTCCAGTTTTCCTTGCCGTCGGCGCTGCGCTCGAGGGCCACGCTGGGGCGTTCAAATTGCAGCAGCGGAATTTCGATGCGGTGCTCGAGCAGGGCCAGCGGATTGAGCGTGAACGCCAGCTGGCGCAGGCTGGCCATCTCGTGCTGTGGCAGGCCGGGCGGATTGCCGATGTGAATGTCGCGCGCCACCAGATGGGGCCAGGGCAACAGGTCGCGCCAGCTGTGCCAGGCGGGGCGCTCCCAGCTCAGCACCAGCGTGCCGGCGATGGCGAACGGTCGCCCGAGCGCCTCGCTGGTGCGCGCGTCGAGCCAGGGGCGGGCCTGGTTCCAGTCGTAATTGAGCAACAGCACGATGGCCAGCGCGGGCAGGCCAAGCAGCAGGCCGGCCACGCCGGCGGCGATGTTCCAGCGGCGTTGATGTGGGCGGGCCATGGCAATCCTCGGTGGTCAATGGCGCCAGCTTAGCGCATCGCGCGGCGTGCCTATGTGCGTCAGCGAACCGAACTTGGCAAGCAGACAGCATATAACGTTAGCATCACTTCCCACCCTTGGAGAAACCAATGAGCACACCGACTTTTCCACCGCTGCGCCTGCTGCTGGCCGCGGCACTCTCGCTTGGCCTGGCCGCCTGCGCCAGTTCGCAGAAGGCACCGGCCACGGCCGACGTGGCAGTTTCGAAGAACGCCGTCGACAACGCGGTGAGCGCGGGCGCGGCCGACCTGGCGCCGGAAGAAATCACGGCGGCGCGCGCCAAGATGATGCGCGCCAACCAGGCGCTGGCGGCCAAGGACTATGCGCTGGCGCGCGACCTGGCCAACCAGGCCCAGGCCGACGCCAAGCTGGCCCAGAGCAAGGCTGGCTCGGCCAAGGCGAACGCCGCCACCAACGCCCTGTACGACGATTTGCGGGTGCTGCGCGATGAAGTCGACCGCGCCAACCGCCAACAATGACCCACCCTACGACAAGGACCATTACCATGAAACCATTCCTCCCGGCCGTCCTGGCCGCCGCCGTCCTGCTGGGCGCCTGCAGCAGCATGCCGATGACGACACCGATGCTTGACCAGGCACGCGGCGACTTCGTGGCCGCCAACAACAATCCAAAGGTGGCGACCTACGCGCCGCTCGAATTCAAGCAAGCCAGCGATGCGCTCGAACAGGCCAACGCGGCCGCCGCCCACAAGGATAGCCTGGATGCGATCGACAAGCTGGCCTACCTTGCCAAGCAGAAGATCGCCACCGCCCAGGCGATCGCCAGCCAGAAGGCAAGCGAGGCCGACATGGCCGCTGCGCGCAGCCAGCGCGACCAGCTGCGGCTGGAGGCGCGCACCGTCGAAGCGGACCGCGCCAAGCAGGACGCGGACGCCGCCAAAGCCCAGGCCATGGCGGCCCAGGGCGCAGCGGCCGATGCCCAGCGCCAGGCCTTGAGCGCCGAAGCCCAGACCCGCGACGCCCAGGCCCGCGCCGCCCAGCTCGAGGCCCAGATGGCCGATTTGCAAGCGAAGAAGACCGAGCGCGGCATGATCATCACCATCGGCGACGTGCTGTTCGATACCGACCAGGCGCGCCTCAAGCCGGACGGCATGGCGACCCTGCGCAAGCTGGCCGATGTGCTGACGCAGAACCCGGAACGCACGGTGCTGGTCGAAGGATTTACCGACAGTACCGGCAGCCACGCGCACAACCAGGAATTGTCCGAGCGGCGCGCCAACGCGGTGCGCAGCGCGCTCACGGCGATGGGCGTGGCGCCGCAGCGGGTGGCGATGCGTGGCTATGGCGAATCCTACCCGGTGGCCGCCAATGACAGCGGCGCGAACCGTCAACTGAACCGGCGCGTGGAAATCGTGCTCTCCAACGAAGGCGTGGCGATCGCGCCGCGTTAAACCTGAACAAAGGAAATCATGATGGAATCCATGCAAACCAATCTGGGCCACGGCTTCGATGTGGCCGCGATCCGCGCGGCCGCCGCCAACCTGGTTGACGGCGCCGTCACCGACGGCTACCAGGCCGACCGCGGGGCGGTGCTGCAAATGCTCAACGACGCGCTGGCCACCGAACTGGTGTGCGTATTACGCTACAAACGCCACTACTACACCGTGACGGGGCCTGCAAATGGCTTGATCAAGGCCGAATTCCTCGAACACGCGAACCAGGAGCAGCAGCACGCGGACCAGATCGCCGAACGCATCGTGCAACTGAACGGCAAGCCCAATTTCAATCCGGCGACCCTGGTCGCGCGCAGCCACGCCGAGTACGACGATGCCGAAGACGTGCAGGCAATGATCCGCGCCAACCTGATCGCCGAGCGGGTGGCCATCGAGTCGTACCGCCAGATGATTGCCGCGATCGGCGACAAGGATCCGACCACCCGCCAAATGCTCACCAGCATCATGGCGGTGGAGGAGGAGCATGCCGACGATCTGCGCGATCTGCTGGCGCGCTGACACTTCACCCACTCAAGGAGATCATCATGATGGAATCGACACCACGTAGCGGCAATGGCGCGGCGGCGCTGGGCAACAACCTCGGTACCGTGCAAACGGACGTCAAGACCCTGGTCAAGGATGCCCAGGCGCTGTTGATCGCGGCCGCCGCCGTGACCGGCGACCGGGCCGAGGAGCTGCGCGCGCGCGGCATGGCGATGCTCGACACGGCGCTTGGCAAGGCGTCGCAGATGCAAACCCAGGTGCGCGTCAAGGGCAAGGAACTGGCGCACACGGCCGATGTCTATGTTAAGGACAACCCGTGGCGCATGGTGGCTGCCGCCGCCGGCGTCGGCCTCCTGGTCGGCGTGATCCTGGGCCGCAGGTAACTTATCGGGAGTAATCATGGAAGAAATGCGTATCAGCCCGCCCGCGGCTGCCCCCGGCCTGGTGGCGGGGGCAGCCGCCCTGGCCCGCAATGTCTTCGGCTTGCTCGTGGCGCGGCTTGAACTGGCGGCGCTCGAATTGTCCGAGGTGCGCAACCATGTGCTCGAACTGCTTGGCGTGTTCATCCTCGCCGTGCTGTGCGTCTGGTTCGCCCTGGCCTGCGCCAGTGCGCTGATCGTGGCGCTGGCCTGGGACAGCATGGGCTGGACCATCCTGCTGCTGCTGTTCCTGGTGTACCTGGGCTTCGCCAGCTGGCTCTGGATCCGGACCAGGGCCATGCTGCGCCAAGGCAGGCTGGCCTTCCCCGAGACCATGAACGAGTTGCGCAACGACCGCGAGATGCTGCTGTGAGCCGCCTCCCGCTTGAGGACCAGGGTGCAGAGCTGGCGGCGCGCAAGGCAGCCCTGTTATGCCAGGCCGAGCAGCATCGGATCGGCATCGTGCATGCGCGCGTCGTGCTGGTCCAGGCGCTGCGCCCGCAAGCCTTGCTGCAGCGCGGCTTCGACCACGTCACGGGCGCCTTGCCCTTGGCCTTCTCCGCCATCGGCTTGTTGCGCCGGCGCGGCTGGACCAGGCCGGCGCTCGGCGTGGCCGCCGCCGCGGCCATGCTGCTCGTTTATGCGCGGCTGCGCCACGCCTCGTCATCTCCTTCCTAGCGTTCATCGGATTCATGGTGGACTTTGCGGCGTCCGATCTCCGATTCGACGCCGTTTTTTTACCCTATACTGGCGCAGGTCCGGCCCGGTCCACTTTTCATGCAAGCTTACCCATGACAAATCAGTTAAATCCGAAGAATTTGCGCATCGTGCTGGTGTTGCAGGGCGGCGGCGCGCTGGGCGCATACCAGGCGGGCGTCTACCAGGCGCTGCACGAACACAAGCTGGTGCCGGACTGGATCGTGGGCACCTCGATCGGCGCCATCAATGCCGCCCTGATCGCAGGCAACGAAGAAGCCAATCGCCTGCAGCGCATCAAGGCGTTCTGGGACCGGGTGTCGCATCCGGACACGATCGATATGACGCGCATGAGCGACAAGCAGCGCCGCTCCAGTATCTGGCTCAACACGGCCGACACGGTGTTGCGCGGCGTGCCCGGGTTTTTCTCGCCGCGCCTGTTCAGCGGCTTCCCGCTCGGCATGCAGGTGCCGACCGAGGATGCCTCGTTTTACGACACCATGCCCTTGCGTGCGACCCTGGACGAACTGGTCGATTTCGACTACCTGAACGCGCCCGGCGGCATGCGCCTGACGGTCAGCGCGGTCAACGTGCGCAGTGGCGAACTGGCCCATTTCGACAGCGTCGATGGCAATTTGAGCGCCGACCATGTGCGTGCCAGCGGCAGCTTGCCGCCGGCCTTTCCGGCCGTGCGCATTGGCGAGGAGATGTATTGGGATGGCGGCCTGTATTCGAACACGCCGCTCGAATCGGTGCTGTCCGAACTGCCGCAGGGCGACACCCTGTGCTTCATGGTCGACCTGTGGCATGCCGACGGACCGCTGCCGGTGACGATGGACGAAGTGCAGACGCGCCAGAAAGATGTGACCTTCGCCTCGCGTTCGAAGCGCCACATCGAGGACTACAAGAATACCCACCAGTTGCAGCAGAAGCTGCGCGAGGTGGTGGCGCGCCTGCCGCCGGAACAGCGCACGCAGCAAGATGCACAGGAGCTGGCCGAGTTGGGCTGCGTGAGCACGCTGCACATCGTGCGCCTGGCGTACGCGGGGCGCGACTGGCACATGGCGGCGAAAGACGTGAATTTCTCGAAAGGCTCGATCGAATGGCGTTGGGGCCAGGGTTACCAGGACGCGATGCGCGCGCTCAAGAATGCCGGATGGCTGCAGGCGGTGGCCGAGGACACGGTCGTCGTGGTGCACGAACTGCCGTAGGGCCTGTATCGCGAATATTTCGATTTCGCGACCCCACTCGCGCTTTTCAGCTCGCAGCGAGTGTCCCGAGTCAGAAATTCGCTGACAAAATGTCGGGTGGAACCCCAAGGGGTCGAGCCCATTCCACCCTACATACCAACGAATTTTCAACTCATGATACTAGCGCGACACCATCACTTGTTCACGCGCCCCATTCATGTCATGCCGGTATTGCTCACGTGCCTCGGCCAGGCAGGCGCTGCGCTCGGCGGCCGGACCGTTGCGGCAGGCCAGCTGGGCTTCCTGCTGGGCGGCGGCGATTTCCTTCTGCAAGGTGTGCAGGCGCGCCTGCAGCGTGCGGTCTTCCTTGTACCAGCGGGCCGGGTCGCCGTGCTTGATTTCGGACGCCTGCTTCTGGGCGGTGGCGCGGTCGACGTCACGGTCGCTCGAGGTGGTCTGGCCATGCGCGGCAACCATCACGAACAGCAGCGCGGACAAGGCCAGCACCGCTGGTATCAGGGGGTGTTTGTTCGGTTTCATGATCGTTCCTTCACAGTTGGGGGGGACGTTACAGCCGTCCCATGAGCAGCAGGACAATCAGGACCACGACCAGCAGGCCGGTGATCCCGGACGGACCATAGCCCCAGGAGCGACTGTGGTTCCAGGTCGGAAGGACGCCGACCAGCGCCAAAATCAGTACAACGAGCAAGATGGTTCCCATGAGGGGCTCCTAGAGTAGGTGGGGAGGATTAATAGCGGTAGGCGCGGCCGTCGACCACGCGCACGCGGTTGCCCACGCGCAGGTCATAGGTGCTGTCTTGCACCAGGGTGCGGTAGTCGCCATTGTCCAGCCGTACCACGATCTGGTACATGTCCTGGGCATTTTGCTTGCGGTTCGCTTCGATGTTGTTGCCAACCACGGCGCCGCCCAAGGCGCCGGCGACGGTCGCTGCCGTGCGTCCGCTGCCGCTGCCGATCTGGTTGCCGGCCAGCGCGCCAACCAGGCCGCCGACTACGGCGCCGGAGCCATTGGTGGCGGTCGAGCCGCGCACCACTTCAATCGAATCGATGGTGCCGTAACCCATGCCGGCGGCAGGCGGCGTGCTGTAGCTGGTGGTGTACGGTTGCGGGGTGTTGCTGGCGCAGCCGGCGAGTGCGGCGGCGAAAGCGAGCAGGCAGGCTGCGGATACGGGTTTGGTGTTCATTTTGTTCTCCTGGCGAAAGTGTAGGGTCAGGATAGTCAGCCCGATTTTGTGGGTCTGTACGCTGACGCACCGAGGCTCGGCGGGCAGCGCCGCTGTTGCGTTTTCCAACATTAAATATTCTGTGTACGGCAGCGAACAGATGAGCGGGCGACACTGGCGTAAAACGGTATGCATCGAGTCTCGCTCGACCGGGTGAACGCCACAGACGAAGCCCGGATGCTCATTTCGAGCACCATGACCAACCACCAAGGAGTCCACCATGAAAATCGCCCAACGTTTCGCCACCATGCTGTTTGCCGCCTCGCTCGTCGCCACCATGGCAGGCTGCGCCTCGACGTCCACCAAGGAAGGCACCGGTGAGTATGTCGACGACACCGTCATCACCGCCAAGGTGAAAGCGTCGATTTTCAACGAGCCGACCTTGAAATCGGCTGAAATCAATGTCGAAACGTTCAAGGGCGACGTCCAGTTGTCCGGCTTCGTGAGCAACACCGAGAGCGCCAGCAAGGCGGTCGAGATTGCACGCGGCGTCAAGGGCGTCACTTCCGTCAAGAACGATATGCGCGTGAAATAAGCCGCTGTTCGAAGGCGGATCCGGGCCGGCCATGTGCCGGCCATTTTTTTTTGAGGTGAGCAATGATTCCAGTTGAACAGGACCGCAGCCGCGCCGACGTGCTGGACGATCCCGGCCTGCGCCTGCCGATCCACGTCCATGCGCGCGGCCTGGCGCTGTGCATCATCGCCACCGTGGCCTTCGTGTATGCGTTGCAGTGGTCGCAAAAATTCCTGGTGCCGCTGTTGCTCGGCATTTTTGTCGCTTACACGCTCAATCCCCTGGTGCTGTGGCTGGAACGCTGGCGCATCCGGCGCGCCGTCGGCGCCACCCTGGTCATGGCGCTGATCCTGGCGCTGGCGGGGCTGGTGCTGCACCGGGTGCAGGGCGAGTTCTTCAACATCGTCGACGAGCTGCCGGCGATCAGCCACAAGGTGTCGAAGCTGCTGACCGGCAAAGCCGACGGCCAGCCCGGCACCTTCGCCCAGATGCAGGCGGCGGCGACCGAGATCGAGCAGGCCACCGTTGGCGCCAGTGCGCCGCCGCGCAAGGCGGCCGGCGCCGCTCCGGGCGCCAGCTTTCGCCTGATGGACTGGGTGCTGGCCGGCTCGATGGGGCTGATGAGCATGCTCACCCAGGCCAGCATGGTGGTGTTCCTCGTGTATTTCCTGCTGCTGGCGGGCGATACCTTCAAGCGCAAGCTGGTCAAGCTGACCGGGCCTTCGCTGAGCAAGAAGAAAATCACGGTGCAGATCCTCGACGAGATCAACCGCTCGATTCAAAAATACATGTTCATGCTGCTGGTGACGAACAGCTTGCTAGCCTTGCTGACGTGGCTGGCGCTGGCCTCGATCGGGCTGGCCAATGCCGGGGCCTGGGCCTTGTTTGCCGGGCTGGTGCACATCATGCCGTACTTCGGGCCGCTGCTGATCACCTCGGCCATCAGCCTGGTCGCCTTCATGCAGTTCGAATCCTTGCGCATGGTGCTGATGGTGGCCGGTGTGACGCTGGGGATCTCCACCCTGGTCGGCAGCGTCGTGGCGACCTGGATGACGGGGCGCATCGCGCGCATGAATCCGGCCGCGGTCTTTGTCAGCCTGCTGTTCTGGGGCTGGTTGTGGGGCATGTGGGGTTTGCTGCTGGGGGTGCCGATGGTGGCCATCGTGAAAGTCGTGGCCGAGCGCATCGAGGGCATGGAGGCGGTGGCGGAACTGCTCGGCGAATAGGCCCCGAGTCGTTCCGCCCGGTCACGCCTTTATTGCACGCGATGCTCGATGGTGATCTGCTCCATCTCCACGCGGCGGTTCGGCGCCAGGCAGGCGATCAGGTCGGCGCGCTTCTTGTTGTTGCAGGTGACCACGGGATTGGTCTCGCCCTTGCCCACCGCTTTCAGACGGCTGCCATCGATGCCTTTGCCAACCAGGTAGTTGCGCACCGCTTCGGCCCGCTGCTGGGACAATTTCTGGTTGTATTTGTTGGAGCCGAGACGGTCCGTGTAGCCGGTGACGGTGATGTCGCGCACGCTCGTGTCGCTCTGGAGCGCTGCGGCAATATCGTCGAGCTTCGCTTGCGGCATGCTCAGCGTGGCGCTGTCAAAGGCGAACAACTCGGTGGCCGACAGCGTGATTTTCTCGAAGCGCGCCGGTGGCGGTGGCGGCGGTGGCGGTGCTGCGACCACCGGTGGCGGTGGCGCTTGCACCTCGCGCACCGGCGGCGGCATCTCCACGGCCTTCGGCGCCGGCGGCGGGGCCGGCTTGTCGAAGGCGTAGTTCAGGCCAATGGTCAGGTATTTGTTGTTGCTGCGGCTAAAACCGAATTGCTGGCTGTCGCGCAGGCGCCCGCGCACGGTGCGCAGGTCCGCTTGCATCGACCATTGGTCCGACAGGCCAAGCTGCAAGCCCAGGCCCGCGCTCAGGTAGGGCGAGGTGGTGCTGGCGTGGTGCAGGGGATTGTCGACCCGGTCGCGTTCGGCGCCCAGCCCGAACAGCAGGAACGGCCGCACGTTTTTGCGCGACAGCATCAACAGCGCGTCCGCGCCCAGCGTGCTCTGGTGGTAGTTGGCCGCGCCGTCTTCGGCCCGCACATGGGTCGCGCCAAATTGCAGGTCCCACATCGGGGCGATCGGTTTGCCGAACTTGAGCCCGGCGCCCACGTCGCGCTTGGCGACGCCGAAGTCGCTGTCCGCTTTCAGGCCGACGACGCTGGGCTGGACATACCAGGATGGATTGATGATGGCTTCCTGGGCCAGCACGGAAGCGCTGCAACAGAGCATGGCGGCGGCCACGGCAATTTTATTGATTTTGTTCAAGATGAAACTCCCAAAAGGTGATCGAACAGTGCGACATCGAAGTGATGTTGGACTGAAGAATACGATTCAGGACTGAAGTGGTAAGTGCGCTGACGCACCTCCCGTGCCGGTTGTGACGTCGATACAACAAGGCCTACATTTTTGTTTCCAAATACGCATACAAATAGTTCGAACCGCCATTGATATTGCCGAGCAACTGAGAGGCGCCGAAGATGCCGGAGCGGTGAGAAATGCCCACGCCCACGGTGCTGTCCCTGAGCCTGCGCGCACCGGTGAGGTCGCCCAGGTTGACGTCGAGCGTGGGGTCGAGGTAGTTCAGCAAATGCGAGGTGCCGCGTGCGCGCCGCGCCTGGTCGCGCACCTCGGTCAGCGGCACCCGCTGGGCCAGCGCGAAGCCGGCGCCAAAGCCGATCCGGGTGCGCAGCCGCGCATTCCACGGCAAGCCATAGTAGTAGGCCTTGATCTGGGCGTTGAGCTGCACGCCGTCGGCCTGGATGGCCCGTTCGTCATGGACCAGCACGCCGACGTAGGCCACAAAGTCGAGTGGCCACTGGTTGACCTTTTCGATCAGCGGACGGCCGAGGTCGAACCCCCAGATGCGGGTGTCGTCGCCGGTGCGCGTCGAGCCGCAGCGCAAGGTGGCCGCCGGCAGGAAATTGCACTCGGTGGCCCGGCCGCCGAAGATGCGTATGTGCAAGGGCAGCCCCGGCTCCGAATACGGTTTGTGGCTGCCGAAGTCGTAGGCCACGCCCACCATCGCCGTCGGCGCCAGCTTGTCCTCGACAATCGGGCTGAGCCGCTCCTTGCGGTCCAGCCAGGTGCTGCCCAGGCCGGCCAGCAAGCGCCAGCGCCGGCTCATTTCGTAATAGGCGTACAGGGCGAGCGTGGCGTCGACGCCGCTGCCGGGCAGGTAGGCCGGGCGGCTGGCGTTCGCCTCGGCCGGGCGCACCCCGTAATAGTAGTTGTTCAGATTGGCGCTGCGGCGCGCCAGCACCACGCTGGGGCGGACGTGCCAGCGTCCCGCGTCCAGGTCGACGTTGTAGCCAAGCCGGAATTCGCCGCCGTGGCTGGCGTCGTTGACGTCGTGCAGGTATTCGGCGTCGAGATTGCCCCAGCGTGCGCGGTGGCGGTAGGCGATGCCGGCGTCGACCGAGGCCGTGCGCCTGGCCATGCCGGCCAGCACCGCCGGGGTTTGCTCGATCGGGAAGCCTTCGTAGCGATAGTCGAGGAAGAGGTCGACGCCGACATTGTCCTGCTCGGTCAATTTCAGGCCCACGCGGGTGGCGTGCAGGTAGATGCGCTTGCCCTCGTACAGGTACAGGGGAATCAGGTCGCGCCCGGCGCTGGCGCCCTTGTACGGGGTGTAGGCGGCCCGTTCGATGGCGCCCAGGCCGGCGCTGCCGGGAATGGCCAGGAAGTCAGCCAGCACGTCGGGGCCGGCGCTGGCGCCCAGCGGCAGGAGCAGGAGGGAGAGCAGGGCGAGGCGAGGGGGCAGGGCGGGTGCGGCCATATGCAATTTTATCCGGAAAGCAAATCTGGGGTGGGAACCCAGCGAGCATAGGGAAGCGGGCGCCAATAGTCAGTGCGGCAACACACGGTTTGCTCAGCAGTAAATCGGCCCGAATGTTCGATGGCGCACAGACCGGGGACCTTGACGAGGGCAATCTTGGCTTCAGTTGTACGGAACCTGCGCTGTGGTTGGCCACTCAAACCTTCAACGGCGATCCGCACGAATGCCACTATTTTGATGGAGCAATGAACATGCACGCAACGACACACCTCGGTATTCCAGCCACCGGCGAGTCGGCCAGCACTCACACGACGCCGGCCAATACGTCCCTGATCGAGCGCGTGGCGCCCCAGCCGGCCGAGCGCCCGCCGATCTCGATGGCGCCGATCGAGCGGGTACGTTCCACCTCGGCCACCCAGCGCCGCATCGAGAACATGCAGAAACTGATCGGCGAACTGGCCACCCACGAGATGCTGGCCGACGAAATCGCCTGGTTCCTCAAGTTCTCCCCTTCCGGCGCGCGCAAGTACATCCGCGACCTGCGCGAGGCAGGCGTGATCGAGCTGGCGCGCTACATCGAGGGCACCGCCACCTACCTGGGCAAGGCGGTGTACCAGATCTCGCCCGACCCGGACCGGGTCAAGGCCTTCCTGGCGGCCATCGTGCAGCCGAAACGCGAGGGCGCAGCGCCGCGCAAGGAGCGGCCCGGCCTGCGCGAGCAAAACATGGCCGGCGCCGGGCGCCACTTCCACATCCTGGCCGACGACACCCACTACGCGATCCGGGTCAACCGCAATCCGCCGACCCGCGATCCGCTGGTGGCAGCGCTGTTCGGCGCCGCGCCGAGCAAGGACCAGGGCTAGCGCGGCCTGCAAGGCGAGGGGTCGGACCCCGGTTTTTGCCTTGGGGGTCTGACCCCGGTGTGCTGGCGCCGTCTCCACCGGGGACCCGCAAGGCAAAAACCGGGGTCCGACCCCCTGGATGCATTTAAAATCAATTGAAATGTGGGCAAGGGACCCCATGTGCTGCGGGTAGTCGATCCGACCCGTCCATTTCAAAGGAAGCAGCGCGCTGCCAGCACCCCGTGAACCTATCCGTCCTTGACCAATCCCCCGTTTCGAGCGGCGACACGCCTGCGGCGGCGATCCGCCACAGCCTGGCGCTGGCGCGCCACTGCGACGCGCTCGGCTATGCGCGTTACTGGCTCTCCGAGCACCACAACAGCCACAGCATCGCCGGCAGCGCGCCCGAAGTGCTGATGGCGGCCATCGCCGCCAGCACCGCGCGCATCCGTGTCGGCAGCGCCGGCGTGATGCTGCCCCATTATTCGGCCCTGAAAGTGGCCGAGCAATTCCGCGTGCTCGAAGCCCTGGCGCCGGGCCGCATCGACCTCGGCCTGGGCCGTGCGCCCGGCACCGACCGGCTCACCGCGCGCGCCCTGAACCCGCACGCCAGTCCCGGCGCCGACGCATTCCCCCAGCAGGTGCGCGACCTGCAAGACTGGCTGGATGGGACCCGCATGCCCGAGGGCCATCCATTCCGGGCCATCCGCGCCCAGCCGCAGGGCCCGACCAGCCCCCAGATGTGGATACTGGGCAGTTCCGATTATGGCGCCCAGCTGGCGGCCCACCTTGGGCTGCCCTACGCCTACGCCTATTTCTTCAACGACGGACAGGGTGTCGAGCAGGCGCTGGCGCTGTACCGGCGCAATTATCGCCCCAGCGCGCGCCATCCGGCGCCCGAGGCGACCATCTGCGTGTGGGCGCTGGCGGCCGACAGCGAGGCCGAGGCGCGGCGCCAGCTGATGACGCGCGAGCACTGGCGGGTGCGCTTTGAACAGGGCGTGCTGGCCCCCCTGGTCGAACCGGATGAGGCGGCGGCGTACGCCTACAGCGCGCCCGAAAGCGCGCGCATTGTCCAGTTGCGCGCCAATGCGCTGGTCGGCACCGGGCCCCAGGTGGCGCAGCAGATCGGCGCGCTGGCCGCCCGTCTTGGGCTCGACCATGTGGTGGTCAACACCTGGGCCTTCGATCCGGCCGTCCGGCAGCACTCGTACACCCTGCTGGCCCGGGCCTTCGAACTCGGGGCAGGCCACTGATGGCGGCGCTGATCTGGAGCGCGGCCATCGCGCTGGTGATCGCGCTGGCGCTGGCGTGGCCCGGCTGGCAGTTGAGGCGCGCCCTGGCGCGGCCCTTCGATCCGGCCTGGCTGGCGATCCTGCACCACAACCTGCCGGTGTACGCCAATATGGCGCCCGAACTGCAGGCGCAGTTGCAGCGTCTGGTCAAGCACTTCCTGCACAAGAAGCGCTTCGTCGGCTGCGAAGGGCAAGACATCGACGACGAGGTGCGTGTGACGATCGCCGCCCAGGCTTGCCTGCTGCTGCTGAACCGCCACAGCCGGGTGTACCCGGCCCTGCACACGGTGCTGGTCTATCCGAGCGCCTTCCTGGTGCCGCGCCAGCAGGTCGACGCGGCCGGCGTGGTCACCGAGACGCGCCAGGATTTGCTGGGCGAATCCTGGGGCGACGGCAGGGTGGTGCTGTCCTGGGACCATGTGTTGCGCGGGGCGCTGAACTGGACCGATGGCCAGAACGTGGTGCTGCACGAGTTCGCCCACCAGCTCGACAGCGAGTCGGGCAGCAACAACGGCGCGCCCTACCTGGGCAATCCGTCGAGCTACCGCGACTGGTCGGCGGTGCTCTCGCGCGACTTCGCCAACTTGCGGGCCGACGCCATGGTGCGCCAGCACAGCGTGATCGACCATTACGGGGCGACCAGCCCGGCCGAATTTTTCGCGGTGGCCACCGAGACGTTTTTTGAGAAGCCGTATCAAATGGCCGAGTACCATGAAGCGCTGTTTGGCGAATTCCTCAAATACTACCGGGTCGACCCGCGGGCCTGGCTGGCACCGCCGGCGCCGGCCGGCCATGCGAGCGGCTACGGCCAGTGGCAATAAGTGATGCGCGCGCGCTTTCCCTGTCACAAGGGGGCGCGGAATCAGGCATAATTGGCCCATCCCCTTCGATCTGGGCTTCCCCATGGCGATGCAATTCGAGGAATTCGAGTTCTTCTCGTCCGACGCGCCGGCCGTGCCCGAGCCCGGCGCCGGCGTGGCCTCGCCGCTGGTGCGCCTGCAGTACCTGATCGACAACACGCCCGCCATCATCTATTGCACCGTACCGAGCGGCGACTTCAAGATGACCTTCGTGAGCAACAACGCCTTCAACGTGCTCGGCTACCGGCCCGAGGACATGGTGGCCGATCCGAATTTCTGGTTCGACCACATCCATCCCGACGATGCGCCGAACATCTTCTCGAGCCTGGCGCTGGTGTTCGTCGAGGGCGAGCGCGCCTATGAGTACCGGTTCCGCGCGGCCGACGGCAGCTATCTGTGGATGCACGACAGCTTGCGCCTGATCCGCGACGCCCAGGGCGCGCCGCTCGAGGTGATCGGCGCGCTCACCGACATCACGATCCGCAAGAGCATGGAGCAAGTCCTGCAAACCAAGGGCCAGGAACAGCAGCAGCTGATCGTGCGCCTGCAGGAAGCACACGACCAGTTGCTGCAGTCGGAAAAGATGGCATCGATCGGCCAGCTGGCGGCCGGCATCGCGCACGAGATCAACAATCCCGTCGGCTTCGTCAATTCGAACATGGGCGCCCTGAAAAACTACCTGGCGACCCTGTTCGACGTCGTGCGCCAGTTCCAGGCTGAAGTCGACCTGCATGCCTGCGATTCGGTGCTGGCCGCGCGCATCGCCGCGATCGGCAAGCAAGCCGAGCTCGACTACCTGGAGGAGGATGCCAGCGCGCTGGTGCGCGAGTCGATGGACGGCCTCAAGCGGGTCAGGGACATCGTCCAGTCGCTCAAGGATTTTTCGCACGTCGACGAGAAGGACTGGCAGGTGGCCGACCTGCACCATGGCCTCGACAGCACGCTCAACATCGTCGCCAATGAGCTCAAGTACAAGGCCACGATCGTCAAGCGTTATGGCCAGATTCCGACGGTGCTGTGCCTGGCGTCGCAGTTGAACCAGGTGTTCATGAATTTGCTGGTCAACGCCGGCCATGCGATCCGGGACCAGGGCACGATCACCATCTGCAGCGGGGTGGAAGACGAGGCGGTGTGGATCTCGATCGCCGACGACGGTTGCGGCATCGCGCCGGAACACTTGAACCGCATCTTCGAGCCATTTTTCACGACCAAGCCGGTCGGCAGCGGCACCGGGCTCGGTTTGTCACTGTCCTATGGCATCGTCAAGAAGCACGGCGGGCGCATCGACGTGGCTTCGACGCCCGGCGTGGGCACCACCTTCACGATCCACCTGCCGCTGGCGCCGCCCGAGGCGGTGCTCGCCTAGGGGCGGCAGCGCTACAGGAGCACTTCGCCATTCGGGCCCCACTTGACCTTGAGCAGGCCGGGCTCGTCCTCTTCGAGCAGCTTGGCCTCGAGCTCCTGGGCCGAGAGCTGGCCTTCCTGCAGGCGCTGGCGGTCGGCCAGGTGCAGCTCTTCCTGGGCCTGGTCGCGAAAGGCCAGTGCAAGCGCGATGCTTTCCTTGAGTTCGTCGATGTTCCATGGCTTGGCGATGTAGCGGAACACCTGGGCTTCGCTGATGGCCGAGGAGACGCTCGCGAAGTCGGTCGAGGCTGACAGAATCATGCGCACCGTCGACGGTGCGCCCAGCATCAGCGCGTGCAGGAAGGCCACCCCCGTCATCTGCGGCATGCGGAAATCGGACAGCGCGATATCGAACGTCACTTCGCCGCAGCGCAGCAGCGCGGCCTGCGGATCGGTGAACGTCTCGAGCCGCAGCTCGTCGATCTTGACGTGCTGGCGGATCGCGCGCACCAGCGCGTTGAGGACGTTTTGCTCGTCGTCGAGCAGCAGGATGCGGCGCATGGTCAAGCTCCTTTCTGCGGCCAGACCCAGATATTCAGGCGCACCGCGTTGGTCGTCTCGAAGTCCTGGACTTGCTTGACCATGCGCTCGTCGAGCACGTGGTCGGCCGAGAGCAGCATCAGGCCGTCCGGCGTGACCAGGTCGCGCGAGAGCACCATGCCCGGTTTAAGGTATTTCGAGACCGTTGCCAGGTCGCGCACCACCTCGACCGGGTCGCCGTCCATCAGGGCGCGGAAGGCGGCCACCACCTGCGGATCGTAGCGCTTGCCGCTGCTGTCGTAGACCAGCTGCTTGGCCTCGTTCGGCTGCAGGCGGCGCTGCACCAGCGCGCCCAGTTGCAAGTTGTCGTAGTCGGAGGCGAGGGCGATGATGCGCGCGCCAAGCGGAATCAGGGGGCCGCCGATGCCGTCCGGGAAGCCGGCGCCGTCGTAGCGCTCCATGTGGGCGCGCACGATGGCGGCCGCGCCGCGCAAGTCCTCGAGCGGCATCAGGAGCTGTTCGGCGCGCACCGGATGCTTGCGAAACAGGCCCAAGCTGTCGCCGGCGAGCATGTTGACCGGTAGCGCCAGCAATTCGTCGGAAAAACCGATCTTGCCGATGTCGACCAGCAGGGCGGCGATGAACACTTCCTGCACGGCCTTGGCGTCGAGTCCGAGCTTGACGCCGATGCGGCGCGCCAGGTCGGCCACCCGGCGCGCGTGGCCGGCCAGGTTCCCGCCGCGCATCTCGATCATGCTCGACAGGATCTTGATGGTGGTGATGAAGTTCGACTTGAGCTTGTCGTGCGCCAGCACCACGCTGTCGTGCGAGGTTTTCAGCTCGGCGGTGCGGGCCGCCACCTTCGCCTCCAGACTGGCATTGAGCACCTTCAGTTCCTCGGTCTGGCGCTGGGCCAGCTGCTCAAGGTCGCGCCGCTCGAGCGCGTGGCGCACCTGCAGCAAGATGTCGTTGTCGTCCCACGGTTTGGTGATGTAGCGGTAGATCTCGCCGCGGTTGATCGCGGCCAGGATCGAGCTCACGTCCGAATACCCGGTCAGCAGCATGCGCACCGCCTCCGGGCGCCGGTTGCGCACCTGTTCGAGAAACTGGGCGCCGTCCATCACCGGCATGCGCATGTCGGAGATGACCAGGTCCACTTGCTCCTGCTCGAGCACGGCCAGGCCGGCGGCGCCGCTTTCGGCCGTCAGCACACGGTAGCCTTTGGTGCGGAACAGGCGGCGCAGCGAAGACAGGATGTTCGGCTCGTCGTCGACGCACAGCAGGGTCGGGACGGCGGCGACGCTGTCGGGCAGGGATTCGCTCATTGGGCACTCTCCTGGTCGGATTGCTCGGCGCGCCGGATCGGCAACGTGATGCGGAAGGTGCTGCCCTTGCCGATCTCGCTGTCGACCTCGATCTGGCCGCGGTGTTTCTGTACGATACCATAGGACAGCGACAGACCCAAGCCGGTGCCCTTGCCCACTGCCTTGGTGGTGAAGAAGGGGTCGAAGATGCGCGACAGGTGTTCGCGCGCGATGCCGCAGCCGCTGTCGGCCACCTCGACCCAGACCGTGTCGGCGCCGGCGCCGGTGCGCACCACGATCTTGCCGCGCTGCTCGCCGATGGACTGGGCCGCGTTCACCACCAGGTTCATGATCACCTGGTTCAGCTGCGAGGCCAGGCACTCGATCTCGGGCAGTTCGCCGTACTCCTTGATCACGTCGGCCTTGTACTTGACTTCGTTGGAGACGATGTTCAGGGTCGAGTCGATGCCCGCATGCAGATTGGTCCACACCCATTCCTGGTTGGCGTCGACGCGCGAGAAATCCTTCAGGTCCTGCACGATGTGGCGCACCCGGCCGATTCCCTCGCGCGTCTCGCTCATCAACACCGGCACGTCGGCGCGCAGGAATTCCAGGTCGATCTTGTCGCGCATGGCGGCCAGCTGGCCGGCCAGCGCCGGCGCCAGCTCGCGCTCGGCGTCCTGGTAGGTGGCGAGCATCGCGAACAGCTGGTCGAGATAGTTTTGCAGGGTGCTCACGTTCGAGAAGATGTAGCCGATTGGGTTGTTGATCTCGTGCGCCACGCCGGCCGCCAGCTGGCCGATCGAGGCCAGCTTCTCCTGTTGCACCAGCTGCTCCTGGGCCATCGACAGGCGCGCGTTCAGCTCCGTCAGTTCAAGGTTGCGCTGGCGCAGTTCGGCGTCGGCGCGCTGGCGCTGGCGAATGTCGTCCTCGAGCCGGCGATTCGCTTCGGCCAGCTGGGCGGTGCGCTGCACCACCAGGTGCTCGAGGTTGTCGTGGGCGCGCCGCAGCGCGTTCTCGGCCACGCGCCGTTCGGTGACGTCGCGCATGGTCTCGATCGCCCCGACCACGCGCCCGGCCGCGTCGCGCAAAGGGGCGGCGGTGAAGTGCAGCCAGTGGCCGCCCACGCCCAGGTTCTGGAAGAAGTCCTCGGTCTCGTAGGCGCCCGGGATGATCGGCGAGTGGCGGTGCTGCGACAGCGCCGCGGTGTCGCCGGCCACGATCAGGTCCGACAGCATCGGGCGCGCGTGGGCGTAGAACGCCACGCCGTGGTTGCGGGTGCCGATCATCTCGTTCGTGTTCCAGCCCAACAGGTGCTCGCAGGCCCGGTTCCAGTGGGTGATCACATGGTCGACATTGATCACGAAGGTGGCCACCGGATGGCCGTCGAAGAATTCCGAGACGGCGATGGCGGGAGCGGCCAGGCGCCCCCCCGGCGCGCCGGGCCCGTCCTGCTTGAAGGTGTCCATTGGCCGGCTCCTTTTCTATTTGAGCAAGATCTGCGACAGCTCGGCGAAGCTGGCCTCGGTGTCGCGGAACAGGGCGCTGGTCTGGCGCTCCGACAGGGCCAGCAAGTCCCAGGCTTGCTGCGACAGGGGCGGCACCAGTTCGTCCTCGCAGGCGGACAGGTCGAGCGCGTGGGCGAAGGCGCTGGCCGCGTGCAGCACCAGCGCCAGGCTGGGCGCGCCGTCGGTGGGCGGCGCGTGGTGGGCCGCCACCGCCTCGGCGATCGCGGCCGGGAACTTCCAGTGCACCGCCAGCGCGGCGCCAGCCTGTGCGTGGTCGATCCCCAGCACGGCGCGCTCGGCGTCGATGCGCGGGCAGTCGTGCTTGCGCTGCCAGGCCAGCACGCCGGCGTAGTCCTCGCCCTGGCCGGTGGCCAGCACCAGCACGCCGATGTCGTGCAACAGGCCGGCGGTGAACGCCGACTCGGGGGCGATGCCGTATTCGCGCGCCAGCAGGCGCGCGCCGACGGCGGTGGCCAGGGAGTGGCGCCAGAAGGCGGTGAAATCAAGGCCGCCGGCCTGGTCGGGCCGAAAGCTGCCGGTCACCGCGCAGGCCGTCACCAGGCCGCGGATGCTGTGGAAACCGAGCACCGTGATTGCCTGCTGCATGCTCGTCACGCGCGAGGACATGCCGTAGAACGAAGAATTGGCCAGGCGCAGCGTCTTGGCCGTGAGCGACTGGTCGAGCGCGATTTTCGCGCCCAGCTGCTGGGCGTCGATGTCGTCGCGCTCCATCGCCTCGAGCAGCTCGACCACCACCGATGACAGCGACGGCAGGTCGCGCACGCGGCGCGCGAGGTGCTCGGCCTGGCCGTCGCTGCTCATTGGCCGCTCCGGTAGTGCAGCAGGCGCGCCAGCAGCGCGTCGCCGGCGCCGACGCCGGCGCTGGCGCGAAACAGGTGGGCCAGGCGCAGGCGCGCGCGCGCGGCGTCGTCGGGCGCGGCCTCGGGCGCCGCTTCGCCGGTGCGCACCTGCAGCACGGTCACACCGCGCCGGCGCAGCGCCGCCAGGTTGGCCTCGGTCAGCAGCGCGCCGGCCGGCAGCAGCACGATGCCGCCGCCGTCGGCCAGCTCACAGGCGAGCCGCATGCCGGCGCCGGCGGCCTCGATGGCGATGGTGCGGGCCGTCATGCGGGCCACTCGCAGGGGCTAAGGGTGATCAGGCTGCCGCGCGACTGCGACTGGGCACCCATCGCGTGGCGCACCAGCTGGTAGCGGCGTCCCTTGATCTCGGCCTGGCCGTTGCAGGCCGGGTCGGCGAACAACTCGGGCAGCACCAGGCTGGCCTGGTTGCCCAGCAGCGCGCCGCCGCCGGCGAGCAGCTTGCCGGCGGCCGCGTTGAGGAAGGCCAGCATGCCGTCGTCGTCGACGCCGAGCACGGCCAGCGGCATCCGTTCGAGCACCTCGCGCGCCACGCCCAGGCTCACTTCGCCGTGGGTGATCTGTTGCTGCTTCTGGCGCAGCACGTCCTCCATGCGGCGGTTGGCCGCGGCCAGTTCGTGGTTGGCGGTGCGCAGCTCGAGGTTCAGGCGCAGGTTCTCGTCGGCGATCTCGCGCAGCCGGAAGGCGTCGGCGATGTGGCTGCGCAGGCGCTCGTCGTCCCACGGCTTGGTCAGGAATTTGTAGATCGCCCCTTCGTTGACGGCGTCGGTCACCGATTGCAGCTCGGTGTAACCGGAGAGCATGATGCGGATCGTGTCCGGATACAGCTGCTTGGCCGCGCGCAGGAAGTCCACGCCCAGCATGCCCGGCATGCGCTGGTCCGAGACGATCACGTCGACCTTGTGGCGGGCCAGTTGTTCGAGCCCTTCCTGGCCGCTCGCCGCGGTCAGGATCTGGTAGTCGTCGCGGCGCAGCAGGCGGCGCAGCGAGGAGACGATGTTGTGCTCGTCGTCGACCAGCAGCAGGCAGCGCTTTTGCTGCTGGATGCGCAGCAGCTGGGGCGCCAGCGCCAGCCTGGCGCGCAGCAGCGCGGCGCAGGCGTCGGCGTCGACCGGCGGGTGGAAGAAATAGCCCTGCACCAGGTCGCACATATTGCGCCGCAAGAAGTCGCACTGGGCTTCCGTCTCCACGCCCTCGGCCGACACTTCGATGCCCAGCTGGTGCGCCATGGCGATGATGGTGGCGACCAGGTCGCCGGCGCCGGCGTTGCGGATCAGCGCGCCGTCGATCTTGACCAGGTCCAGCGGAAAGCGCTTGAGGTGGTTCAGGGAGGCGTAGCCGGTGCCGAAATCGTCGAGCGCAAGCCCCACGCCCACGTCTTGCAGCAGGGCCAGCGCATGATCGCTGGCGGCCGGGTCGGCCGTCAGCGCCGCTTCGGTGATTTCCAGCACCAGCTGTTCGGGCCCGATGCCGGCCTCCTGCAAGGCGTCGACGATGCGCTGGGGCAGGCTGGGGTCGCGCAGCTGGCGTGGCGAGATGTTGATCGCCACCCGCGGCACCTCCAACCCGGCCGCATGCCAGGTCTTGATGTCGCGGCAGGCGCGCGCCAGGATCCAGTGGCCGATGCTCGCCGTCATGCCCGCTTGCTCGGCCAGCGGCATGAAGCTCGCCGCGCTGAGCAGACCCTGGCGCGGATGCTGCCAGCGCACCAGCGCCTCGAGCGCGCACACGGTCCCGTCGCGCAGGTCGGCCAGCGGCTGGTACTGCAGCTGCAACTGGCCGTGCTCGAGCGCGAAGCGCAAGCCGGCCTCCATCTGGATCCGCTCGGCGCTGCGCTGGCCCATCTCGGCGGCGTAGAACTGGTGCCGGTTGCCGCCCTCGTGGCGCGCGTCGGCGCGCGCCAGCTCGGCGTAGCGCAACAGCGTGAGCACGTCGTCGCCGTCATTGGGGTAGCGCGCAATGCCGATGCTGCAGCTCGGATGGTGGTGCTGGCCGGCCAGCGCCAGCGGCGGTGCGAGCGCGCCGAGCAGCTGCGCGCAGCGCGCCCCGGCCTGCTGCGGCGAGCTGATTTCGGCCAGGACCAGCACGAACTGGTTGCCGCCGTGGCGCGCCAGCGTCTCGTGCGCGCGCAGCAGGGGCGCCAGGCGCAAGGCGCAGGCGACGAGCAGCTGGTCGCCTGCCACGTGGCCCAGGCTCTCGCTGACCAGGTTGTGGCTGTCGACGGCCAGGCACAGCACGGCCAGGCCGTCGCCGCGCCGTCCGGCCTCGATCATCGCCTCTTGCAGGCGCCCGTTGAAGGCGAGCCGGTTCGGCAGGCCGGTCAGCGCGTCGTGGCTGGCCAGCTGGGCCAGGCGGGCCTGTTGGGCGCGCAGCTCGCTCTGATCGTTGAACACGCAGATCAGGTGGCCGGCCTCGGGCAGCACGCACAGGTCGACGCAGGAGGGCGCGCCGTCCTGGCCGGTGCGGCACAGCTGCACGCGCTGCTCGGACTGCTGTTGCGCCGCGCCGCGCAGCGCCGCCAGCAAGGCGCGTTCGCCCTCGCCGGGCGCGAGCAGCCGCGCGGGGCGGCCCAGCAGCTCGTCTTGGGGCAGGCCGCACAGGCGGCCCATGGCAGGGTTCGCATAATGGATGGCAAAGTCGCCGCTGGCGGCGTCGACGATGGCCACCGCGTTGACGCAGGCCGCCAGCGCCTGGTGCGCCAGGCGCAAGGCCCCGCCGTCGCCGGCGCGCTGCGCAGTGCCCTGTTGCGGATTGAGATCCATCGCTGCCTTTCCGGCGCGCGGCCGGCTGACGTGCCTGGGGTGGATCGTTACGGATCCACTGTTGAGCTTAGTTCACAATTGCTTTTAATTATACGGCGAAAAAATCGCCCCTGCGCTGACTGTTGGTCGCTCGCTGCAGGCAAATTGGCAACTTAGCGCTTCCCATGCGGGTTTTTTTCGGTATGATGGTCTAGCACCTTGCAACCGACGTCAGAGTCCAGCCTCACCAGCCTTCCGAGCCACCGAGTATCGATAGGGGGACGCGCGCATGACACAAGCATGGGTCACGCTGACCAGTGTGGATGGTCGCGATATTTCGGCGCCGACCGAAAAACAGCTCGCCGCTGTGCTCGCGGACATCTACGCGCGCAGCAAGAAGAACCAGGACGGCGAACCGGCCACGGCCGCCTTGCGCTTCGGCTATGACGACGGCCTGATGTATGTCGCCGAAGTGAGCAGCACCGGCGAGATCAGCTTCGAGGAATGGTCGGACCGCGATTGCGAGATCGCCCTGGCCGATCCGCGCCGCATGAACGCCAACCAGTCCGAAGCGCTGCAACTGTGGTGCTGGCTGGCACGGCGCCAGGTGTCGAAGATCCGCGAACTGGCCTGGCAATCCTGAACTGTTCCGGTTTGATATTTCTCAACATTGGGTCGCACAAGCGCTCCTAGACTTGTCCCACATGCTGCATGCAGCGTGATCCGACTTTTCTGCGACGAACAGGGTGCGACTATGGACAAGGGCAGGGTGGCGCTGGTCACGGGCGGCATGGGGGGCTTGGGCACGGCGATCTGCCGGCGCTTGCACCGGGCCGGCTTCAAGGTGGCGGCGACCTGTTCGCCGGACAATCGGGCACCCGAGGGCTGGCTGGCGGCCCAGCGCGACGAGGGCTTTTCCTTCCAGGCTTACCGGGTCGACGTCGCCGACTACGACGACAGCGCATCGATGATGCAAACGCTACTCTCCGGGCTGGGCCGCATTGACGTGCTGGTCAACAATGCCGGCATCACGCGCGACCGCAGCCTGGCCAAGATGACGCTGGCCGAATGGCAGGCCGTGCTGCGCACCAACCTCGACAGTGTGTTCAACCTGTGCAAGCAGGTCATCGAGCCCATGCGCGAACAGGGCTGGGGGCGCATCATCAATATCTCGTCCGTGAACGGCCAGAAGGGCGCTTTCGGCCAGGCCAACTACGCCGCCGCCAAGGCGGGGATGCATGGCTTTTCGAAGGCGCTGGCGCTGGAGCTGGCGCGCAGCGGCATCACGGTCAACACCGTCTCGCCCGGCTATTTGCGCACCAGCATGGTCACCAGCATGGCGCCGGAGCTGCTCGCCAGCAAGATCTTGCCGCAGATTCCGCTTGGACGGCTCGGCGAACCGGACGAGGTGGCGGCGCTGGTGGCTTACCTGGTCTCCGACGACGCCGGCTTCATTACAGGGGCCAACCTGGCCATCAATGGCGGCCAGCACATGTATTAGAACGCCCTCAGCGCTTTTCGGAGCGGGTCTGGCAAGCGATGCACAGGCGTGCCTCGGGACGCGCCTGCAGCCGCGAAAAACCGATCGGATTGCCGCATTCCTCGCACTGCCCATAGCTGCCGTCGTCGAAGCGGGCCAGCGCGCGCTTGAGCGTGAGCTGCTCGGCCGCGCTGTGGCCGGCCGACTTGAGTGCCAGGTCGTTGAGCAGGCGCACGGTGGCCTTGTCGGCCGGGGAGGTTTCCACTTCCTCGACCGCCAGTTCGCGCGCCCCCGTCACCAGCTCGGCGCCGCGCTGGCTGGCCAGGGCGCCGAGCCGCTGTTCAAGCAGGCGATGCAGGAGCGCGAGTTGCTGCTGGTCCAGGCCGTTCATCGGGGAGCCGCTCCACCTAGCTCGATTTGGGGGGCAATTCGTGGATGATCATCCAGGAGATGCCGAATTTGTCGACCACCATCCCGAAGCGGCTGGCGAAAAAACTCGGCTCGAGCGACTGGCTGACCTTGCCGCCGTCGGCCAGCGCCGCGAAGATGCGCTCGGCCTCCTCGTCGGAGGACACGCTCAGCGAGAGGGAACAGCCCTTCATGCCCTCGTAGTGCTGGGAGGGGTGGCCATCGGTGCCCATCAGCAGCTGGCCATCGATGCTCAGCGCGGCATGCAGTGCCTTGTCGAGCCAATCGGGGGTGGCCATCGATTCGGCCGGCGAGCCGCGGTAGGTCATGATCATGGGGGCCGTTGCGCCCAGGTGTTGCTGATAATAGGCGAAGGCTTGCGCCAGGCGCCCGCCGAAATTCAGGTAGGGATTGATTTGCATGGGATCTCCTCGGGTCGCGGTGGCACGGCGCCGCACAGGCGGCCGTTAGGTCCAGTGTAGCGCGAACCGTGGCCCCTGAACATGGGCGCACGGCTGACAATCAAGCCAGTTTTTCAGGCTGCCCGGCCGCCAGTGCCTTGAGCTGGCGGGCAATTTTTTCGAGCGCCAGCATGATCGGCGCGCCCTGGCCGGCGGCGGCAGCGCCGGCCAGCATCAGCACGCCGGCCACCAGGCCCACCGCCTCGCCCAAGGCGCCGGCCTGGCGCACTTTTTCGGCGGCATCGGCCGTCAGCGCCACCAGCGTTCGCTGGGATGCGGCCAGCGCGCCGACCACCAGCGTGGCGGCGTCGGCGTACAGGCCGTCGGCGCGCTGGCGCAGCACTTGCTCGTCGTCGAGCAGGGCGCGCGCGATGGCCTGGGCCGCCTCGTCGGGCGGCGCGCCCGGGCATGATCTGAGGTCCTTCATGATGCGTGCGTGCAAGGCGTCGGCGAAGCCGGACAACTGGTCGGCCAATTGTTCGATCTGGTCCGCACTGGACAGGGCGGCGGCGTCAGGCATGCTGGCGTTTCCGGCTCAGGGCGTGCCGGCCAGGCCGCTATAGATCAGGCGCAGGTCGCGCCCGTACGCTTGCAGGGCCTGGCGCAGTTCCTGGCCTGACAGCTGTCCCACATGCTCGCGCAAGGCCTGCTGCCCCTGCGCCACCTTGTTCAAGCCCTGCAGCGCCAGGCCGTAGCGCTTGTCGAGCAATTTGTACTCGCTTGCCTTGTTCTGGTAGTGGACCTTGGCCAGGGTTGCCAGCATGCGGTCTTGCGGCCGGCTGGAAAAGGGAATCTCGACGTCGAAGATGCCGAGCACGGTTCGCTGTTCGTTCTCGTGGGTCTTGGTGTAGTAGCGGGTCAGCGCGATCATGCCGTCGAGCAAGGTCTGCACTTCGGCGTCGCCGTCGCGCACCATCGATGCCACGCTGCTGCCCTGGTAGCCGGAGGCGATCACGCGCGTCAACAGCCGCGTCAGGCCCGTGTAGGCGAGCGCGTGGCGCTGCTCGAGGCCGCTGTCGGCGTTGGCCTTGAGGCCGGCGCCGAGCTCGTCGAGCTTGGGCGTGAGATCGTAGCGGGCCTCGCCCGCGAGCAGGCTCAGGGTCTGCATGTAGAGCACCAGCGCCTTCTGGGCGTTGAGGAAGTCGTCGCAGGCGGCGCGCCGCTTGACGTCATTTGCGCGCGCCAGCTTGTCGGCGGCCGGCGCCAGGTAGGCTTGTTCGCGCGCGTAGGTGTCGCGAAAGCGGGTCGACAATTCGGCGTAGCCGCCCAGCCTGGCGGAGGCGTCGGCAAAATCGCGCACTTCCTGCAAGCTCACGCCGCTGCCGGCGCAGCCGCACAGCAGGCAGGCCAGGACGAACATGGCAATCGAGGCGTGGCGGCGGGCGGTCATGGGGTCCTTTCGGGCGCCCTTCTGTGGCGCCGGTTCCCATCTTGCGCCGCGCGGGCGCAGCCATCTTGCCAAAAATCAAGAAAATTGCGTGCGCCAGGCCAGGCCGCTGGCCGTGTCCTGTAGGGGGTGGTATTCGCAGCCAATCCAGCCGGCGTAGCCGAGCCTGTCGAGCAGGGCGAACAGGCGGCGAAAGTCGATCGCGCCACTGCCCGGCTCATGGCGACCGGGCGCGTCGGCCAGCTGCATGTGGCCGATCAGGGGAAACAGGGCTTCAATGCTGGCGGCCAACTGGCCCTCCATGCGCTGCAGGTGGTAGATGTCGTACTGCAGGAACAGGTTGTCGGCGCCGCAGGCAGCGAGGATGGCCGCGGCCTGCGCGCTGCCGGTGAGGAAATAGCCCGGCATGTCGAAGCTGTTGATCGGCTCGATCAGCAGCTTCAGGCCGTGCGGACGCAGGGCAGCGGCGGCGAACGCCAGGTTGGCCTGGTAGGTGGTGGCAGCTACGTCGCGCTCCAAGCCCGGCGGCACGATGCCGGCCATGCAATGGAGCTGGCCGCAGCCGAGCACGCGCGCATAGTCGAGCGCGCGCGCGACGCTGTCCTGGAATTCGCTGCGGCGCGCGGGGTCGCAGGCCAGGCCGCGCTCGCCTGCGTCCCAGTCGCCGGGGGGCAGGTTGTGCAGCACCAGTTGCAGGCCGTGCCGCTGCAAGCGCTCGGCGATCGCCTCGGCCGGCCAGGCGTAGGGGAACAGGAACTCGACCGCCTCGAAACCGTGCGTGCGGGCGGCGGCGAAACGGTCGAGGAAGGCGAGCTCGGTAAACAGCATCGTCAGGTTGGCGGCGAATTTTGGCATGCGCCTATGCTAATCGAAATTCCACCGGCCGAAAATCAAGTTTGCGCCCGGCCCGAATGCTCGTCGGCGATGCTGCGGATCGGCGTAAACAGGTAGGCCAGCAGGGCCGCAGCGATCAGGAACAGGCCGGAACCGCTAAACAGCTGGGTCAGCGTGACCCGCTGCATCAGCCAGCCCGTCACGGCCGCCGCCAGCGGCGCCAGGCCCATGAAGATGAACATGAAGATGCTCATCGCGCGGCCCAGCATCGGGCGCGGCACGCGGCGCTGGATCCAGCTGAACACGGCCACCTGCATGAAGCCGGCCAGCACCCCGACGATGAGCATCAGGCCCGCAGCCTGCCAGCTGGCAGTGACGTTGGCGAACGGGATCAGCAGCAGGCCGACGATGGCGTCCACCACCAGCAGCGTGGTGCCCAGGTTGCCCAGGCGCAGATTGCCCTTGATGCCGGTCAGGGCCATGCCGAGCAGGGTGCCGGCGCCGTGCGCGCCCATCACCAGGCCGAGCGCCGAGGCGCCGTGCAGGCGGGTGCTGGCCAGCACCGGCAATGCCACCTGCATGGTGCCACCGACGATGAAGGCGCACAGGGCCCAGTACAGCATGCAGGTGCGCAGCGCCGTGTCTTCCCACACCATCTTCAGGCCGGCCCCCACGGCGGCGAACAGCGGCGCCGGCGCGGCCGCTGGCGCGGCGTGCTGCGCCTGCACCTTGGACAGGGTCCAGGCCGAGAGCACGAAGCTGAAGCAGTCGAAAGCGAAGGCATAGCCCAGGCCGCGCGCGTCCGTCAATTTGTCGCCGCCATCGCCGGCCAGCGCGAACAGCAAGCCGGCCAGCAGGGGGCCGGCCAGCATCGTCACCTGGCGCACGCCCATCAACATGCCGTTGGCCAGTTGCAGGCTGCCCGGTTCGACCACGCTGGGCAGCAGCGAGGTGCCGGCCGGAATGCTGAAGGCCGAGGCCAGGCCGATGCCCAGCGCCAGCGCGCACACGGCAGGCAGGCTCACGTTCTGGCTCAGCACCAGCACGGCGAGCAGGCCGAGCAGCACCGCGTTGGCGTACTTGGTCACCATCAGCACCGCCTTGGGCGAGCTGCGGTCGACCAGGGCGCCGCCGATCAGGATGAAGATGGCGCGCGGAATGCTCATCAGCGCGATCACCAGGCCCAGCGCCAGCGGGTCGCCGGTCAGCTTGAGCACCAGCCAGGGCAGGGCGATCATGGTGAACTGGTCGCCCATGGCCGAGACCAGGCCGCCGCCCATCATCCAGCGGAAGTTCGGTTCGCGCAGCAGGGCCGCGCGCGGGTTCGGGGCCGGGGTGTTAGTCATTGCTTGCATCATCGCCTCGTGAGGTGGTGGGGGTGGGGGTGGCGGCGAGGGCGCTGCGCACATAGTCGCGCATGGCGGCATCGATGCCGGTGTGAAATTCAAGACTGCTTTCCTGTTCGTACATCGCCGACAGTTTTTGGGTCAAATGCACATCGTTGCCGGTGAATTCCTGGACCAGCGCGCGCCACTCGCCGCACAGGCGCTGGGTGGTGGCATCTTGCGGCGGCGCGCCAGCCTGCATCTGGGCGCGCACCGCCGCGATCAGCTGCTGCCACTGGGCGCCGTAGTCGGGGCCGGAGGCGATCGCGCGCTTGCGCTGGCCGAGGGCGTGGATCTCCTCGCTGCTGAAGTACTTGCCCCACAGCGTCATCAGCTCCAGCGTTTGCAGGTAGTCGCCGACAGCGGGCTCGTCATGGCGCTCGAACTGCGACTGCAACAGGCGCAACTGCTCGCGCAGCGCGCAACCGTGGGCGATCTGGGCGTCGATCGCGGCCAGTTGCTGGGCCAGCACGCTGGCGATGTCGGCGCCGTCGAGCACGCAGGCGATGCGCGCCAGCGGCAGGCCCAGACGCACCAGCGCCAGGACCTGGTACAGGCGCCGCACGTCGTCGCGCCCGTACAGGCGGTAGCCGCGCTCGGAACGGGCCGACGGCGACAGCAGGCCGATCTCGTCGTAATGGTGCAGGGTGCGCACGGTCAGGCCGGTGCGCCGGGCCAGTTCGCCCACTTTCAGTTGCATGGTAGCTCCGCGATTGAACACAGGGTCAGCATAAAGACTGACGCCACGTGAGGGTCAAGCCTTGTCTTAGTGGTTGCCGGCGTGGATGCCGGCCAGCTGGCCCAGCACTGCCGACATGGCCGCCAGCGCGTCCGGCTCGAGCGCGCGCAAGGCTTCGGCGCTGAGCGTGTCGACCACCACGCTGGCGTTCTCCATCAGCGCCTGGCCGCTTGGCGTGATGGCCGCGTAGCCGACGCGCGCGTCGCGCGGATCGGGCTCGCGCGCGACCAGGCCGATCTTTTCGAGCGGCAGCAAGCTGCGCGTCACGCCCGAGGCGGTCAAGCCCAGGCGCTCGGCCAGGTCGACCCGGCGCAGGCGAGCGCCCGGTGCGCGGCTCAGGTGGTTGAGCAGCTGGTAGTCGCCGAAGCTGATGCCGTGATGGCCGCCCAGGGCGCTGTCGAAGCGGCGCAGCAGCACCGCGTGGGCGCGTGCCAGGCGCAGGCAAAAATCGGTCGTTGCTGTGTGGTTATCCATGATTAATCCTGTATTTGTACTTGAGTGCGCAAGTATATAGGAAAAAAACGGGCCCGGCGCACCTGCTTGAAATTCTTTTTGAAGAAGTTCAAGCAAGCACAGCGGGCCCCGGGATCAGCGGCCGCGGCCGCCCGAACGGTGCGGAGGCGCCTGGCGCGGGCCGCGGCTGGCGCCACCACCACCACCGGCTGGCGCGCCGCCACCGCCACCGGCGCTGCGCGGCTTTGCCGAGCCGCGGCCGGCGCCGACCTTGATCACCTGGCCGCCGCCGCCACCGGAACGCCCGCCGCGCCCGCCGTGGCCGGGCGCGCCGCTGCGCAGCTGCACTGGCTGGGCACGCGCATTCGGATCCGGCTCAAAGCCTGGAATCACGTGGCGCGGCAAGCTTTGCTTGATCAGCTTTTCGATGTCCTTCAACATGTCGTGCTCGTCCACGCACACCAGCGAGACCGCTTCGCCGGTGGCGCCGGCGCGCCCGGTGCGCCCGATCCGGTGCACATAGTCTTCCGGGATGTTCGGCAAATCGTAGTTGACCACGTGCGGCAACTGGTCGATGTCGATACCGCGCGCGGCGATGTCGGTGGCCACCAGCACTTGCAGGGCGCCGTCCTTGAATTCGGACAGCGCCTTGGTGCGCGCCGACTGGCTCTTGTTGCCGTGGATCGCCATCGCGCCGATGCTGTCGGCGTTGAGTTGCTCGACGAGCTTGTTGGCGCCGTGCTTGGTGCGGGTAAATACCAGCACCTGGGTCCATTTGTTGGTCTTGATCAGGTGCGACAGCATCGGGTGCTTCTTGTCGCGGTCGACCGGGTGGATCTTCTGGGCGATCACTTCGACCGTCGAATTGCGGCGCGCCACTTCGATCATTGCCGGCTTGTTGAGCAGGCCGTCGGCCAGGGCCTTGATCTCTTCCGAGAACGTGGCCGAGAACAGCAGGTTCTGGCGCTTCGGCGGCAGCACCGCCAGCACCTTCTTGATGTCGCGGATGAAGCCCATGTCGAGCATGCGGTCCGCTTCGTCGAGGATCAGGATCTCGACCTTCGACAGGTCCACCGTGCGCTGCTCCATATGGTCGAGCAGGCGGCCCGGAGTGGCCACGAGGATGTCGACGCCGTGCTTGAGCTGCTTGATTTGCGGGTTGATGCCGACGCCGCCGAAGATCACGGTCGAATTGAGCTGGGTGTATTTGCCGTAGACGCGCACGCTTTCCTCGACCTGGGCCGCCAGTTCGCGGGTCGGGGTCAGGATCAGGCAGCGCACCGAACGGGGCGAGCTCTTGCCGCTGATGGCCGCGCCCACCTTGTCGGTCGAGAGGCGGTGCAGGATCGGCAGCGTGAAGCCGGCCGTCTTGCCGGTGCCGGTCTGGGCCCCGGCCAGCAGGTCGCCGCCGCCCAGCACCGCAGGGATGGCCTGGGTCTGGATCGGCGTGGGAACAGTATAGCCATGCTCGGTCACAGCACGAACGATGGCATCGGACAAGCCGAGTGAGGAAAAGGACATGATAACTTTATGGTGGAGATCGGCCTGTCGCCCCAGGGGCGCCAGTCGCAGGCAATCGGATTTAAGAAGTCAGGGCGGCAGGGCACTGGCTCACGGTGCCGCCCAACGTTGCAGTATAAACACAGCAGCGCGGATTGGGAAGATTTTGTTTCGCTATGGAAATCTTCGAAGGGGTGGTCCGGGCGGCCGTTCGGGCCGCCCGGGTCGGGCTTCAGGCAAATGGCGCCAGCAGGGTCACCATCTGGCCGAACACTTTCGGGCTGGCGGCGATCACGTCGCCCTTGTGCAGATAGGCCGATTCTCCACTAAATTCGCCAACGATGCCGCCCGCTTCCGTCACCAGCAGTGCGCCGGCGGCGATATCCCATGGTTTCAAGCCTTTTTCATAGAAACCGTCGCTGCGCCCGGCAGCCACGTTGGCCAGGTCGAGGGCGGCCGCGCCGGCGCTGCGGATGGCCTGGCAGCGCTCGGCCATGACGGCGTACATGCGCAGGTAGTCGTCCAGCGCGCGCGGGCCGGCGCCGTGGCCGGAGCTGAGCAGGGTGTTGGCGATACGGTCGTGCTTGGTGACCCGGATGCGCTTGTCGTTCAGGTAGGCGCCGGCGCCCTTGGTGGCGGTGAACAAATCGTTGCGCACCGGGTCGTACACCACGGCCTGGGTGGTGATGCCGCGCTGCTGCAGCGCGATCGAAATGCAATAATTGGGGTAGCCGTGCATGAAATTGGTGGTGCCATCGATGGGGTCGATGATCCACGCGAACTCACTCTCGTCGTTCAGGTTGGCGGAAGCGCCGCTTTCCTCGGCCAGGATGGCATGGTCGGGATAGGCCTTGAGCAAGGTCTCGACGATCGCCTGTTCGGCGGCCTGGTCCACATCGGTGACGAAATCGTTGTGTTGTTTTTCGGTAACAACAATCCGGTCGACGTCAAAAGACGCGCGGTTGATCACGGTGGCGGCGCGGCGGGCGGCCTTGATCGCCGTATTGAGCATTGGGTGCATGTGGAGCTTCCGTTAAAAGAACGCTAACGCGCACAGGGCCGGCAACGGCGCTGTGACGCTAATGAACAAGAATGAATTAAAGAGCGGGGCGGCGCCGAACGGGTAAAATCGCGGGCTTGCCAGCCCAACCATTTGTCCGTACGAATCCGCGCGATAGCGCTATTTTAAATGAACCTGCCCGAAACCAACACTTCTGTTTTCACGCGGACCCGATTTATTCTGGTCGAAACTAGCCGCGCCGGCAATATCGGGGCGGTGGCGCGCGCCATGAAAACCATGGGTTTTCGCGACCTGGTGCTGGTCACGCCGCGCTTTGCCGACGCGCTGGCCGATCCCGAGGCGGTGGCGTTCGCCAGCGGCGCCCAGGACGTGCTGGAGGGCGCGCGGGTGGTCGGCAGCATCGGCGAGGCGCTCGAGGGCTGCAATTTCGCCGCCGCCGTGTCGGCCCGCCTGCGCGAATTTTCGCCGCCCGTGTGGAGTCCGCGCGCGTTCGCCGGGCATGTGGCCGGTGGCGCCGGCCTGTCGGCCGCGCTCATCTTCGGCAACGAACGGTTCGGCCTGCCGAACCAGATCGTCGAGCAGTGCAATGTGCTGATCAATATCCCGGCCAATCCCGATTATTCGTCGCTGAACCTGGCGCAGGCGGCCCAGGTGCTGGCCTACGAATGCCGGCTGGCGCAGGGCGAGGCGGCGCCGGCCAGCGCGGTGGGTTTTCATGGCGAGGCGGCCAGCGTGGCGCAGATCGACGGCATGTACGCCCACCTTGAGCAGGCGCTGGTGGCGATCGACTTCCTCGACGCCGGCAGCCCGAAAAAGCTGATGCCGCGCCTCAAGCGCCTGTTCGCGCGCACCCAGCTCGAAACGGAAGAAGTCAACATCCTGCGCGGCATCGCACGCCAGATCCTCAGGCACAGCGATAAGTAGGGCGGAACAGCGCAGCGTCTTCAGCAAAAACGGGGTCAGACCCCAAGCGAATGAACCGGGGTCTGCCCCCTTTTTTGCTGAAGACGCTGCGCTGTTCCGCCCTACGGCGCGGGGTCGGCCTCGTACAGGCGCGCCAGCACGGCGCGCTCGCGCGCGACGATGGTGGCGACGAACTGCGCCGGTTGGCGCATCTTCTTGAAGGAGCCAAAGCCGCGCTCGAGAAATTGCTGCAGCTGCCCCAGCCCGGCCAGCCGCGCCGGCGTGCGCATGATCGACAGCGTCAGCGACAGCAGCGGCACCCGCACCAGCACGCACAGGGCATCGCCGAGCTGCTGCACCAGTTCGAGCTGGCGCTCGCGCTCGGCGCGCCCGGTCGCGCTGCGGTAGGCGGCCCCGTAGCCGGCGTCGTCGAACTGCTCGCCCAGCGTGCGCGCCATGGCCGAGTCAAGCTTTTCGGACAGGGCATCGAGCACGATCGCCTCGGTGATCGCGTGCAGCGATTCATACGACAGCACGCGCTGCATGGTCGGGATGATGCGGCGCAGGTCGATGTCGCGCTGGCTCAGGTCGTGCGCCCCGTACAGCTCTTCGAGGAAGAAGGCGGCCGCCTCGCCCGTGTCGGGCCTGGCCAGCAAGTCGGCATGGGTGCGCGCCAGGCGCGCAGCCTGATAGCGCTTGAGGGCGCCGCGCGCGGCCTGCAATTGCGGCGCGCGCTGCGCGGCCCGGCGCTCGGCCGCCACCAGATCGAGCTGGCGCTGCAGCTTTTCGACCAGACGTTCCTTTTCCATGCCCTTGTTGTACCAGAAATGTGTAGATGAAACGCTCTAGTTTCCGCCGCCGGCGCCGCCGGCGTTTGACGTACACTACAAAAAATAACATGGAATCAGGCGCATGGAGACAAGTCGCAGAAGTTTTCTGAAATTTGGCACGCTCGGCGTGCTGCTGCTGGCCGCTGGCGGCGGCGCCTACCGCCTGCTGCACGGCGCCCCGGCGGCCCGCTTCGCGCTTGACAAAGGCGCCCGCGCCGCCATCGACGCCATGGTGCCGGCCCTGCTCGCGGGCGCCTTGCCGCTCGAGCCGGCCGCGCGCCAGGCGGCCATCGGCGCCACCACGCGCGGCGTGCACCAGGCCATCCTCGGCTTGCCGCTGGGTGCGCAAAAGGAGTTGCAGGACCTGTTCGGCATGCTGGCGCTGGGCCCCGTGCGGCGCCTGCTGGGCGCCCTGCCGTCCGACTGGCCCGAGGCCAGCCCCGAGCAGGTGGGCGCCTTCCTGCAAGGCTGGCGCACCCATCGCATCGGCATGCTGCGCGCGGCCTACCAGGCGCTGCACGACCTGGTGATCGGCGCCTGGTACGCCGAACCGACCAGCTGGCCGGCAATCGGCTATCCCGGCCCGATGAAGGAATTGAGCGCATGAGCGCGATCCCCGACCCCATCGAAGCTGGCCTGGCCGCCGGCTGGAACGTCATCGACGGCGCCACCGTGCAGGCCGACCGCACGCTCGAGGCGGACGTCGTCATCATCGGCAGCGGCGCCGGCGGCGGCGTCTCGGCCGAGATATTGACGCTGGCCGGCCTGAAGGTGATCCTGGTCGAGGAGGGCGCGCTGAAGTCCTCGAAACATTTCAAGATGCGCGAGGCCGAGGCCTATCCTGCGCTGTACCAGGAATCGGCCGCGCGCAAGACGCGCGACAAGGCGATCAACATCCTGCAAGGACGCACCGTGGGCGGCTCGACGACGGTCAACTGGACCTCGAGCTTTCGCACGCCGACCCCGACGCTCGAGTTCTGGCGCCAGCACTACGGCCTGAAGGACTATTCGGCCGAGGCGATGGCACCCTGGTTCCTGATGATGGAGCAGCGCCTGAACGTGAGCACCTGGATGGCGCCGCCAAACGAGAACAACGACCTGCTGCGGCGCGGCGCAGCGCAGCTGGGCATTCCTGCCGCGGCCATCATGCGCAACGTCAAGGGGTGCTGGAACCTCGGCTACTGCGGCATGGGTTGTCCCACCAATGCCAAGCAGTCGATGCTGGTGACGACCATTCCGTCGGCGCTGAACCATGGCGCCACGCTGCTCACGCGCACCCGCGCCGAGCGCCTGGTGTTCAAGGGCGACGCAGTCGACCATGTGCTGTGCCACGCGCTCGACGCGACCGGCCTGGCGCCGAACGGCCACACCCTGGTGCTGCGCGCGCGCCATGTCGTGGTCGCTGGCGGTGCCATCAATTCCCCGGCGCTGCTGCTGCGCTCGAACGCGCCGAACCCGCACGGCCTGCTCGGCACGCGCACGTTCCTGCACCCGGTGGTGATCTCGGCCGGCATCTTCGAACAGCGCGTCGACGGTTTCGCCGGCGCGCCGCAGACCATCTACTCGGACCATTTCATGGACACCCAGCCGATCGACGGTCCGATCGGCTACAAGCTCGAGGCGCCGCCGCTGCATCCGGTACTGCTGTCGACGACGATGGCCGGTTTCGGCCAGCAGCACGCGGCGACGATGCGCGACTTCCCGCACGTGCACGCGATCCTGGCGCTGCTGCGCGACGGCTTCCACCCCGATTCGCCAGGCGGCACGGTGAGCCTGAAAAGCGACGGTTCGGCGCTGCTCGACTACCCGCTCACCGATTTCATCTGGGACGGCGCGCGCCGCGCGCTGCTCTCGATGGCCGAGATCCAGTTCGCCGCCGGCGCCAAATCGGTGCTGCCGGTGCACGAGATGGCCGAGCGCTACACCAGCTGGGCCGCGGCCAGCAAGGCCATCCAGGCCTTGCCGCTCAAGGCCCAGCTGACGCGGGTGGTGTCGGCCCACGTGATGGGCGGCTGCACCATGTCCGACGACGAGCGCCTGGGCGTGGTAGGCGCCGACGGCCGCTACCACGGCGTGCGCAACCTGTCGGTGCATGACGGTTCGCTGTTCCCCACCTCGATCGGGGCCAATCCACAACTGTCGATCTACGGCATGACGGCGCGCCTGGCCAGCGGCCTGGCGCATGCGCTGACGGGCAAGCCGGCGCCGCGCCCGCTGGCCTGATGCCATGAGCGCGCGCGCCCTGCTGCAATTGCTGCTGCTGGCGCAGGGCGTCACGGTGGCGCTGCTGGCCTGGGGCGCTCTGGCGCTGGGCCTGGTCGCCTCGCCCTGGCTGGCGGCCGGCTTTGGCGCCGGCGTGGTGCTGCTGGTGCGATTGCTGATCACCGCCAACAGCTTCGTCATGAGCGCACGCTACGCCAGTGCCACGCCGCAGCAGTTCCGGCTCGACGCGGCGGCGCGCGTGCGCCTGTTTTGCGCCGAATTCATGGCCAGCCTGCTGCACTCGTCCTGGTTCATGGCGCGCGCCGCGCCGCGCCAGCGGATCTACCCGGATGCCACGCTGGCGCCGGTGCTGCTGCTGCACGGCTACGGCTGCAACAGCGGATACTGGGCCCATCTGACGCCGCTGCTGGAGGCGGCGCGCATCAGCCACGCCACGCTCGACCTGGAACCCTTGATGGCCGGGATCGACGACTATGTGCCGCTGGTGCAGCGCGCCGCGCTGGCGCTGTGTGAAGCCAGTGGCGCGCCGCGCGTGACGATCGTCGCGCACAGCATGGGCGGGCTGGTGGCGCGCGCCTGGCTGCGTGTCCATGGCAGCGCGCGCGCGGCGCGGGTGATCACGCTTGGCACGCCGCACCATGGCACCAGCCTGGCCCAGTTCGGCCCGGGGCGCAATGCCGCGCAGATGCAGCGCGCATCGGGCGCGGCGCCCGAGAGCGCGTGGCTGCGCGCGCTGGCCGCGTCCGAGACGGCGGCCACGCGCGCCTTGATCACCTCGCTCTACACCCACCACGACAATATCGTTTCCCCACAGAGCTCGGGGGCGCTGGAGGGCGCGCGCAACGTCGCGTTCGGCGGCGTCGGCCACGTCGCGCTGGGCAGCGACGCGCAGGTGCTCGCCTGCGTGATGGGCGAGCTGGCGCGTCCCTGCAATGCCTGACTGGATCGAAGCGCCGGGCCTGGGACCTGTGCCGACATCAAGACTGGCGGAACCAGGCCACCAATTTGAATGCAGGCATGATAGAGTCCAATTGCACCGGATTGTCATGGACGGAGCGGCTTTTTTTGCAGCAGCTGGCCGTGATTTTTGGTGAGAATGTTTACAATATGTCGAGCCCGGAACAAGACTGTCGCGCTGGCGCGACTTGATCATCACGGGCATGGACAAATTCTCATAAGCAAATTGCCTTGCGAGCCGCAACTGTGTCACGATGGAAGCGGTGGGGCGCCACGGCGCCGGCAGCAGGGACCAGGCATTAACCGACGGGAGCGCAATCGTGTCTGCACGCATCCTCATTATCGAAGACAACCCCACCAACCTCGAGTTGATGGTGTATCTGCTCAAGGCCTTCGGCTATGCGCCCACCAGCGCCTGCGATGGCGTGAGCGGGATCGAGTGCGCGCGCAGCGAACTGCCAGACCTGATCCTGTGCGACGTGCACCTGCCCAAGCTCGACGGCTACGGCGTCGTCTCGACGCTCAAGCAGGATCCGGCGCTGGCCCACATCCCGGTGCTGGCCGTGACCGCGCTGGCGATGGTGGGCGACCGCGAGCGCCTGCTGGCGGCCGGCTTCGACGGCTACATCGGCAAGCCGATCGAGCCTGACAGCTTCGTCACCGAGGTCGAAGGCTACCTGCCGCAGGCGGAGCCGCCGGTGGCCAAGCCGAACCAGGCTACCATCCTGATCGTCGACGACCATGTGCTGAACCGCGAATTTCTCATGACCTTGCTTGGCTACGGGGGCCATCGCCTGCTCGAGGCGGCCGATGGCGTCGAGGGCTTGAAGGTGGTGCGCGCTGAACGTCCCGACCTCGTCATCTCCGACATCCTGATGCCGAACATGGACGGCTACGAATTCGTCACCCGCCTGCACAGCGACCCGCTCACGGCCAAGGTGCCGGTGATCTTCTACACCGCCACCTACCGCGAGCGCGAGGCCACCCAGATGGCCCAGACCTGTGGCGTGCGCTGGGTGCTGCCCAAGCCGTCCGACCCGGACGTGATCCTGCGCACCGTGCACGAGGCGCTGGGCATGACGGCGCCGGCCACGCTGCCCGAAATGAGCAACGCGGCCAGCGACTCGAACCGCATGTTCCTGATCGACCACACGGTGGCCGAATACCTGGTCGAGGTTGAATCGAGCAGCGCCGGCCTGTCGCGCATGGCCAGCCACGGCGACTTGCCCGACCCCGGCTTCAACCTGGCCCAGATGACGGAGCGGCTCTCGACGTCGCTGTCGAGCCTGCAGGCGGTCAGCCTGCGCCTGACGGCGCTGATCGAACTGGGCATCGAACTGGGCGCCGAGCGCGACCCGGCGGCGCTGATCGAGATCGGTTGCCGCGTGGCGCAGAACATCTGCGTCTCCAAATACGCCTGCATCGGGGTGCTCGACGAGGGCGCCGACGAGCTCAGTTATTTCGCCTCCTGCGGCGAGAACAACCAGGCGCGCGTGGTGGCCTCGACCCCGCGCGTGGGGGTGCTCAATTCCCTGCTCGAGCAGCGCCTGCCGGTGCGCATCAACGACGTCGATGGCGATCCGCGCTCGATCGGCCTGCCACAGGGCCATCCGCCCGTGCATTCCTTCATGGGCGTGCCGATCGCCTCGCGCGAGCGGGTGCACGGCTGGCTGTACCTGGTCGACAAGCTCGGCGCCGTCGAATTCACCGAGGTCGACGAGCGCGTCGCCGTCACCGTCAGCGCCCAGATCGCGGTGGCCTATGAGAACCTGCTGCTGTACGAGGAAATCAAGCGCCACCACGCCCAGCTGACGGCCGACATGACGGCCCGCATCCGGCTCGACGAAGACTTGCGCCGCTTTCGCACGGCGATGGACGCCACCGCCGACGCCATCTTCCTGGTCGACCGCTCCGGCATGTCCTTCGTCGACGTCAACGCCACCGCCTGCCGCATGCTCGGCTACGAGCGCTCCGATTTTCTCGCGCTGGGCAACGGCGGCGCGCCCGACGCCGACCGCCAGCGCCTGCGCGACCTGTACGACAAGCTGCTGGCCGGCGACCAGTCCGGCGCAATGGCTGAATTGTTGCTGCAGCGCAAGGACGGCAGCCCGCTGGCGGTCGAGGTGCAGCGCCGCACGCTGCGCTCGGGCTCGTCCTGGATCCTGGTGGCGGTGGCGCGCGACATCACCGAGCGCAAGGAGGCCGAGCAGCGCCTGCTCAAGCTGGCCCACTTCGACACGCTCACCGGGCTGCCCAACCGCAGCCAGTTCTATTCGGCCTTGACGCGCGCGCTCGACCAGGCGGCCGAGCACCACTGGGCGGTGGGCGTGCTGTTTCTCGACGTGGACCGCTTCAAGACGGTCAACGACACGCTCGGCCATCCGGTGGGCGACGAACTGCTGCGCCAGTTCTCGGGCCGGCTGGTCGACTGCCTGCGCGTGCGCGACACCATCGGCCGCTTCGGCGGCGACGAGTTCGCCGCCATCCTGGTGCTGCCCGAGGGGCCGCAGACGGCCATCGCCGTGGTCGACAAGATCCGCGAAACGCTGCGCCGCCCGTTCGACCTGGACGGCCACGAAGTGACCGTCACGGCCAGCATCGGCATCACCGTCTATCCCGACGACGGCGCCGACGCCGACACCCTGATCAAGTACGCCGACACCGCCATGTACCGCGCCAAGGAGGCCGGGCGCGACGCGTTCCGCTTCTTCACCGCCGAGATGAACGCGCAGTCGCTGGCCCGGCTCGACCTCGAGAACGCGCTGCGCCGCGCGATCGACAACGACGAGTTCGTGCTGCACTACCAGCCCAAGGTGCACATCGGCTCGGGGCGCATCAGCGGCGCCGAGGCCCTGATCCGCTGGAAGCGCCCCGGCCACGGCATGGTCTCGCCCGGCCTGTTCATTCCCATTCTCGAGGAGACGGGCCTGATCGTGCGGGTCGGCACCTGGGTGCTCAACGAGGCCTGCCGCAAGATCAGCGAATGGGGCAAGTCCAAGACCGGCCCGGTGCACCTGTCGGTGAACGTCTCGGGCATCCAGTTCTTCGTCGGCGGCCTGGAGGAGGAGGTGCTCAAGGCCATCAAGGTGCACGACATCGCGCCCGAGCTGCTCGAACTGGAACTGACCGAGAGCTCGCTGATGTCGAACGCCGAGGACACCATCACGGTGCTGCGCAACCTGAAGGCGCTGGGGATCCAGATCTCGATCGACGATTTCGGCACCGGTTATTCGAGCCTGGCCTACCTCAAGCGCTTCCCGATCGACAAGCTCAAGATCGACATCGCCTTCGTGCGCGAGGTCACCAGCAATCCGGACGACGCGGCCATCGTGCTGGCCATCATCAACATGGCGCACAGCCTGAAACTGCAGGTGATCGCCGAGGGCGTCGAGAAGGACGCCCAGCTGGCCTACCTGCGGCGCCACGGCTGCGACGAGATGCAGGGCTACTATTTCAGCCGCCCGGTGCCGGAGGACGAGTTCGAACTGATGCTCAGGGAATGCAAGTCGCTCAGCGCGCCGCAGGACGAGACGCTGGTGACCCAGCAGACCTTGCTCATCGTTGACGACGACGTGTTCATGCTCGACGTGCTGTCGGACTTCCTGGCCCAGGATGGCTACCGCATCCTGACCGCGCAGACCGCCGCCGAGGGCTTCGACATCCTGGCGCGCCACAAGGTGCAGGTGATCCTGTGCGACCAGTGCATGCCCCTGATGAGCGGCACCGAGTTCATGGAACGGGTCAAGAACCTGTGCCCGGACACCTTCCGCATCATGCTCTCGGCCTACGCCGACCTGACCCCGATCATGGCGGCCATCAACCACGGGGCGATTGACCGCTTCTACACCAAGCCCTGGAAGGGCGCGGTGCTGCGCGAGAACATCCGCGAGGGATTTCGCCTGCATGGCCTGCTGCACGGGGGCGCCGCGGTCGCACTGCGATGAAGCGCCCCGGCATCAAGGCCAAGGTGGCGCTGACGGCGGGAGTGGCCTCGGCCCTGACCATCATGCTGTTGACGGCATTGCAGCTGGTGCAGATGCGCGACGATTTCCGAAGCGTGCTGTTCGACCAGCAAAGCGCGCTGGTGGGCCGCACAGCCGAGGAGCTCGACGACAAATTGAGCGGCCTGCAGGCGCTGCTGGTGCGCGCCGCCGCCGGCACCCCGCGCGCGCTGCTGGCCGAACCGCAGGCGCTGCGCCACCACCACGAACAGAGCGCGCTGCTGGCCGCCTTCGACGACCTGCTGGTGCTCGACCGCGAAGGCCGGATCCTGGCCGACGCGCCGCTGGTGGCCGGGCGCGTCGGAATCAGCGCGGCCGACCGCGATTTTTTCAAGCAGGCGATGGCGACCGGGAAGCCGTTCATTTCCGACCCGGTGCTAAGCCGCGTGCGCAAGGAGCCGATCGTGCAGCTGGTGGCGCCGCTGCTGGACCGCGACGGCAGGATCGAAGCGCTGCTGGTGGGCGTGCTGCGCCTGAACAAGGACAATTTGCTGGGCCACCTGCGCACGGCCAAGGTGGGACGCACCGGCTACTATTTCGCCATCACGCGCGGCGCCGTACCGGTCTACGTGGTCTACCCGGATCCGGCACGTATCCTTCAGCCGCGCCCGCCGAACGCCAATGCCGCCACCACGCGCGCCTTGAACGAAGGCTTCGAGGGTAGCCTGGAAACGGTCAACAGCATGGGTGTGCACGCCATCAGCAGCTACCGCCAGCTCAAGTCGGTAAGCTGGGTGATCGGCGCCTCGCTGCCGGCGGCCGAAGCGTTCGGGCCGATCGATGCGGCGCTGCGCCGGCTGGCGCTGTGGGGCGGCGGCGCCGCCGTGCTGGCGGCCGTGCTGGTGGGCTGGCTGACCATGCGCCTGCTCGAACCGGTGGTGCGCCTGCGCGACCGGATCGGCGCCCTGCGCGCGCAGGGCGCGCCGTTTACGCCGCTCTCGCCCGGGCGGCGCGACGAGGTCGGCGAACTGACCGAGGCGTTCAACGACGTGATGCTGGCGCGCGGCGCGGCCGAGGCCCAGCTGCGCGCGCGCGGCGTCGAGCTGGAACTCGAGCGCGACCGGGCCGACGCGGCCAACCGCGCCAAGAGCGAGTTCGTGGCCAATATGAGCCATGAGATCCGCACCCCGCTGAACGCGGTGCTGGGCATGGTCTACCTGCTGGGCAATTCGGAGCTGAGCGAGCAGCAGCGCAAGTACCTGGCGATGCTGCGCGAGTCGGGCCAGTCGCTGCTTGGCATCCTCTCAGACGTGCTCGATTTCTCCAAGATCGAGGCGGGCCAGATGGACGTGGCCAGCCTCGAGTTCGAGCTCGACGACGTGCTCGGCGCGCTGGCCACCAATATGAGCATGTGCGCCGGTTCGAAGCATCTCGAGCTGGTCATCGGCGTGGCCGCGGAGGTGCCGCAGGTGCTGCTGGGCGACGCCCTGCGCCTGCAGCAGATCCTGGTCAACCTGTGCTCGAACGCGATCAAGTTCACCGACGCCGGCGAGGTGGCCCTGCAGGTGAGCGTGGAGGCGCGCGAGGGCCGGCACGCATTGCTGCGTTTCGAGGTGCACGACAGCGGCATCGGCATCGATGCCGCTCAGCAGGCCAAGCTGTTCATGCCGTTTTCGCAGGCCGACGCCAGCATCACGCGGCGCTTCGGCGGCACCGGCCTGGGCCTGACCATTTGCCGCCGCCTGGTCGAGCTGATGGAGGGTACGATCAGCGTGCGCAGCGAGGCCGGGCGCGGCAGCTGCTTCAGTTTCACGCTGCCGCTGCAGGTGCAGGCCGAGCGAATCGCCTTGCCGGCGCTGGCCGGGCTGGGCGCGCTGCGGGTGCTGGTGGCCGACGACAACGCAAGCTGCCGCCGTTCGCTCGTCGAGCTGATGCGGGCCTGGGGCTGGCAGGCCGACGCGGTCGATTCCGGCGTGCGTGCGCTGGCCAGCTTCGTCGCCGCGCGCGAAGCGGGCCAGGCCTACCACGTGGTGCTGACCGACGCCGAGCTGCCCGGCCTGGACGGCGTGGCCACGGCGCGCGCGCTGCGCCAGGCGGCGGGCTCCGAGCGCCTGCCGCAAGTGATCCTGGTGAGCGCATTTGCGCGCGAGCGGGTGCAAGGCGAGAGTGACGCGGTGCTGCTGCAAAAACCGGTGACCGGCGCCAGCCTGCTGGCCGCCGTGCACGACGCCGTCAAGGGGCGCGACCGCCAGCATGAGGCGGTGGCGGCGGTGGCAGTTGGCGCCGGCCGGCTCGATCGCATGCGCCTGCTGCTGGTCGAGGACAACGCCTTGAACCAGGTCGTCGCGCGCGGCGTGCTCGAAGGGATGGGCGCGACGGTGCAGGTGCTGGGCGACGGCCGCCAGGCGGTCGACCATTTGCGCGAGCACAGCGCAGACTATGACGCGGTGCTGATGGACGTGCAGATGCCGGTGCTGGACGGCTTTAGCGCCACTCGCATCCTGCGCGCCGAACTGAAACTGACGCTGCCGGTGATCGCCATGACGGCCGGGGTCACGCTTGGCGAGCGCGATCACTGCATCCGCGCCGGCATGGACGACTTCATCGGCAAGCCGCTCGACGTCGCCCAGATGCTGACGGTGCTCGAGCGGGTGCGCCGGCCGGCGCCGGCGTCGGCCAGCGCCGAAGTGTTTTCCCTGGCCCACTTCCGCACCTTCATGATGCGCGACGCGAGTGCGATGGCGATGGTGCAAAAGATGGTGCAAAGCGTGGTTGAGCTGCGCCTCGAGCCGGTCGAGCGCGTGCGCGCCGCCTTGCGCGCGGGCCAGCGCGAGCAGGCCGCGCGCGTGCTGCACGAGATGCGCGGCTCGACCGGCAACCTTGGCTGCAAGCGCCTGATCGCCGCCGCGATCGCGTTCGAGGAGCAGGTGCGCAGCGACGGCGACGGCGACCTGTTCGCCCTGCTCGACGTGGTCGAGCATGAGCTGCGCGCCGTCCTCGAGCAGGCCGGCGCCTGGCTCGACGCGCGTCAGGTGCAAGCGCTACGGTAGGGCGTGGAAAAGCGCAACGCCTTCATGAAGCCGGGGTCAGACCCCAATCGGGTGAACCGGGGTCTGACCCCGGTTTCCTGAAGGCGCTGCGCTTTTCCACAGCTTACGGTCCGGTGCGCGGCGTCACCCCAAAATGTACGATCAGGCCGGCCGCGACGCCCGCCAGCAGGTGCCCGAGCGCCTCGAACAGCACCAGGCCATTTTGCCAGTACGACCGGCGGGCCGGCCTGGGACGCGGCGCAAGTGCATGGAAAGCTCCTCGATGGACGATGCGCCAGTGTCGCTGATTCGGCGCCGGCGAAATGCCTTGCCACGCAATCGGCGCTCACTTAAGCTCTCCGGTATCAAAATTCGATACCGCGCCATGTCCCAGACCCAGCACCTGATCGCCACCCTCAAGCGCCTCCTCAAAGCGGACGGGGTCACCTACGCGCGCGTGGCCGAGCATGTCGGCCTGAGCGAGGCCAGCGTCAAGCGCAATTTCTCGCGCCACAGCTTCGACCTGCAAACGCTGGAGGCGATCTGCGCCCTGATCCGGCTCGAGCTGTACGAACTGGTGCAGGCCGCCGAACGGTCGCAAACCGAGGTGCACCATCTGAGCGCGGGGCAGGAAGCGGAGCTGGTGGCCGACCCGGCGCGCCTGCTGACGGCCGTATGCGTGCTCAATAACTGGTCGATGGCGCAGATCGTCGCCACCTACCGCCTGAGCGAGGTGCAATGCATCGTCCACCTGGCGCAGCTCGACCGGCTCGGCCTGATCCACCTGATGCCGGGCAACCGGGTCAAGCTGCGCATCGCGCGCGATTTCGGCTGGCTGGCCGACGGACCGATCCAGGGCTTCTTTCGGGCCAGCATCCAGACCGATTTTCTCGATGCGCGCTTCGAGCGCGGCGGCGAGCTGCTGCGCTTCCAGCACGCGATGCTCACTCCCGAGGCCAACCAGCGCTTCCAGCAGCGCCTGCAACGCTTGCTGAGCGACTTCGCCGAGCTGCACGAGGAGTCGGCCGCGGCGCCCGAGGCGATCCGCTACGGCACCAGCGTGCTGGTGGCGCTGCGGCCGTGGGAGCCGGCCGGCTTCGAGGCCTTGCGCCGTGAGCCGGATCCGCGCGTATTTCCGATCGCCGGATTGCGGCGCGCACGCTGAGATGCGCGCCATCGGCATGATCGCGCTGTTGGCCGCAGTGCTCTACCTGGCCGCGTGCGCGGCCCTGTTCGCGTTCCAGCGATCGCTGATTTACCACCCGCAGCCGGCCGCCGATGGCAGTGGCTCGACGCTGCGCCTGGCCGTGGCCGACGCCGAGGTGATCGTCTCGACCCGGCCGCACGCCGGCCCCGGCGCCATCGTGTACTTCGGCGGCAATGCGGAGGACGCGACACAAAGCTTGCCCGCACTGGCCGCCGCCTTTCCCGACCAGGCGATCTACCTGCTGCATTACCGCGGCTACGGCGGCAGTTCGGGCGCGCCATCCGAGCTGGCAATCGCCGGCGACGCGCTGGCCCTGTTCGACCAGTTGCATGCCCGGCATGGGCGCATCAGCGTGATCGGGCGCAGCCTGGGCTCGGGCGTGGCGATCCGGCTGGCCAGTGAACGGCCGGTGGCGCGCCTGGTGCTGGTGACGCCGTTCGACAGCCTGGAGCAGATCGCCGCCGCACATTTCCCCTTCCTGCCCGTGCGCGCGCTGTTGCGCGACAAATTTCAATCGTGGCGTTATGCGCCGCGCATCGCCGCCCCGACGCTGCTGATCGCCGCCCAGGACGATGAAGTCATCCCGCGCGCGAGCACAGATCTTCTGCTGACGCGCTTCGGCAAGGGCATTGCCAGGCTGGAGGTGGTGGCAAGCAGTTCGCACAACAGCATCGCGCAGCGCGCGCAGTATGTGCGCCTGCTGCGCACGGCCCTGTCGCCCGATTGATCGCATGCCGCTTGTGTCCGGCGCGCTTATTTACTTGAGGCCGGCGCCAAAAGCGCCTTCCGTGTAGCGCGCCACGATGCTCTCCCTTTCCTTCGATTCGTCAAGCCTGGCAAGGCTGCTCCTGAGCCGATCGACGATCTCCTGCGACATGCCGGCACGCGCGTACAGGGCAAATTCGATCGGCGCGAACTCGTAGGGGGTGGCAAAGGTGCCGGCCGGCTTGCCGCCACTGGAGATGGCATAGGCAATTGCCAGCTTGGTGCCGATCAAGGCATCGATGCGTCCGGCCGCCACCATGCGCACGCCCTGGTCGATCGTTGCGACGACATGTTTGTTGATCTGCGCGTCGGCGCTGATGCGATCCGAATACCAGGCGCCGCGCACGATGCCGAGCACCTTGCCGTGCAGGTCCGCAAGATCCGTGATGGCCAGGCGCTTCGACGACAGGATGATGGTTTGGGTTTTGAGGACCATGCCAATTTTCTGGCCGGCCTCGTTCATTTGCGGGCTGTCGACACCGATCGCAAAGTCGGTGGCCCCGGCTTTGAGCTCGTGCGCCATGCGCGCGTAGACGACAGGGGTGATGGCGAAGTGAAGGCGCGATGTCGTCTCAATGGCTCTCAAGAGCTCGACATGGATGCCTGCTTTTTCCTGGCGATTTTCCATCTGCCAGGGTGCCACGTTCGGGATGAGGACCTTGTATGCGGCCGGCCCCTGGGCCGAGACGGGGGCGGCAAGCAGGTAAAGCGCGAGCAGGGCGCACAGCCTGGCACGCATCGCAGAACGATGTTTTCCTCGCTTCATGAGACTCCCCGCCAGCGTCCTCAATGATCCCGCTACCAAGCATGGTAGGACGAGCGCCCTAGGACGGTCAAGCACTACCATCGGACTACTTCAGGAAAATCCTGACCTCGTCCTGGAAGCGCTGCGGCTGGTCCCACATGATGAAGTGGGCACTGGCAGGAATGCGCTTGAGCTGCACCCCTTTCAATCCGGTGTAGGCGCCCTGGTAGATGCCATCCATCTGGACATCGCTCAGCGGGATACCCTTGGGCGTCACATACAGCACCGTGGCCGGCACCGTGATCCTGGCCAGTTCCGGCATCAGATCGGTGACGATCAGCTCGTGGTAGGACCGCGCCGACACGTCCGGATCGCTGCTGTTCGAATCGTCGAGCGCGCCGGCGCGCATCGCGACCGTCTCGATCATGCCGATCAGGTTTGCCTGCGCGCGTACCTGGCGCGCCTGCGGATCGGCCGCGCGCATCTGCGCCAGGATCGCATCGGCGGTCGGTTTGATGCTCTGCGCGGTGGTGCCTGGCGGTCCGAACAGCGCGCCCAGGAATGGCAGCATGTCGAGCACCATCACGCGCGAGAGCGCCTGCGGGTGGCGCGTCGCCAGCATCAGGGCGATGCTGCCGCCCATCGAGTGGCCGATCACGGCCGGCTTGTCCAGGCCCGATTGCGCGATGTAGCGGGCGATCTCGTCGGCCACGGGGGCTGCCACCGCGCCGTCGCCGTTGCCGCCTTTGGCGCGACCGGCGAAACCGGCGATGTGAACCAGGTGGTAGCGGTGGCCGGGCACTGCGGCGATCAGTTCGGCCCATACCCGCGGCGAGGAATTGAGGCCGGGGACCAGCACGACATCGCTGCCTTCGCCCTTGACCGTGACGCCGATGCGTTCGGAGGCGAACGGGGCGCCGAAAACGGCGCCTGGCGCGAGCACGGTCGCGCTCAGCGCGAGCAGGGTGGCCAGCAGGTGGCGGCGGTTCAGGAGAGTGCGCATCGTGGAGTCCGGTCGTTGTTGATCAGCTTGGCAGGATGCGATGGGACGCCAATCAGTGTCAAGCGCTTTTCGGCCCGCAAGGTGTCGAAGTCGACACGCAGGATGGAACAGCGTCGCCCATTCCGCCCTGCATGGACCACGTAATCTAGAAATGCACCCCGCGCAGCAGCTGCTGCATGGCGATCTGCTCGCTGCTCATCTGCGGCGCCTTCTTGCCATCGCCGCCCTTGGCCGCGTCCGAATCGGGGAACATGCGGAACGTCGTGTTGAGCACGATCTGCGCCACGCGCGGCATCAAGGCGTGCAGCACCTGGCCGAACACGCCAACCCGGGTGGCGATGCGCACCGGTTTGTAGACGATGGCCTCGGCGATCATGTCGGCCGCTTCGTCCGGCGCCAGGGTCGGCACGTTCTGGTAGATCTTGGTTGGCGCGATCATCGGCGTGCGCACCAGCGGCATGTTGATCGTGGTGAACTTGATGCCCACGTCGGACAGCTCCGACGAGGCGCAGCGGGTCCAGGCCTCAAGCGCTGCCTTGGACGCCACATAGGCCGAGAAGCGCGGCGCATTGGTCAACACCCCGATCGACGAGATGTTGATGATGTGGCCGCGTTTTTGCGCGATCATGGCCGGCAGCAGGCCCATGGTCAGGCGCAGGCAGCCGAAGTAGTTCAGCTGCATGGTGCGTTCGAAATCATGGAAGCGGTCGTAGCTCGACTCGATGGCGCGCCGGATCGAGCGCCCGGCGTTGTTGACCAGCACGTCGACGATGCCGTGGTTGGCCAGCAGCAGGCGCACGAAGCGGTCGCAGTCGGCCATGTCGGCCACGTCGGCCTGGTAGGTGATGACCTCGAAGCCGCGTTCGCGGATCTCTCTTGCCGCCTCGGCCAGCTTGTCCTCGTCGCGCCCGCAGATGATGGTGGTGGCGCCGGCTTCGGCGATCTTGTGCGCCGCCGCCAGGCCGATGCCCGACGAGCCGCCGGTGATCAAGACCACCTTGCCAGCCACCTGGCCGCGCAGCGTGCGGTCGATGAACAGGTCCGGGTCGAGATTGCGCTCCCAGTAGTCCCAGATTGGCGCGGCGTACGATTCGAGCGGCGGACAGGCGATGCCGCTGCCTTTGAGCGCGCGCACGGTCTCGCGGCTGTCGAATCGGGTGGGGTAGTTCACGAAGCCCATCATGTCGGGCGGCAGGCCCAGGTCTTTCATCAGGGCGTCGCGCACCCGGCGCACCGGCGTGAGCGACATGATGCCCTTCTTGATCGACTTGGGGATGAAGCCGAGCAGCGCGGCGTTGATGCGGATGCTCATCGTCGGCGCGTGCGCGGCGCGGCAAAACACATTGAGCACTTCGCCCACGCGCATCGGATCCGGGTCGGTCAGGTGGAAGCACTGGCCATCGAGGGCCGGCTGGTGCGCGATATGGTCCATCGCGTTGACCACGAAGTCGACCGGCACGATGTTGATGCGTCCGCCCTCGATGCCGATGGTCGGCATCCACGGCGGCAGCAGCTGGCGGATGCGCTGGATCAGCTTGAAGAAGTAATAGGGCCCGTCAACCTTGTCCATCTCGCCCGTTTTCGAGTCGCCCACCACCATGCCTGGACGGTAGACGCGGAAGGCGCCTTTTGTTTCGGCCCGCACGATCTTCTCCGACTCATGCTTGGTGGCGAAGTAGGGATGGTCCAGGCCCTCGGCCTCGTCAAACATGTCCTCGCGGAAGATCCCCTCGAACATGCCGGCGGCGGCGATCGAGCTGACGTGGTGAAGGCAGCCAGCCTGGATCGCATTGGCGAAATCGACCGTGTTGCGGGTGCCGTCGACGTTGACCGCCATCTGCTCGTCGGCGTCGGCGCTCATGTCGTAGATCGCGGCCAGGTGGAAGAAATGATCGATCGTCTTGGCCAGCTTCCTGGTGTCGTCCCTGGAGACGCCGAGCCTGGCCATACGCAGGTCGCCAAACACCGGAATTGCGCGCGCCTTGGTGCTGCCCCAGTACTCGAGCAGCTCGGGCAGCTTGTCGCGGCTGGCCTCGCGCATCAGGAAGTAGACGACACTGCCTTTTCGGGCCAGCAGTTTTTTTACAAGGCGTTTTCCAATGAATCCGGTCGCTCCAGTGACGAAATACTGCATCGTTTTCTCCCTTGTTTGATGTTTTGTCCCGATCACCCAATCATTACAGAGCAATGCACGATTGGCAAGACATCGATGGGGGGCTGTGGGGCCAATTAGAAGCACTGCTCTATCTGATTAGAACCCCATCTCTATTTTTGATCAATAAAATGGTCTCATCAAAAAAGGTAATTCAATTTTCGAACAACACCATCTACTGGGAGCTCACAATGGTAAAGAAACTCAAGACCCTGGCAAAAGCCGAAGACAAACAACTCGCCAGCGCTGTTCGCGCCTCTGCGCACCAGATCTGGCAGGCCGGCCTGGGCGCATTCGCCAAGGCCCAGGAAGAAGGCGGCCGCGTGTTCTCGAAGCTGGTCGAAGAGGGCACCAGCTTGCAAAAGCGCACCCGTTCGATGGCCGAAGACAAAGTCTCCGAAGTCACCGAAACCGTCACCAAGGTGGCCGACGGCGTGAGCAAGCAAGCTTCCGGTTCGTGGGACAAGCTTGAGCAAGTGTTCGAAGACCGCGTCGCACGCGCACTGTCGACCATCGGCGTGCCGACCCAGAAGGACATCCAGGCGCTCACCCGCCGCGTTGAGCAGCTCTCCAAGGCCGTCGCCACGCTGACGGGCAAGAAGGCGCCTGCCGCCGCCAAGGCCGCACCTAAAGCGGCTGCCAAGCCAGCAGCGAAGAAGCCTGTCGTGAAGGCTGCCAAGCCAGCTGCCAAAAAAGCAGTCGTGAAAGTGGCCGCCAAGCCAGCGGCCAAGAAGGCAGCAGTCAAGGCAGCGCCGAAAGCGGCAGCCAGGAAGCCCGCAGCGAAAAAAGTGAACGCAGCGCCAGCCGCCGACACCACCACCACCGCGTAAGCCAGCAAGCCGTTTCCCTCAGTGTTCACCCCTGGCCTGTCCGCAGGCCGGGCCTGAGGGAAAGCCCTCACCATGACTTCCATCGATCTCCACAGTAAGCCTTCCATCGGCCTGGCCCTGGCTGGCGGCGGACCGCTCGCGGCCGTCTATGAAATCGGCGTGCTCGCGGCACTGCAGGAATCGATCTCCGGACTGGACCTGAACGATGCCGATATCTACGTCGGCATCAGCGCCGGCGGAATCATCGCCGCCGCGCTTGCCAACGGCATCACGCCGCACCAGATGTGCCGCCTGTTCATCGAGAGCGACATCGAGTCGGCCGATGGCCCGGCCCTGTTCAAGCCCGAAATCCTGATGCGCCCGGCCAGTGCCGAGCTGCGCAAGCGCCTGTCCATGGTGCCGGGCCTGCTGGCCGAATCGGTATTCCACTATGCGCGCCAGCGCGCCGGCATCCTCGCCTCGTTCGAGCGGCTCAAGGAAGCGCTGCCTGCGGGCGTGTTCTCCGGCGACGGCATCCATCAATACCTGAAGACGACGTTTGCGCGCGAGGGCCGCAGCAATGATTTCCGCAAGCTGCGGCGCAAGCTGGTGATTGTCGCCACCGACCTCGATACGGGCGAAGCGGTGCGTTTCGGCACACCGGGCTGGGACAGCACGCCGATTTCGCTGGCCGTTCAGGCCAGTGCCGCCGTGCCGGGCCTGTTTCCGCCGGTCGAGATCATGGGGCGCCATTTCGTCGACGGCGCGCTGCGCAAGTCGATGCATGCCTCGATCGCCCTCGAAGCCGGCGTCGACATGCTGTTTTGCGTGAACGCGATCGTGCCCTACAACGCGCGCCGGCATCATGCGCCGGGCAAGCTGGCGCGCGGCGGTCTGCTCGACGTGTTGTCGCAGACCTTGCGCTCGATCCTGCACTCGCGCGTCGTCTCGGGCATGGCCAATTACGAGCGCAGCCATCCGCAAGTCGACATTCTGCTGTTCCAGCCGAACCAGGACGACGCCGAGCTTTTTTTCACGAATATTTTCAGCTACGCGAACCGGCGCCGCATGTGCGAGCAGGCGTACCAGAACACGCGCCTGGTGCTACTGCAACGGCGCGCCGAACTGGCGCCGAAGCTGGCACGCCATGGGCTCAAGCTGAAGCTGTCGGTGCTGCGCGATACCAGCTTGACGCTGGTTGAGCCGACGCCGTCGCGCAAGGCGCTGGCGCGGCTGGGGCAGGTGCTTGACGACCTGGAACGCTACCTCAGGGTGGCGCGCTCGTAGCCGTTCGGCCGATGACGCCGGGCGTTTCCGCCGCGCGCGCCATCGCCGATCCCTAGAGTGGAAAAGCGCAGCGCATTGCGCCACGAGTCGCCAATAGCGCCCGGATTCAGTGGTATCCTAGAACAAGAAAAACAGAGACCACCTACTATGCTACAAAAAGCTCCCCGCCGAACCCGCGAACGCATCCTCGAACTGTCCCTGCGCCTGTTCAATGAATTCGGCGAGCCGAACATCACCACCACCGTGATCTCCGAGGAGATGAACATCTCTCCCGGCAACCTGTACTACCATTTCCGCAACAAGGACGACATCGTCAACTCGATTTTCGTCCAGTTCGAAGCCGAGATCGAGCGCATCCTGACGGTGCCGAACGGGCGCCGTTCGAATATCGAGGACGTCTGGTTGTACCTGCACCTGATGTTCGAACTGATCTGGCGCTACCGCTTCTTCTACCGCGATCTCAACGATCTGCTCTCGCGCAACCGCAAGCTCGAACTGCATTTCAAGCTGATCCTGGCGCACAAGATCAAGGTCGCGCGCCAGTTGTGCGAGGACCTGCGCAGCGAAAATTCGCTTGATGCGAGCGAGGCCGAGATCAATGCCATGGCCACCAATATGGTGGTCGTGGCGACCTACTGGCTGTCGTATGAATACGTGCGCAACCCGCGCAAGTACACCGAGCAGCAGGCTATGTCCGATGCGCTCGCGCGCGGCTGCTACCAGGTGCTGTCGCTGATTGGCCCGTATTTGCGCGGCGACAGCCAGCTGTTGTTCGAAAAACTGTCCGAAGAATACCTAAAACAACTCAAGTAAGGAGATCGCCATGGCATGGACCGCATTCCCGCATTCCGATGACGCCTACGTCTACACCGCCGCCAGCCTGAAGAAGGCCTGGGCGCGCCTGCACGTGGGCGACGCCGAACCGTTCCCGAAAAAGGCCGCACTGGTCGAGGCTTGGATTGCCTTCCATGCGGGCGAGTTCGAGCGCGCCGCCAAGCTCGGACTGGACGCCGGCGTGGACGGCTATTCGGTCGCCCACAAGGCCAGCTGCATCTACGCGAACTACCTGGAAAAGAGCGAGAAGAAGAAAATCGCGATGTTCGAGGAAGTGGCGGAGCGCTGCGAGCGCCAGCAGGCCGAGCAGCCCGACAACGCAGCCGGCTTCTACTGGCACGCCTATTCGCTGGGACGCTATGCCCAGGGCATCTCGATCGTGAAGGCGCTGGCGCAGGGCATCGCGCCCAAGGTGCGCGCCAGCATCGACAAGGCAATCAAGCTAGCGCCAAAGCACGCCGATGCGCACATTGCGCTGGGTACCTTCCATGCCGAAATCATCGCCAGCGTGGGTGCCATGATCGGCGGCCTGACCTATGGCGTGAAAAAAGACGAGAGCTACAAGGCCTTCAAGAAGGCGCTTGAGCTCAATCCCGATTCGGCCATCGCGCGCATCGAGTACGCGAATGCGCTTGTCGCATTGGAGGGCAAGAAGAAAATGGACGAAGCCGTGGCCCTGTACGAGCAAGCGGCGCAGATCGAGGCGGTCGACGCGATGGAGCGTCTCGACGTCGAAGCTGCCAAAGAGGAGCTCGAGGACGAATGAAGGCAATTGCAGTCTATTGCGGCGCATCGCATGGCGCCAAACCAGTGTATGCCGAAGGCGCGCGCGCATTGGCGCAGGCGATGGTCGATCGGGGCATCGCGCTGGTCTACGGCGGTGGCAATGTCGGTCTGATGGGCGTGATCGCCGACGAGGTGCTGCGCCTGGACGGCGTGGTGCGTGGCGTGATTCCGCGCGCGCTGATGGAGCGTGAGGTCGGGCATGCCGGGCTGACGGAGCTGTTCGTGGTCAACGACATGCACGAACGCAAAGCCAAGATGGCGCAGCTGGCCGATGGATTCATCGCCATGCCGGGGGGGATGGGCACGCTCGAGGAATTGTTCGAGATGCTGACCTGGTCGCAGCTGGGTATTCATGCCAAGCCGGTGGGCGTGTTCAATGTGGCGGGTTTTTATGATGGCCTGGTCGGCTTCATCGGACACCTGCAGGGTGAGGGCTTCGTGCGGCCCCAGCATGCGGCGCTGATGATGGTGGAATCGGATCCCGGACGGCTGCTGGAACGGCTCGGCGCGCCTGGTTCCTGAACCGCCAGCTGGTGGAAGGCGCAGCGCTTTTCCACCCTGCGTGGCACGACGCGTCAGCGCGACCTATCCGGCCACGATGCGGTCGCGCCCCGTCGATTTGGCCACGTACATGGCCTTGTCGGCGCGCGTGATCGTGTCGGCGAATGGCTCGCTGGCGCAATGGGCGACAATTCCGGCCGAAAACGTGATCCGCAATGCGATTTCCAGCTCCGGGACACACATCTCGCCGACCCGCTCGGCCATGCGTTTGAGTACCGCCATCGCCTCTTCCAGGCCGGTGTCGGGCAGCATCAGCAGGAATTCCTCGCCACCCCAGCGCGCCAGCACGTCGGCGCCGCGCAGCTCGGTGCGTGCGGCCGCCGCAAACGTGCGCAGCACCGTGTCGCCGGCGGCATGGCCGAGGCGGTCGTTGACGCTCTTGAAGAAATCGATGTCGAGCAGGGCGATACAGAACGGCTGCCCGTCGGTGCCATCGCGGCGCTCCTGCGCCTGCAGCACCTCGTTCATGTGGCGGCGGTTGGCCAGCGAAGTCAGCTCGTCGATGGTGGCCAGCTTGCGGATGGTGGCCAGCGCGGCCAGCAGCTCTTCCTTTTGCTCCTTGAGGCGCGTGCGCAGCTTGCTCATTTCTCCCGTCAGCACCGTGACGGCCAGCAGCGAGACGGTCACCAGGGCGAAATGCATCGCCTCGATGCGGGCCGGATAGAGCAGGGGCTCATGCAAGTTCATCCACACCATGGTGGCGCCGACACCCAGCAAGGCCAGCGCGCTCAGCAGCAGCGACTGGCGCGGACGCAGCGAGAAGGTGCAGAACACCACCACCATCGGCAGCACGATCAGTGCGGCGCCGCGCATCGGACCCGTGGCGGCGTAGGCAAGGGCGTTGCACAAGGCCGCAAACAGGGCCTGGGCGAATGACAGCTTCCAAGGTTTGATCCGCAGCCTGGCGCTGGCGCGCAGCAGCACATAAAACACGGCCAGGCCGCCGAATGCGAACCAGGTCAGGGCCAGGCCGGCCGCGCGGATGGCGGTGCCGCCGTCGATCTGCATCCACAGCACGCCAATGCAGATCAAATAGAGCACGCCGGTGGCGGTCCAATAACCGAGCAGGCGGTGCAAACGGGGATCGTCACTGATGACGACGCGCGCGAGCTTATGCCAAAGCTGCATGGCAGCGCTCCCGCATTGCATGGCGGCGGCAAGTGTCTGGGCGCGATGGCGCTGCGGGTTGGGACGGCATAAGGTTCTTTCGGTGCGGGCTGGCTTCGCGGCGGCGCAGGCGCCGGGCCGGAAGTGGTCAAATCAGGTAAAACGCGGGGCGCATGGCGGCCCCGGACAAGCGTTCAACTGTAAACGGTGGACCGGCGAAAGTCGATAAGTTTCCATGCAGAATTGGCGTAAATGATAACGAGTGATGCCTTTATGCAACATATCGATATTATTTTTGCATTGCCTGAATGCTTATCTTGTTATGCATTTATTGCTAGCGGATGCCAACCATGCCGCGCACCGAGGCATTCAGTTTGGCCGGATCGAAGCCGACACCGTCCTTGAACACCAGCTCGACATTTTCAACGTCGGCGATGCGCCGGCTTGGGTCGCCGCGCAGCACCACCAGGTCGGCCTGTTTGCCCACTTCGATGCTGCCGATACGGGCCTCGCGGCCCAGGTAGCGCGCCCCGTTCAGGGTCCCGATGCGGATCGCCTCGAGCGGGCTGAAGCCAGCTTCGACCAGCAGTTCGAGTTCGCGCTGGTCGCCAAAGCCGGGCAGGGTTCCGCCATTGCCGGTCGGGTCGGGGCCGGCCAGCAGCGTGCCGCCGGCGCGTACGAAGGCCAGTTCGAAGGCCATCTCCTTTTTTAGCGCCATTTCCAGCTTGCCCGGGCGGCCCGCCACGGCCGATGCCGCGCCGCGTGCAGCCAGGTGGCTGCGCAGCGATTCGGGCGACATCAGCGCCATCTGCTGGCGCGACAGCAGCGGCCGGGTGGCGACGAAGGCTTCAAACACGGGAAGGGTCGAAGTGATCGCCACCTTGTGCGCGACCAGGTCGCGAATGAGCGCCTGCACGGGCGCGCTGTTAATTTCCAGCGCTTCCCAGGAGGCGGCCATTTCGGCGCTGGCCGGGCAGCGGTCCTTCTTGCGGTTGGCGACAAATTCGGTATCGCTGAACACCGGTCCATGTTCGAGGTTGTCGATGCCCAGCGCGGCCGCCTGGCGGTAGTCGACCGAACACAGATGGCCAGTCAGCTTCAGGCCGTGCTTGTGCGCCTCGTCGATGGCCGCGCCCAGCACCGCCTCGGAGATGTTCATGTAGGCCTTGAACGAGGTCATGCCTTCACCGGCCCAGAAGGCGACGGTCCTGCGCGCGTGTTCGGTGTCGCTCAGGGCCGTCATTTGCGGGAAGAAGCTCTCCTTGCCTTCGAGGTAGGGGCCGGTGACGTCGATGTGCGGGCCGGGGATCTGCCCGTTGTCGATCTGGCGCCGGATATTCAGGTCGGCATAGGGTTCGATGCTGCCGGTGGTGCGCATGGTGGTCACGCCGGCCGCAAGGTACAGGCGCGGCGCGCTGAACGCCACCTCGGTGACGAATACGCCGGGGGGCGGCAGTTTGCCGTCTTCGTCCTGGTTCAGCGAGGCGGTGTACATCAGGTGGTTGTGCATGCCGACCAGGCCGGGCATGATGCTGCGCCCGCTCAGGTCGAGCAGGTGGGCGCCGGCGGGCGGGGCCCCGTCGCCGATCGATTCAATGCGGCCGTCGCGCAGCACCACGGTGCGGTTCTCCTGCGGCGCGGCGCCGGTGCCGTCGATCACGCGCACATGGGTGAGCGCGATCAGCGGGGCGTCGAGGGCGATGAACTTGCGCACCTCGGGCGAGAAGGTCTGGGCAGATGCGCCCACGCAGGCGAAAAGGGAGAGGGCAAGCAGCTTGCGCATCGGGGGAGCTCCAGGGTGAGGTCGGCCGATCATACCGGCCCTGGGCTCACCGGCGCAAGCGCTTTGTCAGCTGGCCTGCCAGAGGCGCTCGCCGTCCAGTTCGAGCTGGGTCAGGTACAGGCGCAAATCGAACTCGTACTGGTGGTAATTGGGCTCCATGTACGTACAGAGCTTGTAGAACGGTTTGTCGTGCTGTTTTTCCTTGACGTGGGCCAGCTCGTGGACCGCGATCATGCGCAGGAATTCGAGTGGCACATCCTTGAACATGGTGGCCACGCGGATCTCGTGCTTGGACTTGAGCTTGTTGCCCTGCACGCGGGAGATCGTGGTGTGCAGGCCGAGCGCGTGCTGGATCACGTGGATCTTGCTGTCGAAGGCGACCTTGTTGATCGGCTCGGCGTTGCGCAGGAATTCAGTTTTCAGGCCCTGTACATAGTCGTACAGCGCCTTGTCGGTGCGCACCTCGTGGGCCGCCGGATAGCGCTGCCTGAGCACCTCGCCGAGCCGGTTTTGCTCGATCAGCTGCGTCACCTGGGCGCGGGTCTGGTCGGAGTAGGCGGACAGGTATTTCAGCGGGAGCATGGCACAGGCGGACGTGGGGACGGCAGCAATGTACCACAAATGGCGAGCGCGGGCCGCCGCGTGGGCGACTCCTTGCAAGGTCAGGAAAACAGGATTGCGAAAATTGCAATGCGCTTGTTTTTACCTGCAATATGGCTTCCAACTCAGCGGTCGGCCGCGCTGGCCTTCTCGAAACTGGCGCGCGTGGTCTCCTCGTCGCGCTGGCCGAATGCGTAATTCGCCTCCAGCCACATGACGTTGATGATGGCCGCCAGGAGCGCGAACCCGATACCCAATATCCATGCGAAGTACCACATATGCCAGCTCCCTCAATATGATTCGTGATCGTTGTCGCGGATGTGGCGCTCGGTGACCTTGCCGCGGACGATGCTGTAGACCCAGCTCGTATACACCATCACCACCGGCAGCAGCAGCGCCACCACCCAGAACATCACGCTCAGGCTTTTGTGGCTGGCCACGGCGTCCCACGCGGTCAACCCGCTGTTCGGATCGAGCGAAGAGGGCATCACGAACGGGAACATCGCGGCGCCCGCCGTCAGGATTATGCAAGCGACCGACAGGCCGCTGCACAGGAAGGCGGGCAGGCTGCGGCGCAGCGCGCCAAACGCCATCGCCAGCGCCGCGCCCAGCAAGCCGAGCACCGGAAAGGCGCGCGTCAGCGGCCAGCGCGCATAGTTGTCCATCCACGCGCCGGCAGCGCGCTGCACCGTCTTCTGGATCGGCATGAACGCCGAATCGAGCGGCGGCATGGTACTGATGCGGTAGCCATCGAGGCCTGTGGCGACCCACACCCCGGCCAGCGCGAATGCGGCGAATGTGAGCGCGCCCGACCATATCAAGGCCTTGCGCGCACGCTCCGCGATCACCGCGTCGGTCTTCTGGTACAGGTAGGCTGCACCGTGCATGGCCAGCATGCACATGCCGAGCACGCCGCCGAGCAGGCCGAAGGGGTTGAGCAGGTCGAAAAAGCCGCCCGTGTATTCGAGCCGCATGGTGTCGTCGTAGTGGAAGGGCACGCCCTGCAGCAGGTTGGCGAAGGCGATGCCGAACACCAGCGGCGGCACCAGCCCGCCGGCGAACAGACCCCAATCCCAGGCGCTGCGCCAGCGCGCGTCGGCCAATTTGCCACGATAGTCGAAACCCACCGGACGCAGGAACAGCGCAAACAGCAGCAGCATCAACGCGATGTAGAAACCCGAGAACGCGGCTGCGTACACCAGCGGCCAGGCCGCGAACAGCGCGCCGCCGGCGGCGATGAACCAGGTCTGGTTGCCTTCCCAGGTGGGACCGATCACGTTGATGATCACCCGCCTTTGCATGTCGTCGCGGCCGATGAAGGGCAGCCACATGCCGATGCCGAAGTCGAAGCCGTCGGTCAGCGCAAAGCCGATCAGCAACACGCCGACGAAGCACCACCAGATGAACTTGAGCGTCACGTAGTCGAAGATCATGGCCGCACCTCGGAACGGGATGCCTGTTCCCAGTGATAGCGCCCGGTGTGCAGGCTGCTCGGTCCCTGGCGCGTGTACTTGACCATCAGTCCCAGCTCGATCACCAGCAGCACCGTGTAGAAACCGATGAAGCCGGCCAGGCTGAAATACAGGCTCGCCGGCTGCAGCGTCGAGGCCGACAAATGGGTGGGCAGGATGCCGGCGATGGTCCACGGCTGGCGGCCATATTCGGCCACCACCCAGCCCAGTTCGGCCGCCACCCAGGGCAGTGGAATTGCCACCACCGCCAGCTTGAGCAGCCAGCGCTGGCGCGCCAGCCGTTTGCGCACCAGGAAGTAGAAGGCAGCGCAGAAAATGCACAGGAACAGGATCCCCAGCCCGACCATCGCGCGAAAGGCCCAGAACAGCGGCGCCACTTTCGGAATCGTGTCGTTGACCGCCATCCTGATTTGCGCTTCGCTGGCGTCGATCACGCGCGGGGTGTATTTCTTGAGCAGCAGGCCATGACCCAGGTCCGCCTTCAAGCGGTCGAAGTCGGCGCGCGCCTCGGGTGACTTGTCGCCCGATTTCAGGCGCGTGAGCGCGGCATAGGCCAGCATGCCGTTGCGGATGCGCACCTCATGCTTGCGCTTGAGTTCCTTGATGCCGACGACCGGGGTATCGGTCGAGCGGGTGGCGATCAAGCCCAGCACGTACGGGATCTTGATGGCGTAGGCGGTGCGCTCGGTCTCGTTGTCGGGCATGCCGAACAGCGTGAAGCCGGCCGGCGCCGCTTCGGTTTCCCATTCGGCCTCGATGGCGGCCAGTTTGACCTTGTTGACCTCGCCGGCCGTGTAGCCCGACTCGTCGCCCAGCACGATCACCGACAAGGTCGACGCCAGGCCGAAGCCGGCCGCGATGGCAAACGAGCGCAGCGCAAACGGGACATCGCGCGCCTTGAGCAGATAGAATGCGGAGATGCCCAGCACGAACATCGACGCCGTGACGTAGCCGGCGGCCACCGTGTGCACGAACTTGACCTGGGCCACTGGATTGAAAATGACGTCGGCAATGCTGACCAGTTCCATGCGCATGGTCTCGAAGTTGAACTCGGCGCCCACCGGGTAGTTCATCCAGCCGTTGGCGATCAGGATCCACAACGCCGACAAGCTCGATCCGAGCGCCACCAGGAAGGTCACGCCCAGGTGCTGCACCTGCGACAGGCGCTTCCAGCCGAAGAAGAACAGGCCGACAAAGGTCGACTCGAGGAAGAAGGCCATCATCCCCTCGATCGCCAGCGGCGTGCCGAAAATATCGCCCACATAGTGCGAGTAGTAAGCCCAGTTGGTCCCGAACTGGAATTCGAGCGTGATCCCGGTGGTCACGCCCATCGCGAAATTGATGCCGAACAGCTTGCCCCAGAACCTGGTCATGTCGCGGTAGATCTCCTTGCCGGTCATGACATACACCGACTCCATGATCACCAGCATCCACGACAGGCCGAGCGTGAGCGGAACAAACAGGAAGTGGTACATGGCCGTCGCGGCAAACTGCAGGCGCGAGAGGCTGACAACGTCGTCGATGGGGATCATGGTCGTGGCCGGGAAGAGGGGGCAGAGAGCAGGTGCTGCTCGACGCTGGCCGTCGGCATGCGCATTTTTTTCGCTTGCGGCGCCGAGAAAAAATTCAGCCACAACAGGTACAGCAAGCCGGCCTTGAGCAGCAACGCCAGCGTGATGGCCAGCGCCAGCGGCATGCCAGACAGGCGCGGGCGCATGCTATTTGTCTTCCAGCGCCGAGTCGGGTGCGCGCGTGAAGCGCAGACTGTCGCGCACGCTGCCGCCGACGTCGAGCAGCTTCTTGACGGTCGAGCCCAGCTTCATCAGGCCGGCCAGGGTTTCCGGCGACAGGCGCTGGACGTCGTCGAACCAGGCGCTCGAGAGCTCGATCAACTCGTACATCTCGCGCATGCGCTGCTGGGCTACGCGGTCGGCGTCGGTGGCGGGCGTCTCGAGCAGGGCGTCGCGCAGCATCGACAGGGTCGGCTCGACCTCGCGCCGGCGGCGCTCCTCGAGCAAGGCCTTGAAAATGTCCCAGATGTCCTTGGGCGGCTCGAAGTATTCGCGCCGGTCGCCGGGCTGGTGCAGCAACTTGACCAGGCGCCACGATTGCAACTCCTTGAGCCCCATCGACACGTTCGAGCGGGAAAACTGCAAATGCTCGGCAATCTCGTCCGCGTTGAGCGGCTTGCCCTGCACATACAACAGGGCGTAGATCTGGCCGACGGTGCGGTTGATGCCCCAGCGACTGCCCATTTCGCCGAAGTGGAGGATGAATTTCTGCGCCAGGGGGCTGAGCTTGACCATGGGGATCCGATACAAGTTTTTCAATTTTCAGTAATTGCTGAAATTATAGAACAAATAAAATATTGGCGCAAAAAAATGCCGGACCGGGAGCGCACCCTCGGGCCGGCATAACACAAGTGCGAGAACGGCACGCGCTATATCGCGCGCCTACGTGTCGGTTTTGCCGCCCTGGCGCCCGCCCTTGTCGGTGGTCGTGCTGGCGCGGCTGGCCGACTGGCGGCTCTCGCCGCCCTTGCGGCCGATGTCGGCCATGTGTTCCCGGTCGCGGCTGACTGCCTCGCCGCCTTTCTGGCCGGCGCGGCGTGCCTCTTCGGAATCGAATTCGTGTGCCGTGCCTTTTTGGTGTGCAGCCTGGCCACCTTTGCTGGCAATCTCGCGCTGCTGGGCTTCGTCCATTGCGGCGAAGCCTCGTTTGGCCGTGCTTTGGCTGCTGCCGCCGCCGGCTTTCTGGGAGCTGCCTTTGTTGCCGCTGTCCTTACTTGTCGCCATGTCGATCTCCTTGTGTGGATGTCACTGCCCGGGCGAGCATATTGCTGCGCCCGTGGGTTAGAGGGGGCGTCAAATTATTAGTTCCGGCCTTGATCGGGCGGGTGCGGCGCGCGGCGCTGCCCGCTGCCCGTTTCGACACTGCCAGATGGCGCTGGCGGGGCGCTCAAGTCGCCGTCAAGTTCCTCGCGCCGCGCCAGCAGGCGTGCGCCCAGCGCCTCGAGGTCGATGCCGGCCAGGCGCGCCGCCTCGAACAGCTCGCGCTCTTCCATGGCCAGGTGGTGCTCGACTTCTTCAGTCAGCACGGCAACTGTGGTCCTGAAGTGCTCATCGCCCGGATACATGACTTCGAGCTGGCTGACCAGCTCGCGGATGCCGGCGTGCTCCTGCTCGGCATCGTCGAGCAGTTCGTCGTTGTCGATCACCGCGCGCAGGGCGGGGTAGAACAATTCCTCGTCGAGCATGCCGTGGATGGTCAGCTCGTAGCAGAGATCGTCGATCAATTCGGCCTTGCGCGGGTCTTCGTCGTCTTCGTCGGCGATGCGCTCGAAGGCACGCAGCAGGGCGCTGACGCGGGCGTGCCCGGCCTGCAGCTGCGCCAGCATGTCGCCGCCGTCGCGGGGTGGGGTGGTGCCAGGCATGGCGCCCCCTAGCGTGGGGACTGGTTGCCCGACAGCGCGCCCATCAGCTGCTGCTGGTAGTTGCGCAAGTGTTCACCGACGGGCTCGGCTTGTTTCATGGCAATGGCGCCCCACTGCGCCGGATCGGAGCAGGCCAGAAATTGGCGGTTGGCGTTGATGCTGTCCTCGATCAGCTGCTGGGTCAGGCGCATGTTCAGCTGGCTCAGCACTCGGAGGATGTCGTAGGACTTTTGGGTGAACTGGGTCAGGAAATCGACCTGGTTTTCAAAGTAGGGAAACGCTTGCATGATGGCCTCGGAAAATGGGGTTCAAACATGGAATAGACGATGTTTGAACCACCAAGTTCCGCAAATTGCGAAAATCGACGTTGAACTCAACTAGCCGAGCCCGCGTCGGCGACCTTGAGCACCAGTTTTCCGAAATTCTTGCCTTCAAACAGCATCAACAAGGCATCGGGGAAGGTGGCGATGCCCTCGACGACGTCTTCCTTGCTTTTGAACGTGCCTTCGCGCATCCACTTGGCCATGGCCGCGACGCCGCTCGGATAGCGCTCGGCGTAATCGAACACGACGATGCCTTCCATGCGCGCGCGGTTCACCAGCAGCGACAGGTAGTTGGCCGGCCCTTTGACGGGCGTGGTGTTGTTGTACTGCGAGATGGCGCCGCAAATGATGATGCGCGCCTTCAGATTGATGCGGGTGAGCACGGTGTCGAGGATCTCGCCGCCCACGTTGTCGAAATACACGTCGACGCCGTTCGGGCAGTGTTCCTTCAGGCCATCCTTGACGCTGCCGTTCTTGTAGTCGATGCAGGCGTCGAAGCCCATTTCATTGACCACGAAATCACATTTTTCCTTGCCGCCGGCAATTCCCACCACGCGGCAACCGAGGTGCTTGGCCACTTGGCCGACGGTCATGCCGACGGCGCCGGCCGCGCCCGATACCACCACCGTTTCGCCCGCTTTCGGCTGGCCCACTTCGAGCAGGCCGAAGTACCCTGTCATGCCCGGCATGCCCAGGGTGTTCAGCCAGGTCGTCAGCGGCGCCAGCTGCGGGTCGATCTTGTAGAAACCGGCGCTCTTGTCGTCGGCCGCGCCGACCCAGTACTCCTGCACCCCGATGCCGCCCGAGACATGGTCGCCGACGGCGAACCTGGGCGACTTCGAGGCGACCACCACACCGACGCCGCCGGCGCGCATGATTTCGCCGATGGCCACCGGGCGGATGTAGGATTTGCCTTCATTCATCCAGCCGCGCATGGCCGGGTCGAGCGACAGGTACAAGGTCTTGACCACGATCTCGCCGTCGGCCGCTTCGCGCACCATCTCGGTGCTGTGCTGCCAGTCGCTGGGTTTGGGCAAGCCGACCGGGCGGGCGGCGAGGCGGAACTGCTGGTTCGAGAGGAGCGTGGCGGGCATGGCGTTTCCTTCAAAAGAGGTGGCGATCCGCCCACTATACCGGAATTTGCACGGTCGTGCTATTTTCTGCCTGATGAATATTTTGCCTGCGCATGCGACAATAGCGGGTTAATCCGACCTACCTTGCGGCCGCCATGACCCATCCCGAATACATCCTGACCCTGTCCTGCCTGGACCAGCGCGGCATTGTGCATCGCGTTTCGGGCTTTTTGGCTGAGCACGGCTGCAACATCATCGATTCGGCCCAGTTCGGCGATGCCGAGTCGAAGCTGTTTTTCATGCGCATGCATTTCTCGCTGGAGGACGGCGCCATCCCGGACCAGGTGCTGCGCGCCGATTTCGCCGGCCTGTGCGCCGCCATGCAGATGAACGGTCAGCTGCACGACGCGCGCGCCAAGCCACGCGTGATGCTGATGGTGTCGAAGATCGGCCACTGCCTGAACGACCTGCTGTTTCGTTACAAGAGCGGCCTGCTGCCGGTGGAAATTCCGGCCATCGTCTCGAACCACATGGATTTCTACCAACTGGCGGCCAGCTACAACATTCCCTTCCACCACTTGCCGCTGGCCAGTGGCGCGGACGCCGGCGCAAAGCTGGCGCAGGAGGCGCGCGTACTGGAGCTGATGGCCAGCCACCAGATCGACCTGGTGGTGCTGGCGCGCTACATGCAGATCCTCTCGCCGGGCCTGTGCGAGGCAATGCGCGGCAAGGCGATCAACATCCACCATTCCTTCCTGCCCAGCTTCAAGGGGGCCAAGCCGTACGCCCAGGCCCACCTGCGCGGCGTGAAACTGATCGGCGCCACCGCCCACTTCGTCACTGGCGACCTCGACGAGGGCCCGATCATCGAGCAGGACGTTGAACGGGTCGACCACGCGATGGATGCCGACACCCTCAGCGCGATCGGGCGCGACGTCGAATGCGTGGTGCTGGCGCGCGCCGTCAAATGGTTCGTCGAACACCGCATTTTGCAAAACGGCGACAAGACTGTCGTCTTCAAATAATTCAAGGCACTTCCAGATGGCCCTCAAAGCAACAATTTACAAAGCGGACCTGCAGATTGCGGACATGGACCGCAACTACTACCAGGACCATGTGCTGACGCTGGCGCGCCACCCGTCCGAGACGGACGAGCGCATGATGATCCGGCTGCTCGCTTTCGCCATCCACGCCAGCGAGTCACTGACCTTCACCAAGGGCTTGTTCGACACCGACGAGCCGGACCTGTGGCAGAAAGACCTGACCGGCGCGATCGAACTGTGGATCGAGGTCGGGCAGCCGGACGAGAAGCGCCTGATGAAGGCATGCGGGCGCTCCGCGCAGGTTGTCGTCTACAGCTACAGCGCCACCAGCCATATCTGGTACAAGCAGATCGCCAACAAGCTCGAGCGGGGCAAGAATCTCACCGTGATCAACATCCCGGCCGACGCCAGCGCCCAGCTGCAGGCCCTCGCGCAGCGCAATATGCAGCTGCAGTGCACGATCCAGGACAGCCAGATCTACCTCACCGACAGCGTCAACACGGTGCTGGTCGAGCGCGAAACGTTCAAGGGCGAACGCTAGGCCGGCTACACCTTTCGGCCGATGGCCGGTACACCGCTTGCCGGTTCGCGCGCGGCGCCGGCCACGGTATAATCGACGACATGAATACGACTTCGACCAGTTGGCGCATGAAGATCTGGATCGCCTGCTTCGCGATCCTGATGAACGCGCTTGCGCCGTCGATCTCGCATGCGCTGGCCGCCAGCCGTGGCGCCGCGGCCGGGCCTGACATCTGCCGCGCCGACACCGGCCAGGGCATTCCCTCCAAGCTGGCCGCGATGGACCATTGCGGCTACTGCCTGCCGCACGGCGGCAGCGAAGGCCTGATGGCGCACGCCATCACGGGCCTGGGCTTGTTCAGCGGGCACGAACTGCGCCCTTTCCTGTTCTATCGCGCGCCGCAGCCCCTGCTGGCGCTGAGCGCCGCGCCGCCACGCGGCCCGCCGGCACGGGCCTGATCGCCCGCTGTCCCCCAAGGCCTGGCCTGGCTCCGTGCGCGGAGCTGTGCCGTATTCAATTCTTACATGGGAACGACCATGAAAAAATTATTGTTTGCGATCCTCGCATCGCTTCTGTTTACCTCCGCCGCGCTGGCCCAGATCAAGGTCACCGCGCCTTGGATTCGCGCCACCGTGCCCCAGCAAACCAGTACCGGCGTGTTCCTGCAGCTGCAGGCGGCCAAGGCGGCGCGGCTGGTCGAAGTGCGCTCGCCTGGCGCCGTCGGCGCTATCCACCAGATGGAAATGAGTGGCCAGGTCATGAAGATGCGCGAGATCGACGGCGTCGACCTGGCGGCAGGACGGCCGGTCAGTTTTTCTTCCGGCGGCTTGCACATCATGCTCAGCGAGCTCAAGCGCCCATACCGGGAAGGCGACATCGTGCCCGTGACGCTGGTCGTGCTCGCGGCCGACGGCAAGCGCCACGAGATCATGCTGCAAGTGCCGGTCAAGCCACTCAACTACGTCGCACCGCGCTAAGGAGCAGATCATGAAGACAATCATTGTGTTTGCCGCCGCACTGGCCGCACCGCTCGCCCACGCGCACGTCACGATCGAGCCAGGCACGGCTTCGGCTGGCGCCTACCAGAAGCTGACGTTCCGGGTCGGCCACGGCTGCGAAGGCAGCGCCACCCACACCCTCATCGTCACCTTGCCCGAGGCGATCGCCTCGGCCAAGCCAATGCCCAAGGCCGGCTGGAACATCGGCCTGGAAGGGGGCACGGTGAGCTGGAAGGGCGGTCCGCTGCCGGACGCCTGGTACGACGAATTCAGCCTGCAGGTCAAGCTGCCGTCCACGCCGGGCAAGCTCGCTTTCAAGGTCACCCAGCTGTGCGAGAAAGGGCGCATGGACTGGTCCGAACTGCCTGGCGCAGCCGAGACGAAATTGAAGGCGCCGGCGCCAATGCTCGAGGTGCTGCCCGGCGCCGGTCCCGCGCACCAGCACTGAGGACCCGCATGAACAATTTGCATATGAGCCTGGCGCTGGTGATCGCCGGCGCCGTCGCGCCCGCATGGGCCGACCACACGCAAGCGAAGACGCTCGAGACGATCACGATCCAGGGCGGACGCCCGACTTCCTTGCCGACCCAGATTCCGACCACCATCGAGGGCATCAGCGGCGAGCAGGTCGAGCAGCGCATCAACGCCACCGACAGCGAGGACGCCCTCAAGTACCTGCCCAGCCTGAACGTGCGCAAGCGTTTCATCGGCGACTTCGACCACGCGGTGCTGGCCAGCCGCGCCTCCGGCACCGGCAACAGCGCGCGTTCGCTGGTGTACGCCGACGGCATCCTGCTGTCCAATTTGCTGGGCAACGGCGCCACCTTCACGCCGCGCTGGGGCATGGTCTCGCCCGAAGAAATCGAGCGCGTCGATGTCCTGTACGGGCCGTTTTCGGCCGCCTATCCGGGCAATTCGGTGGGCGCCGTGGTGGACTTCCAGACCCGCATGCCGGAGCACTTCGAGGGGCACGTCAAGCTCGGCGCGTTCAGTCAGCAGTTCGACCAGTACGCCACCCACGGCCGCTTTGGCGGCGGGCAGGGCAGCGCTTCGCTGGGCAACCGCCAGGGCCGGTGGTCATGGTGGATCGACGCCTCGCGGCTCGACAGCGACAGCCAGCCGGTCAGCTTCGCCAACAAGCTGGTCGCGGGCGGCGTGGCCAGCCCGGCGGGGCTGGCCGTCAGCGCTGCCATCGCCGGCAAGAACCCGGCCAACAAGGATTGGCTGATTATCGGCGCGACCAGCGCTGCGCACACGGTGCAGGACCACGCGAAAATCAAGCTCGCCTACGATGTCAGCCCGACGCTGCGCGCCAGCTACACGCTGGGCTGGTGGAGCAATGATGCGGTGCGCTCCTCGGCCTCCTATCTGCGCGACGCTGGCGGCGCGCCGGTCTATCATGGCGACGCCAACAATTTCATCAACATCGGCGGCACGCGCTACGAGCTCAAGGCGTCCGACCTGGCGCCGACCATCAGCGCGCTCGAACATCGGATGCACGGCCTGTCGATCAAGCGCCATGCCAGGGGCGAATGGGACTGGGAGCTGGCAGCGAGCCTGTACGACTATGCGCGCGACCAGGTGCGCACGCCGAGCGTCCCGGTGGCCAGCGCACAAGCTGGCGCGCCGGGCAATGTGACGGACATGGGCGGCAGCGGCTGGAATACGCTGGCCTTGAAAGGCATCTGGCGTCCCGATGCGGGCCATGTGGTCGAGCTCGGCGCGCAGTCGGACAGCGCGCGGCTGCGCACGCGGGTGTTCGGCGCCGCCGACTGGATCCATGCCGGCGACGGGGCGCTGGTTTCCACGTTCAACGGCAATACGCGCCTGCAAAGCCTGTATGCGCAAGATAGCTGGAGCTTCGCGCCGGGATGGAGCAGCACGCTGGGCTTGCGACTGGAGCACTGGCGCGCGTTCGGTGGCGAGATTTCAAGCGCCACCGCACCGCGTGCGCTGCCGTTCGCCGGGCGTGGCGAGACCAGCTGGTCGCCGAAAGCAGCGCTTGCCTGGCGCGCACGCGCTGACGTTACGGTGAAGGCCTCGCTGGGCCGCTCGGTGCGCAATCCGACCGCTGGCGAGATGTTCCAGGGGGCGGTGGTTGATGGCGTGATCGTCAACCGGGACCCGAACTTGCGGGCCGAGACATCATGGACCGGCGAGTTGAGCGCGGAGCAGATGGGTGAGCATGGCGTGCTGCGCGCGACCGTGTTCCGTGAAAGCAGCCGCGACGCCTTGTATTCGCAGCCACTGACGGGGACTGTCAATACGGTTCAGAACGTGGGGCGAATTCGCACCGGCGGGCTGGAACTGGCCGCACAGGCCGAAGATGTGCTGGCCCATGGGCTGGCGCTCAACGCGAGCCTGACTTACACCCATTCGATGATCGCCGAAAATGCGGGCTTTCCCGCCAGCGTGGGCAAGTGGCAGCCGCGCGTGCCGCAGTGGCGGGCCAATTTCCTGGCCTCGTACGCGCTGGGGGAGAAGTGGAATGCCAGCCTGGGTGTGCGCTACAGCGGGCGCCAGTACGGCACGCTCGACAACAGCGATCCGCATGGCGACACCTACACCGGGGTGTCCGATTTCCTGGTGGCCGACGTGCGCTTGAAATACCGCTTCAGCCGCCAATGGAGCGCGGCGCTGGGGATCGACAACCTGAACAACGCGAAGTATTGGGCGTTTCATCCCTACACCCAGCGCAGCGTCGTCGGGGAAGTGCGTTTCGACTTGTAGGCAGTCGTGGCGCAATGAACGCAGGGCCGATGACGCTGCGTTCGTTCGCCCCGCAGCCATCGCTATTAGCGGGCACCGCCGAGGCGCTTGGCGCCGCCCGAGCCGACCACCGTCTTGCTCACTTTCGGGTCGCCGTAGTAGTTGACGTCGCCCGAGCCGGCGATTGTCACGCTGAGCGTGTCGCGCACCGCGATGGTGGCCTGGCCGGAGCCGGCCACGCTGACGCTCGCTTCCACGCTCTTGAGCTGACCGAGGTTGACGTCGCCCGAACCGCCGATCGACACCGACAGGCTCTTGGTCGAGCCGGAACCGGCCTTCAGGTTGCCGCTGCCGCCAACGGTCACCGCGACCGATTCGCCGTCGATGCCTTTGACGTTGATCGATCCGGAGCCACCAAGATCGAATTGCAGCTTGGCCCCGCGCAGCGCATCGGATTCGATCGAGCCTGAACCACCGAGGGCCAGGCGGTCCATGTCCTTGGCCTGGACGATGATTTTCAGGACGTGTGGCTCGAGACTGAGGTTCTTCTTCGTCGCGCGGATCTTCAGGGTGCCGTTTTCCACCACGGTTTCAATCAGGGGCAGCAGGTTGCCGTCGGTCTCGATGCTCACCGCTTCGGTGCTGCCGATGCGCAGTTCGACATTGCCCGGCAAACCCATCGACAGGCCGCTGAAATGGCCGACCTCTCGCGCCTGCTTCTGGATCGCGTTGTTGCCCTGGACATGTTCGCCGCCCATCCAGCTCGACGCGGCTTGCGCCTGCATGGCCGGCGCGGCGCATGCCAGCACCGACAGGGCCAGCACCAGATGGCGCATGCCAAAATGGCTTGTCTTGATTGTTTTCATGGTCGTTTTCCCTAAAAAATCGGATTAAGTGACAAGGAAATGAAGTCTCCTGGACTGTATCCTAGGGAAGCGATGAAAGGAGTGCGCCCCGTTTGCGACAAAATGCAGGCTGCGCCGGACAGAATGCGCCTTGGGCCGATAGTCCGGTGCGCCGGGCCTGCGATCAGATGCTTGCCGCTAAATGGCGGGCAGGCGGTATCATGGCGGCTGCCCCTCATCCCCATCTGGAACACCATGCTGATCATCACCATCAAACAAGGCAAGGAAAAAAGCCTGCTCGCCGGCGAACCGTGGATCTACGCGTCCGCCATCGAGAAGGTCGACGGCAAGCCGAACGAGAAAATGAAAGCCGGGGCCACCGCCATCGTGCAATCATCCTCGACCGCCTTCCTGGCGCGCGCGGCCTACAATTCGAAGTCGCAGATCCGGGCCCGGGTCTGGACCTTCGACGAGGCCGAGCCGGTCGACCACGCGCTCATCAAGCGCCGTGTCAAGGCCGCGCTGGCCAAGAGCGCAGGCCCGGCCATGCGGGCGCGCGAGGACCAGCTGGTCAAACGCATCAACGCCGAGGCCGACGGTCTGCCGGGCCTGCTGGTCGAGTCCTATGGGGGGCAGGACGGCTTCCTGGTGTGCGAATTCCAGGCCGCCGGGGTCGACGCCTGGAAGGTGCCGATCGTCCAGGCCCTGATCGCCGAAACGGGCTGCCGCAATGTCTACGAGCGCAGCGAAGCGCTGGTGCGCAAGGGTGAAGGCTTGCCGGTGGTGTCGGGCGCGCTCTCGGGCGAGGCGCCGCCCGACCGGGTGATGGTGCACGCGAACGGCGAGAACTTCGCCTACGACCTCAAGACGGCGTTCCGCTACCCGCGCTGAGCTACCAGCGGATGCCCATCCGGCTGCTCACCTCGCCAAAGCACGCATGGGTCAGCCGGTGGTCCTCCTCGGGGGTGTCGAGCGCCATCTGGGCGTCCTCGATGATTTTCAATTCGGTCTGGATCATCGGGCGCAGCCAGTCGTCGACCTCGCGCTCGAGCGCCGTGATGCCGGCGCCATTGGGCGCATACAAGGGGCGGTTGGCAAAGCGCTCGTTGAGGCGCGCGCGGATCAGGCGCTCGAGGCGCGGCAGCTGCTCGCGGTAGATCGCCACATGCTGCATCTCGTGCGCGAGGATTTCGCGAAACGAGCACGAGCCGGGCGAGAATTCGCGCGCCACATACACGTCCATGCGCGGAAACGTCAGATTGACCCTGACCTTGGGCGCCACGCACTCGAGATTGCGGGAGGTGTCGACCAGGCCCGGGGCGTCCATTTCGATCTCGGTGCGCGATTGCAGGGCCGTCATGCCGATCAGCAGTTCGCTCGCGTAGCTGCGCGTGCCGCGGCCATTGAGCACGCCGCTCGAGAGGTTGTTCAACACCTGGAAGCCGAATTCGTGGGTGACGACTTCAAGCCGCGGCTTCATTTCAGATTCGCAGCGCTGCTCGAAATAGGTCCTGGGGCTGATTGCAGCGGCCGATTCTGGCTGCAAAAATAACAACAATGCCACCAGTGCCGCGGGCGTGGTCTTCATGATCGTCTCCAGTGCTGCCCAATATAAAGATGCTGCGCTTTCCGGGCAAATTTGCCAAGCCATTTTTGCTCGCTTCAAGCTCGAAACGCAAAATTTATCTTTCGGGGATGCAATCTTTTCGCGGGTCTGGTCTTATAATAAAAGTTAGCTGCGTTAACCACCGACCAAGAGACTCACGCCAGATGGAAAATCACCAGTCCTCGCAAATTCGTACCCTTTCCTACATTGAAAACGAAGACCATCCGGTGTTCGGTACCCTGGTCGAGCAGATTTTGCACTTGCTCAATTCACGCCTCATTTTCAGCGACATCATCATCCACCAGAACAGTCCGCTGATGCTGCGCCAGCCGAAGGGCCTGGTTGCCGTCTCCGACTCGCCCATCACCAAGGAGGAGCTCGAAGAGTTCTTCGAGGTCATCGAGCCGAACTGGTCCGAGCGGATCTCGGACCGCGCCTTCGACCGCTCGATCGACCTGCACACGGCGCGCATCCGCGCCAACTGCTTCACGTTCC
>JAZJYV010000030.1:0-140493 GCA_040390195.1 Pseudomonadota bacterium | reverse complement strand
AACATCTTGACTGGTCAATACATATCAGGGTGGAAAAGCGAAGCGCATTCCACCAATGCCAGCCTCGACGCGTCGGATGCAATGGTGGAATGCGCTCCGCTTTTCCACCCTACGTACACCACCACCCAAATTGACTATGATCGAACACAACCGCACAATGGAGCAAGCCAGACGCGACTTCGCGGCGGGACGCCTGCGCAGCGCCGCCTTCGTGCGCGTACCGATGAGCGTCAACGACTGGACCATGCGCCTGGTCGGCAGCAAAGGCGAAGCGGGCATGCTGCTCGAAATCCAAACCCTGCAAGCGCGCATCTTCACCAGCCTCGACAACGCCGTGCACGCCGCCGAGCAGATCGGTTTTCCCTTCGACGAATTGCACTTGAAGTAGGAGACAGCATTTTGAGACATGCGTCTATCGATCCCGGCTACCGTATACGTACGCGAATATGAGCGCCAAAGTCGAAGCCGACATCGACGGTTTTCTCGAAAAGTATCGGCCGGAGCTGGCGCGCCAGTTGCGCGAGGCGCGCAGCGAACTGCGGGCGCTGTTCCCTCGCGGCTTCGAGCTGGTCTACGACAATTACAACGCGCTGGTGTTCGCCATCAGCCCAATTACGAAACCATCCGGCGCGTTTTTGTCGATTGCCGGCTACCCGCGGTGGGTGACGCTGTTCTTCATGAACGGCGCGACGCTCGACGACCCGGAAGGCCTGTTGGAAGGCGAGGGCAAACAGGTCAGGGGGATCCGCTTGCAAGCGCCAACCGATCTGCGCAAGCCGCAGATCCGGGCATTGATCGATCAGGCCATGCAGCCGCACGCGGCCGAATTTTTTTCTGCACCCGTGCTCACCACCGCCATTCGTTCGGTGTCGGTCAAACAAAGGCCACGTCAGTGATCGCACACAACATCACCTCAACAAGGATCCCTTGAACTCACTGCCCGCCATCCTGATTTGCGCAAGCGCCACCATTATTCTGATCCTTGGCAGCTTGCATTTGCTATTCACGTTTTACGGTCCAAAATTCGATCCACGCGATCCCGCGCTACGCCAGCGCATGCAAGAGGTCTCTCCCCTCATCTCGCGTCAGACCAGCATGTGGAAGGCGTGGGTCGGCTTCAACGCCAGCCATAGCTTCGGCGCCATGCTGTTTGGCGCGCTGTACGGCTACCTGGCGCTGATGCATGGTGCCTTTCTGTTCGAGTCGGCCTTCCTGCTCGGCCTGGGGATGGTCACGCTGCTCGGTTACGTGGTACTGGCCAGACGGTATTGGTTCAGCACGCCCTTGCGCGGCATCGGCCTGGCGACGCTGCTGTACGCGGCTGGACTTGCCAGCCACATCGCACAGATCTAGACGCCGGCAGCGTTACAACACCCGGCGGTAGCTCTGGCGCACCAGATTGCGGTCGCCGCAATCGTAATGCCACCACTCGGTGTTGATGCCATGGAAGCCGGCCTCGGTCATCGCCTCGCGCAGCAGATGGCGGTTGGCCAGCTGGGCCGCCGTCAGTTCGCCGCGCTGGAAATAACCATCCTCCAACGCTGGATGGGACAGCTCGCTCATGTCGTCAAATCCCGTGCCCATGTCGAATTCGGCACCCGTCTCGTCGAGGATGGTAATGTCGAGCGCCATGCCGAACGAGTGGATCGACCCGCGCTCCGGGCTGGCCAGGTACATCTGCAACTCGGTGCCGGCCAGCGCATCCCACAACTGCTGCTGCACGCGCTGCGGGCGCAGTGCGTCGAGCACCAGCACCGTGCAGCCGGGGCGGCGCGCGGCCAGCCAGGCCACCACCGACTCCAGCGCGGCCGCCGCGTCGCGGTGCAGCCAGGCGCAATCGAAGGGTGCGTACAAATCGTGGCCGACGAAATTATTCGGCGACGCATAGCGCAGGTCGACCGCGATCCCGGCAATGCTCGACAGGTGGCGGAACTCCGCGCTGCCGGCGATCTCCTCGCTGGCCAGGGTCAGGCTCATGACTGGCCTTTCTCCAGGCAGGCGCGGGCGGTGGCACCGATGCTGGCGACGAGCTCGCGCGCGCCATGCGACAGCGGCGAATGGCTGGCCGTGAGCAGGTACAGCTGGACCGGAATGGCCGGCGCCCACGGCCGCCGCTGCACCTTGCTTTCAATGGCCGAGGCCGCCGTGAACGGGTCGACCACGGCCATGCCGGCGCCCGCCTCCACCAGCGAGCGCGCGATCTGGTAAGTCTGCACCACGGTGCGGAACACCGGGTGCACGCCCTGTGCCTCGCAGGCGGCCACCAGCAATTCGCCCAGCGGGTCGGTGTCGGCGTGGCCGATCAATTCTCCGGACAGGCCGTCGGCCGACACCGGCGTGCGGCACTGCTCGGCGCTCCAGCTGCCGGTCGGCGCGATCACCGTCATCACCCCTTGGGCGATCGGCTCGGCCACGATGCCAGGGTGGCGCGGGTCCTGCAGCGACAAGGCCAGGTCGGCCTCGCCCAGCCGCAGTGTATTGACGATTTCGCTGGTGTGGTGGGTCGCCAGCTCGCAACGGGTGAGGGGAAACTCCTTGCGCCACATGGTCATGGCGTCCGGCAGCACGCTGATGGCGATGGTCGGCGTGGCCACCAGACGGATGGTCTCCACCGCGCGCCCCTTGAGGCTGGCCGCCAGGCGGCGGATGCCCTGCAGGTCGCGGTTCAATTTCTCCGTCTCGACGAACAGGCGGTGCGCCTCCGGCTTCGGATACAGCTTGCCGCGCACCCGTTCGAACAGCGGCATGCCCAGCTGCAGCTCGGCATGCTGCAGCACTTTGGTCACGGCCGGCTGCGAGATGTGCAGTACCTGGGCGGCACCGCTGATGGTGCCCACCTGCATGATGGCGTGAAAAACTTCGATGTGGCGCAACCGCATTGCTTCATTCCTTCAAGGGAGTCACCGAGCCGCGGCACGGCTGGTGTGCAGCATAACGCAATTTCCGGCTTACGGCAGCTTCGCCGCCTGCTGATTGACCAGCACCTCGAGCAGGGCTGCGCTCTCGGCGTCGGGGGTGCCGTCGATGGCGCTCGGACGGTATTTCATCTGGAAGGCGCCGAGCACGGTGCGCGTGGCCTGGTCGAGCTCACCGTTTTGCGGCACCGCGTAACCATGCGCGGCCAGCTTCTTCTGGAACCAGGCGACGTCGGGCAGCTCGGCTTCGAAGGCGGGGCGGGCGGCGGCCACGGCGTTCGCGTCCGGCCAGATGATCAGGCCGGCGGCGGCCAGCTGGTGCCAGGGGAACATCGGTCCCGGATCCTGCTTGCGCTGGGGCGCGATGTCGCTGTGGCCGAGGATGTTTTCAGGCGGAATATGGTGGCGCGCGACGATGTCCTTGAGCAGGGGGATCAGGCGGTCGATTTGCTCCTGCGGGAACGGAAACCAGACGCGTCCGGTCGGGGTTTCCTTGAAGCCCGGGTTGACGATCTCGATGCCGATCGAGCTCGGATTGAGCAAGCTGTAGTTCTTCCAGGTCGACACGCCGGCATGGTTGGCCACGCGGCTCTCGTCGACCAGGCCGTACAGCACCGGCTGCGCCTCGTCCGTCAGCAGGTAGTGGCTGCTGACCACTTGCTCGGTGAGGATCTTGATCGACTGCGGCAGGTCGCTCACCGTGTAGTGGATGACGATGAACTTGACCCGGCTGCTCTGGCTCTTGGCCGAGTACGTGTGGTCGATTTTCGGGCCGGTGGCACAACCGGCGAGCAGGGCGAGCAAAAGGGTGGCGATCAGGGTTTTCATGGGTCGAATGGCAAAGGTCAGGGGTTGGTCTTGGCGGCGATGCGGGCCGCCGCGAAATGGGCTTGGCCGACCGTTTGGGTCAGCACGGTGTCGGCCGGCAGGGCGGCGCGCATGGCGGAAAAAATCGATGGGTGCAGCGCCGAGGCGCGTCCGGCCAGCACCACCGGGCGCGGGCCGAAGCGCAAGGTCAGCGCCAGCGCCAGGCGTGCCAGCTCGCGCCCGGCCTCGCCCAGGATGGCGGCCGCCAGCGGGTCCGTCTCGGCGTTGGCCGCCACCACCAGCGCCAGCTTGCCCACTTCGCCGCGCTCCTGGCCGTAGATGAACTGACGCGAGAACGACCAGTCTTCGCCGCCCACGTAGTCGAACATGGCACGCGCCAGCGGTGAGGCGCGCCAGCGGCCTGGCTGCTCGTCCTCGCCGCGCCAGATCTGGCGCAGCGCTTCGCGCGCAATCCAGAAGCCGCCGCCGCCGTCGTCGAGCACCACGCCGCGTCCGCCGGCGCGGTGGAACTGGCCATCGGCGTCGATCCAGGCTCCGATCGAGCCGGTGCCGGCGTACACCAGGTAGCCCTGGCCCGGCTCGAAGCTGTCAAGGTAGGCAATTTCAATGTCGTTGCACAGGCTGACGGCCGGTGCCGCCAAGCCCAGCAGTTCGGCCAGCCAGCGCTGCAACTGGGCGCTGTCGCCGCCGAAGCCGGTCAGGCCGGCGCGCACCTGGACCGGCACGCCGTGGGCCAGCACGGCCTTGGCCAGTTCCGAAAAATTGGCGTGCACGGTCTGGCGTCCCGCGGCGCTGGAGAGCTGCAGCGCCGACAGGCCGGCGACCGCGCCCTCGGCCACGATGCGCCCGTCGGCCGCCGCCAGCGCCCAGCGGGTCTGGGTGCCGCCGGCGTCGATGCCGAGGCCCAGGCTGCTCATTTTACCGGCACCTGCAGGCGCTCGCCCTCGTTGCCAAGGCGGTCGACGGCGCTGATCACCACCGCCGTGGCCGCGCCAAGGCGGGCGTCGTCGGCCACGCTCCAGTCGCCGCGGGCGGCGGGCACCACCGCGAAGCGCCATTCGTCGCCGTAGCGGGTCCACAGCGCGTACTGGGTGGTGCCCTTGGCGGGCGTGAGCTTGAGCTGCAGGGCCGCCGCTTCACGCTTGCTGCTCACGGTCGGCACGCCGGGCGCCAGGGTGCCCAGCCACGGCGTGGCCGGCACCAGCGCGGCGCTGGCATAGCTGCCCGCCTTGAGCTGGTCGGAGATGCCCTTGCGGTTGTCCATCAGCGCGGCCATGCTGAAGTGCACGTGGCCGCTGGCGCCCGGACGGGCACGGGTGGCGCCGATCTGCTGCACGATTTCCTCCGGCGGATAGGCCTTGGTGGGTGCGTCGATGCGGCTGGTGAACAAGCCCGGCCAGATGTGGCGGCCCTTGCGGTTTTGCGCCAGCCAGTAGTCGAGCAGCACATCGTAGGCTTGCGGCGCCTGGCTGATGGGCCAGTACAACTGCGGCGTGAAATAGTCGACCCAGCCGCTTTCGAGCCACAGCTCGGCGTTCGCGTACAGCTTGTCGTATTGGCTGAAGCCGGCGATCCCGGGCGGGCGGCGGTCCGGACGGCCCAGGCCGAATGGGCTGATGCCGAAGCGCACCCAGTTTTTTTCGTGGTGGATGCCGGTGTACAGCGCCTCGATCAGGTGGTCCACGTTCTGGCGGCGCCAGCTGGCGCGATCGAGGGTGCCCCCGCCCAGCAGGTAGCGTTGCCAGGATGGCTGGTCGGGAAAGTCGAGTTCCGTCTTGGGCGCGGCGGCGCCATCGAGCGCGGCCGCCTCGCCCGCCGCGCCGGGCGCCTCGATCGGGTAGGGATAGAAATAATCGTCGATGTGCACGCCGTCGATATCGTAGCGGCGCACCACGTCGAGCACCACGGCCAGGGTTTGCTTCGAGGCCGAATCGTCGCCCGGGTCCATCCACAGGAACTTGCCGTAGCTCTTGACCGCGTCCGGATTGAGGCGCGCGATATGGTCGGCCGAGATCGGCGACTTGGCGGTGGCGTGGCGCGCGCGGTAGGGATTGAACCAGGCGTGCAGCTCGAGCCCGCGCGCATGCGCCTGCGTGACCCAGAACAGGAGCGGATCGTAAGCCGGTTGCGGCGCCTGACCCTGGGTGCCGGTCAGGTACTCCGACCACGGCTCCAGCCTGGACGGGTAGATCGCGTCGGCGCTGGGGCGCACCTGCAGCACGATCGCGTTCAGGTTCAGCGCCTTGGCGCGGTCGAGGATGGCCAGCGCTTCGGCCTGCTGCTGGCCCGGCGCAAGGTTCGGCTTGCTGGGCCAGTCGATATTGGCCACGGTCGACACCCAGGCCGCACGGAATTCGCGCGGCGCGGCGGGCGGCGTTGCCGATGCTGCCGGGCCGGGCGCGGGCGGCTTGATGGTGGTGCAACTGGCCAGCAGGGCGGCGATGGCCAGGACAGTGGCGCGTTTTTTCAAATCAGGAGTCACAGCTTAAACCTTCACAAACCATTTCTTGCGCCACATGAACCAGGCAATGCTGAACATGAGCAGGTTAAACGCCACCGCATACAGCAGGGAGGTATTGACCGGCCCGATCGGCAGCGCGCGGATCGGCGCATACAGGATGCGGCCGAGGGCGAGCTTGCTGCCATCGGGCTGGTCGAATTTGATGAAGCCGAACATCTTGGCGATCAGGCCGGAGAGGGCGAAGATGAACAGCGCATTCATGCCGTAGATGAGGAAGGGCTTGGTCCAGCGCGCCGCCGCGGCGCGCGAGGCCCCGTGCGGGTTGACGTCGAGCAGCCAGTAGAACGCGGAAAACAGCAGCAAGGCCCAGCCGGTCATGAACAGGCAAAACGAGGGCGACCACAGGCTTTTGTTGATCGGCATGAGGATGACGTCGAGCACATTGCCCAGCCACAGCAGGGCCAGTCCCGCCAGCAGCATCCAGACCGTTTGCTCGGTGCGCGAATGGCTCGACAGCAGCCAGCGCCCGGCCAGCACGCCGAACAACTGGCTGCACAGGGCGGGCAGGGTGCTGGTCAAGCCTTCCGGATCCCAGGTTTTCGATTGCACCCACATATGGCCGTCGAGCAGCATGCGGTCGAGGTAGGCGCCGAAGTCCTTGCCCGGTTCGAGCACGCCGGCGCCGATGCCAGGCACCGGCACCCACAACATCAGCACGCTGTAGGCGGACAGCAGGGCCACGATCCACAGCAGCTGCCCGCGCCAGCTGAACCACAGCACGATGGGCGCGGCCAGCACGGTGCACACGGCAATGCGCTGCAGCACGCCGGGAATGCGCACGGCGCCGAAATTGAAATTGGGAATCAAGTTCAGCGCGAAACCGATCAGGAAGATCAGCGCGGCGCGCTTGGCCAGCTTGCGCAGCAGGGTCGGCTTGTCGGCGCCGGCCGCGGCCAGCCGGCCCAGCGACAGCGCCATCGACACGCCGCCGATGAACAGGAAGAAGGGGAAGATCCAGTCGGTGAAGGTCCAGCCGTTCCAGTGCGCGTGCTCAAGCTGGGAATAGAGATTGCTCCAGTCGCCGGGATTGTTGACGAGCACCATCGCCGCGATGGTGAAACCGCGGAAGGCATCGAGCGAGGCGAGGCGGTTGACCGTTTCCTTCATATTGTCTCTTCTCGTTGTGTGCATACATGGCCGATGACGCTGCGCTCTTCGGCCAATGAATTGCTACTGCTTCTTGCCAAACTCCGGATCGATCCTGACCAGCGCCGCCATGATAAACGCCGGCAGCGTCGCCACACAGACCCAGATGAAAAAATGCGGATAGCCAAGCATGGCCTGGATCTTCCCGCTGATCATGCCCGGCACCATCATGCCAAGCGCCATCAGCCCGGTGCAGATCGCGTAGTGCGCCGTCTTGTGCTCACCATCGGCCACCATGATCATGTACAGCATCATGGCCGTGAAGCCAAAGCCATAGCCGAACTGCTCAAGCGCCAGGCAGCCCGAGATCAGGTACAGGTTCTGCGGCATGGCGTTGGCAAGAAACACGAACACCAGGTCCGGAATGTGCACCGCCAACACCATCGGCCACAGGCAGCGCTTCAGTCCCAGCCTGGAAATCACGACACCGCCGAGCAGGCCGCCGACGGTCAGCGCCAGGATGCCGACGGTGCTGTAGGCGAAGCCCACCTGCGCCGTGCTCAGCCCCAAGCCCCCCACGCTGGCCGGGTCGCGCAGGAAGGGAATGGCCAGCTTGAGCAGCTGCGACTCGCCAAGCCGGAACGTAAGGATAAAACCGAGGATCAGCCAGATATCCTGTTTGCGGAAGAAAGCGCGGAACACTTCAAGGAATTCACGCGCATGGCTGTCGCTGTGGACCACCTTGTGATCGCTGGCAGGGCGCGGCAAGACCAGTTTGTGGTAGCCGCACATGAGCAGGAAGGCCGCGCCGAGCAGCGCGAACACCACGCTCCAGGCGAAGCGCACGTCGCCCGTCGATTCGCTGATCAAGCCCGCCAGCGAGGCCAGCATGCCGCCGCACACGAGCGTGGCGAGCCGATAAAAGGTGCTGCGCACGCCGACGAAGGATGCCTGCTGGTACTGGGGCAGGCCCAGCATGTAGAAGCCGTCGGCGGCGATGTCATGCGTGGCCGAGGCGAACGCCATGATCCACAGCACCGCCAGGCTGACCATGAAAAACGCAGGCAGATGGGTCGTCAAGGCCACCAGCGCCAGCGCGACGCCAATCACCAGCTGCAAGCCAACGATCCACCAGCGCTTGGTGCGGACCATGTCGACCACGGGCGACCAGAGCGGCTTGATGACCCATGGCAGGTACAGCATGCTGGTGTAGAGCGACATCTCGGTATTCGAAACGCCGTAGTCCTTGTACAGATAGGTCGACAGGGTCATCACCACCACGTAGGGGATGGCCTGGCCGAAATACAGGGAGGGCACCCACCACCACGGACTGTTCACTTGCGCTGTTTGCATAGGTCTTTCGCAGTCGGGACCTGGCCCGCAGGCTAGGCGGCGAGCGCGAGGCGCACGCTGCCGTGCGCCGCGTCGAGCAAGGCCCTGGCCTGGTCGATACTGGTTTTTTTGGACAAGGCCACGATGGCGACCTTGACTTGGAAATCGCACTGCTCCAGCGCCGCGCGGGCGGCGGCCTCGTCGGCGCCGGTCGCAAACATGGCCAGGCGCACCGAGCGCAGGACCAGCTTGGCGTTGGTGGGCTTCAAGTCTACCATCAGGTTGCCGTAGACCTTGTTCAGGCGCACCATCAGTGCGCTCGAAAACGTGTTCAGCGCGATTTTCTGCGAAGTGCCGGCCTTTAGCCTGGTGCTGCCGGAAATGACTTCCGAGCCGGTGTCGAGCGTCACGCCGATCTCGGCCTCGTTGGCCACCGGCGCGTCGGGGTTGTTGGCAAAGCCGATCGTCAGGGCGCCCAGCGCCCGCGCCGCGCGCAGGGCGCCCAGCACGTAGGGTGTGGAGCCGGAGGCGGCCAGCAGCAGCACCACGTCGTTGGCACCGACATCGAGCGCACGCAAGTCGGCCGCGCCCTGCTCGAGATCGTCCTCGGCGCCTTCGACGGCGACGAACATAGCATCCTTGCCGCCAGCTTGCAGGGCCAGCGCCCGTTCGTGCGGCCAGGAAAAAGTGGGGTAGAGTTCGACGCTGTCGAGCACGCCGAGCCGGCCCGAGGTGCCGGCGCCGACATACACCAGGCGCCCGCCCGCTTCCATGCGCGGCACGGCGGCGGTGACGGCGGCCGCCAGCCGGGGGGCGGCGGCGCGCACCGCGTCGACGGCGTTGACCTGATCGTCGACCAGCACCGCGATCAGCTCCGTGGTCGGATACTGGTCCAGTTGCGCGTGTTGAAGATCGGGGGTTTCAGTTTTGAGCATCGCCATCTACTTTCCATTCGATGGGACCAGTGTAATACCAAAACTGCGGGCTCTCCCATGAAAGGATCGGCCGTTGTCATTCCGAAAAGTTATGAAACGCGCCGCATCTCCGCCACGAAGTCATAATGGTCGCTGCAGCAGTAGGAATGGGTCAGCTCGACCGCCAGGCCCGATTCCAGGTAACCGACCCGGGTGACAAACAATACCGCCTGCCCGAGCGGTACGCCAAGCTGCTGGGCCAGCACGGCCGGCGCGTTCATGGCGCGGATGTGCTGCAAGGCACGCACTGGCATCTGGCCGCTGCGCTCGAGGTGCTCATACAGGGAATTGCCGACTGTCTCGGGGCGCGGCAGCACGCTGGCCGGGATCACGCTGACCTCATAGGCCATGACGACGTCGTCGGCCAGGCGCAGGCGCTCGAGGCGCGCGACGCGGGTGTTGGGCGACAGTCCCAGGCTCAGTTGCTCGTCGGCGGTGGCCACCACGATGGCACGCTTGAGCCATTGCGAACCGGGCTTGTGACCCCGTTGCTGCAACTGTTCGGAAAAACTCGACAGGTTCGACAGCGGCTGCTCGATGCGCGGCGCCACGTAGTTGCCGGAACCGCGGCGGCGCACCACCAGCCCCTGCTCGACCAGCTGGTCGATGGCCTTGCGGGCCGTGACACGCGACACATCGAGCTGCTCGGACAGCAGGCGCTCCGAGGGCAAAGCCTGGTCGACCTGGTAGCGCCCGTCGCGCACATCCTGGACCAGTTTGCGCGCCACCTGCATATACAGAGGGGAATTGTCGTTCAGATCGGCCTTGAAATCGGCGTGGGGATTGCTCATTACGGATACGCTCATGTTCATGGTGGTGCGGTGCCTGTCCAATCGGTGCGGTGAATTGAGTGTAATAGCATTGGATCAATTCATGCGCGCACCTCACCATGAAATTAACCAGAGCATGCATGACGACAAGTTATATCGAAGTCGATCCAGCGCGATGTGTCGCATTGTAGCGCGGCCATATCAAAAAGTTATGCAATGACGACTTCATTTCATTGGCTAGGGCGGAAACCGAATCGTATCCTGATTTTTCAATGCGGCCATGACAGGAAGTCACAATGAAGAAAAGCAGGCGGACATTGCTGGGACTGGCGCTATTCGGCGGTATGAGCCATTTGCTGGCCGCACCCAAAGCCGCGCCCGGCGCGCTGCAGCGACTCGATGGCGAACTGGCGGCGATCGCCAGCGACCCGGCCTGCCTGCTGGCGAGCCTGTCGGTGGTGGCTGTGCGCGACGGCAAAGTCGCCTACAAGCAGCAGTTCGGCCAGCAAACGATCGGCACAGGCGGGGCGCCCTCAAAGCCGGCAACTGCCCGCACGATGTACAGGATTGCATCCATTTCGAAGATGATGACGACACTTGTCGTCATGATGCTGGTCGAAGAGGGCAAACTGGACTTGACGGCCGACGTCAGCAATTACCTCGGCTTCCCACTGCGCAATCCCCATTTCCCCGAGCGCGTGATCAGCTTGCGCGATCTGTTGACGCACACTTCCTCGCTGCGCGACGACGCCGGCTATTTCTGGACCGCCGACAAGGCCTTGAAAGACATCCTGGTGCCCGGCGCCGCCCTGTACGGCAAGGGCGAGATGTGGGCCAGCAACGCCGTGCCTGGCGCCTATTTCACCTACTCGAACCTGAACTGGGGGGTGATCGGCACCTTGATGGAGCGGGTGACGGGCGAGCGCTTCGACCAGCTGATGCAGCGCCGGCTGCTGGCGCCGCTGGGCCTGCATGGCGGCTTCAACCCGGCCGCGTTCTCGCCCGAGGACCTGTCGAACCTGGCCACACTGTACCGCAAGCGCACCGTCGACACCGAAGTCTGGGACCCGGCCGGCCCTTGGATCGCCCAGAACGACGACCTCAGCCAGCGTGCGCCGGCGCTGCCGCCCAATTACGAGCGCTATGTGATCGGCACCAACGCGACGCCGGTCAGCCCGACCGGCGGCTTGCGCATCTGCGCCGAGGACATGGCCAAGGTCATGCTCATGCTGATCAATGGCGGCAAGCATGAGGGGCGCCAGTTGCTCAAACCGGCCACGCTGGCGCGCATGTTCACACGCGAATGGACCTATGACGGCAGCAATGGCGACACCAGCCACGGCCAGCTCAAGGCCTGGGGCCTGGGCAACCAGCAGTTTTTCGAGCCGGTGGTCGACGTACCCGGCTTCAACGCGGTGGGCCACCACGGCGACGCCTACGGCCTGACCTCGGTGTTCGTGGTCGACCTGGCGAAGAAAAATGGCATGGTCATGCTGGTCGGGGGCACCAGCACCGATTTCGAACTCTACCGCGGCAGCTATTCGGCCCAGACCCGTTACGAGGAGCGCGCGCTGTCAGCGATCTACCGGCGCGCCATACTGGGCAAGGCCGACTGAGAGCATGAACGCCGGTTATGGCTTGGCGCGCTACATTCATTGGCTCGAAGCAGGACCAACCCCTAAGCTCCCATATACATGTTTATAAATCGGCGGGTAGAATGGAGCAAGTAATTGTGATCGGCGGCGGCGTAGTCGGCCTGACCTCAGCCTGGTGGCTGCTGGAGGCCGGTTTTGGCGTCACCCTGCTCGAACGCGAACCGGAAGTGGGTGCGGCGGCCAGTTTCCGCAATGGCGGCCAGCTCAGCTACCGCTATGTGTCGCCGCTGGCCGACCAGGGCGTGCCGCTCAAGGCCATCCAATGGCTGTTCCAGGCGGACGGCCCCTTGCGTTTCCGGCCCGAGGCCGACCTGCGCCAGTGGCGCTGGATGGTCCGATTCCTGGCCAACTGCCGGGCTGACGTGAACCGCAGGACGACGGCCAAGCTGCTCGAGCTAGGCGAACTGAGCCGCAGTGCGATGAGCCAGCTGGAAGTGACGCTGCCGCTGTCCGAATTCGCCTGGCGCGACGCCGGCAAGCTGGTGGTGTACCGGTCCGCCAGCACCTTCAAGGCGGCCGTGGCGCGTCCCGAGTCGGAGGATGCGCGCCAGCTCTTGACGCCGGCCGAGTGCGTAGCGCGCGAGCCGGCGCTGGCGGCGGCCGAGGGCGTGCTCGCCGGCGGCATTTTCAACAGTGGCGAGGCGGTCGCCGACTGCCACGCGTTCTGCCTGGCGCTCGAGACGCGGCTGCGCGCGCATCCGCGCTTCAAGGGGATCGTACGGGCCGAGGCGCGCGCGATCGTCACCGAGCGCGGCAAGGTCAAATGGCTCGACACCAGCAGCGGCTTGCTGAAGGCCGACCATTTCGTGCTGGCCGCTGGCATCCAGAGCCGCACGCTGGCCGCCAGCGCCGGCATCTACCTGCCGCTGTATCCGCTCAAGGGTTACAGCCTGACGGCGCCGATTCGCCCAAGCGACCGTGCACCCGAGATCAGCGTCACCGACTTCGACCGCAAGGTCCTGTATGCGCGCATCGGCGACAAATTGCGGGTGGCGGCGATGGTCGACATGGTCGGTGAGGATGTGTCGCTGAACCCGAAGCGGATTGCCGGCCTGACCCGGCTGGCGCGCGCGACGATGCCCGAAGCGGCCGACTACAGCCAGATTTCGCCGTGGGCCGGGCTGCGTCCGGCGACGCCGAGCAGCGCCCCGATCATCGGCGCGACGCCCTACCCGAACCTGTGGCTGAACGTCGGCCAGGGCCCGCTCGGCTTCACCTTCGCCTGCGGCTCGGCCAGCCTGCTGGCCGACCTGATGCGCGGCGCCCCGCCGCCGTTCTCGCTCGACGGCCTGACCCTGCCCGCCTAAAACCCGGGACAGACTAAGGTTTTTTTCGAAACCTTAGTCTGTCCCTAGTCTGTCCCGGGTTTTTTCGATTCCACCTGGTGGGCGGATATGGCGGATAATTGCGGGATTCTGCTAGGAACCTTCATGCCCCCTCGACTGACTCCTGCGAGCTGCCCCTGCGGCGGTGCTTCGCTCGCCACCTGCTGCGGCCCCTACCTGGCCGGCGCCGCCGTGCCCGACAGCGCCGAAACATTGATGCGCTCGCGCTACACGGCCTACACCTTGGGCGACGAAGCCTATCTGCGCGCCACCTGGCACAGCAGTACCCTGCCAAGCGAGCCCATCATCGACCAAAATGAAAAATTGCAGTGGCTTGGACTTGAGGTAAAATCTGCTTTACGTTTACGTCAACGTAAAGCAAACTTGCCGGAAAAGCCAGACGAGGACAGCGTCGAATTCGTGGCCCGCTACAAGGTCAACGGCCGCGCCCACCGCCTGCACGAGATCAGCCGTTTCGTGCGCGCCACCAGCGGCGGCGTGGCGCGCTGGTTTTATCTGGACGGCAGCTTTCCGACATAACAAAGGGACCGTAATGCCTCAGATCGACAGCAAACTCAATCCACGCAGCGACGACTTCAAGGCCAACGCGGCGGCCATGCAAATCATCGTCGACGACCTGCGCGCAAAAGTGGCGGCGATGGCCGCTGGCGGCGGCGCTGCGGCCAGCGCCAAGCATGTCGCGCGCGGCAAGCTGCTGCCGCGCGACCGCGTCCAGATGCTGCTCGATCCCGGCACTCCTTTCCTCGAATTCTCGCAACTGGCCGCCTACGACATGTACGACGGCGCCGCGCCGGCCGCCGGCATCATCACCGGCATCGGCCGCGTATCGGGCCAGGAATGCGTGATCGTCTGTAACGATGCCACCGTCAAGGGCGGCACCTATTATCCGATGACGGTCAAGAAGCACTTGCGCGCCCAGGAAATCGCCGACCAGAACAGGCTGCCCTGCATCTACCTGGTGGACTCGGGCGGTGCCAACCTGCCCAACCAGGACGAGGTATTCCCCGACCGCGACCACTTCGGCCGCATCTTCTTCAACCAGGCCAACTTGTCGGCCAAGGGCATTCCGCAAATCGCCGTGGTGATGGGTTCGTGCACCGCCGGCGGGGCCTATGTGCCGGCCATGAGCGACGAATCGATCATCGTCAAGGAGCAGGGCACCATCTTCCTGGGCGGCCCGCCGCTGGTGAAAGCGGCCACCGGCGAAGTCGTCACGGCCGAGGACCTGGGCGGCGGCGACGTCCACACGCGCCTGTCCGGCGTGGTCGACCATCTGGCCCAAAACGACCTGCACGCCTTGTCGCTGGCGCGCACCATCGTGTCGAACCTGAATCGCAGCAAGCCGCAGCAGATGGCGCCGCGCGAGGCGTGCGAGCCGAAATACGCGCAAGAGGAGTTGTACGGCGTAATCCCGGTCGACACCCGCAAGCCGTTCGATGTGCGCGAGGTGATCGCCCGCATCGTCGATGGCAGCGAATTCGACGAGTTCAAGGCGCGCTACGGCACCACCCTGATCTGCGGCTTCGCCCACATCTACGGCGTCAAGGTCGGCATCATCGCCAACAACGGCATCCTGTTCTCGGAGTCGGCGCTCAAGGGCACCCACTTCATCGAGCTGTGCTGCCAGCGCAAGGTCCCGCTGGTGTTCCTGCAAAATATCACCGGCTTCATGGTGGGGCGCAAATACGAAAACGAGGGCATCGCCCGCAACGGCGCCAAGATGGTGACGGCGGTGGCCACGGCGGCGGTGCCGAAATTCACCGTGATCATTGGCGGCAGCTTCGGCGCCGGCAATTACGGCATGTGCGGACGCGCTTTCTCGCCGCGCTTCCTGTGGATGTGGCCCAACGCGCGCATCTCGGTGATGGGCGGCGACCAGGCCGCGTCGGTGCTGGCCACGGTGCGGCGCGACGGCATCGAGCTCAAAGGCGGGCAGTGGACGCCCGAAGAGGAAGCGGCCTTCAAGCAGCCAATCAAGGAACAGTATGAGCACCAGGGCCACCCCTACTACGCCAGCGCGCGCCTGTGGGACGATGGCGTCATCGACCCGGCCGACACCCGCATGGTGCTCGGCCTGGGACTGTCGGCCGCGCTCAACGCCGAGATCCCCGACACCAGGTTCGGCATATTCCGGATGTAAGCCATGACCTATCAAACACTTGACATCACTTTCGCCGAACGCGTCGCCACGGTCACCCTGAACCGGCCCGAGGTGCGCAACGCCTTCAACGAGACCACCATCGCCGAACTGGCGCTGGCCTTCGATGAGCTGGGCCGCAACGAAGACCTGCGCGCAATCGTGCTAGCTGCCAATGGCGCCGCCTTCTGCGCCGGCGCGGACCTGAACTGGATGAAGAAGATGGCCGCCTACTCGCACGCCGAGAACCATGCCGACGCCGCCAGGCTGGCCGACATGCTGCGCACCATCTACCTGTGCCCGAAACCGGTGGTGGCGCGCATCCAGGGCGATTGCTACGCCGGCGGCGTCGGCCTGGCCGCGGCCTGCGACATCATCATCGCCGTCGAGGAAGCCAATTTCTGCCTCAGCGAAGTCAAACTCGGCCTGATCCCGGCCACCATTTCGCCGTACGTGATCAAGGCAATGGGCGAGAACGCGGCGCGCCGCTACTTCCTCACGGCCGAACGCTTCAGCGCGGCTGAAGCGCAGCGCATCGGTTTTGTGCATCAGGTGGTGGCCGCCGACGCGCTCGACGCCAGCCTCGCCGCGCTGCTCAAGGCCCTGACCGGCAACAGCCCGAACGCGGTGCGCGAAGCGAAAACGCTGGTGCGCGACATGGCCGGCCAGCCGGTCAGCGACGCGCTGCTGCAAGACACGGCCGAGCGCATCGCCAGGATCCGCGCATCCAGCGAGGGCCGCGAGGGCGTCGCCGCCTTCCTCGAAAAACGCAAGCCAAGCTGGCTCAACTGAGTGGAAGCGACCATGCCACAGGACTGGGTGTCGCGCAGCCTGCGCAGTGTCTGGCATCCGTGCACCCAGATGCAGCACCACGAAACGGTGCCGTTGATCCCGGTCAGCCATGGCCGCGGCGTATGGCTGTACGACCATGACGGCAAGCGCTACCTCGACGCAATCAGTTCGTGGTGGGTCAACCTGTTCGGCCACGCCAACCCGCGCATCAACGCCGCGCTCAAGGACCAGCTGGACCGGCTCGAACACGCGATGCTGGCCGGCTTCACGCACGAGCCGGTGATCGAGCTGTCCGAGCAGTTGTCGAAGCTGACCGGGGGCGTGCTGGGCCACGCGTTCTACGCCTCGGACGGGGCCTCGGCGGTGGAAATCGCGCTGAAGATGAGCTTTCACGCCTGGCGCAACGCCGGCCAGGGCGGCAAGCAGGAATTCGTCTGCCTGGCCGGCAGCTACCACGGCGAGACCATCGGCGCACTGGCCGTCACCGACGTGGCGCTGTTCAAGGACGCCTACGGCCCGCTGCTGCGCGCCGCGCGCGTGGTGGCCTCGCCCGACGCGCGCAACGCGCGCGAAGGCGAGAGCGCGCAGGACGTGGCGCGCCGCGCCGCCGCCGACGTCGAAGCGCTGTTCGCCGAACGCGCCAACCAGATCGCCGCCATCATCATCGAGCCGCTGGTGCAGTGCGCCACCGGCATGGCGATGCACGATCCGCTGTACCTGCAGCTGGTACGCGCCCTGTGCGACCGCTACCAGGTGCACCTGATCCTCGACGAAATCGCGGTCGGCTGCGGGCGCACCGGCACCTTCTTCGCCAGCGAACAGGCTGGCATCTGGCCCGATTTCGTCTGCCTGTCCAAGGGCATCAGCGGCGGCTACCTGCCGCTGTCGCTGGTGCTCACGCGCGACGAGGTCTACCAGGCCTTCTACAGCGCCGACGTCACGCGCGGCTTCCTGCACTCGCATTCCTACACCGGCAATCCGCTGGCCTGCCGCGCGGCCCTGGCCACGCTGGCCATCTTCCGTGACGACGACGTCCTGAACCGCAACCGGGCGCGCGCAGCGCAGCTGACCGACGCCCTGGCGCCGCTGGCCGGCCATGAGCGGGTGCGCCACTTCCGCCAGCGTGGCATGATCTGGGCCTTCGACGCGCTCGAGCCCGACCCCGCGCGCGCCGCCACGTTTTCGCGCCGCTTCTTCGCCGACGCGGTCCGGAACGAATTGCTGCTGCGCCCGATCGGGCGCACCGTCTACCTGATGCCGCCATACGTGCTCGACGACGAGGAGACGGCGGGCCTGGCCGCGCGCACCCTGAAAGTATTCAACAACGTGATTGCGAACTGACCGATGGACATGATCGCCACGCTCAACGACAAGCTGCGGGAACTGGACGAACAGAGCCTGACGCGCGTGCGGCGCGAAGTGGAAACCCCATGCGCGCCGCGCCTGGTGGTGGGCGCACGCCCCATGCTGGCATTTTGCAGCAACGACTATCTGGGCCTGGCGGCGCACCCGCGCGTGGTGGAAGCCTTGTGCGAGGGCGCGCAGCTGTACGGCGCCGGCAGCGGCGCCTCGCACCTGATCAGCGGCCACAGCCGCGCCCACGCCCGGCTCGAAGACAAGCTGGCCCAATTCCTCGGCCCGCACCTGGAATCGGCGCGCGCGCTCACCTTCAGCACCGGCTACATGGCCAACCTCGCGATCCTGACCGCGCTCGGCTCCGACCCGGACGCGGCGATCTTCTCCGAGTCGCTGAACCACGCCTCGCTGATCGACGGTGCGCGCCTGGCGCGCGCCAGCGTCCACGTGTATCCGCACGGCGACCTCGACACGCTGGGCGCGCAGCTTGCCGCCAGCAACGCCACCAGCAAACTGGTCGTCACCGACAGCGTTTTCAGCATGGACGGCGACTTGGCGCCGCTGCCGGCCATGCTGGCCCTGTGCGAACGCCACGGCGCCTGGCTGGTGATCGACGATGCGCACGGCTTCGGCACGCTCGGCGCGCACGGGCGCGGCGCGCTCGAGCACTTCAAGCTGCGTTCGCCGAACCTGGTCTACATGGGCACGCTGGGCAAGGCGGCCGGCGTGGGCGGGGCCTTCGTCGCGGCGCACGCGTCGGTGATCGAACTGATGATCCAGCGCGCCCGTCCCTACATCTACACCACCGCCGCGCCGCCTGCGCTGGCGCACGCGCTGTTGGCCAGCATTGACATCATCGGCGGCGACGAGGGTGCCTCGCGCCGCGCCCACCTGCAATCGCTGATCGCCCAGCTCGACGCAGAATTACGCCTCGAGCGCTGGCAGCGGGTGGCCTCGAACACGGCGATCCAGCCTGTTATCATCGGCAGCAACGAGGAGGCGCTGCGCATCGGCGCCGGCCTGTACGGCATGGGCCTGTGGGTGCCGGCGATCCGGCCGCCGACCGTGCCAAAGGGCACAGCGCGCCTGCGCATCACGCTCTCGGCCGCGCACACGCACGAAGAAGTGGCGCAGCTGAGCGCCGCGCTCAACGACCTCGAAAGGAGCTGAGATGAGCCTCAACGATCCAATCGACGCGGCGCTGGCGCCGCAGCCGCTCGCTGTCGCGGCAGGCGACGGCCAGCCGTCGCGCTTTTCCTGCTTCGTGACCGGCACCGACACCGAAATCGGCAAGACGCTGGTGGCCGCGGCGATCCTGCACAAGCTGGTGGCGGCCGGTGTGCGCGCCTGCGGCATGAAGCCGGTGGCGGCCGGCGCCGGACTGCGCGACGGCGTGCTGCACAACGACGACGCCGACCTGCTCGCGGCGGCCGGCAATGTGCACCTGCCGGCGAACATCACCACACCCTACATGCTGCGCGAGGCGGCGGCGCCGCACATCGCCGCCGGCATCGACGGCGTGACGATCGAAGCGGTGCCGATCCTGGCGGCCTACACCGAAATCGCGGCCGCCTCCGACGCCGTCGTGGTCGAGGGCGTGGGCGGCTTTTGCGTGCCGTTCTCAAGCGAATTCACCAGCGCCGACCTAGCGCGCCAGCTCAAGCTGCAGGTGATCCTGGTGGTCGGCGTGCGCCTCGGCTGCATCAGCCACGCCTTGCTCACGGCAGAGGCGATTGCCGCGCGCAACCTGGTGCTAGCCGGCTGGATCGCCAACGAAGTCGACCCCGACATGCGCTTCACCGATGAAAACATTGAAGCGCTGCAGCAGCGCATCGCGGCCCCGCTGCTGGGCCGTATCCCGAATCTGGAATCCGCGACGGCCAGAGAAGCCGCGCATTACATCGATCTCGCGTGCCTGCCAGGCTGGCCCGCCAATACCCGTTAAAGGAATCTTCATGACCCAAAGCCAATCCCTGTCCTTCCTCTCGCCCGCGGCGCCCATCGGACTGCCCGACGCCGCGACCTGGCCGCTGGCCGATGTGCTGGCGCTGTTCGAACTGCCATTCAACGACTTGATGTTCCAGGCCCAGGGCGTGCACCGCGCAAATTTCCCGGCCGGTGACGTCGAACTGGCGACCCTGCTGTCGATCAAGACCGGCGGGTGCGAGGAAGACTGCAGCTACTGCCCGCAAGCGGCGCGCTACGACACCGGCGTCGAAGCAAAGAAAATTCTCGGCATCGACACCGTGCTCGACGCCGCGCGCCAGGCCAAGGCCAATGGCGCGACCCGCTTTTGCATGGGCGCGGCGTGGCGCAGCCCGAAAGAGCGCGACATGGAGAAGGTCGAAGAAATGGTGCGCGAAGTGAAGGCGCTGGGCCTGGAAACCTGCGCCACCCTGGGCATGCTCGAAGAAGGCCAGGCCGACCGCCTCAAGAAAGCGGGCCTGGACTACTACAACCACAACCTCGATACGGCGCCCGAGTTCTACAGCAACGTGATCTCGACCCGCGAATACCAGGACCGGCTCGACACCCTGGGCCGGGTGCGCAACGCCGGCCTGAAAGTGTGCTGCGGCGGCATCGTCGGCATGGGCGAATCGCGCCTGCAGCGCGCCGGCCTGATCGCCCAGCTGGCCAACCTGAACCCGTATCCGGAATCGGTGCCGGTCAACCACCTGGTCCAGGTTGAAGGGACGCCACTGCACGGCCTCGACCCGCTCGACCCGTTCGAATTCGTGCGTACCATCGCCGTTGCGCGCATCACCATGCCGCAAGCGCGCGTGCGCCTGTCGGCCGGGCGGCGCCAGATGGGCGAGGCGGTGCAGGCGATGTGCTTCCTGGCCGGCGCCAATTCAATTTTCTACGGCGACAAGCTGCTCACCACCGACAACCCGGAAGCGAACGACGACCGCGCCATGCTGGCCAAGCTGGGCCTGGTGACGCGCGCCGCCACGCTCGACTCGGCGCCGAAAGCGGCCTGCGGCGGCTGATCTTCCCCCTATAAAAACAAGGCAATCCAAGCATGTTCACAAAAATCCTCATCGCCAATCGCGGCGAAATCGCCTGCCGGGTGGCCGCCACCGCGCGCCGCATGGGCGTCAAGACGGTCGCCGTGTATTCGCAGGCCGATGCCGACTCGAAGCATGTGGCGGTGTGCGATGAGGCAGTGCTGCTGGGGCCCGCCGCGGCCAAGGAAAGCTACCTGTGCGGCGACAAGATCATCGCCGTGGCGCTGGCAACGGGCGCCCAGGCGATCCATCCGGGCTACGGTTTCCTGTCCGAGAACGCCGACTTCGCCGACGCCTGTGCCGAGGCCGGGCTGGTGTTCATCGGCCCGCCAGCATCGGCCATGCGCGCGATGGGTTCCAAGTCGGCCGCCAAGTCGCTCATGGAGAAGGCCAATGTGCCGCTGGTGCCCGGTTATCACGGCGATGAGCAGGACCCCAACTTCCTGCAGCAACAGGGCGACCGCATCGGCTACCCGGTGCTGCTCAAGGCCAGCGCCGGCGGCGGCGGCAAGGGCATGCGCGTGATCGAAAAGTCGGAAGACTTCAAGGCCGCGCTGGCATCGTGCAAACGCGAGGCGATCAGCTCCTTCGGTGACGACAAGGTGCTGGCCGAAAAATACCTGCAGCGTCCGCGCCACATCGAGATCCAGGTGTTCGCCGACACGCTGGGCAATTGCGTCTACCTGCACGAGCGCGACTGCTCGGTGCAACGCCGCCACCAGAAGGTGCTGGAAGAGGCGCCGGCTCCCGGCATGCCGGCCGAACGGCGCGCCGCCATGGGCGAAGCGGCCGTGGCCGCCGCCAAGGCGGTTGGCTATGTGGGCGCCGGTACGGTCGAGTTCATCGCCAACCAGGACGGCTCGTTCTACTTCATGGAGATGAACACGCGCTTGCAGGTTGAGCATCCGGTCACCGAAATGATCACCGGCACCGACCTGGTGGAATGGCAGTTGCGCGTGGCCTTTGGCGAAGCGCTGCCGAAGGCGCAGCACGAGCTGGCCATCCACGGCCACGCCATCGAGGCGCGCGTGTACGCGGAAAACCCGGAGAAGGGCTTCCTGCCGTCGATCGGCACGCTGCGCCACATGGACACGCCGCAGGCTGTCAACTTTGAACTGGGCGGCACACCAGGCGGCGCCCCGGCCCCTGTCCGCATCGACTCGGGCGTGCGCGAGGGCGACGCCATCTCGCCGTACTATGACCCGATGATCGCCAAGCTGATCGTGTGGGGTGCGGACCGCACCCAGGCGCTGGCGCGCATGTCGCAGGCGCTGGCCGAGTTCCAGATCGTCGGCCTGGCCACCAACATCGCCTTCCTCAAGCGGCTGGTGGAAGGCGAAGCTTTCGCCGGCGCCGACCTCGACACCGGCCTGATCGAACGCAACCACGCCACCCTGTTCCCGGTTCCGAAAGCGGTGCCGGTGGGCGCGCTGGCGCTGGCGGCGGCGCTGATCGGAGCCGAAAAGGCGAGTTCGCAAGCGCGGTCGGCCAACCCGGCCGACCCATGGGGCAACGCGCTCGGCTGGCGCCTGAACAGTGCCTACCGGCGCCAGCTTTCATTCGCCGACGAGTACACGGCCGGCGACGAGAATCAAGCCTACCTGGTCGGCCTGACCTACCATGCGGCGGGTTGGGATCTGGAAGTGGGCGGCGCCGCGGCCGATCTGTCGGTGACGGCGCGCGATGGCGCCAGGCTGTCGATCAAGCTGGGCGCCACTTCGCTGCACGGCACCGTGCGCCGCGACGGCGAAATTTTCCATGTATTCACAGGTGGCAGGCATTTCACTTTGGCCTACAATGACCCCATGGCCCACGCGGGCGAAGCCGAAGCGGCCGGTGGCCGGCTGACGGCGCCAATGCCGGGCAAGGTGGTGGCGGTGCTGGTGTCCAAGGGCCAGGAAGTGAAGAAAGGCGAGCCGCTGGTCATCATGGAAGCGATGAAAATGGAACACACCATCGGCGCGCCGACGGATGGGCTGGTCGAAGAGATTTTGTACCAGGTTGGCGATCAGGTGGCGGACGGCGCGCCGCTGCTGGCCTTCAGGGCGGCGTAGAGCGCCTCGTATAATTGATGATTCAAGCTCGTCGTTCCCGCGCACGCGGGATCCCATGCTGCGTGATTGACTCGACGGTGCATGGATTCCCGTCTGCGCGGGAATGACGGGCGATTCCGGAGACAAGGTATGCGAATTCTTCTTCATCGCGCCGATGGCATCACCGATCCCTGGGTCCGTGATTTTGCCGACGTGCTGCCAGAGGCCGAGGTGGTGGTGTGGCAGGAGGGCGCGCACGTCGAGCCATGCGACTACGCCGTGCTTTGGTCGCCCCCTGCCACGCTGCTCTCCCAGCTGACGCGCGTCAAGGCCATCTTCCTGACCGGCGCCGGGGTCGACGCGATCCTCAAATACGGCGACGCGCTGCCGCCGGTGCCGCTGATCCGCCTCGGCGACGCGGGCATGGCCGTACAAATGGCCGAGTACGTGGCGCACGCGGTGCTGCGCTACTTCCGCCGCTTCGACGAGTACGAGAAGCAGGCGCGGCGCGGCATCTGGTCGCCGCTGCCGCAATACCAGAAAGAAGACTTCTCCATCGGCGTGATGGGCATGGGCGTGCTTGGCACGCGCACGCTCGAATCGCTGGCCACGTTCGGCTTCCCGCTGCGCGGCTGGAGCCGCAGCGAGAAAACCATGGCCGGCGTCAGCTGCTTTTGCGGCGCCGACGGCCTCGACACCTTCCTGCGTGGCACGCGGGTGCTGGTGTGCATGCTGCCGCTCACCCCCGAGACCAACAACCTGCTCGACCGCGTGAACCTGTCCAAGCTGCCCGAAGGCGCCTACCTGATCAACGTGGCGCGCGGCGCCCACGTGGCCGAGCCGGACCTGCTCACCTTGATCCGCGCCGGCCACATCGCCAGCGCCACGCTCGATGTGTTCCGCAACGAGCCGCTGCCGGCCCCGCATCCGTTTTGGGAGGAGCCGCGCATCACCATGACGCCGCACATCTCGGCGCTGACCCTGCGCCGCGAAAGCGTCGACCAGATCGGCGCCAAGATCCGCGCCCTGATCGCCGGCGAGCCGGTGTCCGATGTGGTTGACCGCAACCGAGGATATTGAAATGAACAACCTGCCCCAGAAGGTCAAGATCGTCGAAGTCGGGCCGCGCGACGGCCTGCAGAACGAGAAGGAATCGGTATCGGCCGAGGTCAAGATCGCGCTGGTCGACCGCTTGTCGGCGGCCGGTTTCGTCAACATCGAGGCGGCCTCGTTCGTGTCGCCCAAGTGGGTGCCGCAGATGGCCACCAGCGCCGACGTCATGGCCGGCATCGAGCGCCGCCCCGGCACGCTGTATTCGGCGCTGACGCCGAACATGCAGGGCTTCGAAGCGGCGCTGGCCGCGCGCGCCGACGAAGTGGTGATCTTTGGATCGGCCTCGGAGGCGTTCTCGCAAAAGAACATCAACTGTTCGATCGCCGAATCGATCGCGCGCTTCGAGAGCGTGGCCAAGGCGGCCAAAAATCACGGCCTGCGTCTGCGCGGCTCGATCAGCTGCGCTTTCGGCTGTCCCTACCAGGGCGAGGTGCCGCTGGACGCGGTGGCCGACGTCGTCGGACGCATGCGCGACCTGGGCTGCGATGAACTCGACATCGCCGACACCATCGGCGTGTCGACCGCACGCAAGACGCAGGCGGTGATGCAGGTGGCGGCCGACGCCTTCCACCTGGACCGCATCTCCGGCCACTTCCACGACACCTACGGCCAGGCGCTGGCGAACATTTACGCCAGCCTGGAAGTGGGTGTGTCGATTTTCCATTCGTCGGTATCGGGCCTGGGTGGCTGTCCGTACGCGAAGGGCGCAACCGGCAACGTCGCCACCGAGGACGTGATCTACCTGTTGAATGGATTGGGCATCTACACCGGCATCAACCTTGATCTGGTGGTCGACGCCGGCCAGTTCATTTCGCAGCACCTGGGCCGCAAGGGCTCCAGCCGCGCAGGAAATGCGCTCGCAGCGAAGCGTGCCTGAATCAAGAGCACCGAGATTGAACGTGCGCATGCGTCCGCGGACGGTGAACGAAGGGGAAATAGAGGATAAAACTGGGGATATGACAGGCTGACGATACAAAATTATCAGCCTGCATAAAGAAATACTGGTCGGAGTACAAGGATTCGAACCTTGGACCCCCTGGTCCCAAACCAGGTGCGCTACCGGACTGCGCCACACTCCGAGGACCAGAATCATAACGGCTGGGCCGGATGCGGTCAAGGGTAGCGGCTGATTTATTTGCGTTGGCCGCAATCGGACAATTTGTGAAAAAATTGAAAAATTGACTCGTCGTTCCCGCGCAGGCGGGAATGACAGCTTTGTCGAGAATTCGAATATTCACAAGCCCGTAGGGTGGGTAAGCGCGCAGCGCGTAAGCCACCGAGCGTATCGTAACGGCAAACATGGGCCTCACCCACCCAACGTCTTCCTATTTGGCGGCGAACTTGGCGTAGTACTCCAACACGGCTGGCAAGCTGCCGATGCGCTTCAAGTGGGCGTTGAGCGCGGGGGCGACTTTCTCCACCAGGTCGGTCGGCACATGGTCCAGGCGCCCGGAGTTGAGGCCACGCACGTCAACAAACACCTTCAAGTCAGCCACGGTGAGACGGTTGTCAGCGAAGTATTCGCCGCCGTGCGCCAACAATTGGCTTTGCAACCAGCCCAGATACACCGGCATGGAACCGTTCACCAGCGCCAGGCGCGCCTCTTTTTGCTCATCGCCCGTCATGCGGAAGGTTGGTCCCAATTTGACAGTGGACTCTTCCACAACATACATCGCCTCATCGCACAGCAAAGCCTGGAACGGGTCTGAAGGATACAAGCCCGCCAGTTTGCCCACATAGCGCGTGATGGCGTCGCACTGGGTCACGACCGTACCGTTCACGTGCAAGGTGGGAACCTGGCCAAATGGCGTCGCCTTGCGCAGCTCGGCAAATTCGGGAAAGCTGAACCGGTGGTCTTCAAACGCGATGCCACCGATGTGCATTGCCAGGCGTGCAGGCTCGGCACGGCCGCCGTGAAAATCGAAATAGGTCAGTTTGAGTTGAGTCATTGTGTTCACCTGAAGTGGTTGGGGGCTCGGGAAGGACTGGAAAATTCAAAAGCGTCAGCAATCATAGCGCCAATTTAACAATGACTGTTGAGCCCCCCTCATTGCACGCTTTTCGACGGTCCGGCCGGCTTCGCACCCAGTCCCCGCACCTCGAACACATGCGTGTCGAGCGGCGTGCCCTTTTGATCGGCGAGTACCAGCACATGCTTGCCTGGCGGCGGCAGCGCAAGCAGGACCATGCTCTGTCCGCAGCGCGCAACCGCTTTGCCGTCCAGGCGCAGGCAGGTGCGCGTCGCGCTGCTCGCTTGCAGCAGCAGCGATTGGCGTCGCTCGGGAATATCGGGATCGGGCGCGATCACCGCCGCATCCGGCGGCGCAATCAGCTGCGCGCGTGCGGCAACGAGCTGCATGGTGGCATTCGCCTCGGCAGGCCGGGCACCGTCGGCGATGACCCATTCGATGCGCGGCGCCTCGAACGCGGGCTTGAACACCACATTCTGGCGCTGCACGCCCGGCGGTGGTGCCGGCGCCCGGCTGGCCACTTGTTCATGCAAATGCTCGACCATGTCGCGCCAGATGGGGGCCGCTCCCGTCACGCCGGAGACATCCCACATGGGCGCGCCCGAGAAATTGCCGACCCAAACGCCCACGGTATAGCGGTTCGTATAGCCAATCGTCCAGTTGTCGCGCATGCCCTTGCTGGTGCCGGTCTTGACGGCTGCCCAGGTCCGCGTCGACAAGGCGCTCGACAGTCCAAACGTGATCGCGCGCGCATTCGGATCGGACAGGATGTCGCCGATGATGAAGCTGGCCTGCGAACCGAGCACCTGGCGCGCAACGCCCTGTGCCTGGTCGGGGGTGAACCGCACCTCGCTCCATGTGCCGCCGTTGGCCAGCGCCCGATAGGCATTACTCAATTCCAGCAAATTGGTTTCAGCGCCACCAAGGGCCAGGCCGAATCCGTAATGATCGGCGTCGTGTGCCAGGCCGCTCAGGCCGAAATCGCGCATGGTGCCAAGAAAGCGGTCCACACCCACCATGGTCAAGGCGCGCACCGCCGGCACGTTCAGTGACGAGCCCAGCGCCGAGCGCACGCTGACCGCGCCGCGAAAGTGGCGGTCATAATCCTGTGGAATATAGAGGCCCGACGGCGTGTTCAGTGCCAGCGGTGAGTCGTCGAGCACTGAGCTTGCACTGAGCCAGCGCTGGTCGATGGCCAGGCCATACAGAAACGGCTTCAGCGTCGATCCCGGCTGGCGGGCGGCGGCAACGCCATCGACTTCCGATGCGCTCGAGAGCACGCCGCTGGAGCCAACATAGGCCAGTACCTCGCCACTGAGATTGTCGAGCACCACGATGGCGCCATCTTCGACGTTGCGTTCCGACAGTTCCGCAAGGTGGGTGCGCAAGGTTTCGCTGGCAAAGCGCTGCAAGCCCGCATCGACGGTGACGCGCAATTGCTGACCCGGCTGGCGCAGCAATCGGCGCGCCAGATGGGGCGCGTCATCCACGCCGGGCATGGCATAGCCGGACCGCGTCAAGCCGGTGGCGACAAAGGCGGCGCGATCGCAGCTCGCGCCCAGTTGCATCCGCCTCAATGTGACACAGGCGCGGCGGCCAATCTGATAGCGGGCGGCGCCGGGCGCCCGGATCAGCGCGCTCAGCACTGCCGCGTCAGCGCTGTCGAGGCCGTCCGGTCCCTTGGCGAGCAGCCCGCGCGCAGCCGCGTCAATGCCAACCAATTCGCCGCGAAACGGCACCAGGTTAAGGTAGGCCTCCAGTATTTCGCGCTTGCTCCAGTGCAGTTCAAGTGCCATGGCCTTGCGCACTTGCAGCAGTTTGCCGCCCCAGCTGCGCGTCGTGGACGGCGCCTCGAGCATGGTTGCCAATTGCATGCTGATCGTGCTGGCACCGCGCGGGCGAACACGGCGCAGGTTGTCGACCAGCGCAGACACGGCGCCCACGAAGTCGACGCCATTGTGGCTCCAGAATCGCTGGTCCTCGGAGACCACGACGGCACGCAGCATGACAGGCGAGATGGCATCGAGTTCGATCCATTCCAGCATGCGCCGGCGAAGGTCCAGGCGCAGACGCTCAAGCACCACATCGTTGCGGTCAAGCAGTACCGATTCCGATCCACGATGGGTCGCACGCACCTCGGCGTAGCGCGGCACGTGCGCCGTCAGCACCAGCATGGCAGCGCCGACGCAGGCACCGACGCTGCCGATGGCCAGCCCCCGAAGCACGCGCTTGCGCCCAAAAAACGCCGGCCATTTCATGCTATTTGCCCGCCGCAATCACATCGAATTTCGGCACCGGCACTTCGCCAAACACTTCCGGCGCATACATCGCTTCGACCCGTGTCGCGGGCATGTCGAAGTGACCCGGATTGTTGAGGCGCACACTGTACTCGATCGTGAATTTGCCTTTCGGGACGTAACGGTAGTAGGCGCGGAAGCCGTCGAAAGCACGCTCTTCGAAAGCGGGCCGTTCCCAGCCCTGTTTCTTGGCGCCGGCCGCCAGCTGCGCCGAATCGCCGCCCAATCCGCTGCCGAGAATGCTGGCGCCCGTTGGCACCGGATCGTTCAACACCACCCAGGTCCGATCCGATTGCGCATCGATGTCCAGCGTCACGCGATAACTATCGCCGGCTTGCCACACGCCGCTTTTCTTCTGTTCGACCGGCGTCACCGTGCGCTTGATCTGGTAGCCGGCAAATAGCGGTTTATCGAGCGGCAAGGCCGCGCGCGACGCGATGAAGGCCCACGGTTTGCCGCCGCCCTGATGCTGCAACGAGAGCGCGGCCGACGCTGCGGGCCAGGCAAAATGCGCGGCCACGCCGTCACCTGGCGGCGTGCCGAGGGTCGGATCGCCGGTCTTGCCGGAAGCGGCGGCGCGCCATTCCAGGGGCCGGTCCTGATCGGCCAATCTGACGCTGGTGCTGCCATTGACCGGGTCGCGCTCGTAGCGTTGCCTGAAGTGGCGCAGGGCGAGCACGCCCCAGGCGTTGGCAAGCGTGGTACTCCAGCGCCCTTCCACCTGGCGGCCCAAGGCGCCGCGCGCCAGTCGCCCCGCGTCTTCTGCTGGGAAGGCCGGATCGTCGCTCAGCAACCTCAGTGCGCGCACGGCGTTGAGGTCGGGCGACACCATCAGCCACCACAGGTAGTCGCTCTTCTCGGTCGAGAAACTCATGGTGGTGCCGGAAAACATCAGGCGCGAGCGCAGGATCTTCTGCGCCTCGGCCAGCTTGGGACCACGCTCAGGCACCTTATCCATGCGCGTGAGCACGGAGATCCAGTCGATCACGCCCGAACTTGGCCAAAGCTTAGGCGCGATCTCGAGCGACTCCAGCATGGCCGGTTTGGCTTGGCCGTGGCGCGCCAGGGCATCGATCGCGGCGAGCTTGCGCATGACCAGGTCGGCCGTCTGCAGCGAGCCGTAGCGATGAATGCGGCCCCCGACAAAATTCTCCAGGCCACGCAACATTTGATGACGCGGGCCTTCCGGAATCTCATATCCTGCCTCGTCGGCGATGGTGAGGATGTACGCAGTCAAGGCGTCGTCGCCTTGCAGCCAGGCCATCGGGAAGTAGCGCGCCAGGCCGTCGCTGTCGAGGTAGGACGGCAAGCTGTTCATGACACCTTTCCAGCGTGTTGCGTCTTCCAGCGCCACCGCGACCGACGCGCGCTGCTCCAGGCAGGTAAACGGATAGCGCTTGCTCCATTCCTGGATGCCACCGAGGTCGCCGCCAAGCGAATTGACCAGCCGTACATCGAGTCCGCCGCGGCCGGCAATGGCGCCGACCGGCCTTTGAACCGGAAAGTTCAAGGCCTTGCCCGGTTCAAGTTGCACCAGGGTCTGTTGATAGAGCCGCACCGGGTGGGCGGCACCCACCGTCTGCACAAACTTGAGCGCATCGCGCGCCGGCACGCCGGGTCCGCCAACTTCGGTTGCTGAGATATTCCAGTTCAATTTGTCCAGGTCGAAAGGCACGGCGGCGGGGAAGGAGAGCGTGCTCGCTTCGCCCGCTTTCAAGGTAAGCCGCTGCGTGCCGACGGTCTTCTCGGCGGCACCGGCAAGCATTGCGGCGCTCACGTCCAGTGTCAGCGTGCGTTCGCCGCCATTACGCGCCGTGACCATTGCAGCGAACTGATCGCCTTCGCGCACAAACGGTGGTAAGCCGGCAAACAGCATCACTTCCTGGGTCGTGCGGATGATGGCAGTGCCTGTTCCGAAGCGCATATCGCCCGCATGGGCAATCGCGGCGATGCGGAAGGCGGTCAACGAATCGTTGAGAGGAACTTCAACGCGCGCATCGCCATGCGCGTCAAGTTGCACAATCGGCTTCCACAGCAGCAGGGTGTCGAACAGCTCGCGTGCATTGGCCCCCTCGCCACCACCGCCGCCTGGTGCCGCCGATTTCTTGCCGAAATGGCGCTTGCCGATCACCTGCGATTGCGCGGTCGACGTCACTACCTCTTCGGGGCGCCGCTGCATCATCGCTTCGAGCAGTTTCCATGAGTTTGGTGCTGCCAGCGACAGCAAGCCTTCGTCAACCGCTGCCAGCGCGATCTCGGCATTGGCGGCCGGTTTGCCAAAGGCGTCGCTCACATGAATGTTCACCACTGCGCGGTCACGAATCCTGTACACCGGCTTTTCAGGCTCGACCTTTACTTTCAGCTCGTAGGCCTCCCAGCCGACACGGATCTGCGCGATGCCCAGCTTGAAGGCGGGCTTGGTCAGATCGACCAGCGCCGTTGGGTGGGTGTCGATCTCCGGTGGCATTTTCTTTGCCAGGCCGAGAAAGACGCCGATGCGATTGATCAAGCGCCGCAGCCACGCGAAACGCCCCGGTGATTCCGGATCGATGCGCCCGCGCACCACCATCACCGAGACGAAGGCGTTGGGGCCGAAATTCTTCGCGACAGGGAGATCCACAAATGGCGACTTGGCACTGATCGAGACCACGTTCGAATACAGCACGCCTTCACGTTCGACCGTCACCAGGGCCGTGGCTTCCCGAAACGGCATGCGCACTTCAAAACGCGCCGTTTCGCCGGCCTTGTAGTCGCGACGCTCCGGCAGCAGGTCGATCCGGTCGTTCGACGCCGCCGCGTACCAGTTGTCCGGGTCGGCGACGTAAAGCTCGGTGCTGGCCTGCGCCAGATTGCCCTCATCGTCTTTGGCATTGGCGACCAGCACAAGCTCGCCCGTCTCGGGCGCTTCGCCCATGCACAGCAGGAAGCCATGCGCATCGGTCTTGCCACTGCAAACCTCACCGAGACGCTTGATTTCCGCAGTCTGTTCATAGGCATAGAAACCGCCGAGCAAGCGCTTGCGGTAGGCGTAGGTCTTGCGTAGATAGGCGTCGACGCTAATCTTGCGGCCAATCTGCAGCTTGCCTTGCGGATCAAGCGCCAGCACTTTGAAGGACATGCTCTCCTTCGTCGCATATCCCCCACTGATCTGGATGCCCAATGCCAGTGCCGACGGCAGGACCAGCACCCGCGCCGAAGACGTCAGGATCTGACCATTCGGGTCGGAATACTCCATCTCGATTTCCAGGGCGCGTGGCTGGTCCGTCTTGGGCAAACCGGCGAAACTCACGCGCGCACCGCCACTGGCATCGAGCGTCAAGCTTCGCGTGCGCACGGGATAGCCGGCGACGCCGTCGGACACGCTGCTACCAGGGGCTGCTTCCTCGTCGCCCTCGCTTTCCGATTCAGGGTCATAGGAATACGGGGCGACGGCTTCAATCCCTTCCTTCGGTGCCTTGCCGCCGAAGCGGAATTCATCGTAGGCCGGGAACAACAGTGGATAGTCGACCAGCCTGCTACGAAACTTGACCGGTGCGCCGGCCGCGACGCCGCCCGACAGGTAACTCAATTGCGCATCGATGTCGACGCGCATGGCCTTGATCAGCGGTTTGGCCGGCGGCTTGAGCACCGCCTTCATCAGCGGTACGCGATATTGTTCGACACGGATGCTGCCCGTTTCCTGTGGTCCCGTGCCGAGTTTCAGGGTGACTGTATAGCTTCCCAACTTGGCCTCTTTGGGAATTGGCCAGCTCGAAATGCCCGCACCGGCATGCCATTTGATGGGCACCTCGTAACTCTGGCCGCTGCCATTGTGGGTCAGGGTCGCATTGTCGGGCGACTGCCCTTTGTCGAAACCGGCACCGGTGCGGGTGCGCACGAAGTGCTTCATCGAGACGGTTTCGCCAGCGCGAAACAGTGGGCGGTCGAAAACGGTGTGGCCTATGACAGTGCTCGTCGAACCGCGCCCGCCAAGATTGAATTCCCATGGGGTGATGCCGTCGCGCCACTTCGTCAACGCAAAGGACATATCCTGATCCTTGCGCGCCACGACCAGCAGTCCGGAACAACCTTCCTTATAGTAATTGGTCGGCAATTGCTCATTGATACGCACGACCCCATCGCCGTCGGTTTTACCGCTCCACAAGGGCTCGCCGTCGCAGGTCACCACGCTCACCTTCGCGTCCTTGATCGGTTTGGCGCTGTCCAGCTGCGTCACCCAGGCCAGCGACGATTCACGCCCCAGCTTGAAGTGCACCCCCATGTTCGTGACGAGCGCGCTGGAATAGGCGTAGTAGGGCTTGTCGTCGTTGTGCAGCGCCTGGCCCAGGCGCTTGCTGGCGAACTCGACTACATAGAAACCGGGCGAGGGTAGTGGAATGCCCATCAGCTCGAACGTGCGGTCACCGTCCGCGCGCGGCAGCGTCAATGGCGTGGTCTTGAAATCACTGCCCTTCGCACCAGCAAAGAAGGAGATCTCGCCTTCACACGGATAACGTTTGTTCGCCGCGTTGAAAGCTTCCTGACTCTGCCTGGATTCATGCGGTGGCACCAGCACCCGGTTCAGCCACTTCGCGATGCTCTGGTCGCTGCCGGTGTCGATCCGGGCAAGCTCGCCAGTGCCGCTGGATTTGGGTTTTGCGGCCACGTTGGCCTGCAAACCCTTCAGCGTGGCCTCGACGTTACGCACGCTGACGGGCAGCGCCGGCTGGGCGTTCGCTTCAAGAATGCCGAAGTGGGAAGGGAATTTGATCAGCGGCGGATCATCGTCAATTCGAATCTTCAGGGGGAAGGATGCGGCGTTGACCAACACGCGTTTCGCATCGTCCTGAAACTTGGCGGGCAAGGTGACGGTGACTTCGCTGCGCGCAGCGAACGGCCCCTTAAAACGCACAATATCAACGGCGCTTGGTCCTGCCTCGACGACGGGGTGAAGCACCTTGCCTTCGGCCGTGCGCAGTTCGATCGCAGCGGCCAGCGCGGCGCTGACAGGCGCCGTAAAGTTCAAGGTGATTGGCAAGACTGGAATGCATCCGGCATTCGCGTTGACGCGGTCGCAATTGGACTTGGCTGAAAACTCCTTACGCACAATAAATTGCAAAGTCTGATCTTTTTTGGTGGTGATACCGCTTTGAGTGCGAATACCGGCCCCCCACACGAGACTGACCTTGCTTTCGGAGACAAACTTCCGGCCGCATCGGGCCACGATCACAGATGCCGCCTCGTCCAGACGCTTGTCTTTGACTGCCAACAGCCCCAACCGGGCACGCTTGGTCAGTACGAGGAAGAAGTTACTGGCGCGGCCCTTTTGTTCGTCAAGTATTTGCTGGCGTTCTTTGCCTTCAATAATTTGCAGAGGAACGCGCTCACCGAGTCCGTTGATGCTGCAATAGGCGCGTTCGCGCACGCTGGCACTGTCCGCCACTGCGTCGAGGCCGAGCATGAAGACCTGGTCTTCATCGATATATTCCGCCCCCGCGCGAGGCCAACTTTCAAGGATCGCCGGACCGCCGGTACTAAAGTCGAAACTCGCGGTGCGAATTTCGTTTCCGGACATGGCTTTGAGACTGGTGCGCGTGCTGAACTTGCACTTGAGGCCAGCCGGAAGGTCGCCGTCGAAGTCATACAGCCAATTGCGCCCATCGGCCCAATGGCCATGGCCTTTGGCCTCGCATTGGATGTCGAACGGTGAGTCAAGCCGGGGATCACCGAACGCCACCATCGGCTCGGAGAAGCGGGCGGCGACCTGGCGCACGCCTTTCACTTCACCGCTTGGATTGAAGCTCTCGACGGTGGCGCTGGTGTCCGCTTTGGGCTGCGCAAGAACCAAACCGGAAAATAAGACGCATATCGTAAGTACACTGCGAGCAAATTGCATCTCGTTTCCTTAGGTTTGTGTCATCAAAAGAATACGCTTTCGACATCGAGCTATGACCACTACCGTCCCAAACGTGACGCTGGCATTGACGTAGGGCCGGTGAGCGAAGCGTTACCCACCCTACGCCTGACGCCACAGCGACTGGCTGCTCCTGGCCGTAAGCGCCTGGATTTTAAGTCGCGCTTTGGCCCTCATCGTTCAGTTCAGCTGGAAGCGGTGTCACGGTTGGCCCGGAGCGGAGTGAACGGATAGTGTTTCGCGAATGGCATTCGGAATCGAGAACGACATGTAGCAAAACGGCAGGTCGTCAGACCGTAAATTGCGTTTTGCGCAATATTTCAATGAGTATGACAGCTTCGACGCCTCTATCCAAGCGAGAATTGTTGATACTTCAACGCTGCCGCGTGCACTGCTCGACGACCGATCGCCGCATCTGGCCGCGATTGATTAGCGCATCCAACGTGGCAGTTGCGCCGCCGTCACAAGTCCACCACGATTCATCGGCACCGGCGCCGTGCCGCATCAGCCGATTCAAGCCTGTCCCTTGATTTCAAGCGCGCGATCATACAGCGCATTCTTTTTTCGGCCGGTGATCTGGGCCGCCAGATTTGCCGCCTGCTTGACCGAACATTCCCCCAACAGGATATTGAGAATGCGCTCCGCCTCGGCATCGCTGGCATCGGCGCCGGCCGCCGCACCTTCCAGCAGTACGACAAACTCGCCTTTCTCCCGATGCGCATCGGCCTTCACCCACGCCATCGCTTCGGATAGCGGGCAACGGTGAATTTCCTCGAATAGTTTGGTCAGCTCGCGCGCGAACACTACTTGGCGACTGGGCTCGAACACGGCCGTCAATGCCTCCACGCAGTCGACAATCCGGTGCGGCGCCTCATAAAACACCATCGTCGCGCTCACGGCAAGCAAGGCTTGCAAAGCCGTCTCACGCTGTTTGGCCTTGGCCGGCAGGAAGCCCACGAAATAGAACTGATCATTAACCAGCCCGCTGGCTGACAGCGCCGTGATGGCCGCCGAGGCCCCCGGCAGCGGCATCACCCGAATGCCCGCCGCGCGCACCGCGTCGACGATGCGCGCGCCCGGGTCGGACACGCCCGGCGTGCCCGCGTCCGACACCAGAGCGATTCGCTCGCCGGCCAGCAGCCGCTGAATCAGCTTGTCGGCCACTTCGCGCTCATTGTGCTGGTGCGCTGCAATCATCGGCTTGTGCAGGCCAAAACGGGTCAACAACTGGCCCGTGTTGCGCGTGTCCTCGCAGGCCACGGCGTCGGCCAGCGCCAGCAAGTGCAGGGCGCGCAGGCTGATGTCGGTCACATTGCCGATGGGTGTGGCCACAATGTACAGGCATGCGGTAGGATAGGATTGCTGCGCCGCCTCGCCCATGACGGGTAATTGCGCAATCGTGCTGGACTGTGGTTCTGTCATTTGGGGGTGTGATGCTCGCTAAGTATCTGAAAGGCTTGCTCGCGGCTGCCGCACTGGCCTGCCTGGCCGCCTGCAGCACGCCGTGCGACGCGCCGGGCCGATTGTGCGCGCCTATCCATGCAAACACAAGTGCACCGCCCCGCGCCGCCGTGGCCGTGCCCGCGCCACCGCCGGCAGTCGTAGAAACGATGCCGGTCGAAGCGCCGCCCACCACCACGCCCGCCGCCGTCACCCGCATCGGGCTGATGCTGCCGCTGCGCTCGGAAAACCTGGGCGCGCCGGCCGAGGCGGTGCGTGCCGGCTTCATGGCCGCCCACGAACGCGAGGGCAGCGGCGTCGTCGTCACCCTGATCGACAGCGGCGAGACGGCGCAAGAAGCGCTCGACGCCTATGCCGCCGCCGTGGCCCAGAACGACATCATGGTCGGCCCCTTGGCCCGCTCGGCCGTCAGCGCGGTGGCCTCCAGCCCCTTGCTGGCGAAACCAACCATCGCCCTTAATTTTCCCGACTCCAGCGGCAACCCGGCCATCCCGCTGCCCCAGAACATGCTGGTGATGGGCCTGTCGATCGAGGACGAGGCGCGCCAGGTCGCTGCCTGGGCCGGCACCGAGCATGCCGAGGCGAGCGCACTGATCGTCTCCGGCGCCAGCACCTGGCAACACCGCATCGCGGCCGCCTTCGCCGCGCAGTGGGGCCAGCTGGGCCGCAAATCCCAGCTGGTCGAGCTGCCCGCCTCGAACGGTTACCTGAGCGACGCCGCCATCGCCCAGCTCAAGACGCGGGTCGAGGCCGACACGCCGGCGCTGCTGTTCGCCGCGCTCGACGCCGACCAGCTGCGCCAGGTACGCACCGCGCTCGGTCCGGACTTGCCCTGCTACGGCACCTCCTCGGTCAATCCCGGCAGCGAGCCGGGCAACGCCATGGCCGAACTGGACGGCTTGCGCCTGCTCGACCTGCCTTGGGAAGTGCAGCCCGACCACCCGGCCGTGATGGTCTACCCGCGCTGGATCGCCAGCCGCCGCACGCTCGACCTGGACCGCCTGTATGCGCTGGGCATCGACGCCTACCGCGTGGCGCTCGAAATCGCCCAGCACCCCAGCTCGAGCTTTCGCATCGACGGCGTCACCGGCCGTCTGCAAGTCAGTTTCGGCCGCGGCGCGGCGCGCTTCGAGCGCATCCTCCCGGTGGCCGTGTACCAGGGCGGCGCCTTCAAGCTGGTCGCCAACCGGCCCTGAACATGTGGCCATCGCGCCTCTCCCGGCTGCAGCACCAGGGCCAGCAATGGGAACAGGAGGCCCTGCGCTACCTGCAGAAGCGCGGCCTGCGCCTGGTGGAGGCCAATTTCCGGTGCAAGGGCGGCGAAATCGACCTTGTCATGCGCGACGGCGAGGCATTGGTGTTCGTCGAGGTGCGCCAGCGCGCGGGAAGCGACCATGGCGGGGCGGCGGCCAGCATCGGCCCGGCCAAGATCCGGCGCCTGCTGCACGCAGCCCAGTTCTACCTGCAGCGCTTCGCCTGCATGCCTGCCTGCCGCATCGATGTGGTGGCGATCGACGGCACGGTCATCGCCTGGCTGCCCAACGCCCTTGAATGTAAGCATTTTTAACAGCACTTGCCCGGGCGGGCTTGCCACTGCACTATAATCCCCGACTATGAATACTCAACGCATCCTCGCTCACTTCCACGAAAGCGCCGAACTGAAGATTCAGTCGGCGGCCGCATTGTCTCAACCGATTTCGCAGGCCATCGAGCTGATGTTCGCCGCTCTGTCGAACGGGAACAAGATTCTCGCCTGCGGCAATGGCGGCTCGGCCGCCGATTGCCAGCATTTCGCCGCTGAACTGGTCGGCCGCTTCGAGCGCGAGCGTTTTCCGCTGCCAGCGCTGGCACTGACCACCGACACCTCGATTTTGACTGCCGTGGGCAACGACTACAGCTACCGCGAGATCTTTTCGAAGCAGGTGCAGGCGTTCGGCCAGGCCGGCGACGTGCTCCTGGCCATCTCCACCTCGGGTAATTCGGCCAATGTGCTGGCCGCCGCCGAGGCAGCGCTCGAGCGCGAAATGCGCGTCGTGGCGCTGACCGGCAAGGACGGCGGCGCGCTCGGCAAGCTCATGACCGACGCCGACGTGCATATCTGCGTACCGCACGCGCGCACCGCGCGCATCCAGGAAGTCCATCTGGTGACCATCCATTGCATTTGCGACGGCATCGACGTCGCCCTATTCGGAGGAGATGTAAATGAATAAACCCGGCCAGCCCCTGGTGCGCCCCCTGGTGAAAGTCCTGCTGTGCACCGCCCTGCTGACCAGTTTGTCCGGTTGCGTTGAGATGATGGTCGGCAGCGCCGTGATGGGCGCCGTGGCCACCGCCGACCGTCGCACCTTCGGCGCCCAGACCGAGGACAAGTCGATTGCCCTGAAGGCCGAACTGCGGGTGCCGAACGTTGTCGGCGACGCCGGCCACGTCAATATCAACAGCTTCAACCGCAAGGTGCTGCTGACCGGCGAAGTCAAGGACGAGGCCATGAAGGCGGCCGTCGAGCGCGAAGTGCGCGCCATCGAGGGCGTGCAGTCGATCGCCAACGAGATCGACATCGCCGGCCCGTCGAGCTACACCTCGCGCTCGAGCGATGCGCTGATTACCACCAAGGTCAAGGCCAGCCTGGTCGACATGAAGACCATCTCGGCGAACTCGTTCAAGGTTGTCACCGAGCGTGGCGTGACCTATCTGATGGGGCGCGTCACCCAGCGCGAGGGCCAGGTGGCGGCCGACGTCACGCGTGGCGTGTCCGGCGTGACGAAAGTGGTCAAGATCTTCGAGTACATGACCGAAGACGAACTGAAAGCCCTGACGCCGCCTGCCAAACCCTCAGTCGGTCTATAATCGACTCCTGGCCACTTATTGACGACCGCTGCCATGTCTAGCTCAAGCACTGCCTCCTGGATCAAACCGGCCATCGCCTGCGCGACGATCCTGGCCCTGACCGGCGTCGGCTACGCCGCCATGACGCGCCACCAGGCGGCGCCGGCGGTCACCTTCATCGACCTCAATGGCAAAAACATCAGCACCGAAAGCTTGCGCGGCAAGGTGGTGATGGTCAATTTCTGGGCCACGTCCTGCACCACCTGCGTGAAGGAAATGCCGCAGATGGTCGAGACTTACAACAAGTTCAAAGGGCAGGGACTGGAGTTCGTGGCCGTCGCCATGCGCTACGACCCGCCCAATTACGTGCTCAATTTTGCCGAGGAACGCAAGTTACCGTTTACCGTGGCCATGGACAGTGGTGGCCAGATCGCCAAGTCGTTTGGCGACGTGGCGCTGACGCCGACCACGTATGTGATTGACAAGAATGGCAAAATCATCAAGCGTTATGTGGGTGAGCCGGAGTTCCAAGCCCTGCATCAATTGCTGCAAAAGGCGCTGGCCGGTTAAATTTGAGACGGTGAAACACGCTGCGCCTACTCGTCGTTCCCGCGCAGGCGAGAACCCATAGAACGCATTTCATTTGGCACCGCATGGGCTCACGCCTGCGTGGAAACGGCGTTTTTTCCAGCGATTAAAATTTTCACAAGCTCATTGGGCGGGCCCCCCAAGGCGGTCGAGCGCCTTGCACCTGATCCGGCTCAAAACCCGGCCTGTACCGACAAATACGCGCCACGCTGGCGCTTCGAATTAAACGCCGTAATTTCCCCCAATACCGCATACGCCGCCGTCACCGACAAATTTTTGCTCGGAAACCAAGCCAGAAACACGTCGTAGTAGTCCCGCTCGGGATCGATGCCAAGGTTGTGCGGTTTCATCCGGTACTCGGCACCGGCGACCAGCTTGCGATCGATCAGGTAGGCGGCGGACACTTCCAGCATCGCCCGGATCTTGTCGTTCTGGTCACCGCCGAAGCCAAGCAGCCCCATTTGATTGGCGCGCGTCGCGCGCACGGTCCCGTTCAGGAGCAAGCTGCTGTCAAGGCAGATCTTGGTGGCCGCCAGATAATAGTCAATGCCATGGTCATCGCGGGCTCCCAGCTGCTGTACATGGCTCACGCCCAGCGCGCCCAGTCCGCCCACACCCTGATTGCGCTTGTACATGGCCCCGACCGCCAGTTGCGGCAGCGCACGGTCCTGATCGTAGACTGCGTCACCGGCCAGCCTGAGCTTGACCCCGACAATGTCCTGATGAATCGAGAGGGCGGCCAAGGGCGCCAGACTGCCGCTGAACGCCTGGCGCGCTAGCGACACTTCCACCCGGTCGGCGATGCCAACAGCCACGCCTACGCTGTCGAGCGCGTAGTCCTGGGTCCGCACACTGGTGGCGTGGGTATTCGCGCCCCAGCTGTCGCGCGTGCCGTAGCCAGTGATCAAGGCCCAAGGCACCAGGCCACCCCCGCCAGCGCCTTCGACCTGGCTGACGCCGCCGGTGGCGCTCAATTTGCCCATGTCCTGTGCCAGCGCGGTGCCGCCCGCCATCGCCAACGCTGCAATTAATTGCTTTCCACCCAAAATCGCCAATCCCCTCATTTTTGCAGCACCTTCCACGATTGCATGTGTCGCGGCGACCTTATTTGGTGACGATCTCGCGCTGCATCGGCGCCAGCTTGGCCACCAGCTTGTTCTGGAAGCGTGTCGGAACCTTGTTGCGCTCCATTGCGATCTGCAGGTCTTCAGCCAAGGCATTGAACTGCGCATTGCTCACATTCAGCCCATCGTGAATATCGGCCATCGGCTTGCCCTTGTACACGCAAGGCCCACCGCTGAGCACGCAGAATTGTTCTTCCAGCCGCTGCGCCAGCACTTTCATGTCCGAATCCGTGAACGATTCCTTGATGCGCGGGTCGGCCTGAATCAGCGGAATCAAGGTCGCCACGATTTGATGGATGCCGCTCTTGCCACCGAGCCCCTGATATGTAGCGTCGTCTGCCAGCGCGCCACTGGCGACAGCGAACGCCAACAAGCCGGCAAGTGCAAAGCGTCGCGTCATCTCGATTGCGGATACAGGATCATTTGAGTGCAGCGAAACAGCGCGATCGTCTTGCCGTTCGCCTCATTGACCACCACCACATCCCATACCTGGGTAGTACGGCCCATGTGCGCAGCCTTGGCCACGCAGCTGATCGCGCCCTCGCGCGCCGTGCCCAGATGATTCGACTTCAGTTCCACAGTGGTGAAGTTATTCGCCCCCTCGGGCAGGTTGACGATGCAGGCATAGCCGGCGGCCGTGTCGGCCAGCGTGACCACCGAACCCGCGTGCAGGAAACCGTTCGGCGCCAACAGCTGCGGCTTGATCTCAAGGCGCGCAGCCACTTCGCCGTCGCCCACGCGGGTGATCTCGATGCCAAGGTGGCCGGGAAGGAAGTTGGCGCCGCGCGCGTTCATGGCTTCCGGGGTGAATCGGGGATCAGTACTCATCGTCGTCGCCTGGCTGGTTGTTGAATCGGTTTCAGGCAATTGTACGAGACTTTTCAAGTCGTGCTGAGGCGGTGCGCCGCTTCATGAAGGTTTCTTCCTGGGCCGGTTCGCTTCAGACCGCTTTTTCACGGTATCGCTCAGGGAGTCCTCACCGGAATACCTTGTAACTGGCAATAGGTTCGCTAAGCTGTCGTTGATCCGTCACTCGACACGCTTTAGTATCGTATGCTCCGCTGCCCACAAGGAAAAGCAAGTCATCGCCCGGATGAATTGCCAACCGATCACAATACCTTTGGCAAGGTCACTTGCCGTTTTTGACTCACGATTGACATATCGCCTTCCAGTTCCAATTACCCAAGGATTGCAGCAGTGTGACGTTCCCGTTCACCTTCGAAGCGGTGCAAGCGAAGTGCGCGATCAATTCGCCCTTCGAATTCCAGTGAGGGCGCCCAAAAGTTGCCATGACCATATCGGTGCCGTTGATTTTTTCAATAACTCCGGCGTAGCCCTTCCATTTGATGTTTCCACCGAAATCGTGCACCGACCAGAGCTCCCCGTCCATCCCATTCTCTTGTTCAATCGCCAGGAATTCTTGTGCTACAGGCGCAAGAATGACAGTATGCCCAGCATGGAGCGTCGCTCCAGTTTCCTGAAAAAGAAGGACGCCGGAGAACAGGTCCCCTTCGGACCGTTCGATCAAGTGGACTTTGCTTCGCGCGTCGTAGCCACAATACCGCCAGTGCAATCCACCAAGCTCATCATGCGGGGGTTGATCGACGAACTGCCGAGAGCCACCCTGAAAAGCGACTTCCAGCAGGTGCAGCTCAATGCGCCGTGCACGGAGTGGCGCTTGCTTCAGGCCGACAAGTTCCGTGCTTTTTGAATGACATGACAGCGTGCGCTGTACGTCCTTGGCCTGAACCTCAAAATTAGAACTAGCAAAACCAAGGCACGTGAGGATCAAGATGTGGCTAACGGCGGTAGACGACATATGATGGTTTCTCGGTCCGGTATTCAGGGCCTGGCCAAAACCCATTTCGTTGAACAAAGTCGGAGACCCAATTCGTCCCGTCATAGCCTTGGATGTGTCCGCTCTTACGAATTGACGTAGCTTGAATGATCGCCACGTCCCCCTTCATGGGTGTGAAGGTTTCTGGTCGCGCCACCTCAATCTCATGAAATCCGGCGGCGAGCAGGGTCGGCCCCCATTCCCTTGCGTGCACAGGCCAGACTGCGGTGCGCAAGCCGCCGGCTTGCAGTGCAAGCCTGACGAAGAGTGCACATTTTCCTTTGCCAAAACCCAGCTTATCCGCATTATTACTGAGGTGCGTTGTGAATTTCTTCAGATCGATCGGCATAGTGACCTCAGCTCGACTCAAGGTGAGTGACCGAGGCAATTATTGATCAGATCCACTTGGATAGAATTGGCGCTGATCAAGAGTTCAGCCGGGGATGACTTCCGCTATGTGCAGATAGTGCATGCCACATTGAGCGATCAGGCGTCCTTCGATTGCCAAGTCATTCCGTTTGAGTCGAGATCTGTGATTGGCCACCGCCACACCCGCATTGTGGGCTTGCTGGTCAGCGTGATATGGGCTATGCAGCATATCGCCGACGGCTGCCTGCGCTAAGCCCACCTTGCAGGCTTCCGCCTCGAAAGGCTGAGGCCGTTCATTACCCGCAGAATAACTTCCATCACTAGATAGCGAGAAGAGCGAGCGCCTACCGCGGATCAACGATAAGGTTTTGCTGCTAATGGTGCTTGTGATAATTGGAGAGTTTATGAGATAAAAAACCAACTATCATGATTTACATGCTTAAAACTTTGCCGGCAACTCAATAGTTGCCGGTCCCCTTCGGACTAGATTTGATTGGATCGATCATGGCGACGGCTAAGGACAATCCGCATGGAGGTAGGACAGACGCTGGGGTGGATGGCTCCACACTGACAAGTTTGGTAAAATTTCTTATCGGCAATTGGCAAAAGCTCCCTCCATGGCCGCGTACTGTGTCGTACTTCATCGTCCTGCTCTTGATTGTCTACGTCGTCCTCTCCCAATATGCTGGCAGTTACGCGCTACGCGGCAGCATAGCGCAACAAAAAGACAGTAACGATTACGTCTATATCGACGCGACAGTTGAGGTTGGCGGCCAGTTTTATGGCACGAATCGCGAAGGCGTATTTCATGTCATTCTTTCCGCCGCCGAACTGCTCCAGGCAACGACGGGAGAAGGCCTGCCGATCAAGTTGATTTTTCGGGATGGTAGCAGACAAAGGGTGACAAGAAAGGCGAGCTTCCTATACAAGATCTTCGACGAAATAGTATTAGATGTAAACAATCGTGTCGTAGTGGCCCCGACGTCGCCGGCATCGGCTCGTTTTTCCTTGATCTCAAGCGCATTTGCGCAAGCAGGAGGCACTGCATCATCTGAAAACGACCGTCTGTTTGTCGAGAAAATCAAAACACCATCGAATTGGCAAGACCGGTCGGTCCAGTTGAATATTGTGCGTGAAAACGAGACCGTCGCTCCCGTGAATACCTATGCCAACAGCACGGCAAAATCCCTGCCGGCTATGAGCGGGAGGGCGCTCAACACGGGTCAAAATTACTATTTTTCCTTGCCGAAGAAATCGAACGATTCGGTCGGCCTGGAGTTGCGCGGCCTGGACAAGTCCATCTCGTTTTTGCAAAACAAAGCGGACGGCAATTTACGGGTCGATACTTTGGCATATGGGGCTACCAGGAACGTCGAACTGTCCGATGGCGCGGCCGTCAATGTCACACGGTATTCTCCCTACGACGCAATCTTGTTCGTTCCAAAATTCAACGAAAAATACGCCACTGCGGAAATCGTGCGCCAGCTACGCGCTTTGGGGATCCGTCCATTGATTGCCCCCAGCCCGACTGACCAGCCCGCCAATGCACTGCTTGCCGGCACCGGCACTAGCTATATCGCGATTCAGAATACGATCACTGCGCTGGTTCGATCAGGAGTGCATTTTAAAGGCGTCCAATGCAACCTCAATAGCGTTGCGGACAACCAGATCCAATTTGGGTATTTGGCGAAGTACCAGCATAAAGAAGAATTGTCCGAGTCCCAACTACTCTCGCTTCTTAATGCACGGAACTCGACCGACTTTGCCAAGAACTGCAATACACAATGATCGCGCGAGAAACCTGCTTATCCCGCGCTTGAATCTGGCCCAGCGGTTCTGTGGAAACAATCAGTGGTCAGCCACTTCCACGCCCGCATTGTGGGCTTGCTGGTCCGCATGGTACGAGCTGCGCACCATGGCGCCGACGGCCGCGTGGGCGAAACCCATCTTGTAGGCTTCCGCCTCGAACATCTTGAATACGTCCGGGTGCACGTAGCGGCGCACTGGCAGGTGGTCGCCCGACGGCGCCAGGTACTGGCCGATGGTTAGCATGTCGACGTTGTGGGCGCGCAGGTCGCGCATCACTTGCAGGATTTCCTCGTCCGTCTCGCCCAGGCCCACCATGATGCCGGACTTGGTCACCGCACCCGGATACAGCGCCTTGAAATCGCGCAGCAGTTCCAGCGAGTGCGTGTAGTCGGAGCCGGGACGCGCTTCCTTGTACAGGCGCGGCACGGTTTCCAGATTGTGGTTCATCACGTCCGGCAAGCCATCCTTGAACAGCGCCAGCGCCTTGGCCAGGCGGCCGCGGAAGTCCGGTACCAGCACTTCAATGCGGGTGTTCGGCGACAGCGCGCGGGTCTGCTGGATGCACTCAACGAAGTGGCCCGCGCCGCCGTCGCGCAGGTCGTCGCGGTCGACCGAGGTGATCACCACGTACGAGAGACGCAATTCGGCGATGGTTTTGGCCAGGCTGGCTGGCTCGCTGGCGTCGAGCGGGTCCGGGCGGCCGTGGCCGACGTCGCAGAACGGGCAGCGCCGGGTGCACTTGTCGCCCATGATCATAAAGGTGGCCGTGCCCTTGCCGAAGCATTCGCCGATGTTCGGGCAGCTCGCCTCTTCGCACACCGTCACCAGCTTGTTGGCGCGCAGGATGTCCTTGATTTCATAAAAACGCGATGAGGCCGATGCCGCCTTGACGCGAATCCAGTCCGGTTTTTTCAAGCGCTCGACCTGATCGATCGGAACGATCTTGATCGGGATGCGCGAAGTCTTGCTTGCCCCTTTTTGCTTGTCGCTGGGGTTGTAGGCGGGAGCGCTGACGGTATCGGTTTCGGAGGTCATGTGGCAGGGTGCCCAGCGGGCTTAGTTGATCGTATTCGTTTCGGGCTGCGGGTCGACGCTGGCCAGCTGGCGTACCAGTTCGGCCGCCAGCGCCTGCTGCACCTCGGCCAGCGCCACCGACACGCCCATGCTGCGCATATCGACCGTTGCCAGCCCCGCGTAGCCACAGGGGTTAATCCAGGAAAACGGCGCCAGGTCCATCGCCACATTGAGCGACAGGCCGTGATAGGTACAGCCATTGCCGCGCACCTTCAGGCCCAGCGCGGCGATCTTGGCGCCTTTCGACGGGCCATCCGCCATGTAGATGCCAGGCGCGCCGTCGATCCGCTCGCCTGTCAGATTATACGCTGCCAGCACGTCGATGATTGCCTGCTCGATCTTGCGCACGAACTGGCGCGCATACAGCTTGCCGCCCGGCTTGTTGCGGCGCAGGTCCATCAGCAGGTAGATGACAACCTGACCGGGGCCGTGGAAGGTCACTTCGCCGCCGCGGTCAGTCTGCACGATCGGCACCGCGTGGGACGGAATGCCCGGCCCGGCCAGCACATGGCCACGGTCGGCGCCCAGGCCCAGCGTAAACACCGGCGGATGCTCGACAATCCAAAGTTCATCGGGCGTGTCGAGCTCGCGTGCGTCGGTGAAAGCGCGCATGGCGGTAAAGGTAGGCTCGTACTCGGCGCGGCCCAGGTCGCGTACGATCGCCTCAGGGCGGGGGGAAGACATCGCAACATTATAAGCGAACGCGCAAAACTGCGTCCTTGACATAAGATTGCTACATGACGATTTTGACCATCGGGTGGCCCGACAGGGCGCGGTACAGGTCATCGAGCTGAGTGCGGCTGGTGGCACGCACCATCACCGTCAGGCCGGTGTAGTTGCCCTTGGCCGAGGGCCGTACTTCCATGCGACCGGCGTGAAAGGTCGGGTCGAAGGCCAGCACCACCTCGACAATGGTGGCGGCAAAGTCATCGTGGGTCGCGCCCATCACCTTGATCGGGAAGTCACTCGGGTATTCGATAAGGGAGTCAGCGGGATTCATTCGTATTCCAGTTCAAGAGTCGGTTCGGCGCGGCGGATGGCCGCTGCCAGATTTCCCTCATTGTAGCCAATGTGGCGACTTTGGCCAGCGCGGACAAAAAAAGGCCAGCACGCGGCTGGCCTTGAAAATTCCCCTGGCAAGGAAAGGAGCGGGACTAATCGCTTGCAAATACTGTAGCGGCGGGCCGCGCGCGGCGCCTCCGGATTGAGACGAACGGCCCGTTTCGGGCGCCAGGACAGCACAATCCGGGGTTGGCCAGTGCTCAGCGCTTGTCGACGTTGTCGCGCTCGCCGCGGTTGTTGTTGCCGCGCTCCTCATTGTGACGCTGCTTGGCCGGCTCGGACGATGCGGCTTTTTCAGCCTGGGCCGGAACCGTGCGCACCGGTTGCACCGCCTGCACCGGCGGGGCCGGACGCGCCATCGGCGGCTCGGCTTCGCGCTGACGCCGTTCACCATCCTGCCGATTGCCATGCTCGATGCGCGGCTGTGCCAGCGGTTCGGCGGCCGGACGCGGCGGCGCCACAGCCTGGACGGCCGGCGGCGCGACCGGCACCGGGCGCGCGTCGCGCCGTCCCTCGTCGGGGATGCGGCGCCCCTCGTCAAATCCCGGGCGCTGGTCGCGGCGCGGCACCGCAGCAGGTGCTGCCGCCGGCGCGACCGCTTGCACGGCAGGCGGCGCTGTCAGCACCACGGCCGGCGCTGGACGTTGCTCGTTGCCGCGCCGTTCGCGGTTATCCATGCCGGGCCGGTTGTCGTTGCGATTAGCACGATTATCAAAACGCGGCTCGCCGTCGCGGTCGCGGCGCGCGCCCAGCGGCGGCGGCGGTGCGCCGGGCTTAACGTCGCGCAGGACCTGCTGCGGCGCCAGCGCCGCGTGCGGCACGCGATTGACCTGGACCACGCCGCGCTGTCCGAATTGCTCATGCGGAACCACGGTCAGCCCTTCGTGGCGGCCATCGCGATCGGCCCCCTCGCGTGCGTGGCGATTGATGTAATGCAGACGTTCCTGGCTGACCCGATAGCCCGGCACAAACACTTCGCGCGGACCAAGCGGATACCAGCCCTGCGCCGGCATCTGGCGCTGCGATCCGCCCGAATTGAACGAGACGCTCCAGCCGCCGCCGCCAACCCAGCCAACCAGGGCGGGCGACCATACTGGGACGCCGACCTGGCGTCCGGGCGCCCAGCACCAGCGCTGGTTGACCATCACCCAGCGGCCGTAGTGGAACGGCGCGTAGCCCCAGGGCGCGTTGTCGACCCAGGTCCAGCCCCAGGGAGCGACCCAGGCCCAGCGCCCGTCGCGGTAAGGTGCCCAGTCGGCACCCACGCCCACCGGCGTCCAGAGCGGCCCGTATTCGGCGTCGTCGCGCCACGACCCGTTCTGGTCGAGCTCTTCGTAGCCGGTCATGTCGCGCGTGACGTAGCGGTCTGAGGTGACTCGCTCGTCGCGGGCGTCGCGCTGCGCGGCCCAGTCGTCGAAGCTGTCGCGCACGGCCAGCCCGGTCAGCACATCGTCGTTGCGGATCTCGGCGCGTTTGCCGGCCCGCACGGTCAAGGTCGAACCGCCGCCGTCGACCAGCGCGACGCCGTCGAACACGTTGATCACGCTGGTGTCGCGGGTGCGCTCGGCGTCGATCCGCACCCGGCCCGGCTCTTGCAGGCGCACATGGCCTTGGGGCGTGCTCAGCTCAAAACCGCGCAGCGCGTCGTCGCTGCGCAGGCGCACGCTCACGCTGCCGTAATGCAGGTGCAGGCGCAGCGACTCGTCATCGAGTTCGCTGATGTCGAGCGAAGAATCGGCGTCTAGCCGGATCGCGGTCGAACCCACGCGCAGCTCGGTGCGCCCGTCGCGGCCGGTGGTGACCTGGTTGTGCGAAGTGATGGGCCAGTTCACCAGCGCGGCGCTGGCCTCCTGGCCGACCTCGCCGCTGACACTGACGGCACCCTGCACCAGCGCGATGCGGCCCACCCGCGCGGGCGGATCGGCCAGCGCCAGCGCGGACACGGCCGCCAGGGCCAGCGCGACCAGGGTTTTCAGGAAAGGGGTAGGCATGTTGATCTCCAGGATGACGCACGATGGGCGCCTGTTCAATTGAAACGCACGAGCGCCGGAAGCGCGGACAGAAGTTACAAAAGGTTTCACATTGCCTCAGAATTATTCCACGCATAGAATGGCGCCATGAAAAAACCCCTCATTATCCTCGCAAGCCTGCTGTGCGCGGCCGCCGGCGCACAGGCGTCGACCTGGCGCGACAGCGCCGCCATCTCCCAGCTGTTTCGCGACGCAGGCCTGAACGGCACCTTCATCGTCTACGACGTACGGGCCGACACCTTCACGGCGCACGATCTTAAGCGCGCCAGCGCGCGCTATCTTCCCGCCTCGACCTTCAAGATTCCCAACAGCCTGATCGGATTGACGGTGGGCGCAGTCGACAGCGTCGACCAGGTGCTGCCCTACGGCGGCAAGCCGCAACGGGTCAAGCAGTGGGAACGCGACATGAGCTTGCGCGACGCGATCAAGGTCTCCAACGTGCCGGTCTACCAGGAGCTGGCGCGGCGCATCGGCCTGGCACGCATGCGCGAGCAGCTCGCGCGCATCGGCTACGGCAACAACGACATCGGCAGCGTCGTCGACCGTTTCTGGCTGGACGGCCCGCTCAAGGTCAGCGCGCTCGAACAGAGCTTGTTCCTGGCCCGCCTGGCACAGGACAAGCTGCCCCTCCCCAAGCCGGCGATGGCGGCGGTGCGCGACATCACGCTGCTCGAACAGGGCGCCGACTACGAGCTGCACGCCAAGACCGGACGCACGGGCGATCCCAAGGCGGACCTGGGCTGGTGGGTGGGCTGGGTGCGCAAGGGTGACCGCATCTACGCCTTCGCGCTCAACGCCGACCTGGTCGACGAGAGCGATTCGGCCAAGCGCATTCCGCTGGCGCGGGCCAGCCTGAAAGCGCTCGGGATACTGTGAGGCCTCAGGCGCCGCGCTTGACGAAGAACAGCGCGCCGCCGACCAGCACCAGCACCGCGCCAAAGAAGCGGTTCTGGCGCTTGAGGGAACGGGCGTCGCGAAACCAGCTTTGCATCGACGCCGCCAGCAGCGCGTAGCCGTGCATGACCAGGGTGTCGATGGTCACCATGGTCGCGCCGAGGATGGCCAGCTGGGGCAGCAGGGGCGCGCCGGCGGTGATGAACTGCGGCAGCACGGCCACCATGAACACAATCCCTTTCGGGTTGGTGGCGTTGGTCAGGAAGCCGGTCAGGATGCGCCTTGGCGCGCCGCCCTGCTGCGCCGCCTGCGCCACGGCTGGCGCCGCCACCGGGCTGCGCCACTGGCTCACGCCCAGGTACACCAGGTACAGCGCACCGACCGTCTTGACGATGGTGAAGGCCAGCTCGGAGGCCAGCAACAGGGAACCGACGCCGGCGCCGGCAATCACGAACACCAGCAGCAGGCCCAGTTGCAGGCCCAGCACCGTGGCGCTGGCCTTTCTCAAGCCGTACGCCAGCCCATGCGACATCGCCAGGATGGCGCCCGAACCGGGGGACAGGGCGATCAGGGTGCCGGCAATGACGAAGGTAATCCAGGTGCTCAAACTCATGCGGCGCGATCGGGGGGAATGGGGACGCGCGGCGCCGCGCGCTGCCGGACCAGGTCAGTGACCAGGGCTGGCGCTGCGGGCCGCAGGCGTGGGGTGCTTACTTCTTCTTTGGGTTCACTGCAGCTTTGAGCGTCGCGCCAGCCGAGAACTTTGGCGACTTCGAGGCAGCGATCTTGATCGCGGCACCGGTCGACGGGTTGCGGCCCTTGCGAGCGGCGCGCTTGGCCACCGAGAAGGTGCCAAAACCGGTGATGCCGACCGTGTCGCCTTTTTTCAGACGCTCGGTGATGATGTCGATGATGGTGTTGACCGCGCTGTTCGCTGCCGCGCCGGACATTTCCGTACGTTTCGCAAATTCTGCAATCAGTTCGCCTTTTTTCATACTTTCCTCCCGGGTTAAAAGAGCGGGAAGATTAGCATAATTCTTGCCGAGTGTAATAATTTCTCTGCGGGCCACGCAAAAGTAAGCCCCGCTGTGACTGGAGCACGACGGTCCGAGGGGTCAGACCCCGGTTTTTCCGTTGGGGGTCTGACCCCGGTTGAGATGACGTCCGCAAACCGGGGCCTGACCCCTTTGAAGCTAGTCGGCGCTGGCCGCCTGCGCCGCCAGGCGCGTGCGCAGGGCGGCGTTGATCAGGGTCTGGTAGCCCTTGCCGCTCTGCTCGGACTGGTTGCGGAACGCTTCCAGCACTTCATCGTCGAGGTAGATCGTGATGCGCGTCTTGCGCTTGACTGGGCGGTTCACGCCCGTCGATGCGGCGGAAAAATCGAATTCGGTTTTCATGGAGTGCCTCGCTGTTTAAATTTGCCACGACAATTTGACGAACAACTCGTTTTGGCGGCGCTTCGGCTGATAGCCTGGCGTGTCGCCGTCGGACAGGGTGAGTCCGAGATAGGTTGCGGTGCCCAGTCCGGCGGTGTGGCCATAGACGAAGGAACTGGTGCCGCTGGTGCTGGCCGCCGCCACGGGGCTCGTGTAGAGCGCCGGGTTGCGGGTGGTGCGCGCCTTCTGCAGGATCATGCGGAGGGTGTCGCGCGGGCCGAAATGGTATATCCCGTTCAATTGCAGCGCCTGCTCGGTGTACAGGCGCCGCCCGGCCTCGGGGCCGCTCTTGCCGTCGATCCAGCGCAGCGCATAGCTTGGTTCGAACTCGAGCCGGTCGTGCGGGCGCAGGCGTGCGTACAGCTGCGTGAAACCGCCCTTGCCCAGGCGCGCGCCGGCGACGTCGATCTCGTCGCCCAGCTCGACCTCGGCCGAGATGCGCGCCCACTTCGGGCCGGGCGTGGCGTCGAGCCGGAACCACAGCTGCGCGGTCTGGAACAATTCCCCGCCCTGCTTGACGCGCATGCGGTTGCGCGGCTTGATGCGGATGTTGAGTTCACCGTCATACGGCCCGCGCATCCACACGCCGGGCGTGTAGTCCTTGTAGATCAGGGCGCCGGCCTGGTCGAAGCGGCGCTCGCCGTGGAAGTAGAAATTGAGTTCGTCCAGCGGGCCGCTCTTGCCTTGCTTGCTGGTCAGCTCGGCCACGTAGGTGTGGTAGCCCACTTGAGGGAAAAAGCCGTTGTCGTTGCGAAAGCCGTCGCTCAGGTCGTCGAGCAGGGTGTACACGGCCCATGCCTCCTCCTCGTGCGAGAAGTCGAGGAAGGCGGCGTGGCCGCGCGTCCGGGGCCCCAGCCGCAGCTCGCCGCTGGCGTCGGGCTGGGCGGTGGTGCTGCTGACCAGCAGCTGGCCGCGCATGCGCTCGGTGTCGTTGCGCTGCCACGAGAAATCAGGGCCGGCCACCCGGTTGTAGCCCCGTCCGCCGTCGATGCTGCGCTCGCTGCCGATGGCGCCCACGGCGAACGCGCCCTGCTTGAAGTTGGCGCGCGCCACCGTGGCTTGGGAGCCGAAGTCCTGGTTTGCGTAATTGGTCGCGTAGGCGCCCGGCAGCGGCACCAGGCCGCCGCCCACGTCGTGGGTGGTGAGGATGGTCAGGTCGCTGCCGGCGTCGCGCCGCGTGTAACGTGCGCCCCAGGCCGGGTCGCTGATGGCGCGCGTGTTGATCGCCCGCAGAGGAGTCTGGAAAATATCGCTGCCCTCGAGGAAAAACGGGCGTTTCTCCTGGACGAACAGACCGAAGCGGGTGTTGCCGGACAACTGGGGCGCGTCCAGTTCGATCTGCGAGAAGTCCGGGTTGACGGTGGCGTCGATGATGGTGGCCGAGTCGGGTCGCAGCTTGACGTCGAGCGACAGGTCGTGGCCGCTGATGGCGCGGCGCGGCTGTCCGGCCACGTCTTCGTGGCCATGGCGCAGCACCAGCTGGGGCGTGGCGGTCCAGTTCAGGCCGGTCGGCAAATCCTGCAGGCCCGTCACCGGTTCCGAAAAGCACAGCAGGCAGTTGCTGGTGCGCGTGACGGCGCCGGAAAACATCTTGTAGCGCGTCTCGCGTGTCATGTTGCGCATCACCAGCAAGTTCCACGGCGCGCCCTGGCCGGCCGCGTAGGCGATCGACGAGAAGGGGATGCGCACCTCGGCGCTCCAGCCGCCGTCGAAGCGGGCGGTGGCGACGTCGACGTCGAAGTCGGGCGCGAAGTCCTCGCCGTTGGTGTCGCTGTAGATGCCGTCGGTGAAGGCGCCGCGCGGGTTGATGTAGAGGATCTGGGCCGATTTCCTGGCCCCGCTCGGATCGAGGAACAGGCCAATGAAATCCTGGTCGCCAGAAATCTTGTCGCGCCGGGTGAACGGCGCGCGCAACGCTTGCGGATCCGGGTCGAAGGCCTTCACGCCGATGTAGAAATATTTGTCGTCGTAGGCGATGCGCACCTCGGTGCGCACCTTGGCGGCGACTTTGTCGAGCGGCTGGTTTTCAAAGAAATTGTCATGCACCGGTGCCTGCTGCCAGACGGCCTCGTCGAGCACGCCGTCGAGCTTGACGGCGTGGGCGGGGCTGGCGATGCGCTGGGCCTGGAAGGCCGCAGCGGCGGGGCCGGCGATCAGCGCCAGGCTCGCGCACAGGGAAAGAAGTCGATTCATGGTCCGGGTAATCGGTATTGGATTGGCCCGCAAGCGCCGCAGCCTTGCAGTCAGGTCACTATACGGACGGGCTCCGGCAAAGCAGGCGCGAAAGCGACGAGTTGCAGAATTGAGGGCCTGAACTGCAAAACGGCGCGCTATTCTGGCGCCCCGCCTCGGGTAAGATGGCGGTTCTATACCACACGGGAGCAGGGAAGATGGCTGCAGGCAGCTTGCTGGCTTTGATCGACGATATTGCCGCGATCCTCGACGATGTGGCCCTGATGAGCAAGGTGGCGGCCAGGAAGACGGCCGGCGTGCTGGGTGACGACCTGGCCCTGAATGCCCAGCAGGTGGCCGGCGTGCGCGCCGAGCGCGAGTTGCCGGTGGTCTGGGCGGTCGGCGTCGGTTCGCTCAAGAACAAGGCCATCCTGGTGCCGGCGGCGCTGGCGGTGAGCGCCTGGGCGCCCTGGGCCGTGACGCCGCTGCTGATGGTTGGCGGCCTCTACTTGTGCTACGAAGGCGTGGAGAAGCTCGCCCATGGCGCCGAGGGGGCCGGCCACGACGCCCTGCTGGCGGCCTTGCACGATCCCGAGGCGGACCTGCTGGCACTGGAACGGGAAAAGATCGACGGGGCCGTGCGCACCGACTTCATCCTCTCGGCCGAGATCATCGTGATCGCGCTCGGCACGGTGGCCGGCGCCCCGTTCGGCCAGCAGGTGGCGGTGCTGTGCGCGATCGCCCTGCTGATGACGGTGGGCGTGTACGGCCTGGTGGCGCTCATCGTCAAGCTCGACGACGCCGGGCTCTACCTGAGCCGGCGGGACAGCGGCGCCGCACGCGCGCTCGGCGCGCTGTTGCTAGCGGGCGCACCGCTGCTGATGAAAACCCTGTCGGTGCTCGGCACGGCGGCCATGTTCATGGTCGGCGGCGGAATCCTGGTCCATGGCATGCCGGAGCTGCATCGGCTCAGCGAGCTGGCGCAGCAGGCGGTGGCGGCGCTGCCCGGTGCCGCGGGCATGCTGGCGCTGCTGTTTGACGCCCTGGCCGGCCTGCTGGCCGGGGCGCTGGCGCTGGGGGCCGCGGGCGGCCTGCGCCGAGTACTGCGGCGCAAGATGGAACTCTAATCGCTGGCGCTGGTCTAATACCCAAGGGGGTGTTATATGGGCGACGACCTTCAGCAAAGGCTGCAATTGGCAATGGCCACCGCGCAGATGGCGATCTGGGATTCGAGCATCGTCGATGGCAATATCCTTGATGGCACGGTGGACTGGTCGGCCGAAGGGGCCGCCTTGCTGGGTCTGGAACGGCGCCTGCTGCACCAGTCGTTCCGCGACTTTCTCGGCTTCGTGCATCCCGAAGACCGCCAAGCGCTGGTGTCGACCATGCAGCAGCGGGTCGACGAATGCGGCGAGTACGAGCTCGAATACCGCGTCCAGAGGGCCGACGGCGCACTGCGCTGGCTGTCGGCCAAGGCCCATGCCGTGTGCGACCCCGGCGGACGCCCCTTGCGCACCCTGGGCATCATCTGGGACATCACCGCGCGCAAGCAGCAAGAGCTGCAAGTGTCGCAGCAAAAGGAACTGGCCGAGGTAACGCTGAGCTCGATCGGCGACGGCGTCATCACCACCGACGCGAACGGCAAGACCCAGTTCCTCAACCGCATCGCCGAGCAGCTCACCGGCTGGAGCAACCAGCGTGCGCACGGCGTCGACATCGGGCAGGTGATGCGCCTGGTCGACGAGGCAAACGGGGAAGAGTTCGAAAACGTCGCCCACAAATGCCTGCGCATGCGCCAGGCGGTGGGCATCTCCAGCCGCAGCCAGCTCGTCACGCGCGAGGGACGCCGCATCGCGGTCGAAGATTCGGCTGCGCCGATCTGGTCGAAGGACGGCGACGTGCTCGGCGCGGTGGCCGTGTTCCACGATGTCAGCCACGAGCGAAAGCTGGCCCATCAACTGACCTGGCAGGCGGCGCATGACACGCTCACCGGCCTGATCAACCGGCGCGAGTTCGAGGTGGCGATCGCCGGCGCGCTGGCCTCGGCCAAGCAGGACGGCCACCAGCACGCGCTGCTGTTCATGGACCTGGACCGCTTCAAGGTCATCAACGACACCTGCGGCCACGGCGCCGGCGACGTGCTGCTGCAGCTGCTGTCCAAGATGCTGCAAACCCATATGCGCGAGAGCGACATCCTGGCCCGCCTGGGCGGCGACGAACTGGGCGTGCTGCTCTCGTTCTGCCCCTTGAGCCAAGCCATCAAGATCGCCAACGACATTCGCCAGTCGATCCGCGATTTCCGCTTCGTGTGGGACAAGCGCAGCTTCGAGCTGGGCGTCTCGATCGGCCTGGTCGAGATCGACCAGGACAGCAAGTCCATGACCGAATTGCTGATGGCGGCCGACCAGGCCTGCTACCTGGCCAAGGACCAGGGACGCAACCGGGTCCACCTGTACCGCGAGTCCGACGTCATGCTGGAACGGCGCCACGGTGAAATGCTGTGGGTGGCGCGCTTGAACGAAGCGTTCGAGCTGCATCGCTTCCGCCTGTATGCCCAGCCGATCGTTCCCTTGCGCAACGGCGCCGACCGCCACGAAGAAGTGCTGGTGCGCATCGCCAGCCCCGGCAACAACCTGATCCTGCCGGGCGCCTTCATCCCGGCCGCCGAGCGCTACGACCTGATGGTGTCGATCGACCGCTGGGTGATCCGGCATGTCTGCCGCTTTGTCGACCGCCAGCGCCAGCAGCAGCAAGGCCAGGCCGCCGCCGGCCAGCTCGTGCCCGCGCCGCCCATCCTGTATTCAATCAACCTGTCCGGGATCTCCCTCAACGATGATTCCATGCTCGAGCACATCACGGACCAATTCGACATCTTCAACGTCGATCCCAGTTGCATCTGCTTCGAAATCACGGAAACGGCGATCATCTCCAACCTGCCCAAGGCGCAATTGTTCATGGAGCAGCTGCGCGCCCTCGGCTGCCGCTTCTCGCTCGACGACTTCGGCAGCGGCCTGTCCTCGTTTGGCTACCTGCGCTCGCTACCGGTCGATTTCCTCAAGATCGATGGCGTGTTCATCCGCGACATCGCCGCCAATACGATCAACCGCGCCATGGTCAAGGCGATCAACGAGGTGGGCCATGTGATGGGCATCCAGACTGTGGCCGAATACGTGGAAGACGAGGCCACGCTCGACATCGTGCGCCAGATCGGCATCGACTACGCCCAAGGCTTCGCCGTGGGCTTGCTGCATCCCTTGGGCGAACCGGCCTGAGTTGTCGATTGTAGATTCTTACGCGTAACTGACGGCCGCTTCGGCGGCTGTTGTTATTCGCGCCACCGGACCCGCTCCCCGGTTGACTTCACACGATAAACCTTTCAGTATTGACAAGGGCGGAACGACTATTGAATTTCCTCCTGCAATAGAATCTTGAAAGCCATTTGTCACAATTGTGTGAATGACATCGATACCATTACCTGGGAAACACTATGCAAAACACTTTTGCACCGAAAAAACACTTGCTCGCCCTGGCCATCGGCACCTTGTGCGCCAGCGCCGCCTTTGCCCAAAGCACGCCTGAGGCCAGCGCCACGGTGGTCGTCACCGGCACCCGGGTCGCCAACCGCACCGCGCTCGACACCACCTCGCCGGTCGACATCATCTCGGCCGACAGCCTCAAGAATTCCGGCTCGACCGAAATCAACCAGGCGCTCTCGATCGCCCTGCCTTCGCTGAACTTCCCCCGTCCCGGCCTGGCCGACGGCACCGACACCATTCGTCCCGCGACCCTGCGCGGCATGGCGCCGGACCAGACGCTGGTGCTGATCAACTCCAAGCGGCGGCACTCGGCAGCCCTGGTCAACGTCAACGGCACCGTCGGGCGCGGCTCGGCCTCGGTCGACCTGAACACGATTCCCACGGCGATCATCAAGAACATCGAAGTGCTGCGCGATGGCGCGGCGGCCCAGTACGGCTCGGACGCGATCTCCGGCGTCGTCAACCTGCGCCTGCGCACCGACAAGACGGGCGGCGACGCCACCGTCAGCTATGGCGCCCGCAAGACCGAGTATGAGTTCCTGGCCGGCAGCGCGCCGGCCGGCGCCACCTGGCAGCCGCAAACCTCGCGCAAGCGCACCGATGGCCAGACGGCCACCGTCAGCGCCTGGAAAGGGCTCGAGCTGGGCGACTCCGGCTTCCTGGTGATCGCCGCCGAATACAAGGACCAGGCGCACACCGAGCGCAGCGGCTATGACATGCGCCAGAACTATCCGCTGCTGGCCAACGGCAGCTTCGATCCGCGCGAGCTGAGCTACAACCGCTATAACTCCTGGTACGGCGAGCCGGAACTGAAGCAGTCGACCGTGTTTGCCAACGCCGGCTATTCGCTCGGCGGCGGCGCCAAGCTGTACGGCTGGACCAGCTACCAGAACCGCGAGGCACGTTCGGCCGGCTTCGTGCGTCCGGCCCTGGACGTGCGCAACATCGCCTCGATCTATCCGGACGGCTTCCTGCCGATCATCGCCCCTACCGTCGACGACGGCAGCGCCACCGGCGGCATCAGCTGGACCCTGGGCGAGTGGGACATGGACGCCTCGCTCGGCTACGGCAAGAACAAGATGTCGTTCAGCATCGAGAACACCCTGAACCGCTCGATCGGCCCGGGCAGCAAGACGGTGTTCGACGCGGGCGGCTTCTCCTACGACCAGACAGTGTTGAACCTGACGGGCGTGCGCTCGGTCTCGATGGCCGGCCTGAGCTCGCCGCTGAACCTGGCGGTGGGTGCCGAAGCGCGGCGCGAAGGCTACACCCTGTGGGCGGGCGAGCCCGATTCCTACCGCTACGGCGGGGTGGTGCTGCCAAACGGCACGCCGGCCGCGCCCGGCGCGCAAGTGTTTCCCGGCTTCCGGCCGGCCAACGCGTCCGACACCAGCCGCAGCGCGGTGGGCGCCTTTGTCGACGTCGAGGCCAACCTGAGCAAGGAGTTCCTCGGCTCGTTCGCCCTGCGCGGCGAGCACTATTCGGACTTCGGCAACAGCCTGGCCGGCAAGCTGGCCGGGCGCTACGATTTCAGCAGCGCGTTCGCCCTGCGCGGCTCGGTGCAGAACGGCTTTCGGGCGCCGTCGCCGCAGCAGCAAAACTTCACCACCACCTCGACCAACTTCATCAACGGCGTGCCGTTCGAGATCACCACCTTCAAGCCGAGCGACCCGGTGGCCGTGGCCCTGGGCGCCAAGCCGCTCGACGCCGAGAAGTCGGTCAACTTCTCGCTCGGCGGCGTGGCCCGGCTCGACAAGCTTGTCATCACCGTCGACGCCTACCACATCAAGATCAAGGACCGCATCGTGCTGTCGGAGAACCTGACGGCCGCCAATGTGCGCGACTTCCTGACCAAACAGGGCTTCATCGGCGTGGGCGGCGGACGCTTCTTCATCAATGGCGTCGACACCAAGACCCAGGGCGTGGACGTGGTGGTGGGCTGGCCGATGAATGCTGGCGACTCCGGCAAGTTCGACTTCACGGTGGCCGGCAACATCACCAAGACCGAGGTCACCAAGGTGCCAGTGACGGCCCAGCTGGCCGCGCTGAGCCCGGCGCCGATCCTGTTCGACCGCTTGAACGTGCTGACGCTCGAGAAAGGCCAGCCGAAGAACAAGATCAACGCCAGCGTGAACTGGAAGCTGGGGGCAATGGGCGCGACCTTGCGCGCCACGCGCTACGGCGAAGTGCTCTCGCCCGGCACCACGGCCGCGCTCGACTTCACGATGGGCGCCAAGACCGTGGTCGACCTCGAGGCGCGCTACGCCCTGAGCAAGCAGCTGAGCCTGGCCGTCGGTGCCGACAACCTGTTCGACGCCTATCCGGAGTCGGTGCCGCCGGCGCTGAACACGACCGGCAACGCGCCGTACTCGAACCTGGCGCCGTTCGGCCGCTCGGGGCGCTTCATCTACGCGCGCGCTTCGTACAGCTTCTGATTCGGGTCTGCACCATCGGGCCGGTCCGCAAGGGCCGGCTTTTTCATTTGGTGGCGGCCGGTTTGCCGATGTGCTTGGCCAGGAAGGCTTCCAGCGTCTGGTACACCTTTTCCTGGTTGGCGGGCAGGAAGAAGCCATGCCCCTCCGAACTCACTTGCAGATACTCCGGGTCGACGCCCGCTTCGCGCAAGGCGGCCCGCATGGCGCGCCCTTGCGCCACGGGTGTGACGTCGTCGGCGCTGCCATGGATCAGCAATACCGGTGCCTTGATCTGCGCGGCCAGGAAGACCGGCGAATTCAGGCGCAACTGCTCGGCGTCGTCGCCCACATAGCGCCGGTGCATGGTGTACTTCAAGGTATCCTTGCTGTCGATGTCGTACTTGAGCATCATGGCCAGGTCGTACACGCCCGCATAACCGATCGCGCAGGCGAACAACTGCGGCGCGCGCGCCGCCACCATCATGGCTGAATAGGCTCCAAAGCTGATGCCGTAGGCGCAGATGCGGCGGCGGTCGGCGATGCCCTCGGCGATGGTCCACTCGACGCCGTCGATCAGGTCGCTCTGGATGGCGCCACCCCACGTCAGGTAGCCAGCCTTGATGAAGTCCTCGCCGCGCCCGCCCGATCCGCGGAAATTGACTTGCAACACGGCGTAGCCGCGGCTGGCCAGGAATTGCGCGTCGGCGTCGAAATACCATTGGTCGGCCAAGCCGTGCGGCCCACCATGGGGTAGCAGCACCATCGGCAACTGGCGCCCCGATCCTCCTTTGGGCAGGGTCAAAAAGCCGTGCAGGCGCAGGCCGTCACGCGCCTTGAAGCTGATCGGACGGCGCGTTGCCATTTGCTCAGGATCGAGTTGCTCGAGCCTGGCAAACAGCAGGTCGGCGCGGCTGCTCGCTGCGTCGTACAGGTAGTAGCTGCCCGGGTCGCGGTCGCTGGCCACGTGGAACAAGACCTTGGCGCCGTCATCGCTCGCGTTGAGCAGGCGCACCTGGCTGCCTGGAAACTGCGTGCTCAGGCGCTGGTGCAGCTGCGCCAGCGGCGCGCCCGGGTCCAGGTAGTGCAGCACTGGAATGCCGAGCCGCGTGGTCCAACCGAACACTTCGGTCGAATCGCGCCCCGCGCTCACCAGCGCCACGCTCGCTTCCGGATCGCTGGCGACGACGCTAAGTTCGCCACTGGCGAGTATTTGCCGCACCAGGCTGGCCGGTGCGCCCTTGGAGTGGGCCAGCGCATACAGGGCCGTGTCGTCAGCCGAAAACGCTTGCGGGATAAAGCTGTCCTCGGCCGTCGTGTTGGCGTCGCCCACCCATTTTTTTTCGCTCAGTTCGTACTTGAGGAAACTGATCATGCCATCATCGCTGACGCCGCTGGCGAAACGGGGCCGCTCCTGGTGGTCGAGCAGGATGCTCAGCCCGGGCGCGTCGAGCCGCAGCAACAGCGTGCGCTTGCCGCTGATGCTGTCGACATCGTAGACCGAGCTGCGCGCGCCGTTGACGCCCGTCTCGGCCAGGTAGAAATGGTTGTTGCGCACTGTCGGCAAGCCGGCCACGGTGCCGAAGCCCAAGTCACGCCCCTCGCGCCGGAAATAACCATACAGGTAGGACTGGGCGCTGCCGTCGAGATTGGCCGTGACCAGTTCGCCGGTCGGGGTAGGACGTTCGTTGTCGCCGAAATCGCGCGCCTTGCTGATCACCAGACGGGAATTGCTGACCCACCACAGCTGGGCCGGCACTTCGAAACGGTCCATCTTGATCGCGCTGATCATCTTCATATCATGGACCCGGATAATGGCGACCGTCTCGACCATGCTCCAGCCATCCTGAAGCGCGGTGAACACGGCCAGATGTTTGCCGTCCGGCGCCAGCAAGGGGTTGCGGTAGCCGCCTTCGCTGACGAAATACCGGGCCGGCGGTGGCCCCGGCGCGGCCATGACTTGCTGCGCGGTCATGAAGGCGGCGGCGCAGGCCAGCAGGACCGGCGCGCAAGCAAGTCGGAACATGGCTACTCTCCTGTTGCAATATTGAGCGTTTGGCAAAAAGGCCAATTGAACAAGGAGTGTACACCGGGCCGGCGCCGGCGCGCTGCCGGGCGGGAAACTCAGGCGCTTGCCGGCAACTGGACCCGGAAGCAGCTGCCGCCCTGCGGATTGGCGCGGCATTCGACCGTGCCGCCGTGGTGGCCGGCGATCTGGCGCACCAGGCTCAGGCCCAGGCCGACGCCGCCGGCCGCCTCGCTGGCCCCGGGCACCCGGTAAAAGGGCGTGAAGATGCGTTCACGTTGATCCGGCGCCACGCCCGGCCCGCGGTCGCACACTTCGAGCTCGAGCAATTCCTCCGTCCGCGTCAGGCGCACTTCGACCGGCGTTCCGGCGCCATGGCGCAGGGCGTTTTCGAGCAGGTTGCGCACCATGCGCCGCAGCAGCCTGGCGTCGCCTTGCACGCTCAAGGCCTGGGCCTCGAGATGGGCGCCGACCCGCGCGCACTCCTCGGCCGCGATGGCCGTCAAGTCGACCCGCTCGTGGGCCGGCGTGTTGCCGGCGCCGGCGTCGAGCCGGCTGGCCAGCAGCACCTCGTCGATCAGCAGGTCGAGTTCGCCGATATTGCGGGTCAGCTCGTCGCGAATCGCCGGGCTGGCTTGGCCCTGCATCAATTCGACCGCCATCCGGATGCGTGCCAGCGGCGAACGCAATTCGTGCGAGGCATTCGCCAGCAGCGTCCTCTGGGCCGCGACCAGCGCCTCGACGCGCGCGGCCGCGTGGTTGAAACTGGTGGCCAGGTGCGCGACCTCGTCGTGGCCTTCGACCGCGACCCGGGTCGAGAGCTGGCCTGCGCCCCAGCTTTCGACGCTGCCCTGCAAGGTTTCAAGGCGTCGCGTCAGGCGCCGCACCACTGGATAGGCGCCGATGCCGACCACCAGCGCGATCACCGCCAGCATCAGCAGCAGGCTGACCGAGGCGCGCCGGCCGGGCGCGCGCTGGGCCATCAGCCAGCGCCCGTCGGGCAGCTTGAGCACGAACACGGAAGGCGCGTCGGACAGGCGGCCGCTGGCATCCTGGTCGGGCGGCAGCGACGGCAGGGGACGGCCGGCAGCGGCGATCAGGGTGCGCTCGGCCGAATACAGGGCCAGGCTGGCGTGGCCGCGCGCGCGCCATCGCAGCAAGGTGGCCTGCTGCTCGGCCTGGGGAGCGTCGGCCGGCGGCAAGGCTTGGCCGGCGACGTCGGCAATGGTGTCGACGGTCGAACCGAACTGGGTCGGATCGTAGCGCAGGTGGGCAAAACCGAAGCCAACCGCGGCAATCGCCAGGCTCACCAGCAGGGCCAGGTAGATGCGCACGTACAGGCGCTGGGGCAGCGCTGGCCGGGACGGCGGCGTCATGGTGTCAGGCATCCTGCACCTTGGCGAACACGTAGCCGGCCCCGCGCACGGTGATGATGCGCTTGGGCTGCCTGGGATCGTCTTCGAGGGCTGCGCGCAGGCGGGCGATGTGGACGTCGATCGAACGGTCGAAGGGCTCGAGCGTGGAGCCGGTGACGGCGTCGATCAACTGCTCGCGCGAGAGCACCCGCCCGGCACGCTCGGCCAGCGCCAGCAGCAGGTCGAACTGGTAGGACGTGAGCACCCGCTCCTGGCCGTCGATGCGGGCGCAGCGCGCGCCGGCGTCGATGCACAGGCGCCCGAACTGCAGCGGTGCCGGACCGGCCGGTGCGTTCAGGCCGGCCAGCGTCGGACGGCGCAGCACGGCGCGCAGGCGGGCCAGCAGTTCGCGCGGCTCGAAGGGCTTGGGCAGGTAGTCATCGGCGCCCAGTTCGAGGCCGATCACGCGGTCCATCGGGTCGCCCTTGGCAGTGAGCATGATGACCGGAATGGCTTTCACGTCCCCGCCCAGCGCGCGGATGCGGCGGCATACTTCGAGACCGTCGGCGTCGGGCAGCATCAGATCGAGCAGCACCAGCACGAAGGACTCGGCCTGCAACCTGGCCAGGCCGGCCTTGGCCGTGCCGGCATGGGCCACCTCGTAGCCGTTCTGGCCCAGGTAGGTAGCGACCATGCCGGCGAGGCGCTGGTCGTCTTCGATCATCAATACGCGTTGCGGCATGCGGGAAGCCGTTGGCAGGTTAAAAGACCCAAGAATACATGGCTTCACGGGACTGTGGGCGTCAGTGCATGCGCTTTTGCATGTGCTCGGCGAATTTGAGGCGCTGTTCCGGCGTGAGCACCTCGGCCGCATCCTCGACCGCCAGCAGGATGCGCTTGCTGACCACGTCCAGATGCTGCATCTGCTCGGCGCGCAACTGTTCGAGCGCGGCGCGGTCGATGGCTGGGGCCGTCAACAAGTCATGGGCGCGGGTGTGCGCCGCCTTCAATTCGGCGTGCATCGGCAGCAAGTCCGCGTAGGCCGATTTGGCGATCGCGGCCAGGCGCGCCTTTTGCGCCGGCGTGCCGTCGGCCAGCACGCGCTCGACCATCTGGTCCACATGCCTGGCCATCGAGGCAGGATCCATCTGGGCGTGGCCGCGGTGGCCGTGCAGGCCCATGCCAAGGCCGTCGCCGGCCATGCTGGCGCCGGCCGCGGCCATGGCGCCGACACACAGCACCAGTGCGCCGGCGATCAGCCAGCGGCGTGGGCCGCGCGAAGGAGTGGGGGTGCTGGCCTTGTTGTGTTGCTGGTTCATTTGATCAACCTTTCAGTGGATGCATGACGCGGGAATCGCATGCATGGTGCCACTTTGGGGCCGCCATCTTGCTCCCGTATGTGTCGTCGGTTAAGTTTTGTAAAGACCCCGCGTGCACCTTGTGAACCAGTCGCGGCTCAGCAGGAAATCGTTGTCTATAGTGACATTGACGACCCGGATTTTTTGACGACAGGAGGCGACCATGAAAGCTTTGACCCTGCTTGCGCTGCTGGGGGCACTGTGCACGACGGCGGGCGCGCAAACGGCGGTGGAGTCGGTGAGGATACCTGGCGCCAGCCAGCGCTTCGCCCTGCCCACCCACCTGCATGATGTGTGGTACGAGCAGTTCGAACAGCTCAGCGGACCGAGCTACCAGCTGTCGAACGGCAAGACGCTGCAACTGAGCCTGTGGGGCAACCGCATGTACGCCAGGATCGACGGCATGCCGCGCCGCCAGCTGGTGGCGGCCGCGCCGACGTCCTTCATCTCGCTCGACCGCCAGATGAAGCTTTCGTTCGACGTCAGCGGGCCCGGCCCGGTGCGCGGCGAACTGGTGACGGTGCCCGGTGTGCTCGCTCCGCTGGCCGCCGGCCCGCAACGGCTGTTCGCGCGGCGTTGACTCAGTCAACCGCCGGCCGGCGGATCGGAACGATGACGCGAACCGTGGTGCCACGCCCCGGTTCGGAGTCGACCTCGATGCGGCCGTCATGCTTTTGCACGATGCCGTAGGCCAGCGACAAGCCCAGTCCGGTGCCCTTGCCGACCGGCTTGGTGGTGAAGAAGGGTTCGAAGATGCGCGCCAGGTTTTCCGGCGCGATGCCGCAGCCGGTATCGGACACGGAAATCCACGCGTCCGCGCCGTCCGTGCCGGTGCGCACCGTGATCGTGCCGCGCGTGTCGCCGATCGCGTGGGCCGCGTTCACCACCAGGTTCATGACGACCTGGTTGATCTGCGACGGCAGGCATTCGACCTCCGGCATGTCGCCATACTCGCGCACCACGTCGGCCTTGTACTTGACTTCGTTGGCGACGATGTTCAGGGTCGAATCGATGCCCCTGTGCAGATTGGCCAGCACCCAGTCCTGGTGCGCATCGACGTGCGAGAAATCCTTCAAGTCCTGGACGATGTCGCGCACGCGCGTGATGCCTTCCTTCGACTCGCTCATCAATAGCGGAATATCCCGGCGCAGGAAGTCCAGGTCGATCTCCTCGCGGTGGGCGCGCAGGCGGATCGCCACGGCGGGCAGGGTGATGGCGGCCTCGGCCTGCTCGTAGTTGGCCAGCAATGCGAACATCTGGTCCATATACGATTGCAAGGCGCTGAAATTGGAAAAGATGTAGCCAATCGGATTGTTGATCTCATGGGCAACGCCGGCAGCGAGCTGGCCGACGGTGGCCATTTTTTCCGCTTGCAGCAATTGATTCTGGGCCGCTTCAAGCTTGCGGTTCAGCTCCAGCAACTGGTCCATCACGCGCTGTTTCTCGGCCAGCTGCTCGGCCAGCTGGCGGTTGCGCCGCCCCAGTTCGCTCGACATGGTCTCGAGCGCGTGTTCGATCACCGCACGGTCGCCGTCGAAGCTGACGTAGGCGTTGTCGACGGCCGCCGTCAACCCCGCCAGATCGCTGACCTGCCCATCCAGGCAGAATTTCCTGAGCTGGCGCGCCAGCAGCGGGTGCATGTCTTCATTCCTCGCTGAAGGTGGTCACGGTCATGGTCTGGTTATGCAGCTCGCAGCGGGTCAACGCGCTGTGCGGCGCGATCTCGCCGTAGGAGTAGAAACCGGCCAGCACCGCCTGCTTGCCGAGGATCTCGGCCACGCCCTCGGTCTCCTCCTCGACGCGCTGCTGCAGGACCACCTTGCGTCCGACGCAGCTGATCAGGATAGCCAGCTCGGGCGTACGGCCATCGAGCTGGGCCAGGTTGTCCTCGGCCGTCTCGATGGCGCCGTCGACCAGCCGGTTGAAGTTCGCCTTCATCAGCTGGGCGTAGCAGCCCATCGGCATATCGCCGGCGAAGGTCAGGCTGTTGCTGGCCTCGTCGACGGCAAGGATGGCGCGCACCACCGGCATGCTGGCCTCGGGCAGGCGCAGCGCAAGCGGAAACAGCAGGGCCGAGGCGGGCAGTTGATCGGCGTGGGAGCCGAGGTAGGTCTTGTACAGGGACAGGGCCGACTCACCGTCGAGTTCGTACAACAGATTGCCCGCGGAGCGCGTGATCAGGCGTTCCGGCCCGAACGCGTCCCAGCCGCCGACCGAGCCGCAGCCCACGCGCAAGCGCTCGCTGTAGAAGCCGATCGCCGCCACCAGCGCGCTGGTGGCCGGGCCGTCGGCCATCACCACCGTCTCGCCAAACGCGACACCGTCGCCGGCCAGCCCGCCGGTGACGTTCACGGCCGCCGGCAGCGATTCGCGCAAGCCTTGCACCAGTTCGCTGCCGTTCACGTTCAGGCCGTCAGAGAACACCAGGATGTGGCGCAGGTGCTGGCCATGCAGCTGGCGCGACAGGCTGGCGCCGGCCTGGCGGCTGTCGGCCGCCACGGCCACCTGGGCCGTCACCAGGCGCAAGGCGGTCGCCTCGAAGCAGACCGCCGTCAGCACGATGGTGTCGTCGCTCACTTCTGTGCCTTGGATTTCCCCGGCCGTGCTGCAGCCGCTGATGACCGCATCGGGGCAGGCGGCGCGCAGCAGGCCATACAGGCGCGCATCCTGCAACAGGGCGCGCGCGCCGAACACGAGCAGCAAGCCGCAGGCCGGCGGCAGCGCCAGCCCGGTCACCATGGACGCATCGGTGATCTTGAACTGAACTGTTTTCATGGCCTGACCTTTTGCGACACTGCGGAGTACATAGGATAACAACTATTGGTCGGCCCATGTGCCTGTCCTTGACTATAGACAAGTCATATATTGCATTTTAAGCAATGGCAGCAGTGCTGCCGAGAGTGTGCAACTTGCCAAACTCAGCGACAAAAATAATCGGCCACCAAGCGTTGCTTGCTGTTGCGGTCGACAATGATGGTGAAAGCATCGATGCAGCGCGAGAGCCCATCCTGGATGCCGTAGACCACGGCAAAGGTGTGATGGTCGGCGCGGCCGGGGATTTCCATGGAAAAGGAGGGGGCGCCGTAAGCTTCAAGCAGCACGTCGTAGGCACGGCCGCGCCAGATTTGCTGCAAACTCGCCTCACGGCGAAATTGATTTGCGTTGCCAGGCGTGCGGTTGCCCGGATCGCCAAAAGGAAGTGCGCATCCACTGAGATGAAGGGCAACGCAGATACTCAGGCATGACGTGTTTGTACGCATGTGGCGGTCGAGGTTTCGGGTGGAAGTGACGCCTCGGTTGCACCGAAACGAGCACATCATCCCGCTTTCCCCGCAGACTAGCCATAATCAAAATCAAGGAATTCCTTGGCAATGACCGAGCATATCTTATTGCTGAAGGCTGGCAAGCGATTCGACTGGCGGTCGCTGATACAGGACATCGCCGCGCTTGATGCGGACCCGCCCGGCCGGGTGGCGCATCTGCCAGATATCGGGACGCAGCTCGGGCGTGGCCGATTCCATCACGCCGAGGATATGAAAGGCGGCCAAGTAGAGGGCCACGCTGACCGTTTCGCCGCCATTTTCGAGGCGCTGCAAGGTCGGGTGTGAAATCTGCAGGCGATGGCACAGGTCGAGCGCCGTCATCTTTTGGGAGATGCGTTGCTTGCGCACACAGGCGCCCCAAGTTTTCAAGCGTTCCCCGACGAGCGTCGGAATCACTGATGAAGGCTGTTCAATGTTTAACATGGTTAAAAAGCGCTTTCCTTGTGAAGACAGACCGATCCGGCCTCAATCTGAACCCACTGCTTTCTGCCAGCGGTTTCGCAGCCCCGGCTGGCGCCCTGAATTGCTGAGCGAACCGCCTACTCTATTCTAGCAATAATTTCTTCCTTTGATATGCATAATTTTGGGTTTGTCAGCGCAATACGACTACTTGCCATTTGCGATGGCGCGTCTGTCCTCGATCTGAAACGGCGAATGGGAATTTCCAATCTCTCTCCGAGATAATGAATTGCCAACACGAGACCCAGCGCCATTCCTGCCGTGATGCTTTTGCGCAATGATATACTGTGAATACGGCGGTCGACAAAGTGTTGCACGAGCCCATGCAACCACCGGCATCGCGGCCTATCGGAACCGAGGGATACACAAGAATGCGGCCCACAGATTGCGCCTCAATGGCACTGGTTTGCGCCATCTCCATTCAATCGCCGGCGGCACTGGCCACAGGCCCCACCGAAGAAGACGAGCTGGCCCAGGTGTACGGCAAGTCCGTCATCAGCATCGCCACGGGCAGTACCCAGCCGTTGCGGCGCGCGCCGGCGGTGGCCACCGTCATCACGGCCGAAGACATCCGGGCGATGGGGGCGAGCGACCTCGACGAGGTATTGGAGACCGTGCCGGGAATGCACGTGGCCCGTTCACCGATCGACTATGAACCGCTGTACGTGACGCGTGGTATTTTCAGCGTCAATAACCCGCAAATCCTGGTACTCCAGAACGGCGTGCCAATGACCACCCTGGTGTCGGGCAGCCGGGGGGTCATCTGGGCCGGTTATCCGGTCGAGCATATCGCGCGCATCGAGGTCATCCGCGGTCCTGGCTCGGCCCTGTACGGGGCTGACGCCTTCAGCGGTGTCATCAACATCATCACCAAGACGGCCAGCGAGACCCCGGGCACGCAGGCCGGCGTCCATGCCGGTTCATTCAAGACGCGCGACGCCTGGCTCCAGCATGGGGGGACGCTGGGGCCGTTCACGGTGGCCGCCTATGTGCGCGTCGGCACGACGGACGGCATCAGCGAAACGATCAGCGCCGATGCGCAGACCGGGCGCGACAAGCTGTTTGGCACCCACGCCTCGCTGGCGCCTGGACCGCTCAACAACGGTGCCGATTCGATCGATGCCAATCTTGACCTGCGCCATGACAAATGGCGCGCGTGGGCCGGCTACAAGCTGCGCGACGATGTGGGAACCGGGGCCGGGACGGCGTCCGCCCTCGATCCCGTCGGCAAGGTCAAGAGCGAGCGCATCACGGCGGACCTTTCCTGGACCAACCCGCAAGTCGACAACGATTGGGGCATGGGCGTGATGTTCAGCGTCTTGCAATACAAGCAGCGCGTCCAGACCGATTTGCGGCTCTCCCCACCCGGGACGCGATTCCCGACGGGCTTGTTCCCGGATGGCTTCATTGGCCACCCGGATACCTCGGAGCGCCAGCTGCGCCTGTCGACCTTTGTCACGTATTCAGGCTTCGCGGCCCATGAGTGGCGCGCGGGACTCGGCCATGACCATCTGGATCTGTACCAGACCGCGACGTTCAAGAATTACATCTTCAATGCTGCCGGCGTGCCCGTGCCGACCGGACCGGTCATCGACTATTCGGCAATCCAGCCCTTCCTGCTGCCGCAACTGCGCAAGGTCGATTATGTCTACCTGCAGGACGTGTGGCGCTTCGCCCGCGATTGGGCCGCGACCGCGGGCGTGCGGCACGATCGCTATTCCGACTTCGGCAACACCACCAATCCGCGCCTGGCGCTGGTCTGGGATGCGTCGGTCGACCTGACCGCCAAGCTGCTCTATGGCCGCGCGTTTCGGGCACCGTCGTTCAATGAATCTTACGGGATCAACAACCCTGTCCAGCGCGGCAACCCCAATTTGCGCCCCGAAACGATCGGGACGCTGGAGGGCGCGTTTGCGTGGCAGGCGGCCGCGGATGTGCAGCTGAACCTGAACATGTTCAAGTACCAGATGAAGGAAATCATTCGTGGCGTGCCCAACGCGGTGGCGGGCACCGGAGTCACTTTCAACAATACGGGCAACCAGAGCGGCAATGGCTTTGAAGTCGAGACGCTGTGGGATGCCAGTCGCGACGTGCGCGTCTCCGCCAACTACGCCTTCCAGCGCTCGATCGATGAGGGCACCGGCGGCGATGCCGGCTATGCGCCACACCATCACGTCAACGCGCGTGCCATCTGGCGCTTGTCGGAAGGCGTCGTGCTCACGCCGCAAGTCAATTGGGTGGCCGACCGCAAGCGCACCGTTGGCGACACCCGCCCGCAAATTCCCGACTACACGACGGTTGACCTGACCGCCTCCGTGTCCGGCGGGATCCACAAGAAATGGGACCTTTCAGTATCGCTGCGCAACCTGTTCAATGCCGACGTGCGCGAACCAAGCGTCGCACCAGGTACGATTCCAAACGATTTGCCCATGGCCCCGCGTGCCGTCTACTTACGGCTGAGCTACAGAATGTGAGGCCGTCGAAATTGGCCTCAACTGTTCCGCCAGGGAGCGCGTTTTTTCGGTGACCGTGGTCCCCGTATGAAGCGTTGATTTCTTCTCAATCAGCATGATGTGGCACTCCTGTTCCGCCACGGGATTGTGCCGCACGCCCTTCGGGACAACGAACATGTCGCCCTCGGACAGCTCGACTGCGGACACAGGCCGCGGAGTTGGCGGGATTCAGCTCGGACACCCAGTTGCGACGCAGCCGCCGGTCGAAGCCAGGCGACCGGAAAGTCTAGATCGTGCGCGGGCGGCCAACGCAGGCCGCCCGCGCTGCGTGCCGCTCAGCGCAGCGTGCAGGTGCTCACGCCGAACGGGCGGTAGAGCGGGCAAAACCCGGCCAAGCCGGTCAGCAGTGGCACCAGGCCTGCCAGGGCCCACCAGCGCAAATTCTCACCAAGGAAAAAAAACAGGCACAGCACGGACAGGCCCATGGCGATCCGCAGCGGGCGGTCGATCGCCCCAACATTCTTTTCCATTTGAATTCTCCTGTGGGTTTAACGGTTGACGATGTCGGACTTCAGGCTGGCAAGCAGGCGCATCACTTCGCCCTTTTCACCGGCCGGCACCTTGAAATGATCGAGCGCCATGACCGTGTCTTCGGCCAGGGCGCTGAACTCGGCATCGCTCAGGCGCATGCCCGTGTGGGCGTGCTGCATATCCTGGCCCTGATAGGTGCACGGTCCGCCGCTGGCCTGGCACAGGAAGTCGACGAGCTGGCCGCCAAATGCCTCCGGCCGGGTCTTTGCAAAGCGGGCATTGATACGGACGTCGGCTGCGACCACGGTCCATAGTTCATTGACGACGGCGGTCAGTGCCCCCTTGCCGCCGAGCCGCGCATACAGCGACGGCTGGTCGGCGCCATAGGCGGCTGCGGAACAGGACAAGGCGAGAAGGCCGGTGGCGGCCAATCGGAGGAGTGTGCTCATGGTGCTTCCTTAGTGTGGATAATTGAAATAAAACGGCGCGGCGGTACGGGGCTCAAACGCTGGTTCGGCTGCCCCATTTTCCATGCACATTGCAGGTGGTAACGGCGAGCAGCACGTCGCCGGTCTTGAGCCGCGCGAGAAAGGCCGTGGCCGGTAACGATGCTTCCGCCAGCGCTTGCGTCATGGTGTGTTCGGCAATGATTTCTCCGTTGACATACAGCGCGATGCCGAAGATATGGTGTGCCTGGGTCGCCTCATGCCTGGCCTGCACATTGATACGGTAGAAGGTGCCGGCAGGCGTCTTTCCGAACGCGACCTCCATGCTATCGAGCTTGTCGAGCGTGATCCGGGGCGTATGGGCGGTTTCGAGCCCGGCCTGGAGATTGGCCGGGTCTTGCGCGAACTTCACATCAGCGGCGTCTTTCGCGAACGCGGGACGCAACAAGGCGGTACCTGCGGCAAGCGCCGCAACGGCGTTGAAGCTTTGTTTGGCGAACATCCGGCGCGCGTGGTCATGCATGAAGGGTTCCTCTTTCCTGGTGAATGGATGGCAGCCCAACTATAGCGACGGCAGCTTGGTGCTGTCTGTAACTTGGGTTACAGAAGGGTCAGCTGCATCGCATACAATAGTGGAGCGGCTCCGTTGCCAGGCCGCCCCACAACTTCACCGGGATGCCCCATGCCGATGCGCCGACGCCCTTGTATTGCCAACGTACGCCAGCCGGTTTCCGCGCGATGAACGAGCGCGCCGCTGATGCTGCCAAGGCACGCCGCATTGAAACCATGCTGGTTGCATTGCAACTGGATTTGCCCGCGCCCCTGCGGCAGGAGCTGGCGCAGTTGCCGCTGATTGAACTGGCCGCCAACACCCAGGTCTTCGACAGCGCCACCCGCTGCGCGGGATTCCCGCTCCTCATGTCCGGCCAGGTGCGCGTGTACAGGCCGCTGCTTAACGGGCGCAGCATTGAACTGTACCGGGTTGCACCCAGCGAACCGTGCATCCTGTCTCTCGGCTGCCTGCTGGGCGGGGGCGACTATCCAGCCTGCGGCGTCAGCGTCGGGCCAACCATGCTGGTGGTGCTGCCACCGCCCATGTTCGAACACTGGATGGCTGAGGTGGTGCCGTTTCGCACGGCGATGTTCCGCTTGCTCGGCGAGCGCCTGGTGAGCGTGATGCAACTGGTGGAAGAGGTCAGTAGTACCCGGCTCGAAGCGCGCCTTGCGGCTGCCCTGTTGACGCATCTTGGCCCCGACCTGGCACAGCCTGCCCTGGTGACCCACCAACAACTGGCCGACGCGCTGGGAACGGTGCGCGAGATGACCAGCCGCCTGCTCGACGACCTGGCACGTCGCGGCATCCTGGTGCTGGGGCGAGGGCGCATCACAGTCATTGATCCCGAACAGCTGCGCCGCCTGGCCGAAGCGCGCTGAGTGGCAACGAACGAAATCGGTGAAGCGGGATCCGATGAGCTTGACCCTTGCGCAATGAAAGCGGGGGTACAATTTGCCCACTTCAACACCTTGAATGCGAAGGTCACACCATGTTACTCGCGCTCTACGGACATCCATTCTCCTCGTACACGCAGAAAGTGCTCATCGCGCTGTACGAGAATGACACGCCTTTCGAGTTCCGCTGCATCGGGCCGGAGACGCCGCAGCATTCGGCGGACTGGCTGCAGCGCTGGCCGCTGCGCAAGTTTCCGCTGCTGGTGGATGGCGAACGCAACATCGCCGAGACCAGCATCATCATCGAGTACTTGCAGCTCGAACATGCCGGGCCGATGCGTTTGCTTCCTGCGAACCAGATGGACGCGCTGGACGTGCGCTTCCTCGATCGATTCTTCGACCTTCACGTCATGAACATGGTCCAACTTGCCGTCGATGGCGCACTGACAGGCGATCCAGTAAAGCGCAAGGATGGACTGGCGCTTGCAAGGGAAAAGCTGGAGCGTGCCTACGCCTGGCTGGAAGGCCAGCTTGCCGGCAAAACCTGGGCCGCTGGCGCGGACTTCACCATGGCGGACTGCGCGGCTGCGCCCTCGCTGTTCTACGCGGACTGGACACACCAGATTTCCGAATCGTATCCTGTCCTGCGCGCCTACCGCACGCGCCTGCTTGGCCGTCCCTCCTTCGCTCGCGCGGTAGAGGAGGCACGACCGTACCGGTCATATTTCCCGCTGGGAGCGCCGGAGCAGGACTGAAAAGCTGCGCATTGCCGTTAAGCCCGTTGAGACTTCCGTAGGTGGAAAAGCGAAGCGCATTCCGCCATGAACCGTCGACGGCTCGTGGCGGAATGCGCTTCGCTTTTTCACTGGAATTTGCTTTGGCCGGCACTTCAGACGACTGGCGGTGGACACCTGTCGCTTTAGGCATCCGCCCCCTGAAAAGCCGCATGGGACCGTCCATGGCTTGCGTCAACATGTCCTTGGGCTTGCGCGCCGGAAGTACCCGAATGCCATGCAGCAGCTCGGCCAGCATCACGCTGGACAGATAGAAGAAATCATCAATCATGGTGCGCCCGGAGTCAACAATTGAAATTGCACACGCGACCGCTCAAAGGCGTTGCACGCGCTCATTTGATTGATAACCAAATCAATGTTGCTGTAGTCGAACGCCACCGTCCAATCTTGCACCCTCTGCATTGCGGCAATGAATGGGGCCGGTTGCCCCTCACGAGTCAAGACCCTTAAACAATCCAGATACTCGTCCCGAAAAAGCGTTGGCACAATAATGCGACAGGCCCCTACGACTGACAATTCCGAGTTCATGACGAGACGAGCCAATCGTCCATTTCCATCCATAAAGGGATGAATTTCCGACACAAGAAACATCGCCATCAAGGCGCGGGCTGTGCCTGCAGGCACTGTTGGCAATATTTTTGTCGCCTCTATGAGAGTACCGCGCACGAGTGCCGGCGCCACAAATTCGGTATTTCCGGCTCGATTCGCGTGGACCTTGAATTGGCCAGGACCCACTTCAGGGCGTTCGGCCATTTGGTCAGCGTGGCGGGCGCGAATCTGGCCAATGACGCTCTCACCAATTGCCATTGTCTGGTTAGCCCAGGCTGGATGAATTGCCTGCCGGAACACACCTAGAATGTCGTGCGAGTCTTTCGGGCGACTTTCGATAGGCTTGCCATCAAGTACAAATCCCCGCGCTTCCTGCACGTCAAACTCGGTACCTTCAATGAAATTCGAAAAATAGGATTCAAGGAACGAAAAATTGAGACGTGCCTCCTCTGACCGTACGACTGACACGGGTTGCCGGAACTCATTGCGCCGAAGCTCGACAGCCAGTTTTTCAAACAAGGCCATCCGTTCCGGGTCGTAGGGTGTTACCGCGGTGAGCGCTTTGGCCGTCCTGGTTGTTAGTACTGAAGGACGCGTTCGTAGAATACTGCCCACCAGACCATCAAACAAGGTGAATTCTTTTTCCAAGTCTAAAACAGGCGCCAAACCCCGAGCCAGGTCCCGCAGTCGGGACAAGGCCTCTTCACCGCGTGAATTGCAAATATTAAGCAGACGCTCTTCGACGGCCTCTTTTCCCGCAGCTTTCTTGGCCGCACCTCGACCGGTCGCAAGGTTCTCCATCAGTTGCCGGGCTTCGGATGGAAAATATAGGTCTTTCCCTTGCATCGGCATGTCACCGGTTTGCGGGCCTGCACCTTTGAATACGGCAACGGTTAGCCCGGGAAGCTTGAGCGTGCGGGGATAGGTCCCGATTAAGTACACGACACCGTCTACTGGCTGGCCACCGTGGAAGGCGCTTCGGTAGCCAAGGACAGTGCCAGGAACAAGTGCTGCGAGAACACGAATTCGGTCGCGTGCGATGAGCGCTGGCCAGTCCGATGGCGCGCGATCGGTAGCAATTCCCTTCGAGATTAGCTGGAGTTCCCCAGCCTTTAGCCGTCGCTGAACAGCGCGTATCTGAGCACTGCTGAGTTCTGCATAAAGCAGCAGCGCATTGTCCAGGGTTGTCGCATTTCTTGTTTTCCCATGGTCAGCCATAGTGCTCTCGTCGCTTTTTTGAACAATTATAGTATAGCTTTGTCGTGTTTTTTATCCTAAAAATTCAAAATCGTGTCGTGTTTTTCAAGCGAATGCGCTGAATGAGAAAGAATATGTCGCGTTTTTGATGACAAAATTCATCTACTTGTCGCGATAATTAAATTTATGACCTTGGCTCGCTTAAAAGACAGCCGTGTGGGAAAAACGACCGTGTTTTTCAGGCTACGACCGTGTTTCCCGCTAAGCGACTATGTTTTTTACTCGCACACCTACGCAAGCCGGAGGTGAACCTACTCCACAGTGACCGACTTGGCCAGGTTGCGCGGCTTGTCAACGTCAGTGCCGCGCGCCAGCGCCGTGTGATAGGCAAGCAACTGCAGCGCCGCCACATGCAGGATTGGCGACAGTTGGCCGTAGTGCTCGGGCAGGCGGATCACATGCAAGCCGTCGCCCGAGGTGATGCGCGAATCGACGTCGGCGAACACATACAGTTGCCCCCCGCGCGCGCGCACCTCCTGCATGTTCGACTTGAGCTTTTCGAGCAGGGCGTCGTTCGGCGCGATGGTGACGACCGGCATCTCATCGGTCACCAGGGCCAGCGGGCCATGCTTGAGCTCGCCGGCCGGGTAGGCCTCGGCGTGAATGTAGGAGATTTCCTTGAGCTTGAGCGCGCCTTCGAGGGCGATCGGGTAGTGCATGCCACGGCCCAGGAACAGGGCATTGTCCTTGCGCGCAAAATCGTCGGCCCAAGCCATGATCTGGGGTTCCAACGCCAGCACGGCGGCCAGGGCCACCGGCAGGTGGCGCATTTGCTTGAGATGGTCGGCCTCTTCGGCCTCGCTCAGGCGGCCATTGACCTGGGCCAGCGTCAAGGTCAACAGGAACAGCGCGGCCAGCTGGGTGGTGAAGGCCTTGGTCGACGCAACCCCCACTTCGACCCCGGCACGGGTGATGTAAGCGAGCGCACACTCTCGCACCATGGCGCTGGTGGCCACGTTGCAGATGGTCAAGGTATGGCCCATGCCAAGGCTGCGCGCATGCTTGAGCGCAGCCAGGGTATCGGCCGTTTCGCCGCTTTGGGTGATGGTCACGACCAGTGTATTGGGGTGGGGCACGCTGTCGCGGTAGCGGTATTCGCTGGCAATTTCCACATTGACTGGCAGCTTGGCGATCGATTCGATCCAGTACTTGGCGGTCAGGCCGGCGTAGTAGCTGGTGCCGCAGGCCAGGATCAGGATCCGGTCAATCTGATTGAACACTTTGTAAGCCTGGTCGCCAAACAGCTCGGGCATGATGCCGGTGACGCCTTCTAAAGTGTCTCCAATCACGCGCGGCTGCTCGAAGATCTCCTTTTGCATGTAGTGGCGGTACGGGCCCAGCTCGGCCGCGCCAGTGTGCGCGTGCACCGTCTTGACCTCGCGCTCGACCGGGCGACCGTCGGCGTCGACGATCCAGCACTTGGACAATTGCAGGTCGACCACGTCGCCTTCCTCGAGGTAGATGATCTGGTCGGTGGTGCCGGCCAGCGCCATGGCGTCGGAGGCGACGAAATTTTCGCCCTGGCCAACGCCGACAATCAACGGCGAGCCCTGGCGCGCGGCCACCACGCGGTGCGGCTCCTCGCGGCAGAACACAGCGATCGCATAGGCGCCACGCAAGCGTTTGACGGCATGGCGCACGGTGTCGAACAGGTCGCCGTTGTACATCTGGTCGACCAGGTGGGCGATCACCTCGGTGTCGGTCTGGCTCTGGAACACATAGCCGAGGGCGCTCAGTTCGGCGCGCAGCTCGTCGTGGTTTTCGATGATGCCGTTATGCACCAACGCGATGCGCGGCGCCTCTTCCGTCGGCGAGAAGTGCGGGTGGGCGTTGTGCGACAACGGCGCCCCGTGCGTGGCCCAGCGCGTGTGGGCGATGCCGGTGAAACCTTGCAGGCTGGCGCCAGCGATCTGCGACTCGAGGTCGGCCACGCGCGAGGTGCTGCGCGAGCGTTGCAGGCGGCCGTCGACATGCAGGGCCACGCCGCAGGAGTCATAGCCGCGGTATTCGAGCCGCTTGAGGCCTTCCAGCAGGACGGGGGTGATATTGCGTTGCGCTACTGCTCCGACGATACCGCACATAAGGTCCTCGTATTTGAAAAATTGACAATAATCGAATCCTAGATGAGGTTCGATGAAATATGCTTTCTAAATTTGCCTTCAATTGGTATATTATTTCATCACTCAATTTTCATGAAATAATATTTCAATAAATATGAAATTTGTTTCAATCTGGACGCCCCATGTCAGAAACTCCGCCGATTGTCCTCGACGACCTTGATCGTCGCATTTTGAATGCTCTCCAAATTGACGCATCGCACACCAACGCCCAATTGGCCGAGCTGGTGCACGTGTCGCCGCCCACTTGCCTGCGCCGCGTCAAGTTGTTGGTCGAGCATGGGGTGATCGCGCGTCAGGTGGTCATCGTGACGCCGGAAAAGGTGGGCGCCCGCCTCAGCGCCATTGTCGAGATCGCGCTCGACGTGCAAGCGGCCGAACGCATGGACGAGTTCGAACGACTGGTCGCCGCCGAGCCCGCTGTGCTGCAGTGCTACCGGGTCGCCCCCGGGCCCGACTTCGTCCTTGTGGTGCAGGTGGCCGACATGCCGGCCTACCACGCGCTGGCGCACCGCCTGTTCGCCGCGCACGCCAATGTGCGCAATGTGAAGGCTTACTTCTCGACCTTCCGCAGCAAGTTCGAAACTCGCATCGCCGTCTGAACGTTGACGTCGAGCGATCCTTCCCAGGGCCTGGCATGAAAGGGGGGATGGCGCGTGTATAAGCGCAGCGCAATGCGCCGCCTTGGCGCCTACTTCTTGACCTTGACCGGCCGGGTCCATCCCTCGACGGTCACCTGGCGCGCGCGCGAAATGGTCAGCTTGCCGGGCGGCGCGTTCTTCGACAAGGTAGTGCCCGCGCCCAGCGTGGCCCCACGCCCGACAGTGACCGGCGCGATCAGCTGGCTGTCGCTGCCGATGAAGGCGTCGTCCTCGATCACGGTGCGGAACTTGTTGGCGCCGTCGTAATTGCAGGTGATCGTGCCGGCGCCGATGTTCACCCGCGAACCGACCGTCGCATCGCCCACATAGGCCAGGTGATTGGCCTTGCTGTGGTCGGCCACCTGGCTGTTCTTGATCTCGACGAAGTTGCCAATGTGTACGTCCTGGCCCAGCTCGGTACCCGGGCGCAGGCGCGCATACGGCCCGATCATCGACTTGGCGCCCACCTGCGCCTCTTCAATATGGCAAAAAGGCTTGATCTGGGCGCCGGCCGCGATCGTGGCGTTGATGATCACATTGTGCGCGCCCACCATCACGCCGTCGCCCAGTACCACCAGGCCCTCGAACACGCAACCGACGTCAATTGTCACGTCGCGCCCGCAGCGCAGCTCGCCGCGAATGTCCAGGCGTGCCGGATCGAGCAGGGTGACACCTTGCTCGAGCAGGGCATTGGCCAGGTTGAGCTGATGGCGGCGCTCCAGCTCTGCCAGCTGGACCTTGCTGTTGACGCCCGCCACTTCCCATTCGGCCGAGGGCTGGGCCGACACCACCGGCACGCCGTCGGCGACTGCCTTGGCCACGATGTCGGTCAGGTAGTACTCGCCTTGGGCGTTGTTGTTCGACAACGCCGCCAGCCAGCGCTTCAGCTGCGCGGTGGGGGCGACGATGATGCCGCTGTTGATCTCGCCGATCGCGCGCTCGGCCTCGCTGGCATCCTTCTCCTCGACGATGCGCACGATGCGGCCATCCTCGCGCACGATGCGGCCCAGGCCGAAAGGATTCGCCTGAACCACCGTCAGGATCGCCAGCTTGTCGCTGCCGGCCGCCGCCACCAGGCGCTGCAAGGAGGCGGCGGTCGTCAGCGGCACGTCGCCGTACAGGATCAAGGTGGGCGCGTTTTCATCGAGCTGGGGCACGGCCTGCATCACGGCGTGGCCGGTGCCCAGTTGCGGTTCCTGCAGCGCGGTGGAAATCGGCGCGCTGCTGCCATTGTTCAGCCGGGCGACCAGTTCCGGCACCGCAGCGCCACCATGTCCGTAAATAACGCATAATTTGTTCGGTGCAAGGGTGCGCGCGGTGTCGATGACGTGCGACAGCAATGCTTTGCCAGCCAAGGGGTGCAACACTTTCGGCAGCGCGGACTGCATGCGCTTTCCCATCCCGGCGGCAAGGATCACAACGTTCATAGGCGCTCATCAGAAAGAGTTATAGATGAAAAAGTTTAACACGCAGAGCTGGCTTGGCCGCCGAATTTGCATGCTGATCCTGATCGCCCTCATGGGCGTGGCGGCCGGTTGCAGCAGCCTGCGCTTCGCCTATAACCATGGCGACACCTTGCTGTATTGGTGGGTCAACGCCTATCTCGACCTCGACAGCGAACAGGCGGGCACGGTGCGGCGCGACATCGACACCCTGTTTTCCTGGCACCGCAAGTCGCAGCTCAAGGACTACACCCAGTTGCTGCAAAACGGGCAGCGCCAGCTGGCCGGCAACATGACCCAGGCCGACCTGCTGGGCGACTTCCGCGACATCAAGACGCGCGCCGAGCTGCTTGCCTTCAAGGCCCTGCCCGAGCTGGCCGATCTGGCGCGCTCGGTGCGGCCCGAGCAGATCGCACAGATGGAGAAGAAGTTCAATTCCAACAATGACGATTACCGCCGCAAGTACCTGCGTGGCGACACCGAAAAACGCCAAAAGCTGCGCTTCCAAAAATCGATGGAGCAATACAATCTTTGGTTCGGCAGTTTCAGCAGCGACCAGGAGGCGGTGCTGCGCAAGGCATCCGACGCGCGTCCGCTGAACAACGAGATCTGGCTGGAGGAACGGATCCTGCGCCAGAAGAAGATCGTCGCGACCTTGCGCAAGATCCAGCAGGAAAAGCTGGGCAAGGACGCCTCGATCGCGCTGATCCACAACCTGGTCAAGGAGATCTTCGATCGCTTTGACGCTCCCGAGCGCAAGGCGTTTTTCGACGCCTACATCGACGCCACCTGCCAGTTGACGCTGACGGCGGTGAAGATCGCCACACCGGCCCAGAAAGCCCACGCCCAGAAGCGCATGCAGGGCTGGATCGACGACTTCACCAGCCTGGCGAACGGCCCGTAGCCCGAGGGGTCGGACCCCGGTTTTTCGGTTAGGGGTCTGACCCCGGTTAGCAAGCGGGGTCGCCCCCCAAGGGAAGAACCGGGGTCAGACCCCTCATGGTATAGTCCCGCGCATGTCCAAGAAACCCGCCAAAACCCCGGTCCACCGCGCGCCGCCGCCCCAGCAGGTGCGCATCATCGGCGGCAACTGGAAGCGCACGCCGCTGCCGGTGCTCGATGCGCTGGGCCTGCGTCCAACGCCCGACCGCGTGCGCGAAACCGTGTTCAACTGGATCAACCATCTGTGGGATGGCGACTGGAGCAAGGCTGTGGTGCTCGACCTGTTCGCCGGCAGCGGGGCGCTCGGCTTCGAGGCGGCCAGCCGCGGCGCGCACAGCGTCACCATGATCGACAGCCATACCCCGGTGGTGCGCCTGCTCATGGCGATCAAGGACAAGCTCAAGGCCGACAACGTGACCGTGCTGCGCGCCGATGCCCTCAGCAGCGCCGCCAGCATGGCGCAGGGCGGCCTGCGCGCCGACCTGGTGTTCCTCGACCCACCCTACCACCAGGATTTCCTGGCCAAGGCCTTGCCCCTGTGCGCCCCCCTGCTGGCCGCCGGCGGCCTGGTGTACGCCGAATCCGGGGCGCCGCTGCCTTTCGCCGCCGACGATGGCGGCGCCACGCCGGACTGGCTGGCGCCGTGGGAAGCGATTCGGGCAGACAAAGCCGGCATCGTGTTCTATCATCTGCTACAGAGGCGTAAAGACGCGCTCTGAGCGCCCCAACATGGCGTATCCTTGCCCCAACGCATGGCCGTCGCCTGATTTTCAGGCATAATGCGCGTTCTATATTGGTGCATCTCTAGGGAGCCGCAATGGTTGTAGCCGTTTATCCAGGAACCTTCGATCCGCTCACCCGCGGCCACGAGGATTTGGTGCGCCGCGCGTCCGGACTGTTCGACAAATTGATCGTCGGCGTTGCCGACAGCAAGAACAAGCGCCCCTTCTTTTCGCTCGATGAACGCCTTGAAATTGCCAACGAAGTGCTTGGGCACTATCCGAACGTGCAGGTCCAGAGTTTTTCCGGCCTGCTCAAGGACTTCGTGCGCGAACACGACGCGCGCGTGATCGTGCGCGGCCTGCGCGCCGTGTCCGACTTCGAATACGAATTCCAGATGGCGGGCATGAACCGTTACCTGCTGCCCGATGTCGAAACCCTGTTCCTGACCCCTTCCGACCAATACCAGTTCATTTCGGGCACGATCGTGCGCGAAATTGCGATGCTGGGCGGGGATGTCTCAAAATTCGTGTTTCCCTCGGTCGACCGCTGGCTGCAAAAGAAAATTGCCTCGCTGGCCTCAGAGACCGAATAGGCAAGAGCTTCAACTATGGCCTTACTGATTACCGACGACTGCATCAATTGCGATGTCTGCGAGCCCGAGTGCCCCAACGAGGCCATCTCGATGGGTGCCGAGATCTACGAGATCGACCCCAACAAGTGCACCGAATGCGTCGGCCACTTCGCCGAGCCCCAGTGCCAGCAAGTGTGCCCGGTCAGCTGCATCCCCTTCGACCCGGCCTGGCGCGAGACGCCCGAGCAGCTGATGGCCAAATTCACCGAACTGACCAGCGCCAAGCCGTGATTGCCTGGCCGGCGGCCGCTAGCAATGGGCCGCAGTCCCCGCAGACGTAAAGTTGCTGCGGCGGCGAGTGCCGGCGACCAGCTGCAGGCTGCTCGGTGTGAAGCGGCGCAGCTTGTCCAGCGCGGCGCCGTCGAGGATACGCACCCGTTTCCCATGCAAGTCGATCAAGTCGAGGCTCTTGAAGGCATTCAAGATCCGGCTGATCGTTTCCGGCGCCAGGGCGAGATGGCTGCCGATATCGCGGCGCGACATTTGCAGCGTGAATTCATTGCGGGCGAAGCCAATCAGGCCATACCGTTCCGACAGGCCGAGCAGGAAGCGCGCCACCCTGGCCTCGGCCGGCAAGGCGCTCAACATGCCGATCATCTTCTGCTTGGCCACCAATTCCCGGCTGATGACCCCGCTGATCACCTGTTCCATGCCCGGCACCTCACGTTCGATGAGGGTGATCTGGCGGAACGGCACGATAATCAAATCGCAGTCGGACAAGGTACGCGCTTCGACCGTGTGGTGCTGCTGGCCGATCGCGTCGATGCCAAGCACATCGCCCTTCATCGGAAAACCCAAGACCTGCTCGTTGCCATTGTCATCGAACAGCAAGGTCTTGAGGAAGCCGCCGTTGACGATGTACAGCCGGCTGAACGGACTTCCGGTGACGTTCAGGCGTTGGCCAGCCTTGAGCAGGATATGCTGGAAAGTGGCGTCCGACTGGGCTGGCGCGGCCACCCGCAGTGTCGCGCAAATTTCTGGCAACGCCGACCAGATCTGGCGCGTGCCCACCCTGGGTTTTTCGCATGGCGGCATCGGCAACTCGAGTTTGGTTTCACAGGACATGGTTTCGCTCACTTAAGGTTCCGACCAGATGGTGTCGTATTCGATGCGTCGTGCGGAGAACAGGTGCTCGTTTTCCCCTCGCGAGAAAGCTTCCAGGGCGGCAAGGTCGGAAATTTCCACGGTGCGCCGGCTGATGCTGGTCCAGCCGCTTTGCTTGAATTTCGCGATCATCCGGCTCAGGCTTTCGACCGTAATGCCGAGGTAGCTGCCGATGTCGCCGCGCGACATTCTAAGGTGGAAGGCTTTGGGCGAATAACCGAGCGCCGCATAGCGTGCCGAGAGGGCCAGCAGGAAGGTGGCGAAGCGACGGTCGGCGCGCATATTGGCCCGGGTTGCCGCGTCGACGAGGCCGTCGACGATTTCCGAACTCATGATTCGATGAAAGTTTTGCAGCAGGGTCGGCAGGCAGGCCATCGCATCGTCCAGCTTGGCCCGCGAAATTTCGCACACTTCACTGTCCTCGAGGGCGAAGGCGCTGAAGCGATGGCTGCCGGTGGCGATCACGTCCAGGCCCATCAGGTCGCCCGCCATCTTGAATCCATTGACATAGCGCTCGCCGAGCGAATCGATACCGACCGTCTTGAACGTCCCGTAGCGCACCACGTACAGCTTGTCGGACGCCTCTTCCGTCCGGTACAGGGCCGCATTGCGGGGGACTCTGTGATTTCGGGTCAGTAGCTGCTCAAAACGCCTCAGTTCGTTGGCATTCAATTGCGAGCAAAGACAGCGCGCAATCAGATTGCACGAACTACACGTTGAGGCCGCAGCAGCAAGCAGCGGCGGCGCCTCAAGTGCGTGGAGCATTGCCATCTCAACGTTCATCGTAGATTCCCCGGTTGGTATGGGCGGCGCCGCAAGAACGGCCAAACTGACTTAGATCAATTCCTTATCCGTCGCGTTGTGCATCCACGAGAGCCGCTTGCCAGCTGGCGTCTCTCAAGCATGTTGAACCGCCTGTTCCGCGAGCCGCTGTGGTCGCCGCCGAGGCGTGACGTCATGTTGGATCGCAATGTAATGGGTCACTTCACCCTGGTCTCCCAATACCGGTGTGACGAATTCTTCCGTAATGTAGAGCGTGCCGAACTTGCTGCGATTTTCCAGTTCGCCGTACCAGGCGATCCCATCTTCTTGGCTGTTTTGCCACAGGCCGAGGTAGGGAAACACTGTGTTGTGACCTGCTGCCAGCAGGGTGGACGTTGAGCCGGCAATTTCGAGCAAGTCGTAACCACTGAGGCGGGTGAAGGCCGCGTTCACCCACACGATGACGCCAAGTGCATTTGTGATGAGAATGGCACTTCCCGTCGGATCGACGGCGCTCACCAGCTGCGGGAAAGGACAGGGCCCGGTGTTTGGGCGCTTGTCCATGTCGGCAGCATCATATTGTTTTTTTATCATTTTCTGTCTCCTCTCAACGAAAACCGGACCTGGCCGGGCATTCCTGCAGGCGCCGTCGGGGCCCGAACGGTGCGACTTCCCTTCAAAACAGCGTCGTTCCACGCTGTCCCACGGCCTGGGCGGCACGTCGGAATTTACTGCCAGTTATTAATTAGTAAGTACTGAAGGTAAAGATACTTGTTATAGAAAAGAATGTCACGTGTTTAACTTGAATTAAGTCAAAATGCGATTGATCAACGCTCTTATACAACAATATGTTAAATAAAAATCGAATGATTTTTGGGCAAAGTCAAAATATGTCTTTGGCGAATATCAGCAATATGGATTGTGAATACCAATGCCTGAAGGCATCGTAAATCTTGGATGACGTCCCTATGACAACAAGCCGTGGCTTGCTGTTTCACGATGCGGCAACATGGTTTGACATGAATCAATTGCTTAAATAAAACAAGGCCGATGAATTGATTTATATCAGAATATTTTTTTGACAAATGTCATATTTATTAAATATTAAATTTTTGACAAGAAATGAATATACAGGATACTTACATAATGCTTTCATTAGTTAGAATTTGTTCTTTGGAAATTCTTCAGATCGTTCCTCCGATAACAACCATGGCCACGGGCGAGGTCGGCACGTGGCCATCGCTCGGTGCATCTGTGCCACAGAACCACACATGGCCTCGCGGCAGCAAAATAGTGTCCATGCCGCAATTTGCGACGCAGAAGTGATGGTATATTTGAGCGAAGCAAATTAGCACGCCCATACTATTTTTCTTCCCGGCGAGACAACGTAAATGAATATCAGAAACATGAGCATCGGCCAGCGGCTGGCTGTTGGTTTTGGCGTTGTCATTGCCCTGCTGGTCATGCTGGCGGGCTTGTCCTACCTGCGCATCTCCAGCCTGAACCAGGAGGTGGCGAACATGGTCAAGACGCGCTATCCGAAGACAGTGGTGGCCAACGGCATCAAGGCCGACGTCAGCGAAGCGACCCGCAGCATGCTCAATGTGCTGATCATGACCGACCCCGGCCAGGTCAAGAAAGAACTCGACAATATCGCGGCACGCAACGCCAGCGCCACCGCCGCCATCACCGAGCTGGCCAAGAATACCGACGACGCCAGGGGCCAGGACATCCTCAAGGCGCTGGCCACCATCCGTGACAAATTCATTCCTTCGCAGGCCGCCTTTGTCGCCCTGATCAACGAGGACAAGAAGGACGACGCGATGGTCAAATTCATGTTCTCGCTGCGCCCGCAGCAAACCAAGTATTTCGAGCAGCTCGACAAGTTTGTCGCGTTCCAGCACGAGGTGATGCTCCAGGCCGGCGAAGAAGCCTCGGCGCTGAGCACCCGCACCCAGTTCCTGATCCTGGTGCTAACGCTGGTGGCCAGCGCCATCTCGCTGGCAGTGGCCTTCCTGGCCACGCGCTCGATCACCGGTCCGCTCGACGAGGCGGTGGTGATTGCCCAGCGGGTGGCCGACGGCGACCTGACCAGCGTGATCGAAGTGGACAGCAACGACGAGACGGGTCAGATGATGGATGCGCTCAAGCATATGAATACGAGCCTGATCAGGATCGTGGCCGAGGTGCGCGCCGGCACCGAATCGATTGCCACTGCATCGGGACAGATCGCCAGCGGCAACCTGAACCTGTCGGCGCGCACCGAGCAGCAAGCCACGTCACTGGGCCACACCTCGGGCGCGATGCGCGAGCTGACCACCACTGTGCAGCAGAACGCCGACAACGCGCGCCAGGCCAACCAGCTGGCTGCCAAGGCCTCGGAAGTGGCCGTGCGCGGCGGTTCGGTGGTGTCGCACGTGATCGAGACCATGGGCTCGATCACGGCCTCGTCGAAGAAGATCGTCGACATCATCGGCGTCATTGACGGCATCGCCTTCCAGACCAACATCCTGGCGCTGAACGCGGCCGTCGAGGCGGCGCGCGCGGGCGAACAGGGGCGCGGCTTTGCGGTGGTCGCCTCCGAAGTGCGCAACCTTGCCCAGCGCTCGGCGGCTGCGGCCAAGGAAATCAAGATCCTGATCGGCGACTCGGTCGACAAGGTGCGCGAGGGCAGCAACCTGGTCGAGCAGGCCGGTGTGACCATGGAGGAGGTGGTGGCCAGCGTGCGGCGCGTCACCGACATCATGGGCGAGATCACCTCGGCCAGCCAGGAGCAGAGCGCCGGCATCGCCCAGGTCAACACCACGATCCTGGAGATGGACGAGACGACGCAGCAGAATGCGGCGCTGGTGGAGCAGGCCGCCGCCGCCGCCGCCTCGATGCAGGACCAGGCGGCCAGCCTGGCGCGGGTGGTCAGTGTGTTCAAACTCGATCAAATGGCCGCGCTGTCGTCGGGCAGGGCAGTTGCCGCGTTAAGTTGACAGCCCGACCCCATAAAAATTACTGACAACAATGGAGACAATATGATTGCAATGAATCGTTTCACGTTGAAAGCCCTGCTGGCCAGCGCCTTGCTCGCCGTTTGCTTCTCGGCGCAGGCCGACATGCCCAAATTCGACGACACGGCCAAGGTTGGCGGCGCCACGCTCAAACTCAACGGCCAGGGCATGCGCACCAAGTTCGTGGTCAAGGTGTATGCGGCGGCGCTCTACTTGCCGGAGAAAAAGACCAGCGTGGCCGACATCATGAAACTGGAGGGGCCGCGCCGCGTGACCCTGGTCATGCAGCGCGATGTTTCGTCGGACGATTTCGGCCAGGCCTTCATGACCGGCCTGAACAACAACCTCGACAAGACCGAGAAGTCCAAGATCGTGTCCCAGATCAGCAAGTTCGGCGAAATGTTCGCCATGCTCGAGAGCTTGAAGAAGGGTGACGTACTGCACCTGGACTGGATCCCGGGCAGCGGCACCCAGTGTGAACTGAACGGCAAGAAGATCGGCGAAGTGGTGCCGGACCTGCTGTTTTACAACGCGGTGCTGCGCATCTGGCTGGGCGACAAACCGGTCGACAGCTCGCTCAAACCGGCGCTGCTGGGAGAAAAGTGAGCGGGTACAGCTTGTGAACCGCTCGAAAACTTGATTTGTCGAGGATTTGGATTAAATCGTTGGGTGGATAAGCGGCGCGCAATCCACCCTACGATTTCGTGTGGAGCACGCTTTTCGATCAGTTGCGTGCGGCCATGGCGCGCAATTCGGACGCGTGGCTGGCGCCGTTACAGGCGTTGATCATGTTTTGCATCAGGATGGCGTCGCGCATGTGGCTGCGCGCGGCCAGCTCGGCCTTGCTGCGATGTGGCTTAAACAACAGCATCAGCGCACGGGCGATGCCCACCAGCAAGGGTTTGAAGAACACCACCAGGCCAGCGAAAGCCGACAGGCTCAACATGCCGCGCACCAGAGGGAAAACGGGGAAGGCGGCGGTGGTTTGGATCAGGATGGACACGATGATTCCGATTAAATATAGTTGATGTAGAGAACTATAGTGCATCGCAACATATAAATCTAATTCCATATTCTGATACCGATTATATTAATTGTGAATGTATTCGGGTATCATTTGCGTGTCTTTTTTCAACATTCGAGCCCCCACCTCCATGAGCTTCCTGACGCTGGATTTGAACCTGCTGCGTGTTTTTGACGCAGTCATGACCGAGCAAAACCTGACCCGCGCCGCTGGCCACTTGGCGATGACCCAGCCTGCCGTGTCGAACGCCATCAAGCGCCTGCGCGAGAGCCTGGGCGACGAGTTGTTGATCCGCACCGCCTACGGCGTTAAACCGACCCCGCGGGCCGAATCCCTGTGGCCGGCCGTGCGCTCGGCGCTGGCCGGGCTGGAGGCGGCGGTGACGCCCGAAACGTTCGACGTGGCCAAGGCGCACGCCACCTTCCGCATGGCCATGGCCGACGCCACGGCGGCGTTCTGGCTGCCCTCGCTGATGCGCTCGATCGAGAGCGAGGCCCCGGGCGTGAACGTGCGCATGGTACCGCTGACCACGCGCGAGCCGCGTCCGATGCTGCTGCGCGGCGACATCGACCTGGCAGTGGGATTTTTCCCCGGTGTGGCGGCGCAGCTGTCGAGCGATACCGGCTCGCCGATCCGCCATGAACGCCTGTATTCCGGCCAGTATGTGTGCGTGATGCGCAAGGGCCATCCCCTGGCCATGCAAGAGCTGACGCTGGACAATTATTGTGACGCCAACCATCTGCTGGTCAGTTTTTCAGGCCGCGCCCACGGCCTGTCGGACGAAGCGCTGGCCCAGTTGGGGCGCGAGCGGCGCATCCTGCTGACGGTGAACCAGTTCTTCACGGCCGGCCGGGTGGTGGCCAATTCGGACCTGATCACGGTGCTGCCCAAGCATTTGATCGCCTCGACCGGGATGACCGACGCGCTGGTCTGGCGCGAGCTGCCGTTCAGCTTGCCGGCGGTGCACCTGGACATGCTCTGGCACGAGCGCGACGCTCGCAGCCCGGCCCACAAGTGGCTGCGCAAGCACCTCGAAGCGATGAACACCAGCGTCCCGCGCCCGGCCACCGGCAGCGATTGAGGCGGCCCTAGGCGGCGCAGGAGCGGTAGCCGACCCGGAATCCGCCCCAATGGCGGCCGTCGACATAGATCGGGGCCGACAAGTCGTGCATCACCTCGCCCGTATCGCGCTTGTAGGTCTGCAGCAGGAACGGCGCCTTGTTCGAGCCACAGCGCTTGCCCGTGCGGTCGCTGAAAATGCGCTTGGTCCGGTTGTTGACGAAATCGACCGCGTACTCCCCGGTCAGGGGCTGCGAAAATTTCTTGTTGTGCGTGGGGAAATAGCCATTGTTGTCGACCGCGCCCGCGTAGGCCAGCTGCGGCAGCTGCTGCAGCAATGCTTCCTGCAATTGCGGCAGTACGCGGTCGGTAAAACTGTCGAAACGCGTGGTGTGCTTCTGGGGATTGGTGTTCGGAACGGCCGTGTACTTGCGGTCGAACAAGTCCTCGCGGCTGATCTGGCGCGCCGCGATGGCCGCGCTGAACAGGCGGCCCACCTGGTCGGCCGCTTCCTGGGCGGCGATCCGGATCGGATCGTGCGCCGTGGCCGCTTTCGAAGCGCCCAGCGCGCCGGCGATCGACTCGGCTTGTTCGGCCAGCGCCATGGCCGAGCCCGCCGCACGCGGCAAGGCGGCGTCGGTGGCCAGCATATTGTCGCGAATCTCAGTCAGCGACACCGTGATTGCGCGCGTGGTCTCAACGTGCCCGCGGGCGTCGCCGGCAATCTGTCCGATCTCTTGCGCCGACATGGCCGACGCGCTGGCAATCTGGGTCAGGAAGCCGTGTACCCGTTCGACATTGCCGGCCGCCGCGCCGACCGTGCCGGTCAGGCTGGCCATGCCGGCGCTGGCTTGGGCGGCCTGCTCGTTGATCGACCTGACCATGTGGATGATTTCGTCGCTGGCCTCGCGCGTGCGGTGCGCCAGCTGGCGCACTTCGCTCGCCACCACCGCGAAACCGCGGCCGTGCTCGCCCGCGCGCGCCGCCTCGATCGCCGCATTCAGTGCCAGCAGGTTGGTGCGGGCCGAGATCTCGGTGATCACTGCCGCGAAACCGGCAATCCCTTTCGATTTTTCCTGCAAGGCCAGCATGCTGGCCGCGGCCGTCGTGGCATTGTCGCGCGCGCTGCGGATGCGCGCCAGACCCTCGTCCGCCTCGACGCGCCCGGCGCTGCTCTCGCGCTGCACCTCGGTGGCCACGCCCACGGCACGCTCGGCGTTGGCGGCAATCTGCTCGGTGCTGGCGGCCACCTGCTGGGCGCTGGCAAGCACTTCGTGCGCAATCTGCACATCCTGCTCGACCGTTTTTTTGACCGAATCGACGAAATACGAGGTCTCGGCCGCACCGATCATGATCGCATCGATCGAACGGCCGACCAGGCCAATGAAGTCGAGGCCGTCACGCGCTGCCCTGCCGTTGGCGGCCAGGCGCATCAAGGCCAGGCTGGCGACGCTGGCGAGCACGGCGCCCGAGACCGGGCCGAGCCCGCCAGGCCACAGTGCGTCGGTCAGGAACACCAGGAGGGTGCAGGCGGCAACGGCGCCCGCCCACTGCGCGGCTAGGCGCACTCGGCTAGATTGAAGCAGCTTCATTTGTCTCCTCGGCACGTCGGAAAACCAAGTCCGAAGGGCTTCTGCTCCTGCCTCTTGCCAGCGCGCCAGGGGCGTGCTTCACGCGCTCCTACGTATCCGGGCGGCCGGGTCAACCAGGGACTGGGTTATGGCTTACCGTACCGCATTACTTGATAAATCTCAAATCCTTTCTATGACGTTACGTCGAAGCAATGATGCATATCAAAAATTAGTCTGCTTACTTGATCGGCAGCTTGGTCGTGTTTTTCACTTCTTCCATGACGGCATAGGTGTGCGTTTCGCGTACGCCCTTCTGCAGCAGCGTCTTGCCGAGAAATTCGCGGTAGGCAGCCATGTCCTTGACGCGTGCCTTAACGAGGTAATCAAAACCGCCGGCCACCATGTGACATTCCAGTACCTCCGGAATGATTTGTACGCTATTCTTGAAGGCATCGAACACTTCCGGTGTGGTGCGGTCGAGCACGACCTCGATGAACACCAGCAGGGACACATCGAGCAACTGGGGATTGAGCTGGGCGGTATAGCCCATGATGTAGCCCGATTCATGCAGCTTGCGCACCCGCTCGAGGCAGGCGGCAGGTGACAGATTGACACGCGCTGCCAGTTCGACGTTGCTGATGCGTCCGTCGCTTTGCAACTCAGAGAGGATTTTCTTGCTAATCTTGTCCAGCATGCCTTCATCTCCCAGATTAATATAATTTGGTGAAATTGTCTCACCAAAAACTATCTATTGCTAGTCTTCTGTAATACCAGAATTAATCCAGAAGAATTCCCTCTACAATCGAATCATCTTTTTGCGCAGCAGCGATCGCCGTTCACCCTCGCGGGGAACGCCGGCCGCCCTGCGCAGCATTGCATTTTCCATCATTTTTACGCAAAGAGTATTCCATGCATACTGCCGCTGTTCCGGCCCCGTCCTTCGTCCCGTTTTCCGCCCTGCAGGCCGAGCTTGCACCGACCCCGTCGGCGCTGCGCAGCGCCATCACCGCGGCCTACCGCCGCGACGAGCCCGAGGCAGTCGCCTGGCTGCTGGCGCAAGGCGCCACGCCCCATGCTGACGCGGCCGCGCTGGCGCACCGGCTGGTGTCGGCGGTACGCGAAAAGCGCACGCGGGCCTCCGGCGTGGACGCCCTGATGCATGAATTTTCCCTGTCCTCGGAAGAAGGCGTGGCGCTGATGTGCCTGGCCGAAGCCTTGCTGCGCATTCCCGACAGCGACACGGCCGATCGCCTGATCGCCGACAAGATCAGCAAAGGCGACTGGCGCAAGCACCTGGGCGAGTCGCCCTCGCTGTTCGTCAACGCGGCCACCTGGGGCTTGCTGATCACCGGCAAGCTGGTCGGCACCAGCAGCGAGACCGGGCTCGGCCAGGCGCTCTCGAAACTGATCACCAGGGGCGGCGAACCCTTGATCCGCAAAGGCGTGGACCTGGCCATGCGCATGCTGGGCAACCAGTTCGTGACCGGCCAGACCATCGAGGAAGCGCTCAAGAACAGCCGCGACAACGAGGCGCGCGGCTACCGTTATTCCTACGACATGCTGGGCGAAGCGGCGCTGACGGAAGCGGACGCCAAGAATTATTACGCCTCCTACGAGCAGGCGATCCACGCGATCGGCAAGGCCTCGGCCGGACGCGGCATCAAGGACGGCCCCGGCATTTCGGTCAAGCTGTCGGCACTGCACCCGCGCTATAGCCGGGCCCAGCATGCGCGCGTGATGGAGGAGCTGCTGCCGCGCGTGCGCAGCCTGGTTCTGCTGGCCAGGCAGTACGAGATCGGCATCAACATCGACGCCGAGGAAACCGAGCGCCTCGAAATTTCGCTCGACATGATGGAGGCGATGGCCTTCGATCCCGCGCTGGCCGGCTTCGACGGCATCGGCTTCGTGGTGCAGGCCTACCAGAAGCGCTGCCCATTCGTGCTCGATTACCTGGCCGACCTGGCGCGCCGCAGCGGCCGCAAGTTCATGGTGCGGCTGGTCAAGGGCGCCTACTGGGATGCGGAAATCAAGCGCGCGCAGGTCGACGGCATGCCCGGCTATCCGGTCTACACGCGCAAGGTCTACACCGACGTGTCCTACCTTGCCTGCGCGCGCAAGCTGCTGGCCGCGACCGATTTGCTGTACCCGCAGTTCGCCACCCACAATGCCCATTCGCTGGCGGTGATCTATACCTGGGCCAGGCAGGATGGTGTGAGCGACTACGAATTCCAGTGCCTGCACGGCATGGGCGAAACGCTGTACGACCAGGTCGTCGGCGAGGCCAACCTGGGCAAGCCTTGCCGCATCTACGCGCCCGTTGGATCGCACGAGACGCTGCTCGCTTACCTGGTGCGGCGCCTGCTCGAAAATGGCGCCAACTCCTCGTTCGTCAACCAGATCGTGGATGAAAAAGTGGCGATCGAGACCCTGATCGGTGATCCGCTTGAGGCCGCGCGTGCGCAGGGCGGCTTGCCGCATCCCGCCATCGCCTTGCCGCACGCGCTGTTTGGCGCCGAGCGCGAAAATTCGGCCGGCCTCGACCTGTCCAACGAGGACGTGCTGCGCAAGCTAGGCGCCGCCATGGCGCTGCCGCGCCGCTACGACGCCACGCCGCTGATCGACGCACCGATGCTCGCCAGCGGGTGCAGCGACGTGGTCAATCCGGCGCAAAAACGCGATGTCGTCGGCACCGTGTGCGAGGCCAGCGGCGACGACGTCGAGGCGGCCCTGGGCAGCGCCGCCGCCTACGCCATGGATTGGCAAACCACCGCGCCGTCTGAACGCGCCGCCTTGATTGCCAGGGTGGCCGATCTGTTCGAAGAGCACCGCGATGAGCTCATGGGCCTGGCGGTGCGCGAAGCGGGAAAATCGCTGCCGAACGCGATTGCCGAGATCCGCGAAGCGGTCGATTTCCTGCGCTATTACGCGGCCCAGGTGCACGGTACGCACAATCTGCTGGCCCTCGGTCCGGTCACCTGCATCAGCCCATGGAACTTCCCGCTGGCGATCTTCACCGGACAGGTGGCGGCGGCGCTGGCGGCCGGCAACGTGGTGCTGGCCAAGCCGGCCGAACAGACGCCGCTGATCGCCTTTCGCGCGGTGCAGTTGTTCCACGCGGCGGGCATCCCGAAAGGCGCGCTGCAATTCCTGCCCGGCCGCGGCGACGTGGTTGGCGCTCGCCTGTGCGAAGACAGCCGCGTCAAGGGCGTGATCTTCACCGGCTCGACCGAAGTGGCGCAACTGATCAACCGCACGCTGGCCCGGCGCGCGCTGACCGAATTGGTCGACATTCCGCTGATCGCCGAAACCGGCGGCCAGAACGCCCTGATCGTCGACTCCTCGGCTTTGCCGGAACAGGTGGTCCAGGACGTGCTCACGTCCGCGTTCGACAGTGCCGGCCAGCGTTGTTCGGCGCTGCGCGTGCTGTTCCTGCAGGAGGAAATCGCCACCAAGACCATCCGGATGCTGCGCGGCGCGATGCAGGAACTGCGCGTGGGCAGCCCGGACCGGCTGGCGACCGACATCGGACCGGTGATCGACGCCGAGGCGCAGCGCAACCTGCAAGCCCACATCGATCGCATGAAGCTCAAGGCCTTGAATTATTTTGCGCTTGAACTGCCACCGGAGCTGGCCGGACAAGGCACCTTCGTCGCACCCACCGTGCTCGAAATCGAGGCCCTGTCCGAACTGACGCAGGAAGTGTTCGGACCGGTGCTGCACATTATTCGCTACAAGCGCGCCGATTTGCCGCGGCTGGTTGACGAGATCAACGCCAGCGGCTTTGGCTTGACGCTGGGCGTGCATTCGCGCATCGACGAAACCATCGATTTCATCGCTTCGCGCGCACACGTGGGCAACATCTACGTCAACCGCAACATCGTCGGCGCGGTGGTCGGCGTGCAGCCCTTCGGCGGCGAAAACAAATCCGGCACCGGCCCAAAGGCGGGTGGGCCGCTATACCTGAAACGCCTGCAACGCGGCGCGCCGCCGCTGTTGCAGCATGAGCGGCTGGCCACGCCGGGCCTGGATGCCTTGATGGTGTGGGCCAAGACCCATGGCCACCAGCGTGTGGCAACCCTGGCCGAACACTATATGCGCACCACCTTGCTGGGTACCGAGCTGACCCTGCCCGGCCCCACCGGCGAGCGCAATGGCTTGCGCTTCGCGCCGCGCGGCGCGGTGCTGTGCGGTGCCGCCAGCATTGGTGTGCTGCTCAATCAATTGGCGGCGACGCTGGCCACCGGCAATTTGGCGATCGTGGTGGCGCATGGACCCGAACTGATTCCGGAAGGCCTGCCGCCGGAAGTGAAAGACCGCCTGCGCTTTGTCGGCAGCGTTGATGCCTGCGATAGTCAATTCCAGGTGGCCCTGGTCGAGTCGTCGATGGCCGCGCGCCTGCGCCCGCAGCTGGCGCTCCGGCCCGACGCCATCATCGGCATGATCGAGACCTCGGAAGAAGGTGCAATTCCCTTGTGGCGCCTGGTGGCGGAACGCGCGCTGTGCGTCAACACGACTGCGGCCGGCGGCAACGCCAGCCTCATGACACTGGGCCAGTAATCACGAGTTATTTGGCCCGGTTCACAATACTTTGGAGGATGACATGATTGTAGGCGTTCCGAAAGAGATCAAGAACAATGAATACCGGGTCGGGCTGACGCCTCCCAGCGTGCGCGAACTATGTTTGCGCGGGCATCAGGTGCTGGTGCAGACCAATGCGGGCGGCGAGATCGGCTTGTCCGATGAGCAGTACGTAGCTGCCGGCGCCACCATCGTGGCCAGCGCAAAGGAAGTGTTTGCGCGCGCCGAAATGATCGTCAAGGTCAAGGAGCCGCAACCGGGCGAATGCGCCATGCTTGGCGAAGGTCAGATCCTGTACACCTATCTGCACCTGGCTCCGGATCCGGACCAGACCGCGGCACTGGTCAAGTCGGGCGCCATCTGTATCGCGTATGAGACCATCACCGGCGTGGGCGGCGGTTTGCCGCTGCTGGCGCCGATGAGCGAAGTGGCGGGGCGCATGGCGATCCAGGCTGGCGCCGCCCACCTCGAAAAATCGAAAGGCGGCATGGGCCTGCTGCTTGGCGGTGTTCCAGGAGTGGCAGGCGGGCATATCGTGATCATCGGCGCCGGCGTGGTTGGCACCAATGCGCTGCAAATGGCAGTTGGCACCGGCGCGCGCGTGACGGTGCTCGACAAGAGCATCGACCGCCTGCGCCAGCTTGACCTGGTGTATGGGAACCGGATCTCCACCTTGTATTCGAATGCCCATTCGATCGAGGAATCGGTGCTGGCGGCCGACCTGGTGATTGGCGGCGTGCTGGTTCCGGGAGCTGCGGCACCCAAGCTGGTCACGCGCGACATGGTCTCGCGCATGCGCCCGGGCGCGGTGGTGGTCGATGTGGCGATCGACCAGGGAGGTTGTTTCGAGACGTCGCATGCGACCACCCATGCCGATCCAACCTTCATTCTCGACGGCGTGGTGCATTACTGTGTGGCGAATATGCCTGGCGCGGTGGCGCGCACGTCAACCTTCGCGCTCAATAACGCGACCATCGGGCATGCGATTGCACTGGCCGGGAAGGGCTGGCAGACGGCAATGCGCGACGATCCACACCTGAAGCATGGGCTCAATGTCTGCAAGGGCAAGGTCACGTATTCGGCCGTGGCGCAGGCGCTCGGTTACGAGTACACGGCCGCCGATGCCATGCTCGAATGAGCTGAGTGTACTGTAGGGTGGAAAAGCGAAGCGCATTCCACCATGCCTGCGTCTCGACGGCGCTTGGTGGAATGCGCTACGCTTTTCCACCTTACGAAGGAGTTTTTCGACTTATTTATTCGTGCAGAAGCGCTTGACGATGTGGAAGGCGTAGCGCGCGGCGACCGTGGTTACGAATTGCATGAAGTCGGTTGCCGCGTCTTCGTTGGCATTGTCCGAGATCGTCCTGATCACCGCATATGGAACGCCAAGCTCAAAACACACTTGCGCAACGGCCGCGCCTTCCATTTCCACCGCCAGCAATCCAGGTAGCGCAGCCTTGAGCTGATGCAGCTGGGCCGCACTGCCGATGAAGCGGTCGCCACTGGCGATCAAGCCACGGTGCAAACGCGGTTGAACGAGCCTGAACTCATCCCGTTCGGCATCGCTGAACACGCCATCAAAATCACGCTCGAGGAAGGCGCTCGCGGCATTCGCCAATCTTCCACTCAGGTGCAGGTCGGACAGGAAGTGCACCTGCCCGGTCAGGGGCACTTCGAATCTTGGAAACAAGGGGCTGGCATCCATGTCGTATTGGACCAGCGATTCGGCCACCACGATGTCACCAACCCGCAAGCCATGGTCACCTGCGCCTGCCACACCCGTGAACAGGATGTGGGTAACTCCGAACTTTTCCACAAGGATGGTTGCGGTCATTGCGGCGGCGACCTTGCCAATACGCGACAGGACGCACACAGCGTCGACTCCCCACAACTGGCCTGCCGTGTACTCGCGCATGCCGTGCAGCGTCGTGGCGGGGCCTTGCATGGCTTCTACGAGGCCTTGCTGTTCCTGGTGAAGGGCACTGATGACGCCAATTCGCATTTTTCCTGTCCTGACTTTTTGCGCTTCGGTTTACTGTTTTATATGGATTGTATGTATACAAAAATAGTAGTAATAGTAAACCCGGTAGTTTTTGTGGATAAGTCGGTAAACTTCATGCTGATCATCGACTTAGCGCCGGAAAAACCCGCTGGACAAGCATTGTATCGATCCGGGATGTTTACTGGACAATATCGGGGCTGTGGAAAAAAAGGGAGCTTGTGCACAAGCCATCCTGTGGATATCCAGCGACTTATCCACATGCACTCCGGCGAATTCGCAGTAATTCCTCAAGTTCTTCCGCGCGCACCGGTTTGGCGAACAGAAATCCCTGTCCGTAGTCGCATCCGGCCCTGGTCAGCAACGCCAGTTGCTGTTCTGTCTCGATGCCTTCGGCGATCACTTTCATGCCAAGTTTGTGCGCCATCGCGATAATCGCCTCGCATATGCTGATGGCCGGCGCGCCACTGCCAAGGTTGGCCACGAAGGCCGGATTGATTTTCAGGTAGTCGATCTCGTAGCGTTTCAGGACCGCCACCGACGAGTAACCGGTGCCGAAATCGTCGAGCGACACTTGCATCCCGGCGTCACGAAACGCCGACAGCTTGTCGACAATCAGCTTGCCCGCATCCTGCAGCAGCGATTCGCTTACTTCCACCATGATGCTGTCGCCGGTCAGCCCCAATTGTTCCAGGTAAGACAGCCATTCCTGATAGTGGCTGCCATTGTCGCGGAACTGCATGGCCGATTTATTGACGCAAATCTGAAAGTCTCGCCCTGCGAATTCCTGCAATCGGCTGGCCAGTTGCGCCGCCTCCCGAAATACCCAATCACCAATGCTGACAATCAAACCATTGGTTTCCGCGATGCCGATAAAATCGCATGGATTGAGCAAGCCACGAACCGGATGCTGCCAGCGCACCAGCGCTTCGGCCTTGTGGATGTCGCCACTCTTGAGTTCAACGATGGTTTGGTACATCACCCGCAGTTGATGATTCGGCAGGGCATCGCGAAGCTCGTTGCTCAATAATTTTCGCAGCTGCGAATGCTCCTGCATGAAGGGCGCGAAATAATGGTAACGATCGCGGCCCTGTCCCTTGGCCGCATACATGGCCTGGTCGGCATTCTTGAGCAAGACATCGATGCTGGCGCCGTCGTCCGGATACAGAGTGATGCCGATGCTGGCCGACACGAAAGCCTCGTTTTCGCCCAGCTTGAACGGTTCAGCCATGCGCTTGAGGATCAGTTCGGCGATACGCGCCACATCGCCCGGATTCGACAGTTCGGTCAGGATGATGGTGAATTCATCGCCACCGAGGCGCGCCACGGTGTCGGAACCACGCACGCACAAATTCAGGCGCGCCGCCGCCTCATTGAGCAGGAGATCGCCTTGGGCGTGGCCCAGCGTATCGTTGACTTCCTTGAAGCGGTCCAGGTCGATGAACACCAGGGCCATCGGAAGTTGACTGCGGTCGGTCTTGCGCATTTCCATGCGCAGCTTTTCATGGAACATGCGACGGTTTGGCAAGCCAGTCAAGGCGTCGAAGTTGGCTTGCTTCCAGATCAAATCCTCGGTTGCCCGCTTCTTGGTGATGTCGGAGAACAGGGCAACCCGACGGAACGTTTTACCCTGCTGGTCGGCCACGGTATTGAATTTGATCGCGACCAGGTAGTTTTCACCGTTCTTGTGACGATTCCAGATCTCTCCCTGCCATTGTCCTGTCTTGTAGATGGTGCGTCGAATCGAGTTGAAAAATTGAGCATCGTGGCGCTCCGACGCCAGCACGCTCAGGCGCCTGCCCTCGATATCGCTCAGCGTGTATCCGGTCAAACGGGTAAATGAAGGATTGACGTTGATGATGGCACCATTCGCATCCATGATCATCATCGCTTCACTGGTGCTTTCGTAGACCAGCGAGGTCAACAGGCGTCCTTCCTCCGCGCGCTTACGCTCGGTGATGTCCTCGACCATGACGAAAATTCCGGCTACTTCATCCTGACCGTGCCGGTCCGGTACATAGGTGACCCAGTCCCAATGCATGCTGCCGTGGCGTTCGACGGCGCGCTCGAATTGCATCGCCTGTCCCTGTAGCGCGGCCTTCAGCCGGGTCTGGGATTGTTCATAGACAGCCTTGCCAATCACCTCGACGATGGTGCTGCCGGGGATCTTCCTTTGATCGACGCCAAAAAACGCTTCATAGGTCTTGTTGGCGAATGTGAACCGCTCATTTTGGTCGATGTGACCGATCAAGACCGGCAAGTTGTCGGTGATCAGGCGCAGTCGGCGTTCGCTTTCGAATAACTTCGCTTCCGTGGCCCGGCTCGAATCGTACAGTCTGCGATACAAATATTGCCGTTCGAGTTCCATCCGATAGGCCCGTAGTGCAAGATAGCCCGACAGCAACATGACGAGCACCAGCAGGACGATGCCAAACCATCCAATCAAGGCGTTGTCGCTGACGTTTTGCAAGGCGTCTAGGTGGTCGATGCCGACCGAGACGATCAAGGGCAAGCCCTCCAGCACACGGTAGCTGAACAATTGGTTGCGCCCGTCGATCATGCTGGCGGTTTCGAAGGTGCCTTCAGGACCTGATTCGATTTGAGTAAAAACGGCATCCTTGTGCATGTCGATGCCGAAAGTCGCCGCAAATTGCGGCGCTCGCGCAATCATCCTGCCGTCGCGGTGGAACAGGTTGATCATCACGTCCGGGTTGAATCTTGAGTTGTCGAAAACGCGGGAAATGCGCTGCGCATCGAGCGGTGCAGAAATCACGCCCAGGAATTTTCCATCAAAATTCTCGACCTTTCGGCTGATGAAGAACACCTTACGGTTGCTGGCCCGGCCGAGTGCCGGACTGCCGACGAACAACCCCTTGCCCTTGTTTTGCGCGTGATACAGGAAAAAGTCGCGATCAGCGTAGGAAATACCTTCAACTTTTAGTTTATTCGAAGCAACTACACCGACGCCATTGGCATCGATGAAAACGGTCCAGAAATCGTCCGTGAAGTTGGTGGTGTTTGACAGCATCAAAACACCCAGTGCCGCGGGATCATTGCGTTTGTCGTCGGGCAGCAGGCGGATGCCGCTTGCCAGTGTCAGCAGCGAAGCGTCGACAAACTGGATCGAACTGGTGACGTGGGCTTCAATTGCGCGTGCCAGGTTTTGGGTTTGGGTGCGCGTGGCATGCAAGCGCTCAAGATAGGAGCTGCGCAAGCCCCAGGCCACGATCAGGATCGCCAGCAGCGTCATGCCCAGCATCCCAAGCAAGAGATGAAGGCGGAAACGCCGATAGGCTGGCAATCGGAGAACTGCTTGCTCGGTTTCCGGGCTGTTATTGTGCAAAGCTGACTCCAGCAGTTGTCTACTTGGAATTCCCTTGTCGATTCAGTATAGGGGAAAGCATTCGGCTGAGGTGAGGGTTTGCGATTTTTGGTGGTGATTTTGCAATGCCGGGGTTTCGGGGTGTGTTGTAGGTTTACTTAAAAAGTTTGTATATAAGTTTAGTAGTAATAGTTAACGCAGGCCGTTTTCTGTGGATAATGGCAAAAACCGGTGCAAAATCAGCTGCTTGCGGGCTTTATAAGTCGGTGGCCTGGTCTGTATGTGTCTGGTATCAATTCTGGACAAATTTTGACTTGTGTATAAAGTTCGATTTATCCACAATCGGTGCCTGTGGATATTCATAGACTTATCCACAGGAGGATGGCATGGATATACTTTCACTACTGCAATATCCAATCATCCAGGGACCCATGGCTGGAGGCGCCAGTACGGCAGCGCTGGCGGCGGCCGTATCGAATGCCGGCGGCCTCGGTTCGGTGGCCGGTTCCTTGATCGCGCCGCAAGGGTTGGTCGAGCTGGCGGGCCAGCTGCGGGCCTTGAGCGAGCGCCCGTTCCTGATGAACTTCTTCGTGCAGAAGACGCCTTCGCCGTCCGGGACCGAGTTGGTAGAGGCTGTGCAATTGCTGCGGCCAGTCTGGGAAAGCCTCGGTTGGGACGACCTGCCGATCCCCAAACAGTGGTGCATGCCGTTCGAGGCCCAGTTCGAGACCTTGCTGGCGTTGCGCCCGGCAGTGGCCAGCTTTACCTTCGATATCCTCACCGCCGCCCAAGTGGCGCGCCTGCACGACGCCGGCATCGGCGTGATCGGCACTGTGACCTCGGTCGAGGAAGGGCTGGCCTGGCAAGCGATCGGTGCCGACGCCGTCGTCGCCTCGGGGATCGAAGCGGGCGGCCACCGCGGCACTTTCATTGGCAGGCAAGAGGCGGCCACGCTTGCCGCCCGCGCGCTGTGGCGGCAGGCGGCGCAGGCTTTGTCCATCCCTGTGATTGCAGCTGGTGGCATCATGGACGGCGCCGACATCCGCGCGGCGCTGGACCTGGGGGCGAAGGCGGTGCAAATGGGTACCGCCTTTCTCGTCTGCGACGAATCCGGGATTCATCCTGCGTACAAGGCGCGCTTGTTGTCAGCCGGAGATGCGCCGACCCGCCTGACGCGCGCGTTTTCGGGACGCTACGCGCGCGGACTGGTCAATCGCTTCATGCAAGAAATGCAAAATGTCGAGGATCGCGTTCCAGCGTATCCTATACAGAATGCGCTGACCGGAAGCATCCGGGCTGCCGCTGCCGCCACCGGCGATACGGAGCTCATGTCGCTGTGGGCCGGCACCGGAGTGGGAAGGGCGCGCGCCATGCCGGCCGCGCAACTGGTTCAAACCCTGGTCGCGGAAATGCGCGCGACGTAAAAGGAGCGGCGCTTGGAATCGGCAGGAGATTACGACTACATCATCGTGGGAGCGGGCACGGCCGGCTGTTTGCTGGCGAACCGCCTGACCCGCAACAAGAACACCACGGTCCTGCTGCTGGAAGCGGGCGGCAAAGACGATTACCTGTGGATCCATATTCCGGTCGGCTATTTGCATTGCATTGGCAATCCCCGCACCGACTGGTTGTTCAATACCGAACCCGAACCTGGCTTGGCCGGACGCTCGCTGATGTATCCCCGCGGGAAAGTGCTCGGCGGTAGCTCCTCGATCAACGGCATGATCTATATGCGTGGCCAGAGCGGCGACTACGATCGCTGGGCGGAGCTGACTGGCGACTCCTCCTGGGCCTGGGACAAGGTACTGCCCCTGTTCATGAAGAGCGAGGACCACCATGGCGGCGCGAGCGCCGTGCATGGCGCCGGCGGCGAGTGGCGGGTGGAGCGCCAGCGGCTGTCATGGAAGATTCTCGATGCCTTCCGCGATGCGGCCGAACAGGTCGGGATCGCCAAGACCGACGATTTCAACGGCGGCGACAATGCCGGCTCGGGTTATTTCGAGGTCAACCAGAAACGGGGCATCCGCTGGAACACGGCGAAGGCCTTCCTGAAGCCGATTTCCGGACGCGACAACCTGACCATCATGACCGGTAGCCATGTACAACGCCTGGTGCTCGAAGATAGTGAGCAGGGCAAGCTTTGCCGCGGAGTCGAATTCACTGGTGGTGGCAGCGCATGGAGTGCCGTCGCCCAGCGCGAGGTCATCCTGACGGCTGGCGCGATTGGCTCGCCGCAGCTGCTGCAGTTGTCCGGCATCGGGCCGGCCGCCGCGCTGCGGCAGCTGGGTATTGCGCCGCAAGCCGATTTGCCCGGGGTCGGGGAAAACCTGCAAGACCATTTGCAACTGCGGATGATCTTCAAGGTCAAGGGTGTCAAGACCTTGAACACCAGCGCGGCCAGCTGGTTCGGCAAGCTGAAGATCGGGCTCGAATATGCGCTGTCACGCAGCGGGCCGATGTCGATGGCGCCGTCCCAGCTGGGAGCATTCGCGCGCTCGGATCCGGGACAGGCGACCCCGAACCTGGAATACCATGTGCAGCCCCTGTCGCTGGAAAAATTCGGCGAACCCTTGCACAGCTTTCCCGCCTTCACGGCCAGCGTGTGCAATTTGCGTCCCACTTCGCGCGGGCAGGTGCGCATCAGCGCCAACGATTCGTACGCGGCGCCGAAGATCACACCCAACTACCTGAGCACGGCGCTCGACCGTGAAACGGCGGCGGCGGCGTTGACGCTGACGCGACGGATCGTCGGCGCGCCGGCGCTGTCGAATTTTGCACCGGTCGAGTTCAAGCCGGGCCTGTCATATCGCAGCGTGGACGAACTGGCGCAGGCGGCCGCCGAGATCGGCACCACGATTTTCCACCCGGTCGGCACCTGCAAGATGGGTAAGCTGGACGATCCGATGGCGGTCGTCGACAGCCAGCTGCGGGTCATCGGCGTGCGCGGCTTGCGGGTGGTGGACGCCTCGGTCATGCCGAATATCACGTCCGGCAACACGAACTCGCCCACCCTGATGATCGCCGAGAAGGCGGCGCACATGATTATTGGCCAGGCTGGATCAACTGGTAGTTATACCGTATTGTGACGAAAAACCAATGTGTGTATTATCTAAAAAAAATCAAAGCGGTATGGATAACAATAATTTGGAGACACAATGTCCGACGTCATCTTGGAAACAAGGAACTTGACCAAAGAGTTCAAGGGATTTACTGCAGTCAATGACGTCAACCTCAAAGTCCAGCGCGGCCACATTCACGCCTTGATTGGCCCGAACGGCGCCGGCAAGACCACCTGTTTCAACCTGCTGACCAAGTTCCTGGTGCCGACCTCGGGCCAGATCCTGTTCAATGGACGCGATATCACGGCAGCCCAGCCGGCCCAGATTGCCCGCATGGGCATCATTCGCTCGTTCCAGATTTCCGCCGTGTTTCCGCACCTGTCGGTACTGGAAAATGTGCGCATCGGCCTGCAGCGCGAACTGGGCACGTCCTTCCATTTCTGGGAGAGCGAGCGCACGCTGTCGAAACTGAACGATCGGGCGATGCAATTGCTGGCCGAGGTCGACCTGGCCGAGTTCGCCGATACCATCACGGTGGACATGCCCTACGGCCGCAAGCGCGCGCTCGAGATCGCCACCACGCTGGCGATGCAGCCGGAACTGATGCTGCTCGACGAACCGACCCAGGGCATGGGCCACGAGGACGTGCACCGGGTCACTGAGCTGATCAAAAAGGTGGCGGCCGGCCGCACCATCCTGATGGTCGAACACAATATGAGCGTGGTGTCGGGCATCTGCGACAAGATCTCGGTGCTGCAGCGCGGCGCCATGCTGGCCGAAGGCAGCTATGCCGAGGTTTCAAAGAATCCCCAAGTGATGGAAGCGTACATGGGCACCACGAGCGCCGAGCTGGAAGGAGCGCATTGATGGCCGCCGCACTCGAAATTTCAAACCTGCAAGCCTGGTATGGCGAGTCCCATATCCTGCACAACGTCAATTTGGCGGTCGGGCAGGGCGAAGTGGTCACGCTGCTTGGGCGCAACGGCGCCGGCCGCACCACCACCTTGCGCGCCATTATGGGCCTGACCGGCGCGCGCACCGGCTCGATCAAGGTCAATGGCGTCGAGGCGATCGGCCTGCCGACCCACAAGGTGGCGCACCTGGGAATTGGTTACTGCCCGGAGGAGCGCGGCATTTTTTCCTCGCTCTCGACCGAGGAAAACCTGATGCTGCCGCCAACCCTGGCCGGCCCCGACAAGGGTATGTCGGTCGAGGAAATCTACCAGATGTTTCCCAACCTGCTCGAGCGCCGGCACAGCCAGGGCACCCGCCTGTCGGGCGGCGAGCAGCAGATGCTGGCCGTGGCGCGCATCCTGCGCACCGGCGCGCGCCTGTTGCTGCTCGATGAAATCTCCGAGGGCCTGGCGCCGGTCATCGTGCAGGGCCTGGCCCGCATGATCACCACGCTCAAGGCCAAGGGTTACACGATCGTCATGGTAGAACAGAATTTCCGCTTCGCTGCACCGTTGGCGGACCGGTTTTACGTGGTGGAGCACGGTCAGATCGTCGAGACCTTCGCTGCATCGGAATTAAGCGCCAAGATGCCGGTCCTGACCGAGCTGCTTGGCGTATAGGCAAGCCCAAAAACATCAAAACGGAGACAACATGAAACGTAAAGCAATCGCCCTCGCGACCAGCGCCGTATGCGCGCTGGGCATTTCCTTCTCGGCCCAGGCACAGATCTCGGGCGATACCATCAAGATCGGCTTCATCACCGATATGTCGGGCACCTATTCGGACATCGACGGTGCCGGCGGCGCGGAAGCGATCAAGATGGCGATTGCCGACATGGGCGGAATGATCAACGGCAAGAAAATCGAATTCGTCTCGGCCGACCACCAGAACAAGGCCGACATCGCCTCGTCCAAGGCGCGCGAATGGTTTGACCAGCAAGGCGTCGATTTGCTGATCGGCGGCACCAACTCGGGTGCCAACCTGGCCATGGCCAAGGTGGCTGCCGAGAAGAAGAAAGTGTTCATTTCGATCGGCGCCGGTTCGGCCCAGCTGAGCAATGAAGCTTGTACGCCCTACACGGTGCACTATGCTTACGACACCATTGCGCTGGCGCGTGGCACGGGCGGCACCATTGTCAAGCAGGGCGGTAAATCGTGGTTCTTCTTGACCGCCGACTACGCGTTCGGACAGTCGCTCGAGAAAGACACGTCCGAAGTGGTCAAGGCCAACGGCGGCACCGTGCTCGGCAGCGTCAAGCATCCGCTGGCGGCGTCCGACTTCTCGTCTTTCCTGTTGCAGGCGCAGGCTTCCAAGGCGCAAATCATCGGCCTGGCCAATGCGGGCGGCGACACCATCAATACCATCAAGGCGGCCAATGAATTTGGCATCACCAAGACGGCCAAGCTGGCGGGCTTGCTGATGTTCATTAACGATATCCACTCGCTGGGGCTGAACCTGACCCAGGGCATGTACCTGACCGACGGCTGGTACTGGGACATGAACGACGCCAGCCGCGTCTGGTCCAAGCGCTACTTCAGCAAGATGAAGAAGGAGCCGTCGATGCTGCAGGCGGGTGACTACTCGGCCACCATGACCTATCTTGGCGTGGTCAAGAAGATCGGTACCGACGACGCCGACAAGGTCATGGTCGAACTGAAGAAGACTACCGTCAACGACATGTTCGCCAAGGGTGGAGTGATCCGTCCGGACGGTCGCATGGTGCACGATATGTACCTGATGGAAGTGAAGAAGCAGTCCGAATCGAAGTATCCATGGGACTACTACAAGGTCGTTGCGACCATCCCAGGCGCGCAGGCGTTTGCGACGAAGGCCGAATCCAAGTGCACGCTCTGGAAATAAGCTAGCGTGACAGGCAGGGTGGAAGGCGCTGCGCTTTTCCACCCTACGAGCTTGGGGATAATTTGATTTTGTGACCAAACTGTCGTTCCCGCGCAATCGGGAAGGACGAGTCAGATTTTCGATGTATTCACAAGGTGTACGACCCACTTCTTTTCTGCGATCCCATGGAAATTTTCGGCGTAACCGTCACCCTGCAGGGCATGATGAGCCAGCTCCTGCTGGGCCTGGTCAATGGCTCCTTCTATGCGATGCTGTCGCTGGGGCTGGCGGTCATTTTTGGCCTGCTCAACGTGATCAACTTCTCCCACGGCGCGTTGTACATGATGGGCGCTTTCCTGGCATTCATCGGCATCAGCAGCTTCGGCCTGAACTACTGGGCGGCGCTGGTGATCGCCCCGCTGCTGGTCGGCGTATTCGGGATTATTGTTGAAAAAACCATGCTGCGCTGGCTGTACAAGCTCGACCACCTGTACGGCTTGCTGCTTACATTTGGAATCACGCTGCTGCTCGAAGGCGTGTTCCGTTCCTTTTTCGGTGTCTCCGGTCAGTCCGTGCAAGTGCCCGATGCGCTCGCTGGCGCCACCAACCTCGGCTTCATGATCTTGCCGAATTACCGCGCGTGGGTCGTGCTCGCGTCGCTGGCGGTGTGCCTGGCCACCTGGTTCACGATCGAAAAAACCAAGCTCGGCTCGTATTTGCGGGCCGGGACGGAGAATCCGAAGCTGGTTGAAGCGTTCGGCATCAATGTTCCGCTGATGGTCACGCTGACCTATGGCTTCGGTGTCGCTTTGGCGGGCTTTGCAGGGGTGCTGGCGGCCCCGATCATCAATGTGACTCCCCTGATGGGCTCGCACATGATCATCGTCGTATTCGCCGTTGTGGTGATCGGTGGCATGGGCTCGATCATGGGCTCGATCGTGACCGGGCTGGGACTGGGGGTGATCGAAGGCCTGACCCGCGTGTTTTATCCGCCGGGTTCGGAAGTGGTGGTGTTTGTGGTGATGGTGATTGTCCTGCTGATCCGCCCTGCCGGCTTGTTCGGCAAAGAAAAATAACGTACTGGAGCAATTGATGAACAAAAATATCGGCTACGGCGTTGCGCTCGCCATTGCACTGGCCGCCCCCTTCATCGGTTATCCGGTGTTCCTGATGAAGTTGTTGTGCTTCGGACTGTTCGCTTGCGCCTTCAATCTCTTGATCGGTTTCACGGGATTGCTATCGTTCGGGCATGCGGCGTTTTTCGGGACTGCGGGCTACGTCACTGGCCATGCACTCGGTTCCCTGGGCTTGCCGACGGAAGTGGGCATCCTGCTCGGCGTTGCCTGCAGTGCCCTGGTTGGCTTGCTCATGGGGGCCCTGGCCATTCGGCGCCAGGGGATCTATTTCTCGATGATCACGTTGGCGCTGGCGCAAATGGTGTATTTCGCCGCCTTGCGCGCGCCGTTCACCCACGGTGAGGATGGCTTGCAAGGTGTGCCGCGCGGCAAATTATTCGGGGTGCTGGACCTGAGTAGCGACACGGTATTGTATTTCGTGGTGCTCGCCATTGCCATTGGTGGCTTTGCCCTGATCGTCAGGACGGTGCATTCGCCGTTTGGGCAGGTGCTCAAGGCGATCAAGGAAAACGAGCCACGGGCAATTTCCCTCGGTTTCGATGTGAACCGCTACAAGCTGATGGCGTTCGTCCTGTCGGCCGCGCTGGCGGGCTTGGCAGGCGCCACCAAGACGCTGGTGCTGGGCTTCGAGACGCTGACCGACGCGCACTGGAGCATGTCGGGCCTTGTCATCCTGATGACGCTGGTTGGGGGGATGGGGACGCTGGTGGGGCCGATCCTGGGCGCGTTCATCATCATCACGCTGGAAAACAAATTGGGCGACCTTGGTACATTTTTGGCTGCCACCACCAACATCGAATGGTTCTCGACCTTGGGCGAATCGGTTGGCATGGTTACCGGGCTCATTTTCATTGCCTGCGTGTTGCTGTTCCGGCGCGGCATCGTCGGGGAAATCGGCGCGGCGTTGACGGCCGCGACGCGCAAGAAGAAGCCGGCCTGAGCTGCCGCATCGCGCCGGGCGTCCTGCCCGGCGTTTTTTTCCAGTGACGATTTCAGAGTGCTGCGGCGTAGATGGCGCGCGCGTGTTCACGCCGTACTTCGCGTGGGTTATTTCCTAGCAGCCTGGTTTGAAGCATGGCTTCATCGGCCAGGCGGTCGAGGTCCGACTCCTGGATTCCCACCTGCTGCAAGGTGGTCTCGATTCCCGTGATCTTGGCGATTTGTTGCATCGCAACAATTAATGCCTCTGCGCGCGCCTCGGTGCTGCCCCCGACATGGGGCGCGATGATGCCGGCCAACTCAGCATAGTGCGCCATCGCTTCCGGCAGATTGAAGCGCAGTACATGCGGCAAGACCAGCGAATTCGACAAGCCGTGAGGAACGTGGAAAATGCCACCGATGGGATAGGCCAGGGCATGTACGGCGGCGACCGGTGCATTCGAGAAGGCCTGGCCGGCGAAACAGGCGCCCAGCAGCATGGCTTGGCGGGCCTTTAGGTTGCTTCCGTTCTCACATGCGGTGAGCAGGTTCGGGGCCAGCAGGGCCAGGGCCTGGCGTGCCAGCATGTCCGAAATCGGGTTCTTCTTGTGCTTGCTGGTGAAGGCTTCGATGGCGTGCACCATGGCATCGATGCCCGTTGCGGCCGTCACCATCGGTGGCAGGCCGAGCGTCAATTCGGCGTCGAGGATGGCCAAGTCGGCATACAACGGGCTTGCGACGACGCCCATCTTGGTGGTGGCGCCGGTGGTCACGATGGCGATATTGGTGACTTCCGATCCGGTTCCGGCGGTCGTTGGTATTTGCACCAGCGGCAAGCGATCTCCGGTGACGTTGCCGATTCCATAGATCTGGGCGATGGCCTGGTCGCTCTTTGCAAGCACGGCGATCAGCTTGGCAACGTCCATGGAGCTTCCACCTCCGAGTCCGATGATCAGGTCGACGTCGTTGTTGCGAGCAAACTCGACGGCTTTGAGGACGATGTTCTCGGGTGGGTCGGCTACGACGTCCGAGTAGATCATGACCTGGATGTTGTGCTGTTCAAGGCTATGCGCCGGCGCTTCGACCAGTCCGGTATTCAGGAAGCCGGGATCGGTGACGAGCAAAGCACGCCGCACTTTCGGGAAGCGGGACGCGATGTGTTTGCCGAGCTGTCTGGCGGCGCCGGCTTCGGAGATGAGTTGGGTAACGGTGGTGAAGCTGAAGGCGGCGTTGTCGCTCATGGTGTCGGGGGCGGATGAGTAGGGTGTTTGCAAAGCTTACCACTTTTGTGGAGAAGCTTGAAATGGGTGGCTTTGCGGCGTTGGCGTGATTTCTTTCGTACAATGCTTGCTGGTTATGGGAATGGGCTGGGAATGATTGATTTCGTCATGTTGGGTGTTGCGGCGTTTCTCGCTGGCTTGGTCGATGCCGTGGTTGGGGGTGGGGGACTGATCCAGATCCCGGTTCTGTTTTCCGTGTTTCCCAAGGAAGTACCGGCGACTTTGCTTGGTACGAGCAAGTTGGCGGGCATTTTTGGAACCAGTGCGGCTGCCGTCAATTATGCGCGCCGTAGCCGGGTCGCCTGGAGCGCGGCGGCGCCGGCGGCGGTGGCCGCATTCCTGCTATCGTTTGTCGGTGCTTACACTGTCACGCATGTCCCAGCTGATTTTGTGCGGGCGCTGTTGCCCTGTGTTTTGGTGGCGGTGGCCATCTATACATTTGCAAAGAAGGATTTTGGGGCGGTCCACGCACCGGTACACAGCGGCCGTGCCGAGCGGTTTGCCGCGTTGGGCATGGGGGCGTGTATCGGATTTTACGATGGTCTGTTCGGTCCTGGGACGGGTAGCTTCCTGATTTTCCTGTTTGTTCGTTTCTTCGGCTTCGATTTCTTAAGTGCATCGGCGGCTGCCAAGGTGGTGAACGTGGCCTGCAATTTATCGGCTTTGATGTGGTTCGGCTACAGCGGCCACCTGCTTTGGCAGTTGGGTCTGATGATGGCGGCCTGCCAAGTGGCGGGCTCCTTGGTCGGTACCCGGCTGGCAATCAGGCACGGCAGCGTATTTGTGCGTAAGCTGTTTCTGCTTGTGGTGTCCTTGTTGATCATTAAGACAGGGTACACAGCTGCTGTGAGCTTCAAGGTGTAGCCATCATGTTCCACGTGGAACAATCAAAAAAACCGTTTTCTTGGAACGTTCCACGTGGAACAAAGTTGTAGTTAGCCGGGGAAATCTGGGAACGAAAAGAGTTAGCGAGGCAAAAAGACTCTATAATCTGGCCTCATATCCTCGCCTTACACTTCCATCATGCTATTTCCTACTGAATTTGACGTCATCGTCGTCGGCGGCGGTCACGCCGGCACCGAGGCCGCCCTCGCTTCTGCCCGCATGGGACAGAAGACTTTGTTGCTTACTCATAATATCGAGACCCTTGGCCAAATGTCGTGCAACCCTTCCATTGGGGGCATTGGCAAGGGTCACCTGGTCAAGGAAGTCGATGCGATGGGCGGCGCGATGGCCATCGCCACCGATGAGGCGGGCATTCAATTCCGTATTTTGAACTCATCCAAAGGCCCGGCCGTGCGCGCCACGCGTGCCCAGGCAGACCGGATTTTGTACAAACAAGCAATCCGTTCGCGCCTGGAAAACCAGGAAAATCTTTGGCTGTTCCAGCAAGCGGTCGACGATCTGATGCTTGAGGGCGATCGCGTGGTGGGTGCCGTGACCCAGATCGGGCTGCAGTTTCGCGCCCGCGCGGTGGTGCTGACGGCTGGAACTTTTCTCGACGGGAAGATCCACGTTGGCTTGCAAAACTATTCGGCCGGCCGTGCCGGCGACCCGCCCGCCATCTCCTTGTCGGCGCGCTTGAAGGAATTGAAGCTGGGGCAGGGCCGCTTGAAAACCGGCACGCCGCCACGCATCGATGGCCGCAGCATCGATTTCTCCGCCATGCTCGAGCAAGCCGGTGATCTCGATCCGGTTCCTGTGTTCTCAGTCATGGGCAATGCGGCCATGCATCCGCGCCAAGTGCCGTGCTGGGTTACCCACACCAACGCGCAGACCCATGACATCATCCGCGCCGGGCTCGATCGCAGTCCCATGTACACCGGGGTAATCGAAGGCGTCGGACCGCGCTACTGTCCGTCGATCGAAGACAAGATCCACCGTTTCTCGGGCAAAGAATCGCACCAGATTTTCCTCGAGCCGGAAGGCTTGACGACCAATGAGTTCTATCCAAACGGGATCTCGACCAGCCTGCCATTCGATGTGCAGATCGCCCTGGTGCGCTCGATGAAAGGCATGGAAAATGCCTTCATCCTGCGGCCCGGATACGCCATCGAATACGATTATTTCGACCCGCGCGGCCTCAAGGCATCGCTCGAAACCAAGGCCGTGAAAGGTTTGTTTTTTGCCGGCCAGATCAACGGCACCACCGGCTACGAAGAGGCGGCGGCACAGGGTATGCTGGCCGGGATCAACGCCGCGCGCCTGACCCAGGGCAATGAGGCGTGGGTGCCCGGTCGTGCCGATGCCTATCTGGGCGTGCTGGTCGACGACCTGACCACCCAGGGTGTGGCCGAGCCGTACCGCATGTTCACCAGCCGCGCCGAATACCGTTTGAGCCTGCGCGAAGACAACGCCGACATGCGCCTGACTGAAATTGGCCGCACCCTCGGTGTCGTCGGCGACGCCCAGTGGGCCGCCTTCGAGACCAAGCGCGAGGCCGTGGCACGCGAACTGGAGCGCCTGCGCAGCACCTGGGTAAACCCGCGCATCTTGGCCAGTGCCGAATCGGAGCGCGTCATCGGCCAGGCCATCGAGCGCGAATACTCGCTGGCCGACCTGCTGCGCCGCCCCGGCGTCGCCTACGAAACCTTGATGAGCATGCAGGGCGTGGATGGCCAGGCCCTGGCCGGCCCCGGCGTGATGGATTCCGCGGTCAAGGAACAGATCGAGATCCAACTCAAATATGCGGGCTACATCGACCGCCAGGCCAAGGAAGTGGAGCGCCATGACCACTACGAAAACCTCAAGCTGCCGGAGGGATTCAACTACCTCGACATCCCCGCGCTGTCGATTGAAGTGCGCCAAAAGCTCGACAAGCAGCGCCCGGAAACCCTGGGCCAGGCTTCAAGAATTTCTGGAGTAACACCTGCCGCAATCTCGCTTTTGCTGGTACATTTGAAGAAACGCGGTGCGAAAGGTTTCGCCACCCTCAACGAGGAGCTGGCGGGATGAAGTTTTTCGACCGACCCGCATTGGCGCTGATCCTGGCCAATGGCATCAAAGAGCTGGCGCTGGACCTGGACCCGAAGCAGCACGAGCAGTTGCTCGACTACCTGGCGTTGCTGTTCAAATGGAATGCGGTATACAACCTGACCTCGGTGCGCGACCCCATGCAAATGGTCACCCACCACCTGCTCGACTCGCTGGCAGCAGTAACGGCCTTCGAGGGCGCGGTCAGTGTGCTGGACGTGGGGGCGGGGGGCGGATTGCCCGGGATCGTGCTGGCCATCGCGCGGCCCGACATGAAAGTGGCCCTGATCGACACGGTGCATAAGAAAACCGCCTTCCTGAGGCAAGTGAAGGCCGAACTGGAACTCGTCAACGTAACCGTACATACGGCCCGCGTTGAGCAATTGCAAGTGCCACACAAATTCGACGTCATCACCTCCCGCGCATTTGCGGACCTGTCGGATTTCGTCAACTGGTCAGGGCACCTGCTGGCCGAGGGTGGTCAATTCATCGCACTCAAAGGGGTGGCGCCTCCAGATGAGCAGGAGCGCTTGCCAAACGAGTGGAAAGTGAAGGAATTGAGGCCTTTACAGGTGCCGGGGCTGCAGGCAGAGCGTCATCTCGTATTTATCAGGAAAACAGAGTAAATCATATAAACCGTATAAACGGTTTATACCGTATATTCTATACAAATCAAATAAACGATTTTAATAGTATTAACGGTATAGATCGTTATTGTTGCGTCTACGATAAGAACATACATGGCCAAAATATTTTGCGTTGCAAATCAGAAGGGCGGAGTAGGCAAGACCACCACCAGCGTCAACTTGTCGGCGGGGCTGGCCAAGCTGGACCAGCGTGTGCTGCTGGTCGACCTGGACCCGCAGGGCAACGCGACCATGGGCGCCGGCATCAACAAGGCCGGACTCAAGGCGTCAACCTACGAGGTGCTGCTGGGCGAAGCCGATGTGGTCACCGCGCGCCAGCGCTCGGAAGCGGGCCGCTTCGACGTGCTGCCCTCGAATCGCGAGCTGGCTGGTGCCGAGGTCGAGATGGTCGAGCTGGACAAGCGTGAGCGGCGCCTCAGGGATGCGCTGGCCGCCGTCGATGGCGAGTACGATTTCATCTTGATCGACTGCCCTCCGGCGCTGTCGATGCTGACCCTGAACGGCTTGTGCGCCGCGCACGGCGTGATTATTCCGATGCAGTGCGAGTATTACGCGCTCGAGGGCTTGTCCGACCTGGTCAACACGATCAAGAAGGTGCATGCCAACCTGAACCACGACCTGAAGATCATCGGCCTGCTACGTGTCATGTTCGATCCGCGCATGACGCTGTCGCAGCAGGTCTCGGCCCAGCTCGAGGAGCACTTCGGCGACAAGGTGTTCAAGACCATCATCCCGCGCAATGTGCGGCTGGCCGAGGCGCCCTCGTACGGCGTGCCAGGCGTGGTGTTCGATCCCGCGTCCAAGGGCGCGCAGGCCTATATCGCGTTCGGCGCCGAAATGGTCGAACGCATCAAGAAAATGTAATCGGAAAGAGAATTATGGCAACGAAGAAACTCAAAGGCCTCGGCCGCGGCCTCGAAGCACTGCTCGGCGGTGTGGGCGACAATCACGCGCCTGATCCGGGGGCGCCGTCGGTGCTCGCCGTCCATCAGCTGCAAGCGGGCAAGTACCAGCCACGCACGCGCATGGACGAGGGCGCGCTGAACGAGCTGGCGGCCTCGATCAGGAGCCAGGGCATCATGCAGCCCGTCCTGGTGCGTCCTGTGGGGCAGGACAACATCACCGGCGCGGTGCAATACGAGATCATCGCCGGCGAGCGGCGATTCCGCGCAGCCCAGCTGGCCGGCCTGGACCAGATCCCCGTGCTGGTGCGCGACGTCGACGACCAGGCCGCGGCCGCCATGGCCCTGATCGAGAATATCCAGCGCGAGGATCTGAATCCGCTGGAGGAGGCGCAGGGCATCCAGCGCCTGATTACCGATTTCAGTTTCACCCACGAGCAGGCGGCCAACGCTGTCGGCCGTTCGCGCAGCGCGGTGTCGAACCTGCTGCGCCTGATGAACCTGGCGGCGCCTGTGCAGACCATGCTCATGGCGGGCGATATCGACATGGGCCACGCACGCGCACTGCTGGCGGTCGACGCGGCGAGCCAGATCAACCTGGCCAACCAGGTCGTCGCCAAACGGCTGTCGGTGCGCGAGACCGAAAAGCTGGTGACGCGCGCGATGGAGGAAATATTGCATCCGACTTTGACCAAGATCAAGGAAAAGTCAGGTGACATCGTGCGTCTCGAAGAAGAGCTCTCCGACAAGCTCGCCACGCCCGTGTTATTCAAAATGGGAAGCAAAGGACGCGGCCAGATGATTATCGATTTCGCCGATCTCGACATTCTCGATGGCGTATTGGCCCGTCTCCGGGCGTAACTCCGGATACGCTGCAAAGTGGAAGGCGCTGCGCTTTTCCACCCTGCGTTTTGCCAATGGACCGAAGGGGGAAAGCGGAGCGCCTTCCCCCTTTTCATATTAACCAAAATAGTTGAACGTGGAGCAACTTTTGCACCATGGTGAATATCTGCCTCAGTTTGGTGCATCCGACGTCGCATTTGAAGCGTTTTTCGCTCTGCTGCAGTGCAGCACCGTTTGACGACTGTCCGTAAAAACACTTATAATCCCATTGATTCACGTAATTAAACAACCGTATCACGGTACTCACCTGGCTGGCGCGAAGAACACCAACATGCTGCGCATAGTCTCCCTGCAATTGATGGCAACAGTAGTCGCTGGCGCAATCGCCGCGCTGCTGGGGGGATGGCCTGCGATGTTTTCGACCGTGTTCGGTGGATTATGTTGTGTCGTGCCAAATGGCCTGTTTGCGCTTCGCCTGTTCGCGAATGCGCAGAAACCGGGTGGGGCCAATCCGATGACGTTCATGATCGGAGAATTTATAAAGATTGCATTGACGGTGGCGCTGCTTGGCGCGACCGCTTGGCTGTACCGCGATTTGAATTGGCTCGCATTAATCTGCGGCTTCATCGTGGCACTTAAAAGTTACATCATCTTATTGTTTAGGCGCTAGACATGACAACTGAAATCGCGGCGACAGCAGCAGCACCGGCGGGCGAACATGCCCTCACTGCCGGACAATACATCACCCACCACCTGGGTCATTTCCGTTCTGCGCACCAGACCGGCATCATCGATTTCTCGATCATCAATTACGACACCATCCTGTGGTCGGTCGCCATGGCCACCGTCGCCGCCCTGATGCTGTTCATGGCATCGCGCCGCGCTACCGCCGGCGTGCCGGGCCGTTTCCAGGCTGCCGTCGAATTCGTCGTCGAACTGGTCGAAGACCAATCCAAGGCCATCGTGCATGGCGACCGCAGCTTCATCGCCCCGCTGGCGCTGACCGTGTTCGTCTGGGTCGCCCTGATGAACTCGATGGACTTCCTGCCAGTCGACCTGTTCGCCTCGATCTTCCGCGCACTCGGCCTGCACACCGCCGAAGGCCACGATCCCTTCTTCCGCGTGGTCCCGACCGCCGACCTGAACGGCACCATGGGCATGGCCCTGGTCGTGTTCGGCTGCATGATCTATTACAACCTGAAGATCAAAGGCCTGGGCGGCTTCATCCATGAACTGTTCTGCGCGCCGTTCGGCGCCCATCCTGCCCTGTGGCTGTTCAACCTGGGCTTGAACATCATCGAATTCGCCGCCAAGACGGTATCGCTCGCAATGCGACTTTTCGGCAATATGTTTGCCGGCGAATTGATCTTCTTGCTGATCGCCCTGCTCGGCGCCACCTGGGTTGGCATCACCACCCAGAGCCTGGCGCTGGCTGGCTTGCAAGTGCTCCTCGGTACGGTGTGGGCAATCTTCCACATCCTGATCGTGTTCCTGCAGGCATTCATCTTCATGATGCTCACGCTGGTGTACATCGGCCAGGCGCACGAAGGTCACTAATTGTAGTTCCGTAGCTTTGTAGATTTTCTATTTTTTAACTTTCGTCTTTTTTCGATTATTTAAGGAGTTTTCATGACTAACGTCGCTTTTGTAGCTTTGGCTTGCGGTTTGATCATTGGTTTGGGCGCGATCGGCGCATGTATCGGCATCGGTATCATGGGCGGCAAGTTCATCGAAGCTTCGGCACGTCAGCCTGAACTGATGAACACCCTGCAGACCAAGATGTTCCTGCTGGCCGGTCTGATCGACGCGGCGTTCCTGATCGGTGTTGGTATCGCCATGATGTTTGCGTTCTCGAACCCATTCGTCGGCTAAGCGCCAATTCTCAATAGCCGGGCACGCCTCATTGCCTGCCCGGCGTAAGTCATTCTGAGAAGGAAATTGCTGTGAACTTAAATTCAACAATGTTCGTGCAACTCATTGTGTTCCTGATCCTGGCCGCCTTCGTTGCGAAGGTTGTATGGCCACCGATCGTGGGCTCGCTCGATGCACGCGCCAAGAAAATCGCCGATGGCCTGGCCGCTGCCGATCAAGGCAAACTGGCCATGGCTGCCGCAGAAAAACGTGCCCAGGCTGAACTGGCCGGCGCCCGTGATGAAGGTCAGAAGCGCATTGCCGACGCCGAGAAGCGCGCGCAAATGGTTGCCGACGAAATCAAAGCCAATGCCAACGCCGAAGCAGCGCGCATCATTGCGCAAGCCAAGGCCGACGCCGACCAGCAAGTGACGAAGGCGCGCGAAGCACTGCGCTCGCAAGTCGCCGGCCTGGCCGTCAAGGGTGCTGAGCAGATCCTCAAGCGCGAAGTGAACGCAGCGGCCCACGCCGACCTGCTGACGCAACTGGCTGTCGAGCTGTAATCATGGCTGAACTCGCAACCGTCGCCCGTCCTTACGCAGAAGCGCTGTTCCGCGTCGCCCAATCTGGCGACCTGGCTGCCTGGTCCACCCTGGTGTCGGAACTGACCCAGGTTGGCGCCCATCCCGAGATGCAGGCGTTTGCCCGCAACCCGAACGTGTCGGAAGCGCAAGTCGCCGACGTGTTTGCGTCGCTGGTCAAGGCGCCACTGACCACGGAAGCGAAAAACTTCCTCGCCTTGTTGATCGAAAACGGCCGCGTCCCCCTGCTGCCTGAAATCGGTGCCCAATTCGCAGTGCTCAAAAATGCACTGGAAGGCGCCGCCGATGCCGACATCACGAGCGCGTTCGACATTTCGAACGCCCAGGTCGCTGAACTGGTAAAGACGCTGGAAAAGAAATTTGGCCGCAAGATCAACCCAACGGTGACAGTGGATGCTTCGCTGATCGGTGGAGTGCGCGTGGTCGTCGGTGATGAAGTGCTCGATACCTCGGTACGGGCCAAGCTGCAACAGATGCACGTTGCGCTGGCTGCATAAGAGAATCGCATTTTCCGCCCACGGCAACGCCCCTTGCCCTACGCATCAAGAAACTATTAGGAGTTACTATGCAACTTAACCCATCTGAAATCAGCGAACTGATCAAGAGCCGGATTCAAGGCCTCGAAGGTTCCGCTGAAGTTCGTAATCAAGGCACGGTTATCTCCGTCGCCGACGGTATCTGCCGTATCCATGGTCTGTCGGACGTGATGCAGGGCGAGATGCTGGAATTCCCAGGCAACACTTTTGGCCTGGCCATGAACCTCGAGCGCGACTCCGTCGGTTCCGTGATTCTGGGTGCCTACGAGCACATCTCCGAAGGCGACACCGTGAAATGCACGGGCCGCATCCTGGAAGTGCCGATCGGTCCTGAACTGTGCGGCCGCGTGGTCAATGCACTGGGCCAGCCGATCGACGGCAAGGGTCCTGTCAACGCCAAGCTGACCACCCCGATCGAAAAAATCGCCCCGGGCGTGATCGCCCGCCAGTCCGTGTCGCAGCCAATGCAGACCGGCCTGAAGTCGATCGATTCGATGGTACCAATTGGCCGTGGCCAGCGCGAGCTGATCATTGGCGACCGCCAGACCGGCAAGTCGGCCGTGGCGATTGATGCGATCATCAATCAAAAAGGTCAGAACATGACCTGCATCTACGTCGCAATCGGTCAGAAAGCGTCGACCATCAAGAACATCGTGCGCTCGCTGGAAACGCACGGCGCGATGGAGTACACCATCGTCGTTGCCGCTTCGGCTTCCGAGTCGGCCGCCATGCAGTACATCTCCGCCTACTCCGGTTGCGCCATGGGCGAATACTTCCGTGACCGCGGCGAAGACGCACTGATCGTCTACGACGACTTGTCCAAGCAAGCCGTCGCCTACCGCCAGATCTCGCTGCTGCTGCGCCGTCCACCAGGCCGCGAAGCCTACCCTGGCGACGTCTTTTACCTGCACAGCCGCCTGCTCGAGCGCGCAGCACGCGTGAACCCGGACTACGTCGAGAAATTCACCAACGGCGAGGTCAAAGGCAAGACCGGTTCCCTGACCGCGCTGCCGATCATTGAAACGCAAGCTGGCGACGTGTCGGCCTTCGTTCCAACCAACGTCATTTCGATTACCGACGGCCAGATCTTCCTCGACACCGCGCTGTTCAACTCCGGCGTGCGTCCTGCGATTAACGCCGGTATCTCGGTGTCGCGCGTCGGTGGCGCCGCCCAGACCAAGGTCATCAAAAACCTGTCCGGCGGTATCCGTACCGACCTGGCCCAGTACCGCGAGCTGGCTGCGTTCGCGCAGTTCGCTTCCGACCTCGACGAATCGACCCGCAAGCAGCTCGACCGCGGCGCGCGCGTTACTGAATTGCTCAAGCAATCCCAGTACTCGCCGCTGCCGATCTCGCTGATGGCCGTGTCCCTGTTCGCCGTGAACAAAGGCTATTTCGACGACATCGACATCAAGAAGGTCTTGCCGTTCGAGTCCGGCCTGCACGCTTACATGAAGACCAAGCAAGCTGCCCTGCTGTCCAAGATTGAAGAGAGCAAGCAACTGGACAAGGACGGCGAAGCCGCCATGTCCGCTGCCATCGCTGACTTCAAGAAATCCGGCGCATATTAATTGACTGACGGCGCCGCTGAACAGGCGGCGCCCGATAGCGCATAAGGAGAAGGACTCATGGCATCAGGCAAAGAGATACGTGGCAAGATCAAGAGCGTAGAGAATACGAAGAAGATCACCAAGGCGATGGAAATGGTCGCCGCATCGAAAATGCGCAAGGCGCAGGATCGCATGCGCGCCGCCCGTCCCTACAGTGACAAGATTCGGAATATCGCCTCCAATCTCGCTACTGCGAATCCGGAATACACCCACGCGTTCATGGCCCAGGCCAAGAGCGTGCAAGCGAAGGCAGTTGGCTTCATCGTCGTCACGACCGACAAAGGTCTGTGCGGCGGCATGAACACCAACATCTTGCGCATGGTGACGGCCAAGACGCGCGAGCTGGAAACGGCTGGCAACAAGATTGAAGCGGTTGCCATTGGCAACAAGGGTTTGGGTTTTATGAATCGGGTGGGTGTCAAGGTCTTGTCGCATGCGATCCAGATCGGCGACACCCCGCACCTGGACAAACTGATCGGGCCTGTCAAAGTCATGCTCGACCAGTACCAGGAAGGCAAACTCGACGCAGTCTACATTTGCTACACCAAGTTCATTAACACGATGAAGCAAGAACCAGTGGTGCAGCAGTTGCTGCCGCTGGCGGCCGACAAGCTCGAAGGCGACAAGGGGAATCACTCTTGGGACTATATCTACGAGCCGGAAGCGCAAACCGTGATCGATGAACTGCTGGTGCGCTATGTGGAGGCGCTGGTGTACCAGGCTGTCGCTGAAAACATCGCGTCCGAGCAATCGGCGCGGATGGTCGCGATGAAGTCGGCAAGCGACAATGCCGGCAGCGTCATCGGTGAACTCAAGCTGGTCTATAACAAGACCCGCCAGGCTGCGATTACAAAAGAACTCTCTGAGATTGTTGCCGGTGCGGCAGCGGTCTAACCCCGTTTTTAAATATATATAGAAGGAACGAACATGGCTGATGGCAAAATCGTTCAGTGTATCGGCGCCGTGGTTGACGTGGAATTTCCGCGCAACGCAATGCCGAAAGTTTACGACGCACTGAAAATGGAAGGCTCCGAGTTGACCCTGGAAGTACAACAGCAGCTCGGCGACGGCATCGTCCGTACCATTGCACTGGGTACCTCCGACGGTCTGCGCCGCGGCATGGCGATCCAGAACACCGGCCGCCCGATCATGGTGCCAGTCGGTAAGGCAACGCTGGGCCGCATTATGGACGTGCTGGGCAACCCGATCGACGAATGTGGTCCTGTGTCGAACGCGCAAACCGCGTCGATCCACCGCGTCGCTCCTGCGTACGACGAACTGTCGCCATCGCAAGACCTGCTCGAAACCGGCATCAAGGTGATCGACCTGGTCTGCCCGTTTGCAAAAGGCGGTAAAGTCGGCCTGTTCGGCGGTGCAGGTGTGGGCAAGACCGTGAACATGATGGAATTGATCAACAACATCGCCAAGGCACACTCGGGTCTGTCCGTGTTCGCCGGCGTCGGTGAGCGTACGCGCGAAGGTAACGACTTCTACCACGAGATGGCGGACGCCAAAGTGGTGGACCTGGAGAACCCGGAGAACTCCAAAGTGGCCATGGTCTACGGCCAGATGAACGAACCACCGGGCAACCGTCTGCGCGTGGCCCTGACCGGCCTGACGATCGCTGAATCGTTCCGTGATGAAGGCAAGGACGTCCTGTTCTTCGTCGACAACATCTACCGCTTCACGCTGGCCGGTACCGAAGTGTCCGCACTGCTGGGCCGTATGCCTTCCGCAGTGGGTTACCAGCCTACCCTGGCCGAAGAAATGGGCCGCCTGCAAGAGCGCATCACCTCGACCAAGACCGGTTCGATCACCTCGATCCAGGCCGTCTACGTCCCTGCCGATGACTTGACCGACCCGTCGCCTGCGACCACCTTCGGCCACCTCGACTCGACCGTCGTGCTGTCGCGTGACATCGCCTCGCTCGGTATCTACCCTGCGGTCGACCCGCTCGACTCGACCTCGCGCCAGCTCGACCCGCTGGTCGTCGGCCAGGAACACTACGACACCGCGCGCGCCGTCCAGGGCACCCTGCAGCGCTACAAGGAATTGCGCGACATTATCGCGATTCTGGGCATGGACGAACTGGCGCCGGAAGACAAACTGCTGGTCGCGCGTGCTCGCAAGATGCAGCGTTTCCTGTCGCAGCCGTTCCACGTCGCGGAAGTGTTCACCGGTTCGCCAGGCAAATACGTTTCGCTCAAGGACACGATCAAAGGCTTCAAGATGATCGCGTCGGGCGAACTGGACCACCTGCCGGAACAAGCGTTCTACATGGTTGGCACGATCGAAGAAGCAATCGAAAAAGCCAAGAAGCTCAACTAAGGTTCGCTAGAGCCCGATAGGACACACATGGCACACACAATTCACGTTGACGTGGTATCGGCCGAAGAGAACATCTTTTCGGGCGAAGCCGAGTTCGTCGCGTTGCCGGGTGAAGCGGGTGAGCTGGGGATTTATCCGCAGCACACCCCGTTGATCACGCGCATCAAGCCGGGTGCTGTACGGATCAAGGTGGTGGGTCAGGCCGAAGAAGAGTTCGTCTTCGTCGCTGGCGGCCTCCTGGAAGTGCAGCCGAACGCAGTGACGGTCCTGGCCGACACCGCGATCCGCGGCCGCGACCTGGACGAAGCAAAAGCACTGGCTGCCAAAAAGCAGGCAGAGGAACTGATGGTCAACAAGGACTCGAAGATCGACTACGCCAAGGCACAAGGCGAGTTGGCGACGGCGATCGCCCAGCTGGCAGCCATTGCCAAGTTGCGCAACAAGCGTTAAGCGGTTCTTGCATCAGACAAAAAAGGCAGCTTCGGCTGCCTTTTTTTATATTGCTTGCGCCGGCGCGCCACGCGCCTGAAACCAGCGAAGCCTGCTACGCTGCGTGAACACAGGAGGCCGTATGGATGCATGCAAGCTGTTTCGGGCACCGAAGAAGCTGGCACTGACCGAGGAGGGTGCCGCTGCCACGCCATTGCGCGACAGCGCCGAGGTCAAGGCGCTGGGCAAGGACGAAGTCAAACAGCGCGAGCGCGCCCGCACCGCCGAACTGGCCGCCCAGATTGCGCTGTGCCAGGAAATGCTCTACGCCCAGCGCAAGCACAAGGTGCTGCTGGTGCTGCAGGGGATGGACACCTCGGGCAAGGACGGCACGGTCAGCGCGCTGTTCAATCACATCAACCCAATGGGACTGCGCGCGGTCGGCTTCAAGGCGCCGACGGCGGCCGAACTGGCGCACGACTTCCTGTGGCGCGTGCATCCACACGTGGCGGCATGGGGCGAGATCGCCATCTTCAACCGCAGCCACTACGAGGACGTGGTCACCACCGTGGTCCAGCAGACGATCGACACCAAGGAGTGCAAGCGGCGCTACGCCCAGATCGTCGACTTCGAACGCATGCTGGCCGAAAGCGGCACCGTGATCGTCAAGGTGTTCCTGCACCTGTCGAAAGACGAGCAGCGCCGCCGCCTGCAGGCGCGCATCGACGATCCCAACAAACAATGGAAGTTCGACCCCAACGACGTGGTGCAGCGCAAGCGCTGGGACGACTACCAGCACGCCTACCAAAGCGCGATTCGCGCCACCGACGCCGACCAGGCGCCCTGGTATGTGGTGCCGGCCGATTCCAAGACCCAGCGCGACCTGATCATCTCGGCGCTGCTGCTCGACACCCTGCAAGGCCTGAAGCTCAGTTTCCCCGCACCCGATCCGACGCTGTCGAAGCTGAAGATCCGCTGAGAAGAAAAAGGCAAAAGCATTGACCGATCCGGCCCTGTCCGTGTAAAACTCTTCCCTGAGGCTGCAGTGTCATCACCCCCACACGAGAGATGCGCCATGACCGACTGGACTTCCGGCTACGTTGCCGACATCGCCTATACGTTTGGCTACTACCGGGAACTGAACCCGCTGGCCATCCGGATCGCCTTCCTCAACGCCGGCCTGGCGTTCCCGCAGTTCGGCGCCGCCTGCGAACTGGGCTTCGGCCAGGGTATCAGCACCAACATCCACGCCGCGGCCAGCGTCACCGAATGGAGCGGCACCGACTTCAACCCCACCCAGGCGGGCTTCGCGGACGAGCTGGCCAGCATCGCCGGCAGTGGTGCGCGCCTGTTCGATCAATCGTTCGCCGAATACGCCGCGCGCAGCGACCTGCCCGATTTCGACTACATCGGCCTGCATGGCATCTGGAGCTGGATCAGCGACGAAAACCGCGCCGTGATCGTCGACTTCATCCGCCGCAAGCTGAAGGTCGGCGGCGTGGTCTATATCAGCTACAACACCCAGCCCGGCTGGGCCGCGATGGCACCGATGCGCGATTTGCTGGCCGAGCATGCCGAGGTGATGGGCGCGCCCGGCCAGGGCATCGTCTCGCGCATCGACGGCGCCCTCGCATTCGCGGACCAGTTCCTTGCCGCCGACCCCACGTATGCGAAGGCCAACCCCCTGGTCGCCGACCGGCTCAATGGCATCAAGGAACAGAACCGCAATTACCTGGCCCACGAATTCTTCAACCGCGACTGGGACCCGATGTCGTTCTCGGCCATGCGCGGCTGGCTGGCGCCGGCCAAGCTCAGTTTCGCCTGTTCGGCCAACTACCTCGATTACGTCGACTCGCTCAACCTCACGCCAGCCCAGCAGGCGCTGATCAGGGAGATCCCCGATGAGATGTTCCGCCAGACCGTGCGCGACTTCATGGTCAATCAGCAGTTCCGCAAGGATTACTGGGTCAAGGGCCCACGCAAGCTGAGCTCCTTCGACCTGCAGGAACTGTCGCTCGCCCAGACGATCATGCTGCTCACGGACCGTCACGACATCACCATGAAGGTCAGCGGGGCGCTCGGCGAATCGAGCCTGAGCGAGGCTGTCTACAACCCGGTCCTCGACGCCCTGGCCGACCACCATCCGCGCACGCTGGGGCAGTTATTCCCGCTGGTGGCCGAAAAAGGCGTGAGCTTTGGCCAGCTGGTCCAGGCCGTGATGATCCTGATCGGGGCCGGCCATGTCCTCGCCGTGCAGGACGCCGCCGCGGTTGCCAAGGCAAGGAAGCACACCGACAAGCTCAACGCCCACCTGACACTGATGGCGCGCGGCGGCGAGGGCATCGCCTACCTGGCCAGTCCCGTGACGGGCGGCGGCGTGCCCGTGTCGCGCATTTCCAAGTTGTTCATGCTGTCGCTGGGACAAGGCAGGAAGCTGCCTGCGCACTGGGTCCAGGACGCCTGGCAGGCGCTGGTGGCGCAGGGGCAGAAGTTGCTGAAGAACGGCGTCATCCTCGACAGCGAGGCGGAGAACCTGGCCGAATTGCTGGCCCAGGCCAAGGCTTTCGAGACCAATGAGCTACCCGCTTTGAAGGCGCTGCAAGTGATTTGATGGGCAGCTTGAAAAAAGAATTCAAGAATTGTGCATGAACGTATAAGGATTTGGCGCCGCCGCGCGACAGAGCTTCAAGGCGGCGCAACGCGCTGGCCGATGCCCTTCCCATTGCTGTTTATTTTTGGAGCTCACTCATGAACCACACCCTCAAATCCGGCGCCCTGATCGCCGCCGCAGTCGCTGCCATGGCCATGTCTTCGACCGTCATCGCGGGCACCACCACCGTGTCCGCCGACGACACCGTGCATTGCGCCGGCATCAACAGCTGCAAGGGCACCAGCGACTGCGCCTCCGCCGAAAACTCGTGCAAAGGCCAGAACAGCTGCAAGGGCCACGGTTTCCTGGCAAGCAAAGCCGGCGCCTGCCTGGCCAAGAAGGGCAAGATCGTCGATCTCGACAAGTAAGCTTGCCGGCAGTTCCGCGCCGGGTTTTTCCCGGCGTTTTTTTTCACTGAAACCGATCGCCATGCCAGCCACCACACCATCGCCGGGCTTCGGCCTGGGCCTGCGCACCAGCCACTACGCGGACATCATGGCGAGCACGCCGTCCACCTCCGGTGTCGACTGGTTCGAAATCCTGTCCGAGAACTACATGGGCGGCGGCGGCAAGCCGCTCGCCATGCTCGACCTGGTGCGGCGCGATTATCCGGTGGTGATGCACGGCGTGTCGATGTCGATCGGGACGCCGCAAGGGCCGTCCGAAGACTACCTGCGCGCGCTCAAGTGCCTCGTCGACCGGGTGCAGCCCTTGTGGGTGTCCGACCATTTGTGCTGGACTGGCGTGCACGGCAAGAACATGCACGACCTTTTCCCCTTGCCCTATACCGACGAGGCGATCGCGGTGGTGGTGCGCAATGTGCGGCGCGTGCAGGATTACCTGCAACGCCCGATCCTGCTCGAGAACGTGTCGAGCTACCTGAGCTACAAGGCCGACAGCTATCCGGAGTGGGACTTCGTGGCGGCCGTGGCCGAGCAGTCCGACAGCCTGATCCTGCTCGACGTGAACAACGTCTACGTCAGCAGCGTGAACCACGGCTTCGACCCGCAGCGCTACCTGCGCGCGATGCCGGCCGCGCGGGTCCGGCAAATCCACCTGGCCGGACACAGTGTGCAGCAGTCCTGTATCATCGACACGCATGACGCGCCGGTGGCCGATCCCGTATGGGCACTGTATGCCGATGCGCTGCGCCGTTTCGGACCGTTGGCCACCATGATCGAGCGCGACGACAACATCCCCCCGCTGGCCGAGCTGGCGGCCGAACTGCAGCGCGCGCGCAGCCTGGCGGCCAGCGTTTTCCAGGCCGCCGCATGAGCACCCTGTCAAGCATCCAGTCCGATTTCCAGGACTACGTAATTGGCACGCCAGGCGCACAGGCGGCGATTCTCGAAGCCGTCGACAGCCAGTTCGGACTGCATGCGCAGGCGCGCCTGGCGATCTATCACAATGCCTACCGGATCCGCATGCGCGAAGCCCTGCGCGACGCCTACGACAAGACCTGGACCTATGTCGGCGACGACCTGTTCGACCAGTTGGCCAGCACCTACCTGGCCGCCCATCCGTCCGGCTTTCGCAACTTGCGCTGGTTTGGCGACTGTTTCGCCGCGCACCTGGCCGAGCTACTGCCCGAGCATCCCATCGTGGCCGAACTGGCGGCGCTGGAGTGGACCCTGGGGCTGGCGTTCGACGCCGAAGACGCCACGGCGCTCGATGCTGACAGCCTGCGCGAGCTTGCGCCCGAAGCGTGGGACGCGCTGGCGTTCGCGCTGCACCCGTCGGCCCATCTGCTTGAAATGAAGTGGAACACGGCGGCCCTGTGGCAGGCGCTGCACGACGGCGGCGAGCCGCCCGAAGCGCGGATGCCGGGCGCGCCGCAAGAATGGCTGGTGTGGCGCCGCGATCAGCGCCCGCACTTCCGTTCGCTCGACGCGCCAGAGGCCGACGCCTTGCGATGCGCGGGCGCGGGCGAGCCCTTCGGCGCCCTGTGCGCGCAGGCCAGCGACGAGGCGGCTATGTTGCGTATGGCTGGCTACCTGCAAAGCTGGCTGGCGCAAGGGCTGCTAAGGCGGGCAGCGGCACCGCCTTGCGCTGTGGCTTGAGTTCGGTTCCGGGATCGTCGTCGAGCAGATTGATCAGGCAGGCGAACACGGTCTTCTCGTCGGGAGAGGCGGCCGTGTGCAAAGCCAGGTCGCGCGCGATGTCGCGCAGGCGCCAGCGGATCTCGCGGGTGGCCACCGTCTTCTCGAACAGCAGCGCGGGGTCGGCATCGTTGTGCAGGCCGTGGTTGTGATTGAGGTAGGCATCCAGGCCAGTGCCGATGAAGGCGCGCTGCACGCTTTCGATGCGTTCGAGCGCGCGCGCCAGCAGGGTGCGTGCGCGCGGCGAGGCGGCACTGCCGTCCAACAGGTTCTGGCCCGATTCGAGGGCCGAGGAGATGCGCCAGAACAGGCGTTCCACGCCCTGGTCGTCCTCGACGTCGTCGCTCGCCGCGCAGGCCTGCTTGTCCTGGGTGCGCAAGGCGCCCGACACGGCCGACAGCAGTTCGCGCGCGTGCTCGCCCGGTACCACCTTCAAGGCCAGCTCCGCGCGTTCGAGCGGATGGTCCTTGTGCAGCACGCCGGCGATCATCTCGGCCACCGACAGCGCCTGTCCCGGCGCGCTGATGTTGTTGCCCATGATCTGGCGCGGGTAGCCGGTGCCGTCGAAGCGTTCGTGGTGTTCGGCCACGGCGCGGCCCACGGACAGCGGGAATGATTCGAGTTCGTTGATCAGCAACTGGCCGATGCGCGGATGCACCACCAGGTGCGCCCACTCGTGCGGCAGCAGGCGCTTGCCCGCCGCCAGCCAGCGCGGATCGATATACAACTCGCCGATGTCGTGCAGCAGCCCGGCGGTGCCGGCGGCCAGTTGCTCATCGTCCGACAGGTGCAGTTTCTTTGCCATGCAGATGGCCAGCAGGCTGACCGTGACGCAATGGTCGAGCGCCTGCGGATCCTGGTGGCTGGCCAGGGTCAGCAGCATGCGCATGGGCTGGCCGAACTGCATGGCCGCCACCAGCGCCAGCGGTGAGGCGCCCTGGCCGCCGCTGGCGCGCAGGATGCGGCCCAGCGGCTCGCTGCCGTGCAGGATGCGGGTGGCGCAGCTGAGGATGTCGTCGCTGTCGATGGCCGACGGCACCAGCAGCGCGCCTTCGAGCGGCTTCCTGAGCGTCTGTTGCAGCAGCAGCGGGCGGTGGGCCTCGCTGAGGCGGGTGCCGCGTGCCAGCAGCCGGCGACCCTGGGCGTCGATGACGTCCTCGCCCGTACCCACCACCGTCGTCTCGCACATGGCCAGCAGGCGGTTCAGGAAATGGGTGTTGACGGTGGTACTCAGGCTGGTTCCCGACATGACAGGCTCTCATCCGAAATAATTACAATAGCATAGCAAATATTGCCGTGTGGAACTAAAAATATTTGCCCAAAATTGTAACAGGCGTCAGCGGCGCGGCGCCGCCAGCCGGTCCAGCATGGCGCGCACGGCGCGCACCTGGACGCCGTTGCGGGTGTGGAAATCGGGCTGCAGGGTGTCGGGCGAAGCATAGCCCCAGAAATCCCAGCAGCCGAGCGGGTTGTAGGGGGCCAGCTGGCTCGGCTCGACCTGGGGGTAGAGCACGATGAGTTTGTTGGCGTCGGCCAGCAGGTTGTAGCCGGCGCGTGCGTAGAAATGGTCGCCGATGGCCGCCACGTGCTGCAGGCAGCCGTGGAAGGCCACGTGCACGCGGCAGGACAGGCGGGCACAGGCCGCAGGCACATAGGCATAGCCGGTGTCGGCCATGCTGCTGGCGCGCGCGGCAAACGGGCGCTGGTCGAAGCGCACGATGCGCCCCGACAGGCGGCGCGACGCCGGCTTCAGCTCCGGGTACAGATAGGCGAGCATTTCCTCGGCCAGCCGCAAGTGGCAATTGTTGAAATACGGCGCCTTGGAAGCCGCGCAGTCCTGGTCACCGGCGTCGTCGGTGATCATGCCGTGGCCGGCCTCGACATCGTCGCGCATGCGCAGCCGCGCGGCGCCGGCGAAGCGGTAGAAATTGTAGGCCTGGTCGACGACGGCGGCCGTGAAAATATGGTCGAGCTTGCCGCTGAACAGGTACACGGCCTGGCGCTGCAGATTGCCGACATCGTCGATCAGGCCAGCCTGCGCGAAGGCCTGGGCGCGGTCCCAGAGGAACCGGCTGTCCGGTGGTTCGACCCAGGACAGCGCCGGGTTCATGCACACGCTCAGCGCGTTGTCGATGTAGGCGATGAAGGGGGGCGTGCCGGGATGGCCCGAACAATAATACGGACCGCCGGCGACCAGCGCGACGCCGCTGACGATGGACGAATGGATCACCGCGAACTGGCCGGCCATATAGGCGCCCGAGGACAGGCCGGACACCGTGGTCTGGCTCAAGTCGGCATGGTAGGCGGGCAGGGGACGCGCGCCCAACAGCAGCAGGCAGGCGAGGCCGATCGCACAGCGCACGGCAAGGCGCTTCGCTGTCATTTCCAGGCAGACCGGGCGTGCTCGCGCGCGGCTTGGTAAATTGGCATAGAATGAATTCCCCTTCAATCTGACCGCATGGAAAAGACAATGTTCAAGACTGCCTTGCTTCTGGTTTCCCTGACCGCAGCTGTATTGACGAGCGCGCCAGCTGCCGCGCAAACTGCAGCCCCGGCCGCGACCGCAAACAGCTGTCCCGCGGTGCTCAAACAAACCTTCAACCGCTTGCAAGACGAAGCGCCCCAGAACCTGTGCCAGTACGCCGGCAAGGTTGTGTTGGTGGTCAACACGGCCAGCTTTTGCGGCTACACCAACCAGTACGAAGGGCTCGAGAAACTGTACGCCAAATATTCGGACAAGGGCTTGGTCGTGCTCGGGTTTCCGTCGAATGATTTCGGCAAACAGGAGCCGGGCAACGCGAAGGAAATCGCCGACTTTTGCTACAACACGTATGGCGTGAAATTCCCCATGTTTTCCAAGACTTCGGTGACCGGCCCGGCCGCCAATCCGCTGCACGCGAGCTTGATCAAGATCACCGGCAAGGAGCCGAAATGGAACTTCACCAAGTACCTGATTGACCGCAACGGCAAGGTGCTCGACTACTTCCCGAGCAAGGTCACGCCGGAAGACAAGGACTTCGTGAGCAAGGTCGAGCACGCGCTCGCATCCTGATGGCGCATGCCTAAGCTCGGAGCTGACTGGCTGGGTGCCGCGCGCCTGGCGATTGAAGCGGTCAACGGCGTCACCGAGCTGGTCGAGGCGGTGCACATGAATGTGCTCGAGAAGGCCATTGGCACCCCGCTGGTGCGACCGGTGGCCGGTGTGACGGCGCTGGTGTACCGCGGCGTCAAAGGCGTGACGCGGCTGGTCGGCGGCGGTCTGGACGCGGTGCTGGCGCGGCTCGCGCCAGCGCTGGGCGAGGGCAGCGGCTGGGCCGGGCGCGCGCCGCTGCTGGCGGCCGTCAACGGTGTGCTGGGCGACCATCTCGCGCGCAGCGGCAATCCGCTTGCCATTCCCCTGTCGCTGCGACGCGCCGCTGCACCGGGAGCCCGCATCCTGGTGCTGGCGCATGGCCTGTGCATGAACGACGAACAATGGTTGCGCGATGGCGTCGATCATGGTGTCACGCTGGCGCGCGACTGTGGCTACACACCGGTCTACCTGCATTACAACAGTGGGCGCCATGTGTCGGAGAACGGGCGTGCGTTCGCACTGGCGCTGCAAGAGATGATCGACGGCTGGCCGGTGCCGGTGGAGCGCATTGCGCTGCTCGGGCACAGCATGGGCGGCCTGGTCGCACGCAGTGCCTGCCAGTTCGGCGGGGCCTGGCTGGACAAGCTGTCGGCGCTGGTTACGCTGGGCACGCCGCACCACGGCGCGCCGCTGGAGCGGGGCGGCAACTGGGTGCACCTGATCACAGAGCTGTCCGCCTACAGCGCGCCATTCTCGAGGCTGGCCAAGATCCGCAGCGCCGGTATCACCGACCTGCGTTTCGGCAGCGTGCTCGACGAGGACTGGCGCGGCAAGGACCGTTTCGCGCACGGCGCCACGACGGCACAGCTGCCCTTGCCGGCGCGGGTGCGCTGCTACGCGCTGGCCGCCACGCTGGGCAAGACGGCGGGCGACCTGGCCGACACGCTGGCCGGCGACGGCCTGGTGCCGCTGGCGAGCGCCCTCGGCCAGCATGCCGACGCGGCGCGCCGCCTGCACTTCGACGACCATGCCGTGGTCTGCGAGCTCAACCACATGGACCTGCTCTCATCGGCCGACGTGGAGCGCCACCTGATCGACTGGCTGAAGTAAGCTCAGCTTCCTTCTTTCTCATTGCCCAATATCAACTCATACGCCTTGCGCCAGGTTTAGCGTCGTGATTCGCGGCTCGCATCTTGTGCCGGGTTTCGCCAGCCAGGATCCAATATGAGCAACTTGAAAAACCGTATTCCCGCGCCTTTGTTAAACGGAATTAAGACCAAAAAAGTGGCGTGGAAGGAGCATGACCCCACGGCCATTTCCCCTGTAGTGCAAGTTGCCTTGCACCAGGCCCTGCGAATTGAAAACGCGTCCCATCTGGAATACGCGGATTTCCTGTCGATAATGGCCCAAGAGTCGAACGGTCAGGTGAATGCACGGAACAGTCACTCTACGGCGCGCGGCTTGTTTCAATTGTTGCGCAATCAGTACCCCTTGAATCCGAACGGCGAAAAATCGTTCGGGAACGTGATTGAAGAATGCCAAGGCGGTATTCGATATGTTACGGGGCGCTCTCATTCTGCCTTCGCCGCACGCCAATTCTGGCAAAGGCATCACTGGTATTGAGCCATGATCATCGCCATGAACCCGATCCTCGCAGTGGCCAGCCTGCTGCTCAGTACTTGCGTGTGTGCGCAAATGCCGACATTCGAGCAATATCCGGTGACGTCCCACTACACCGGGCCAGTCCGGTCCCTCAAACTGATTAGTGCTCAAGACAAGGAATTTCGCTCGCACTTGGCCGAAACCGCCCAGCGACCTGTGAATTTCGCTGGGCACTACGTTTTAAGCACAGTCGGCTGCGGCGCGTCTTGCGTGCTGACCTCGATTCTTGACGCAAAGACGGGCAGGGTCAGCTGGCTACCATTTTCCTTAGGTTGCTGGAATTCGGATGTGCTTGATCCAGTGCAGTTCCGTCTTGATAGCGATTTGCTCGTTCTGAGCGGAAAACGCGATGAGGCGAGCGACGGTACTTCCTACATGCGTCTCGTGGCGGGCCGTTTTCAGACAGTCAGCGCGATCGAAAATCCGCCCAGATAAACCCGGGACAGACTAAGGTTTTGAAAACCTTAGTCTGTCCCGGGTTTTGGGGGGCACGAGGCGCTGCTTGACAGGGCGAAGCCTTCGTCGAGCCAGCCGGTGATCCCGCCGACCATGATCTTCACCGGCCGCCCCAGGCGCGCCAGGCGGATTGCGGCGCGCGCCGCGCCATTGCAGTGCGGGCCGGCGCAGTAGGTCACGAACATAGTGCCTTCTGGGAACTCAGCCATTCTCGAGCCGATGATCTTGCGGTGCGCCAGGTCCAGCGCGCCGGGCACGTGACCGGCCGCGTACTTGTCGCTGCCGCGTACATCCAGCAACACAAAATCTTGCTGGCCGTTGCCAAGGGCATGGTGGGTGTCCCAGCAGTCGGTTTCGAACGCCAAGGCGGCTTCGAAATGGGCCAGCGCTGCGGCGCTGGGAGCGGGGGCGACTTCGGTAACGGTCGACATGGCAATCTCCTCAAATGAACAGGCTTCCATTGTCGGGCTGCAGTGCGCTGGCGATAAGTGGCGCATATGCCAATATGCGGTAAGATTACGCCATGCCCCGTCATCTCGTCGTCGCCCTCGCTTACGACCGCCTGTGCACCTTTGAATTCGGCTGCACGGTGGAATTGTTTGCCCTCGAACGTCCGGAACTCCAGGTCGAGTGGTATGACTTCGCCGTCTGCGCCATCGAACCGGGCCCGATCCGCGCCGCGGGCGGCATCGTGATCGAGGCGCTCGACCAGCCCGCGCTGCTGGCGCGCGCCGACACCATCGTCATCCCCGGATGGCGCGACGCCGACGAGGTGCCGCCGGAAGCCCTGCTCGCCCAGTTGCGCGCGGCCCATGCGCGCGGCGCGCGCCTGTGTTCGATCTGCTCCGGCGTGTTCGTGCTGGCCGCCGCCGGCCTGCTCGACGGCCAGCGCGCCACCACCCACTGGCGCTACGCCGACAAGCTGGCGCGCCGCTACCCGGCCATCGAAGTGCTGGCCGACGACCTGTATGTCGATGGCGGCCAGATCATCACCTCGGCCGGTTCGGCGGCCGGGCTGGACATGCTGCTGCACGTGGTGCGGCGCGATTTCGGCGCCCATGTCGGCAACCTCGTCGCGCAGCGTCTGGTGGTGGCGCCGCATCGGGAAGGCGGCCAGGCCCAGTACCTGCCGCGCCCCATGGCGCACGACGAACAGGGCCGCCTGACGCGGCTGATGGACTGGGTGCGCAGCCATCCCGCCGAGCGCCACAGCATCAGGAGCATGGCCGAACGGGCGGCCATGAGCCCGCGCACCCTGCAACGCCAGTTCCAGCAGGCGACCGGCTTCGGGCCGATCGAATGGCTGATCCGCGAGCGCGTCGCCATCGTCAAGGACTTGCTGGAGACGGCCGAACTGCCGCTGGCGCAGGTGGCCGAACGGGCCGGATTCGGCTCCGAGGAATCGCTGCGCCACCATTTCCGCAGGCTCGCTGCCACCTCGCCGGGCGCATACCGGCGCCAGTTTTCAGGCCTGGCCTAGATAGCGTTTGCGAACCTCGTCGACCAGCCGATGGCGCGAACTTCGGCTGCGCTCATGCGGGGCGAACAAGGCGCTGGCGCGATCGAGCATCTCGACGGCTTGTGACAAACAGGCGGTTTCTGCGTCAGTAAGTGCTCGCTCACTTGAGATCAATTGTTGAATCACCATGGTCGCCAGCTCCTTTTCCGCGATCTGCTCGGGCAGGCCGGAACGGGTGCACAGGCCATAAGTCCCGTTCAGGAAATGCGCCCATTCCCCGGCCAGATGGGCGTCAAGGTCTTCGTTCAGCTTGGGGTGTGCGCTGCGGATGGCGGCGCCATCGAGCCGGGCCCGGTAGCGCTGCGTGAACGCGGCGCGCGCGTCGGCGCCCGACTGCAGCAGGCCGATCCAGGCCGGGTAGCCCCTGGCGTAGTAGTCGACGCTGGCCTGGCCGGCATGCGCGCCGAAGAATGAATCGCAGGCCATCTCGAGGCGCAGCCGGTACGCCGGAAGCGGCATCACGCCGCGTGCCTGGAAAGCGGCCAGCGCAGTGGCATCGATGGCGCTCGCCTCCAGCAGCTGCGCTTCGGTCAGGAAGTGGTGATTGAGGTAGTTGATCAGGTCCATGTGGGAACTGTACGCGCTTGCATGCCAGCGATGGTTCGGCTAGCATCGAACCATGAAGGACGGACCCAACATCATCGGCATCGCGGCACTGATCGGCGACCACGCGCGCGCCGAAGTGCTGACCGCGCTCATGTCCGGCATGGCGATGACCGCCACCGAGCTGGCCGAGGTGGCCGGCGTGACCAAGCAGACCATCAGCGGCCACCTGGCCAAGCTGGTCGAGGCGCGCCTGTTGGCGGTAGAGGCGCAAGGCCGTCACCGTTATTTCAGGCTGGCCGACCAGGATGTCGCGCAACTGCTCGAGTCCTTGATGAGCGTGGCCTTCCGGACCGGCGCGATCCGCCTGCGTTCGAGTCCGCGCGAGCCGGCGCTGCGCCGTGCGCGCGTCTGTTACGACCACCTGGCGGGCGAACTCGGGGTGCTCATGTACGACCAGCTGGTCAGCCGCGGCGCGTTCGCGCTCGACGGCGAGGGAATCGGATTGACCGACATCGGGCGTCAGGCGATGCAGGCGCTGGGGATCGACATGGCTGCGCTGGCCGCCAGGCGGCGCGCCGCCTGCCGCACCTGCCTGGACTGGAGCGAACGGCGCCACCACTTGGCCGGCGCGCTGGGCGAGGCGCTGCTGCAGCGTTTTCAGGCGCTGGGCTGGGCCAGGCGCCTGCCGGGCTCGCGGGTGATGGTGTTTTCAAGCGCGGGAGAGGCGGCTTTGCGCGCTTGGTGCGCAGGCGTCGAAACCGGCGCCGCGTTGGCTATGGCGTGATCGATGCCGCCATCACGCCGCGCAGCGCATTGCACACCATGATTTGCCCGGCGCCTTCCAGCATCTCCCGCGTGACGACCTGCTCGACCGCGTCCCAGGCCGGATCGGCCAGCACCGCCGCGCGCATCACGCCAGGCAGCAGGCCGCAGGCGAGCGGCGGCGTGCACCAGCGCCCGTCAAGCTTGACGAACACATTGCTGCGTCCTCCCTCGGTCAATTCGCCGCGCTGGTTGAAGAACAGGGTGTCGAAGGCGCCATTCGCCTCGGCGTCGCGCCAGGCCTGGTCGTAGCGCGCGCGCACGCCGCTCTTGTGGCGCAGGAACAGGTCGTCGGCGCGGGTGGCATCCGGCGCCAGCAGCAGGCGCACCGGCCCGGCCAGCGCCGCCAACGGCCCGCACTGCACCGAAAAAGCGCCGGTGCAGTCGAGCGCCAGGCGCAAGCGGTGCGGCACGCCCGGCGCCAGCGCCGCGCAGGCCGCGTCGAGCGCCTCGCGCGCGGCGTTGGCATCGCAGGCGAAACCGAAATACGCGGCTGACGCCGCCAGCCGCGCCAGGTGCGCCTCGCGCCACGGACAGCCTTGCTCGCGGCTGGCGCGCATCGTCTCGAACAGCTCGAATTGATTTGCCAGCCCGGTCAGGAAACGGGCCTTGAGCTGGCATTCGGCGTATTCGTCGTCGGCGTCGCTGTCGAACACGATGCCGGCCCCGACCCCCATCTCGCCGCTGCGCACGCCGTCGGCCGGCGCCTGCAGCGCCAGCGTGCGAATCGGCACCGACAGGCAGAAGTCGCCCATCGCCTCCGGCGTGGCCGGCGGGTCGAACCAGCCGATCGCGCCGGTGTAGATGCCGCGCGCGGCCGGCTCGAGCTCGCGGATGATCTCCATGGTGCGCCGCTTGGGCGCGCCGGTGATCGAGCCGCACGGGTACAGCGCCTGGAACACCTCGGCCAGCCTGGCGTCCGGGCGCAGCGTGGCGCGCACGGTCGAGGTCATCTGCAGCACGCGGCCGTAGCGCTGCACCTCGAACAGGCGCGGCACCTCGACGCTGCCGGTCACGGCCACCCGTCCCAGGTCATTGCGCAACAGGTCGACGATCATCAGGTTCTCCGCCCGGTTCTTGCTGTCGGCGGCCAGCGCGGCGGCGCGCCGGGCGTTCTCGCTGTCGTCGTCGGCGGCCGGCGCCGTGCCCTTCATCGGCCGCGTCAGCAATTCGCCCTTCTGGTGGCGCACGAACAGCTCGGGCGAGAGCGAGAGCACGGCGCCGCCGTCGGGCAGGGCCACCAGCGCGCCGTAGGGCACCGGCTGGCGCGCGCGCAGGCGCTGGTACAGCGCGGCTGGCGAGCCGAAGGCATCGAAGCGCAAGCGGTAGGTGTAGTTGACCTGGTAGCTGTCGCCGGCGGCGATGTAGTCGTGGATGCGCCCGAGCGCGCGGGTGAAGGCCTCGCGCTCGACGTTGGCGCGCACCCGCGCGATGCCGGCCGGCTCCGGTCCGGGGCCGGCCTGCTCGGCCAGCCAAGCGGCCACCTCGGGCGGCGACAGGTGGGCGCAGCGTTCGAACAGCAGCACCTGGGCCAGCGGCGCGGCGATCGCGTGGCGGCCCACCCGGTGCAGGTGGGCGCCCAGCTCGTAGCTCAGCAGCGCCACCGCGTACAGCCCGCGCCCCAGCGCCGCTTGCATCTCGTCGAGCATCGGGCCCCAGGCGGTCGCCGATTCGCAGCGCAAGCTGGCCACGTGGCCGGTATAGAGGCGCGAGCGGGCGTGCTGTGGTTCGTCGCCACTGGCGTCGTCGAGCAGGGCGAAGCAGTCGTTCATGGTCAAACTACACTAGCCTTTCATGCGGCCAGCAGCAGGGCGGCCTGCAGCGCGAAGCCGTCGGTCGGATTTTGCTTGAAGCCGCTCTTGGCGTAGCGGTGCCAGCGTCCCACCACGTAGCTCACCAGCAGGCTGGCGCGCGCGACCACGTCCGCTTCCCGGCCGTGGCCCTGGCTCGCGGCCAGGCGCAGCGACTGCTTGCAGGCCAGCTCCACCTTGTCGTAAAACTGGTTCATGCGCAGCTGTAATCGCTCGTCCTCGCCCACCAGCGCGTCGCCGATCAGCACCCGCGTCATGCCTGGATTGTTGGCGCCGAACGAGAGCAGCATCAGCAGCGTGGCGTGGGCCTGGTCGATGCCGCCGGCCTCGCGCTCGGCAATCTGGTTGATCAGGCCGAACACGCTCGATTCGATGAATTCGATCAGGCCCTCGAACATCTGGGCCTTGCTCGCGAAATGGCGGTACAGCGCCGCTTCGGACACCTCGAGCCGCTTGGCCAGCGCCGCCGTGGTGATCTTCTCGCCCTTGGGCTGCTCCAGCATGGCGGCCAGCGCCTGGAGAATTTGCAGCTTGCGTTGGCCCGGCTTGGTGCTTGCCATGGGTTCTCGATGTCAGGATGGTTGGGTAAAGTCAGCGCAGCCGGTGCAGGCGCGCAGCGAGCTGCCGGACAGATTTTACTTTGACATCGACGTAAGCGGGGCGTTTTTGCATTTTAGGCAATGCCGCGGCGCCGCTCGGGTCGCTCATCTGCAGATATTGGGTGACCCAGGCGGTGCGCAGGCCGAGCTGCTTGGCGCTGCGCAGGTTGGCCAGCGTGTCCTCGACCAGGATGCAGTGGCGCGCCGCCGCGCGGTGCTTGCGCAGCAGGCGCAGCAGCATCAGCTTGGACGGCTTGGGCCGCAAATGGCCATGCACGCGCATGTTCTCGATGGCGATGTGGTGGGCGAAGTGGTGCTTCAGGCCCAGATGGTGCAGCACCTCGGTCGAGTAGCGGGTGGGTGCGTTGGTGAGCAGGATCTTGCGCCCCGGCAGGCGGCGCAGCAGGTCGCGCAGGCCGCGCTCGGCGCGCACCATCTGGCGCAGCTCGCCGATCTGGTGGGTCTCGTGCAGAAACTCGTCGGCCCGCACGTCGTGGTGCTTGACCATGCCCAGCAAGGTGGCGCCGTAGCGCTTCCAGTAGTCGATGCGCGCCGCGTCGACCACCTCGCTCGAGGCCGGGGTCAGGCCGTCCCCGAGCACCCGCGCGATGAAGGTGTTCATGTTCGCGCTGATGGCCGGGAAGATCGCGTGGGAGGCGTCGTGCAGCGTGTTGTCGAGATCGAACAGCCACAGGGGCGAGGAGCGGTTAATATTTGACACGCGGGAACCACCGGGGAAAAGGAATGCGACGTTCGATTATAGTGATGTTCCTGATTTTGCACTGCCTGCTGGCGCAGGCGGCGGGCGCGGCCGAGCGCGGTGCCCTGTTCAAGGTGCAGGGCGGGGGCCACACCATGTACCTGTTCGGCACCATGCACGTGGGCTTGCCCGAATTTTATCCGCTCGAGCCGCAGATCAGCGGCGCGCTGGCCGGCGCCTCGGCACTGGCGCTCGAAATCGATCCGCTGCAAGACCCGGCCGCGATGGCGGCCGCCGTGCAGGAACTGGGCATGGTCGGCAGCGCGGGCGCCAGCGAGCCGGGCGCGCCGCTCAAGGCGCGCCTGGCGCGCGCGCTGGCCAGGGCCCAGATCGACCCGGCCACGGCGGCGCGCTTCAAGCCCTGGATGCTGGCGACGCTGCTGGCGCTGACCGAATACGCGGCCCAGGGCTACCGCACCGACCTGGCGGTCGACCTCTATCTGGCGCAGCAGGCGCGCGCGGGCAAGGTGCCGGTGATCGAGCTCGAATCGGTGCGCGCCCAACTGGGCCTGTTCGGGCGGCTCAGCGCGGACCAGCAGTGGCGCTACCTGGAGGACAGCATCGACACCATCGAGGCCGGCAAGCAGGATGCCGAGGTCAGGCAGATCGTCGACGCCTGGAGCCACGCCGACCAGGGTGCGCTCGAGCGGATCGCCGAACAGGCGGCGCAAGACCAGAGCGTGTCGGGCAAGTTCGTGCAGCAGGTGATGATCGAGGAGCGCAACGGCCCGCTGGCCGACAAGCTGGCGGCACTGCTGGCGCGCCAGGACAAGGTGGTGGCGGCGATCGGCGTGCTGCACCTGGTGGGCGCGCACAGCGTGCCAAAGCAGTTGCGCGCACGCGGCATCACGGTCGAACGGCTGTACTGAGGGGGGTGGTGCCCTTTACGTGGATTGAACACGTGGCCTCTCCCTTACCAAGGGAGTGCTCTACCACTGAGCTAAAAGGGCGACAGAAGGGCAGGGAACCCTGCCACAATCGTTTAGTGCGACCGGATCATAGTGCCAAACGCCTGTTCGGTCAAGACCTCGAGCAGCAAAGAGTGCTCAATTCGCCCGTCAATGATGTGAACCGTGTTCACGCCCGACTTGGCCGCGTCCAGCGCGGATGAGATTTTCGGCAGCATGCCGCCCGAGATGGTGCCGTCGGCGAACATCTCTTCGATCTCGCGCGCCGACAGGTCCGTCACGAGCTTGCCTTTTTTATCCTGGACACCGGCGATATTGGTCATCATGATCAGCTTTTCGGCCTTCAGGATTTCGGCGATCTTGCCCGCCACGACGTCGGCGTTGATGTTGTAGGCTTGGCCGTCCTGGCCGAAGCCGATCGGCGAAATGATGGGGATGAAGGCATCGTCCTGCAGCGCCTTGACCACCGCCGGGTTGATCGCGTCGATCTCGCCGACGAAGCCGATGTCGAGGAATTCGCCCGGGTTTTCCTTGTCCGGCATGGCCATCTTGCGGGCCCGGATCAAGCCGCCGTCCTTGCCGGTCAGGCCCACCGCCTGACCGCCGTAGTGATTGATCAACATGACGATATCCTGCTGGACTTCGCCGCCCAGCACCCACTCGACCACTTCCATGGTCTCCTCGTCGGTGATGCGCATGCCCTGCACGAAGCTGCCCTGCTTGCCGATCTTTTTCAAGGCATTGTCGATCTGCGGCCCGCCGCCGTGCACCACCACCGGGTTCATGCCGACCAGCTTGAGCAAAATGACGTCGCGCGCGAAGCCGTGCTTGAGGCGCTCCTCGGTCATCGCATTGCCGCCGTACTTGATCACGATGGTCTTGCCGTGGAAATTGCGGATGTAGGGCAGCGCCTCGGCCAGGATCTGGGCCTTGATTTGCGGGGAGACCGCGGCCAGGTCGTCGTGCAGGTCGGTTTTCAGATTGGGGATGGGAGCTGTCATGGCGGGTCCGAGTGAATTTTGCGAGATTTTACAGGCAATGGGCAAAACCCTGTGGCCATTATAGGGCCATCTTGTTGTATTTTAATTCGCGATCCGCTAAGGTAGTCCCGATATGACCGATACCCCCACCCTACACCGCCAGCTCGAAGCCATGCGGCCCCAGCTTGTCCGATTTGCACAGTTGCAACTGCGCAATGAAGCGCTGGCCGAGGACGCCGTCCAGGACGCGCTGATCGCCGTGCTCGAAAAGCCCGAGCGCTTCGCCGGCCAGTCCAGCTTGCGCACCTACGTGACGGGGATCCTGAAGTTCAAGATCATCGACAACCTGCGCATCGCTACCCGCGAGCGCCCCATCGACACCTGCGACGACCAGTCCGAGGACGACGCCATCGACGCCCTGTTCCTGGCCGACGGCCACACCCGCGAGATGCCGCGCCAGTGGGGCGATCCGGACGCCACGCTCGAGCAAAAGGACTTTTTCCGGGTGCTCGAAGTGTGCCTGGAAAAGCTGCCGCCCAACACCGCGCGCGTTTTCATGATGCGCGAGTGGCTCGAGCTCGAGACCGACGAAATCTGTAAGGAACTGACCATCACCTCGTCTAATGCTTGGGTGCTGCTGTATCGCGCCCGGCTGCGCTTGCGTGAATGCCTCGATTTGAACTGGTTCGGCAATTGCGCCACCGATTAATGCCACCCCTGCGAGCGTGACCATGGAAGAGCACAAAACCGGCCTCAAGCCGACCTGCAGGGAAGTGCACCGGCTGGTGTCGGAGGGACTCGACCGCGACCTGTCGCTGGTCGAGCGCACCCGCATGCGGCTGCACCTGATCGTGTGCGCCGCCTGCACCCGCTTCAACGGCCAGATGGACCTGCTGCGGCGGGCGATGCACAAGCTGCCGCCGGTGGACGAGCCGCGCGACCCGGCGCCATGAGCGTGTGCAGCCGCTGCGGCGCCCAATTTGGCTGCGCGCTGGCCGACGGCAGCGGCGAGCCGTGCTGGTGCACCGAATTTCCGCCCGTGGTGCCGCTGCCGGACCAGGACGCGCGCTGTTGGTGCCCGGCCTTCCTTGAAACACTCTACTGAAAACGAAGCCACCATGCGTTTTTCCGA
>JAZJYV010000029.1:0-6636 GCA_040390195.1 Pseudomonadota bacterium | reverse complement strand
ACCGGGGTCAGACCCCAAGCGAATCAACCGGGGTCTGACCCCGGTTTTGCCGGAGGCGCTGCGCTTTTACACACCGGCTGCAGATGACTTTAGTTGGGCTTGCCGATCACTGGCAATTCGATCGCCGATTCCATCCCCGGCGCGTGGTAGACGCGCTGAGTCGCCTTACGGTAGTCGCCCGGCTTGGCGTAGAAAATATTCGGCACGAACGTTTGCGGGTTGCGGTCGTACAGCGGGAACCAGCTGGACTGGATCTGCACCATCACCCGGTGCCCCGGCAGGAATACGTGGTCCGCGTTCGGCAATTCGAAGCGGTAGCGCTCGACTTTGCCGGCCGGAATGGCCAACGGCTTGTCGAGGCCCTGGCGGTAGCGGCCGCGGAAGATGTCCATCGAAATACCCAGCTGGTAGCCGCCCAGCTCGGGCTGTGACGCCACCTCGTCCGGATACACGTCGATCAGCTTGACGACCCAGTCGGCGTCGCTGCCGGAGGTCGATGCGAACAGGTTGACCATCGGCGCGCCGGCAATCTGCAGCGGTGCTGTCAGCGGTGCCGTCACATAGCTCAGCACGTCGGTGCGGTCGGAGAACGCGCGCTGGTCGGTCACCAGCCATGGCCGCCACACATGGCCGTCGGCCATGCGCACGGGACGCTGCACGAATGGCACCGGCTTGGCCGGATCGGCCACGTACTCGTCGAACTGCGCGGCGCTGGATGCCGGCTTGTCGAAGCCGAGCGCGGATCCGGCCTTCAGGTAGATCGGCTGCAGCGCGCTCGCTTGCGGCCACTGGTTCAGCCGGCGCCACTTGTTGGTGCCGGTCTGGTACGAAAACACGGGCGGGGTGTCAGCCTTGGGCGCACCATCGCGCAAGTGTTGCTCGAAGAATGGCAGCATCACGTCGCGCCGGAATTCTGCCGCCGTGTCGCCGGTGAACTTGAGCGCGCCCAGTTCCGAACCGTTGTAGTTCACGCCGCTGTGGCGCCATGGCCCGACCACCAGGAAGTTCATATTGTTTTGCTGGTCCATCTTTTCGGTCGCCGCGTAGCTGGCATAGGCGCCGTAGATGTCTTCCTGGTCCCAGCGACCGACCACGTACATCGAGGGCACCTTGAGCGGACGGGCGCCGAGAATGCGGTCGAGCGCCTGTTCCTGCCAGTAGCTGTCGTAGGCTGGGTGCTCGAAAATCTTCTTCGTGTAGTTGAGCTGGTCGACCCCGGACTGCCTGGCGAAATCGAACATCGAGCCGGCCCGCAGCATGCTGTCGTAGTCGTCGTAGACGCCAGTGGTGATGGTGGCGCCTTCGCCGCGCGCAGCCGTCTGGCCGGCGATGTAGCCGAGGTTGGAGGTGCGGAAGGCACCGTTGTGGAACCAGTCGTCGCCACGCCAGCCGTCCACCATGGGGCTCATCGGCACTGCCGCCTTGAGCGCCGGATGCGGGTCCGCCAGCGCCATGAGCACTGTAAAGCCTTCGTATGAAGAGCCGACCATGCCGACCTTGCCGTTACTTTGCGGGACGTGCTTGACCAGCCAGTCGATGGTGTCCCAGGCGTCCGTCACATGGTCGACCGCGGTGTTGTTGAGCGGGCCGCGAATTGGGCGCGTCATCACGTAGTCGCCTTCCGAACCGTACTTCCCGCGGATGTCCTGGAACACGCGGATGTAGCCATGCGCGACGAACTGGTCGTCGCCCTCGGGCAACATCGAGGCCATGTGCGGGCTGGCGCTGCGCTCGGCGCGCTTGGCGGCGTTGTACGGCGTGCGCGTGAGCATCATCGGTGCGTGCGCGGCATTGATGGGAATGACGATCACGGTGTACAGCTTGACGCCATCGCGCATCGGTATCATCACCACCTGCTTGACGTAGTCGGCACCGGGGATGGCCGCCTCGAATTTATCGGCCGGCACATCGGGGGCCATGACGGGGGTCTGGGCATGCAGCGGCGCGTGCAGGGCCAGCATGAACAGGGAGACGGCGGACAATTGCAAACAGGACTTGCGCGACATGGGATCTCCACGAGGGTCGGTTGGAAGGCCGCGCGATTGCAGTAAATTCAATCGCGCCGCTGCATGGTACCGAACCCTTCCAGCCGATGCAATCAATGCACGGTGCCGTTACAAATCTCTTCCCATGTCGAAAATGCGTGCATGGGGTCGGACCCCGGTTCTTCCCTTGGGGGTCTGACCCCGGTTCGCAGACGCCGCGGCAACCGGGGTCAGACCCCCAACAGAAAAACCGGGGTCAGACCCCTGAACCACACCGGTACGCGGACGCCACCGCAACCGGGGTCAGACCCCCAACAGAAAAACCGGGGTCAGACCCCGGAACCACACCGGTTCGCGGCCGCCACCGCAACCGGGGTCAGACCCCTGAACCATGGCCGGTTCAGGTGACCGGGTTGAACGACTCGGCCTGTGCGATCGGCCAGTACAGGCCGAACACGGGCGGCAGGCGCTGCAGCTGGCTGGCGTCGAGCAGCTCGCCCGGGTCGAGGTAGGGCAGCAGGGCCGAGGCCAGCTTGACCGAGTTGGGCGAGACGCGCCGCACCAGGTGGTGTGGTTTGAGCTGGGCGGGATGGGTCAGGCCGGCCGCCGCGATCAGCTGCGCCAACGCCTTCATCGTGTTGTCGTGGAATTGGGCCACGCGGCTGGTCTTGTCGGGCACGTCGAGCGCCTTCTGGCGCATCGGGTCCTGGGTCGCCACGCCGGTCGGACAACGGTCGGTATGGCAGCTTTGCGACTGCACGCAGCCTAGCGCGAACATGAAGCCGCGCGCCGAATTGCACCAGTCCGCGCCCAGCGCCAGCGTGCGCGCGATGTCGAACGCGCTGATGATCTTGCCCGAGGCGCCGATCTTGATCCGGCTGCGCAGGTTGGCCCCGACCAGGGTGTTATGCACCAGCAGCAGCGCCTCTTGCAGCGGCGTGCCCACGTGGTCGGAGAATTCAACCGGCGCCGCGCCTGTGCCGCCCTCGCCGCCGTCGACGACGATGAAATCGGGTGTGATGCCGGTCGCCAGCATCGCCTTGACGATGCCGAAAAACTCCCACGGGTGGCCGATCGCCAGCTTGAAGCCGGTCGGCTTGCCGCCCGAGAGCGTGCGCAGGCGCTCGATGAAAAGCATCATCTCGATGGGCGTGCTGAACGCCGAGTGGCGCGCCGGCGAGATGCAGTCGCGTCCGGGCGTGACGCCGCGCGCGGTGGCGATCTCGATGCTGACCTTGGCGCCCGGCAGGATGCCGCCCTGGCCCGGCTTGGCGCCCTGCGAGAGCTTCAGTTCGATCATCTTCACCTGCGCCAGGGTGGCGTTGGCGACGAAACGCGGCTCCGAAAAATCGCCCTGCTCATCGCGGCAGCCGAAATAGCCGGAGCCGATTTCCCACACCAGGTCGCCGCCGTTCTCGCGGTGGTAGCGGCTGATGCTGCCTTCGCCCGTGTCATGCATGAAGCCGCCGCGCCTGGCGCCGCCGTTGAGTGCGAGGATGGCGTTGGACGAGAGCGCGCCGAAGCTCATCGCCGAGATATTGAACACGCTGGCCTGGTAGGGCTGGGCGCGCGGGCAGTCGGGATGGTTGCCGATCTCGATGCGGAAATCGTGATGCTCCAGCTCGGCCGGGCGGATCGAGTGGTTGATCCATTCGTAGCCGGTGGCGTAGACGTCGAGCTGGGTGCCGAACGGGCGCTTGTCCGTCTCGAGCTTGGCGCGCTGGTAGACGATGCTGCGCTGGTTGCGCGAAAACGGCTTGGCGTCGGTGTCGTCTTCGAGGAAGTATTGACGAATCTCGGGCCGGATCATCTCGAAGAAAAAGCGGAAGTTGGCCAGGATCGGGTAGTTACGACGCAGCGAGCGCTTGGTCTGGTTCATGTCGGCCAGGCCGACCGCGGTCAGGAAGCCGCTCGCCAGCACCAGCCACCAGCCGGTGCCGCGCAACAGGATCGCGATCACCAGCGAGAGGGCGAAGGTGAACGCCGAGATCATGAACGCCAGATAGCGATAGGGGAAGGGATGCATCGGCACTCCATGGTTGGCGGCGGCGATTCGAGTGTACTGCTGTTTCCGGGCGGAAGCTACACGAAAAAGGGATGGCAATGCTAAGCTAGCGGCACTTGCGGCGCAGCGCCGCCGTCCCGAAAGCGCCTCCATGATCGTCGTCCACCATTTGAACAACTCGCGCTCTCAGCGCATCGTCTGGCTGCTCGAGGAGCTCGGGCTCGACTACGAGATCAGGAAGTACCAGCGCGACGCCAAGACCATGCTGGCGCCGGCCGAGCTGCGCGCGATTCACCCGCTGGGCAAATCGCCCGTCATTTCCGACGGCGCGAGCATCGTCGCCGAGTCGGGCGCGATCGTCGAGTACCTGCTCGAACGCTATGGCAATGGCCGCCTGATGCCGGCCGCGGGGACGCCCGACAAGCTGCGCTTCACCTATTTCCTGCACTACGCCGAAGGCTCGGCGATGACGCCGCTGCTCATGAAATTGGTGTTCGACCGGGTCGAGAGCGGCCCGATGCCGTTCTTCGCCAAGCCGATCGCGCGCGCCATCGCGCAGAAGGTCAAGTCCAGCTACATCCTGCCCCAGATTGCCCAGCACCTGGACTACCTGGAGGGGGAGTTGGGCGCGGCCGGCTGGTTCGCCGGCGCGCAGTTTTCCGGCGCCGATATCCAGCTCAGCTTTGTGCTGGAGGCGGCCGCCATGCGCGGCGGCCTGGACCGGCGCCATCCGAAACTGGCCGACTTCCTCGCGCGCATCCACGCGCGGCCCGCCTACCTGCGCGCGCTCGAGCGGGGCGGGCGCTACGAGTTGCTCAAGTAGGCGCGATGGGCAAGCTGCTCGCCATCGACGGCCTGAACATCGTCAGGCGCGTGTACGAAGCCAGTCCCGAGCCCGATTCGGCCGAAAAGGCCGACATCGCGCTGCGCCATGCGCTGTCGTCGTTTCGCAAGCTGCTCGCCACCCACGCGCCGACCCATGTGCTGGCCGCCTTCGACTTCGGCGGCCGCACCTGGCGCCACGCGCTGTATCCGCGCTACCGCGAACAACGTGCGCCGATGCCATCGTTCCTGCGCGAGGCGCTGCCCGGCTTTTTCGCCAGCCTGGGCGGCGAGGGCCTGCACGTGCTTTCGCTGCCCGAAGTCGAGGCCGACGACGTGATCGGCACCGGAGTGCTGCGCTGGCTGGCCGAAGGGCGCGGCGAGGCGATCATCGCCAGCACCGACAAGGATTTGCATGGGCTCATCGCGCACGGCGCGCTGGTGTGGGACCATTTCAAGGGCGAGTGGCATGACGATGCCTGGGTGCGCAACAAATTCGGCGTCGCGCCTGAACGGATGGTGGACCTGCTGGCGCTGATGGGCGATGTGACCGACGGCGTGCCGGGCGTGTCCAAGGTCGGCATGAAGACGGCCGCCAAGCTGCTCAATGCCTACGGTGACCTCGATGCCGTCATGGCCGGGGCGGGCATCCTGAAAACCCCGGTTGGCGAGCGCCTGCGCGCCGAGCGCGAGGTGTTGTATTTATCGCGCCAGCTGGTGCAGCTCAAGACCGACGTGCGGCTGGGCGTGACCTGGAACATGCTGGCATACGAATCATTTTGAGGAAAGAACAACGATGTTAAAGGCAGTGATTGTGGACGCCAACGCGATGTCGCGCGACTTGTTGAATGCCGTCTTGAGCGAAGGCGGCTACAGTGTGGTGGGGCAGACCCACACCAGCGCGCAGGGGGTGGCGCTGATGCAGAAGTTTCATCCGCAGCTGGTGTTCGTCGCCCTCGACCAGGTCGAGGATGGGCACGATATCGTCGAGCAGATCCGCGCGACCATGCCCAAGACCATGATCTTCATGGTGTCCGCCACGATCGACGCGGGCTTGCTGCAGATGGCGCAGGCGCGCGGGGTGCACGGCTTCATCGTCAAGCCGTTCAAGGCCGACGCGGTGTTGAAAACGATCAAGGGCACCATCCTGGACGTGATCAGGAAACAACAGGGCTGATCGGTCGATCAGCGTTGGGTAGAACCGGGGTCTGACCCCGGTTCTACCCAACGCTGTGCGAGCGATTACGCGGCGCGCGAGCCGGCGATGATGCCGCCGCCCAGGCAGACGTCGCCGTCATACAGCACCGCCGACTGGCCCGGTGTGACCGCCCACTGCGAATCGCTAAATTCGAGCGCGAAATTGAGCGCGCCATCGGGCGCCAGCGTGCACGCCACGTCGGCCTGGCGGTAGCGCGTCTTGGCCGACATCGCGCGCGCTGCGGGCGCCGCGCCGGCGATCCAGCTGGCCTGGTCGGCCGACAGCGCCGCCGACAGCAGCCAGGGATGGTCGTGACCCTGCACCACGTACAGCGTGTTGCTGGCAATGTCCTTGCGCGCCACGTACCAGGCGTCGCTCGAGCCGTCCGGGTTCTTGTACGACTTGAGCCCGCCAATGCCGATCCCCTTGCGCTGGCCCAGCGTGTAGAAACTCAGGCCCACGTGCTCGCCGACGGTCTTGCCGTCGTCCGTTTTCATCGGTCCCGGCTGGTACGACAGGTAGCGGTTCAGGAAATCGCGGAACGGCCGCTCGCCAATGAAGCAGATCCCGGTCGAATCCTTCTTGGCGGCGTTCGGCAGCGCCAGCTTCTCGGCGATCTTGCGCAC
>JAZJYV010000028.1:0-17049 GCA_040390195.1 Pseudomonadota bacterium | reverse complement strand
TCCGCACAAAAAATTAAAAACAAGTCCTTAACTTAACGCCATTAGGGTCAGACCCCCAAGGGAAGAACCGGGGTCTGACCCCTAGCGTGCCAGTCCCTCTTGCAGCATTTTCAGCATGTCGCCCGGCGACATGCGCGCAGACAGGTCGCTGCCTTCGAGCAGGCTGTCGGCCAGGTCGCGCTTGTGCTTGTGCAGCTCGACGATGCCCTCTTCGATGGTGTGGCGCGCGACCAGCCGGTAGATGGTCACCGGCCGCAATTGCCCCATGCGGTGCGCGCGGTCCGAGGCCTGGTCCTCGACCGCGGGATTCCACCACGGGTCCATGTGAATCACGTAGTCGGCCGCCGTCAGGTTGATGCCCACGCCACCCGCCTTGAGGCTGATCAGGAACACGTCGCCGTCGCCGGCCTGGAAGGCATCCACGCGCCGTTTGCGCTCCTGCATCGGGGTCGAGCCGTCGAGGTACTGATACCGGATGCCGCGGGCATCGAGGTGCTTGCGGATCAGGCTCAAGTGGTCGACGAACTGGCTGAACACCAGCACCTTGTGGCGGTTCTCGAGCAGGTCGTCGAGCAGACGCGCGAACACGATCAGCTTGCTGCTCTCGAGCCCCAGCTCGGGCGCTACCAGGTTCGGGTTGCAACAGGCACGGCGCAATCTCATCATCTCGGCCAGGATCTGGATCGCTTTCTGGCTTTGCGGCGCCTCCAGCGAGGCCAGTTTTTCCAGCGCGTCGCGGCGCAGCGATTCGTACAGCGCGGTCTCTTCCTGCGTCAGTTCGACCGGCACCTGGATCTCAGTGCGCGAGGGCAGCTCCGACAGCACCTGGGCCTTGGTGCGGCGCAGGATGAATGGCTGGATCAGGCGTCGCAAGCGCAGCCGCGCGCCCGCTTCGGCACGCTTGTCCTGGGCCCGTTCGATCGGCCCGGCGAAGCGCAGGTTGAACTGCTCGCTCGAGCCGAGCAGGCCCGGATTGATGAAGCGAAACAGGTTCCACAACTCGCCCAGGTGGTTCTCCAGCGGCGTGCCGGTGGCGACCATGCGGAAGTCGCCCTGCAAGGCCATCACCGCCTGCGAGCGCTTGGTGGCGTTGTTCTTGATCGCTTGCGCCTCGTCGAGCACGATGGTGTGCCAGCGCACCTTGGCGAACGGTGCCGCCTCAAGCTGCAGCAGGCCATAGCTGGCGATCACCAGGTCGAACGGTTCGACCGTATCGAGCATGGCGCCGCGGTCGCCACTGCCGAACAGCTTGACCTTGAGCGTGGGCGCAAAGCGGGCCGCCTCGCTGATCCAGTTCATGCATACCGAGGTCGGGGCAATCACCAGCGCCGGCCCGTTCGGCGCGCGCGCCAGGATCAGGGCCAGCGCCTGCAGCGTTTTGCCCAGGCCCATGTCGTCGGCCAGGCAGGCGCCCACGCCCCAGTGCGCCAGGCGCGCCAGCCAGTCGAAGCCTTCGAGCTGGTAGTCGCGCAGCTCGGCTTGCAAGGTGCTGGGTAGCTGCGGCACGAAGGCGGCGTTCGCCTCCATGCGCTTCAAGTGGTCCTTCCACATCTTGTCGGCCTTGACGCCGCCCACGTCGGCGGCCAGCTCCTCGAGCGCGAAACTGGCCAGCGCATGCACCCGCACGCCGTCGCCGTGCGCGTCGCTGAACGAAGACAGTTCCATCAGGCGCCGGTGCAGCTCCGATGTCAGCGCCATGAACTGGTTGTCGCCCAGCGCCACGAAGCGGCCCTTGCTGCCCTTGATCGCTTCGAGCAGCTGGCGCAGGTCCATCACCTTGTCTTCGTCGACCTGGATCTCGCCGTTGGCGGCGAACCAGTCCTTGTCGCGCTTGATGGTCAGGCGCACCGATTTCGAATCGACCTTCCTGGTCACGCGGAAGGACTCGCCCTCCGGCCAGGCCAGCAACACCCTGGCCGGATCGAGTTCTTGCAGCTCGGAGAGCAACTCCAGGCATTCGATCGGCTGGCCAAGCAGCCATTCGCCGTGCTCCGGTTCGGCGTGCTCGAGCGAGAGGCAGGCGGCGACCAGCTGGCGCTCGGCCTCGCGCTCGGCGTTCAGGCTGCGGCGCGCTTCGACCCGCGCGCCGTTGACGTCGGCAATCACGCTTTCGGCGCCGCTGCCGGGCGGGTAGTAGGCGCCGGCATCGGGCAATGGGCGCACCAGGATCTGCATTTTCAAGCCCTGCTGGTAGGGCAGCAGGTGCACATGCAGGCGGCCGTCGGCCTCGACCTGTTCGATGTCGGCCGCGCTGCCGCCGATGTCGGACTGCACGGTGACGATCGAGGAGATCGCGCTGATCGCCTTGAGCACCTGCTTCTCGGCGTGCAGCGGCACCACCAGGCCGTGGCCGATGATGGCGCCGATGCGCCGGTGCTCGTCGTTGATGCGCACCACGCGCAGCCGGGTCGGGGTCTCCTTGCTCACGCAGACGTCGTCGGTGTTCTCGAGCACCGGCGGGCGCATGGTGATGGTGACGTTGCCGGCGCTGGCCTTGATCAGCAGTTCCGGTTCGCCCGGCAGCAGCTCCACGCGCGTGCCCGGTGCGTCCATCCAGAACAGCAATGGATGGCCGACCAGGGCCGCGACCGCCTTGTCGATATCGAATTCGTAGCGCGCGCCGCTGCTGCTGTAGTACTTGTAGGCCTTGATGGTGGCCGCCGCGTGCAAGTCTTGCGCACTCAGGAAGTCGATCTGGCTGGCCTCTTCCGCCAGCCGCTTCAGACCCATCGCACGGCCCTTGCTCCAGCCGCCCTGGGCATCGCGCTTCTGCTCGCGCGGCTCGATTTCGCGCACGCCGTAGTTGGGGTCGAAACTGAGCAGCCACACCAGCCGTGCTTCCTTCACGGTCTCGACATTGACCGCCGGCTGAAGGTTGATCAGGGCGTTGAGCTGGCGTTGCCAGGCTTCCTCGCGTTCGAACCAGCCGGCCATGTCGGAACAGCGGTGGCGCTGGCGCAGCGCGATGGCGCGCTGTTCGTGGTGGACCGCACCCAGGCGCCCCAGCATCGACGCCAGCTGCGCCGACAGCAGGTCGAAACCGGCTTGCTCGGACTGCTCCAGCATTTGTTCGAGCAGGGGGCGGCGTTCGCGCAGCTGGGCCAGGCCGAGCCAGTAGTGCAGCAGCGCGCGGAACATCACCGGCTGGACCGCGGACTCCCAATTGCGCGACGGCAGCACCTCGGCATCGGCCACGCCGGCGCGGATCGCGCGCAGCATGCCCAGTTGCTGGTAGACGGCCGTGTCGTGGCCTTGCATGGCGCGGTTGGCCAGCGCGAGGTAGGTCTCGACCGCCTTCGCGTGTTTCGGCTCGCTGCTGCGCATCAGCGCCAGCACGAACAGGTGGCCGCCAATGCCGGTGAAGCAGGTGGTGCGCTTGCCGGTCTCGCGGCGCAATGCCTTGAGCGCCAGCTCGAATCCGGCGACGGCGGCGTCGTGCTCATCGCGCAGCAGCAGGATCACGCTGCGAAAGAAGCCCGCCAGGGAAGCGTCGAGATCGGCCAGCAGCGCGCTGGCATCGTCAAGGCGGGCGCACAGGATCAGGTGCTCGGCCAGCACGATGCGCAGCGACATCGAGGCCGCGTGCTGCGCCACATGGCGTTCGGCGTAGGCGCGCAGCAGCGCGGCGCTGTCCGGTTCGCGCTGCACGTTGCTGAGCAGGACAGTGAGCACTTCGTCGCGCAACAGCGGATGGATGCGCTCGAACAGCTCCGGTGCGAACGGGCGTGCGCAGATGTCGACCAGCGGGTGCAGATAGCCCGCCTCGTGGCAGTTCAGGCAGGCGTTCAACAGCGGCAGCACCTGCTTCGGATCGGCCCCGCCGGCCAGGGCGATACGCAGCAGCGCCACCCCCTGGCGATAGCTGCGCAATACCACGAAGCCTTCCCAGTTGCGGCGCAGCGGGGTGTGCGCGATGTAGGCCTGGCACAGGATGTCGAACTGGTCGGTCTCGAGCACGCTGCGCAGCGCCGGCCACGACACTTCAGGCGTGATCACCCAGCCGCGGCCCATCAGTTCGCCGGCCATGCCCTCGGTGCGCAGCTTGACCAGGCAGGCCGCCAGCCTGTCCTGGCCGACGTGCAGCGCGGCCGATTCGAGGTACTCATGGATGCGCTGGCGGCCCAGCGGTTCGCCGGCCAGCGCCAGCACGGCTGCCACCAGCCGTTCCTGCGCCGGCAGGCCGGCGAAGCGCTTCTCCAGATCCACTTCGCTCATGCAGGCGGCAGGTTGTCGATGTGGACCGGGGCCGTCACGTCCGGCGCCAGCATGCCGAACACGCGCAGGTAGAAATACAGCTCGGCTTCGAGCGTGCGCACGATGCTGTCGGCCTTGCGAAAGCCGTGGCCCTCGCCTTCGAGCGTCATGTAGGCCACCGGCACGCCGCGCTCGCGCAGGGCCTGCACCATCACTTCGGACTGCTGCGGCGGCACCACCTTGTCGTCGAGGCCTTGGAAAAAGATCATCGGGCGCTTGAGTTTCTCGGTGTGGTTGATCGGCGAGCGCTGCTGGTACAGCGCGGCCGATTCGGGCGCCGGTGCGATCAGGTATTCGTTGTAGCGCGATTCGAATTTGTGCGAGTCGTCGTCGAGCCCCTTCAGGTCGGACACGCCGTAGTAGCTGGCGCCGGCCTTGAACAGGTCGTGGAAGGTCAGCGCGCACAGCGTGGTCAGGCCGCCGGCGCTGCCGCCGCGGATCACCAGCCGTTCGGGATCGACCAGGCCGCGGGTGGCCAGGTAGCGTGCGCCGGCGACGCAGTCGTCGACGTCGATCACCCCCCACTGGCCCTTGAGCGCGTCGCGGTAGGCGCGCCCGAAGCCGCTGCTGCCGCCGTAGTTCACGTCGAGCAGCGCGAAGCCGCGGCTGGTCCAGAACTGGGTGGCCAGCTTGAGCGTGTTGCTGGCCATGCCGGTCGGGCCGCCGTGGCCGATCACCATCAGGGGCGGGCGGCTGCCGGGCGTGGCTTCATGGCTGGCGTTGCGGGGCGGGTAGTAGAAGGCGTGTGCCGTGCGGTTGCCGCTGGTGGGGAACGCGATGCTTTCCGGGACCGACAGCTCGTCCACCGTTGGCAGGTCGGCGATTGAACGGGCCAGGATTTCGTGGCCGCCGGTGTACAGGTCGATGCGTGCCAGTTCGAGCGGAATGGTCGGCGCACCGGCCAACAGTGCCACCACGCTGCCGCTGACACGCACTTCGCGGATTTCCTGGTAGGGGTTGTCGATCGGCTGCAAATGGCCGCTGTCGGTCGACAGCTGGGCCAGCCGGCTGACGCCGTTTTCGATATAGCTGCAAATGATTTCGCGCGCCGAGCGAAAGCCGTACATCGAACCCCCGAACGTCCAGTGCGGCACGGCGAATTCGGCCGCGCGCTCGCACAGCGGGTGCACGCTGTCGCCCTGCAGGCGGTACAAGTTCCACCAGCCGCTGTGGTCGGAAACGAAATGGAGCACGCCGTCGGGCGACCATTCGGGCTGGCAGATCGACTCTTCCGCGCCGCCGGCGATCAGGCGGGTGTTCGACAGCGAGCCATCCGGGTTGATGTCGGCCAGCCACAGCTCGGTGCCCTGCCATGGCATGCGCGGATGATTCCAGCTCAGCCAGGCCAGCGCCGCGCCGCCCGGCGCCACGCGCGGCGCGGCGTAGAAATCGCTGCCCGACACCAGCACCGTCTCGCTGCCATCGGCGCCGATCGCGCACACCGTGTTGACGGGATGGGCGCCGTCGCTGGCATGGTCCTCGCGCACGCCCACCAGGCGCGCGCGCGCGGCGTCGCGCACGAAGTCGGCGAAGCGGCTGCTGCCGGCGGCCGTGAGCGCGACCGGCTCGGCGCCACCGCGCGCCAGGTAGATGCGGTCGTCGGCGAAATTCGAGAAATACACGTCGCCGGCGTCGACCAGGCAGGCGCCGCCGCCGTATTCATGCACCCGGCTGCGCACGTTGAACGGCGCGGCGGTGATTTCGGCCACGTCCTGGCCGCGCTGGCGCAGCAGGGTGCTGCGTCCGCCCTCGCTGGCGCGCCCGGCCAGCCAGTAGGCGTCGGCACCGTCGAGCGCCAGTTGCGACAGCGGCGAGGCACCGGCGGCGACCATGCTGGCGCTGATCGGAGAGGGCCAGAGGCCGCAGGGGGCGGTGTGTTTGTGCTTGGTCGCGGTCATGGAAGTACGGTTTCGTGGTGGCTGGCGGTGGCGAAGCATAGATAATACCCGCAGTGCCGGCAAGTGCGGCCCGCGCCCCGCTTATTCGAACGGCCGGGATGCGATAATAGCGGCTTTCTCCAAGCTCTGGATGGTCCGCCATGTCTCAATTCGCCCCGCTCAAGAACGACACCTTCCTGCGCGCGCTGCTGCGCCAGCCGACCGACTACACGCCGGTGTGGCTGATGCGCCAGGCCGGCCGCTACCTGCCGGAATACCGCGCCACGCGCGAACGCGCCGGCTCCTTCCTGGGCCTGGCAAAAAATCCCGACTTTGCGACCGAAGTGACGCTGCAGCCGATCGACCGCTACCGGCTGGACGCGTCGATCCTGTTCTCCGACATCCTGACGGTGCCCGACGCGATGGGCCTGGGCCTGTATTTCGCCGACGGCGAAGGTCCCAAGTTCGAGCGTCCCCTGCGCACCGAGGCCGAGGTGCTGGCGCTGCGCGAGCCCGACCTCGATGCGCTCGACTACGTGTTCAAGGCGGTGACCCAGATCCGCGGTGCCCTGGGCGGCCGGGTGCCGCTGATCGGCTTCTCGGGTAGTCCGTGGACGCTGGCCTGCTATATGGTCGAAGGGGGCGGTTCCAGGGAGTTCCACACCATCAAGAAGATGCTGTACAACCGGCCCGACCTGATGCACCACATCCTGGCCGTGAACGCGCGCGCCGTGACGGCCTACCTGAACGCCCAGATCGACGCCGGCGCCCAGGCCGTGATGATTTTTGATTCCTGGGGCGGCGCGCTGGCCGACGGCGCCTACCAGCAGTTCTCGCTCGAGTACATGCGCCAAGTGCTGGCCGGCCTGCAACGCGAGAAGGACGGCGTGCGGATACCGGCAGTGGTGTTTACCAAGGGCGGCGGCCTGTGGCTGGACCAGATCGCCGAGATTGGCGCCGATGCGGTCGGGCTGGACTGGACTGTCAACCTGGGCCGCGCGCGCGCCCTGGTGGGCCAGAAGGTGGCGCTGCAGGGCAACCTGGACCCGGCGATCCTGTTCGCCAGCCCGGAGCAGATCCGCGCCGAGGTCGAGCGCAGCCTGACTGCGTACGGCAAGCCGGCCGCCGGCGAAGGCCACGTCTTCAACCTGGGCCACGGCATTTCCCAGTTCACGCCGCCGGAAGCGGTGACGGCCATGGTTGAGGCGGTACACAGCTTCAGCCGCCAGCAGCGCGCGGTTTGATGTAGTTTTGCTACTTCAATTGCTGCGGGCGATGCCCCGGAGAGGGCGTTCGTGGCGCGGCTCTGGCAGGTCCTCCTGGCGACTTATGCACATATTTCCAATTGGCAATAATCTAAGGCCCGTCAAGTTCACAAAATTTACATATTAATATAAGTGTTTGATTTTAAATGGTTTAGTGTTTTTTTCGAGCGACTGGAAATCTTCGGAATTCGCATGCATATAGAATGAAAACGGGCTTTTTTTAAATTTATCCACAAAGTTATCAACAGGGAGTGTGGATAAAACCAAAAAGGCCTTGGTTTACCGTGGGTTAGGGACGTTGTGAAGGTTTTAGGTGAGCTTTCTGTTGCGTTGCATGATATTTTCACAACGAGTTTGGCGCCGCGCCGCCATCTCGAATTGGTATATCTTTTTAGCATGCAAACTGGTCCGTATTGACATCTCGCATTGTGGAAAACGGTCCCGCCGCAACTACAAAAGCGGGGCATGGCTGCCACTTATGCACAGCGCGCAGGGAATTTTCGGTTTCAAGGCCTTCCCAAGGGCGATTTTTCAAGTCATTGAATTTAAACGCATATTTTTAATTGATTTTTGGTAGATACCTCACTCTCTTGATTAAGGACAAATGTTTTGCAGCTGCGGAAATTCTTTGTCCACAAAGTTGTCCACAACACCGCCTTCCCTATGGGGAAAGCTGTGCCGGACGCCATTCTGGTGCGACCGCACTGTAATTGGCCTGACCGGTGCGCCGTTCCATGAGCGATTGCATCCTCGAGATTGCGCTCGACACGCCGCTGACGAGCTGCTTCGACTACCGTTGGCCCGCGCACGCCGGCGACGCGCCGCAAGTCGGCCAGCTGGCGCTGGTCAATTTCGCGCGGCGCGACGTAGTTGGACTCATCGTTGCGGTTAAACATGCGAGCGGGGTGGCGCCCGGCAAGCTCAAGGACGTCCTGTCCGTGCGCACCGAGTTGACGCCGCTGACCCCGGCCTGGCTGGCGCTGGCTGCCTTTGCCGCCGATTATTACCAGCGAGCGCTGGGCGAAGTGGCGCTGCCCGGCCTGCCCAAGAACCTGCGCGTGGGCAGCACGGTGGCGCTCGCGCGCGCGCTCAAGAAACTGGCCAAGGCCGGCCCCGCGCACGACGCCAGCCCGGTCGCGGTGCCCCAGCTCAATCCGGCCCAGCAACAGGCCGCCGACGCAATCGGCGGCGCGCGCGGCTTCGTGCCGGCCCTGCTGTACGGGGTGACTGGCAGCGGCAAGACCGAAGTCTACCTGCAAGCATGCGCCCAGGTGCTGGCGCGCGAGGCGCAGGGCCAGATCCTGATCCTGGTACCCGAAATCAACCTCACTCCCCAGCTCGAAGGCAATATCCGCGCGCGCTTTCCGGGCGTGATGCTGGCCACCTTGCACAGCAGCCTGTCCGAGGGCGAGCGCATGCTGCACTGGCTGGCCGCGCACCAGGGACAGGCCCGCATCGTGCTCGGCACCCGGCTGGCGATCCTGGCCTCGCTGCCGCAGCTGAAGCTGATCGTGATCGATGAAGAGCACGACCCCTCGTACAAGCAGCAAGAGGGCTTGCGCTATTCGGCGCGCGACCTGGCCGTGTGGCGCGCGCGCCAGCTCGACATTCCGATCGTGCTGGGCTCGGCCACGCCCTCTCTCGAGAGCTGGCATCACGCCGGCTCGGGGCGTTACCGCAAGCTTGAACTGCGCGAACGCGCCGTCAAGGATGCCGTGCTGCCACAGGTGAAACTGCTCGACATGGAGCGCGACAAGCCAAAGGATGGCCTGACGGCGCAGCTGGTGGCAGCGTTGCGCCAGCGCTTGCAGCGCGGCGAGCAATCGCTGCTCTTCCTGAACCGGCGCGGCTATGCGCCCGTGATTTGCTGCGAGGCCTGTGGCTGGATCAGCGACTGCACGCGCTGCACCTCGTTCATGGTGCTGCACAAGCCCGAACACCGGCTGCGCTGCCACCATTGCAGCCTGGAGCTGCGCATTCCGCGCCACTGCCCGACTTGTGGCAACGTCGATCTGCAGCCGCTGGGGCGCGGCACCCAGCGCGTGGAAGAAGGCTTGCAGCTGATGTTCCCCGAGGCGCGCATCCTGCGCATCGACGCCGACTCGACGCGCCGCAAGGGCAGTGCCCAGGCCGCGTTCGACAGCGTGCATCGGGGCGAGGTCGACATCCTGATTGGCACCCAGATGGTGGCCAAGGGGCACGACTTCAAAAAGCTCACGCTGGTGGGCATCCTCAATCCCGACACCGCCCTGTTCTCGCAGGACTACCGCGCCAGCGAGCGCCTGTTTGCGCAGCTGATGCAGGTGGCGGGGCGGGCCGGCCGAGCCGCGCGCGGCGAAGGGGGCAGCGTGAGCGAAGTGCTGATCCAGACGCGCTACGCGGCCCATCCCCTGTACGCGGCGGTGATGCGCCACGACTACGAGCGCTATGCCGGCAGCCTGCTCGACGAGCGGCGCGCCGCCGCCTTGCCGCCCTACCTCTACCAGGCGCTGCTGCGCGCCGAAGCGCCCGAGCTGGCCAGCGCGATTGGCTTCCTGGAGACGGCGCGCGACTGCCTGGCGCACGAGGGCATCACGCTCAACGAGCCGATCCCGATGACGATGACGCGGGTACACAACATCGACCGCGCCCAGCTGCTGGTCGAATCGGCTTCGCGCCCCGCCCTGCAAGCGTTCCTGAAAGAATGGATGGTCCTGCTGCGCGAGCTCAAGAGCCGCGTCAAATGGTCGCTCGAAGTCGACCCGCTCGACATCTGAAAACCGGGGTCAGAACACGTTTCGGAAAACCCGGGACCATCTGAAAACCGGGGTCAGAACACGTTTCGGCCAAAAACCGGGGTCAGAACACGTTTTATTCTTTAAAACGTGTTCTGACCCCGGTTTTTGGCGCAAACGTGTTCTGACCCCGGTTTTCAGGGTTGGCGCAGGTGGCGGCGGGCGGTGGCGATGATGTGCTCGCTCAAGGCGCGGGTGAACGGGGTGTCGATGTTCCAGGCATGCCAGGCCAGGCTCAGTTCGTAGCCGCTGTCCGGCCCCAGCGTCACCAGCCGTCCCGCCGCCAGACCTTCCTCGGCTTGCGCTTCGGGCAGCAGGCCGTAGGCCACCCCGGCCAGGATGCAGCCCGCCTGCGCGCTTGCCACCGGCAGGCAGTGCTGGGGGAATACGCCCACGGCGCCGAATTGCTGGACCAGGAAGCGCGACAGCAACTGGCGCTCGCTGTCGACCGCCGGCGCCAGCGCCACCGCCGCCGCCGTGAAGCCGTCGCCGAACCAGTGTCCGGCGAACACCGGCGTGGCCACGCACAGGTAGCGCTGCACGCCCAGCGCGCTGGCCGTGGTGCCGTTGGCCGGATCAGTGCCGCCCGCCTCGCCCTGCGCCGCCACGCAGGCGAACACCGCGCCTTCGCGCACCAGCGCCAGCGCCGCGCCACTGTCGGCCAGCTGCAGCGACAGCTGGCAGCGCGGCGGCGACAGCAGCGCCGGCAAGGCCGCGCCGAACCAACCCGCCAGGCTGTCGCCGTCGAGCGCCACCGTCAGCGACGGCAGGCTCGGCGTGCGCCCAAGGTCGATGTCGAGCGCCGCTTCCATCAGCATGACATGCCGGTAATGCAGCACCAGGCGCTGCCCCAGCCCGGTCGGCGCCGACGGCGTGCCACGCACCACCAGCAGGCGCCCGGCCGCATCCTCCAGCGCCTTGATGCGCTGCGACACGGCCGACTGGCTGATCCCCAGCGCCAGCGCCGCCTTCTCGAAACTGCCGCTGGCCGCCACCGCGTCCAGCACCGCCAGGCCGCGGTAATCCAGTGTGCCCATAAGCTGTGCTAATTGAAATTGATTTCGATTAGCAATACTAATCCGAATTGGCCCGGCCGGCCCGACAAAACTGGCGTATTGTCGTGGTTCTCGCAGCGAAAGGAGTCCGACCATGGCTTTGTCCCCCCTGTCCGTCGACGTGGCCGTCATCGGCGCCGGCACCGCCGGCCTGGCCGCCTACCGCGCCGCGCGCGCCCAGGGCCAGCGCTGCGTGCTGATCGAAAGCGGCCCCTACGGCACCACCTGCGCGCGCGTCGGCTGCATGCCCAGCAAGCTCCTGATCGCCGCCAGCGAGGCGGCCCACATGCTGCAGGCGGCCCCGGCCTTCGGCGTCCATCCGGGCAGCGTGCGCATTGATGGCGCGGCCGTCATGGCGCGCGTGAGAAGCGAACGCGACCGTTTTGTCGGCTTCGTGCTCGACGCTGTGGCGCAGATCCCGGACGCCGACAAGCTGCACGGCCACGCCCGCTTTACCGGCCCCCACACCTTGCAGGCGGGCGAGCACACGGCGCTGACGGCCGCGCGGGTGGTGATCGCCACCGGCTCGCGTCCGAACCGCCTGGCGGCCTTGGCGCCGGCCGGCGCGCGCGCCATCGTCAGCGACCAGGTGTTCGACTGGACCGGCCTGCCAGCCTCGGTGGCGGTGATCGGCAGCGGCGTGATCGGCCTCGAACTGGGCCAGGCCCTGGCCCGCCTGGGAGTGCGGGTGAGCATCTTCGCGCGCGGCGCCAGCCTGGCCCAGCTGACCGATCCGCTGGTGTTGCAGGCGGCAGCCAAGGCACTGGGCACCGAACTGGACTTGCGCTTCCAGACCGAAGTGGTCGACGCCCAGCCGGACCCCGCCGGCGTGGTGCTGACCACGCGCGACGCACAAGGCGGGACCCGCAGCGAGCACTTCGAGACCGTGCTGATGGCCGGCGGGCGCACGCCGAACCTGGACCAGCTGGGCCTCGAGCACAGCGGCCTCGAGCTCGACGCGGCCGGCATTCCCTGCTTCGACCCGTGCACCATGCAATGCGGCAACAGCCACATCTTCATCGCCGGCGACGCCGACGCCGAGCGCCCGCTGCTGCCGGAGGCGGCCGACCAGGGCAAGATCGCCGGCGACAATGCGGGGCGCTATCCGGACGTGCGCCCGGGCCTGCGCCGCACGCCGCTGGCGATCGCCTTCTGCGAGCCGCAGATCGCCACCGTCGGCGCCAGCTACCGCGCCTTGTGCGGCGCGGGCGGCCACAAATTCGCCGTTGGCATGGTCTCGTTCGAAAACCAGGGCCGCAGCCGCGTGATGCTGCAGCACCGTGGCCTGCTGCGCGTGTACGCCGAGTACGGCAGCGGGCGCTTCCTGGGCGCCGAGCTGGCCGGCCCGCGCGCCGAACACCTGGCCCATCTTTTGGCTTGGGCCTGCCAGGCGCGCCTGACGGTGGCACAGATGCTCGACATGCCCTACTTCCACCCGGTTGTCGAGGAGGGCGTGCGCACCGCCTTGCGCGACCTGGAGGCCAAGCTGGAGCGCGGCGCGCCGCACAGCGAAGACGCGACCGACTGCACCCCGGGCCGCTGAGCCGTGGCGCTTTCTTGACCAAGAGCAATAGATGCCATTTCCCGCAAGCTAGACTGGTCCTGCAGCGTCAGGCAGCGGGAAGCGCCAGTGGAACAGGCACGCCGACGTGGCGCTGGCCTGCATCCTGCACAACTAGCAAGGGTCGCCGTACGCGGTGCGCCATTGCATCGACACTGCCGTCGTGGCGCAACTGGTGGCGCGCGCCCTCGGGCAGGGCGGGACTGCGGTCCTGGCCGCCACCGTCGGCGCGCTGACCATGAACGTGGGCATGCTGGCCCAGCAGGAGCGCATGCAAGCCTCGCAAAGCCCCCTGTCGGAAGCCGACAGCGCCCTGATCCGAGCCCATCCGGCAGCCGGCGTGGCCTTGCTGCGCCAGGCCGGCATCGACCAGCCGGCCTGGCCCGATTGTGTGCTGATGCAGCACGAACAGGACGACGGCAGCGGCTACCCGGCCGGCTGCGCAGGCGCGCACATCGCGCAGCCGGCACGCGTCGTCGGCCTGGCCGCCGTGTTCATCCGCGCACTGGGGACCCACCCGATCGGCATCTTCGTGCGCTTGCTCAACGGGGAAATCGGCGTGGTCACGCGCAAGGGTGTCAACAGCACCACGCCGATCGTCGACGCGCTGGTTGGACCGCGCGGCGCGCCGCTCGAGGTGGTGATCCGGCGCGACACACAACGCCCGAACCACGCGATCCGTGAAGTGCTCAACGCCAGCCAGGCGGCGGTCGGCTTCCGCCTCGACCTGCTGTGGGGCCGCTTGGCCAGCGCCTGACCCCGGATGCGACGGCGTCAACGAACCGGGGTCAGACCCCCAACAGAAGAACCGGGGTCTGACCCCTAGCTGGCGCTAGTTCAAGAAGTCGCTGTCGAGCCGCCCGGCCGCGGCCAGCTCGCGCACGATGCGGATGGTGTCGATGTCGGCTTCCTGGTAGGCCGATTTCTTGAACTCGTCGTACATGGCGTTGGCCGCGTCAGTCGCCGCGTCGTGCCCGTCGTCGTAGCGAAAGCGCACGAACAGGGTGTGCTGGGAAGGCGACTCGATCGTCACCCGCAGCTGCGAGGCGCTGATCTCGCCCTGCTGGTGGACCTCGTAGCGCACTTCCTGCAGCTCCGTGAGCAGCACCCGGTCTTCGATCACCAGCTCGCCGTAGCGCAGGCGGCGCCGGAAGCCGGTCCCGTCGCGCTGCTCGATCTGGCATTCGTCGAGATGGGGCACAAACAGTTTGGGATGGTCGGCGCGCAGCACCAGGCCGCGCCACAGCTGGGCGCGGCTGAGGGTGTCGATCAGCGGATTGAGCGGATCATTGATTTCGATCAAGTGTTCAAATTTCATGATGTTCAGGAAAGAGGCGGCGCCATCGGCGCCAAATACTGCGATGGTAACGTATGGCGCCGCCCGGCGAACAGAGTTTGCCGGGCCACAGCGAGGGAAGTTACGAATACTTACATTTGACTTGCCCGTTTTTACCTCCCGCGCATTGCCAGTTCTCCGGCGTTCGCTCACACTGCCCGGGTGACCGTTCCGTACCACTAGAAGAAAATGAAAATTCGCCGCGTCAATTCGCTGATTCAGGGCATTGCCGACGTGCGCAGCTGGGTCCTGGAACACATCCCCGAGGCCGACACCATGCTCGGCTACGACCTGTTCCTGCGCTGCGCGTCGTCCTTCCTGTCAGACAAACACCCCGAAGTGGCCCAGCTGGCCCGCGAATTGCCGTATTCGGCAGCGGAGGTGGGCGCCCATTTGCAGCGCATGCAACAGGCGGGCCTGATCGCCGAGGTGCCCTGCCCGGCCGACCCGGCCGTGCTCCAGCTGTACCCGACGGCCGATTTCGTCCAGCTGCTCGACGCCTACAGCAACAAATTCGAAAGCCTGTTCATCCTGCGCAAGGGTTTGCGTGACCGCCAACTGGTGGTCGACACGGCCGATCCGGACCTGCAGCACTTCGCCGAATCGCTGTACGACCATTTGTACGACCTGGGCTGGCTGTACTTGCACAATTTCGGCGCCACCTGCTTCCTGATGGCGATGCTGGTGCAGCGCGTGGCCGAATCGTACGGCCACCGCGCGCGCCTGCTGTCGGGCTACGCGCGCATCAGCAATCCCCAAGGCTACTTCATGCTCGGCGGCCCCGGCATGGCCAAGCCTGGCCAGATCGACGGCCACGCGCTGTGCCTGATCGACGACAAATTGCTGGTCGATTTCGGCGTGGGCAGCGCGCGCAAATTCTACCGCCGCGACTTCCCCTGGGCCCTGGTCTGCGACTACCGGCCGCACGACGGGGTGCTCGGTGCCGTGGCCCTGCCCGGCGGCGAGATCGTCAGCTGGCGCGACGACTGGCAATTCGCCGGCAGCGACGCCGAGTTCCACCGCTACGAGGAACATGTCGAAGCGCTGTTCCTGCAGTACAAGTCCTACTACGGCTGAGCCACAAGCGCTTACACTGTCGCTGGCGCGCCGCTCCGGCACGCAGTCCAGGAAGCCGACATGAAGAAATCGCACCAAGCCCGCGTCAAGGCCATTCAGCAGCGCAGCAACGAGACCGTGGCGCGCCACATCGCCCAGCGCATCCCGATCACCCAAAGCCACGCCGCCCAGGCCGAGGAAGCGACCGTCGGCCAGCGCGCCGCCGACGCGGTGGCCCGCTTCGGCGGGTCCTGGACCTTCATCGGCCTGTTCGCGGTGGTGCTGGTGGGCTGGGTGCTGCTCAATTCCGTGTTGCTGGCGCGCCTGGGCAGCCAGGCCTTCGATCCCTATCCCTACATCCTGCTGAACCTGTTCCTGTCGATGCTGGCCTCGATCCAGGCGCCGGTGATCCTGATGTCGCAAAACCGCCAGGGCGAAAAAGACCGCGTCAATGCCCAGAACGACTACGAGGTCAACCTCAAGGCGGAGCTGGAAATCCTGGCCCTGCACGAAAAGCTCGACCAGCTCAAGATGCAGCAGTGGGAAGAGTTGATCCGCCTGCAACAGGAGCAGATCCGCCTGCTCACGACCCTGTGCGCCAAGCCCGCCTGAGGCACACGGGGTAGGCTACAATGGCGGGCTGTACCCTGAAAGAACCCCCGCCCGATGTCCACCACCCCCAAGTTCGGCCTGAACGTCCCCCAGAGCGAAGCGGTGGTGTACCTGGACGGCCCCTGCCTGGTGCTGGCCGGCGCCGGCTCGGGCAAGACGCGCGTGATCACCCAGAAAATCGCGCACCTGATCGAAGACCGCGGCTACGACCCGCGCACCATCGCCGCCCTGACCTTCACCAACAAGGCCGCGCTCGAGATGCAGGAGCGGATCGCCAAATTGCTCAAGCAGCCGCGCCAGGCCAAGCAGTTGACGGTGTCGACCTTCCACTCGCTGGGCGTGAAGATCCTGCGCCAGGAAGCCAACGGCGTCGGCCTGAAGGACCGCTTCTCGATCATGGACAGCGACGATTGCTTCGCCCTGGTGCAAGACCTGGCCATCACCACCGACAAGCAGCTGATCCGCCGCATCCAGAGCGCCATCTCGCTGTGGAAGAACGGCCTGGTCGACCCGGAGGACGCGATCCGCAAAGCCGTCGATGAAGACGAAGCCCAGGCCGCGCGCATCTTCCGCAGCTACGTGGCGACCCTGGCGGCCTACCAGGCGGTCGACTTTGACGACTTGATCCGCCTGCCGGTGGAGCTGTTTCGCAACAATGAGCCGATCCGCGACAAATGGCAGCGCCGCCTGCGCTACCTCCTGATGGACGAATACCAGGACACCAACACCTGCCAGTACGAGCTGGTCAAGCTGCTGGTCACCGGCATCGGCAAGAAACCCATGTTCACGGCCGTGGGCGATGACGACCAGGCCATCTACGCCTGGCGCGGCGCCTCGGTGGAAAACCTGAAGACGCTGGGCGAGGATTTCCCCGACCTGAAGGTGATCAAGCTCGAACAGAACTACCGCTCCACCACCCGCATCCTGCAGGCGGCCAACGCGGTCATCGGCAACAACCCGAAGCTGTTCGAAAAACGCCTGTGGTCCGAGCACGGCCTGGGCGAGCCGATCAAGGTGCTGGGCATGCAGACCGACGAGCAGGAGGCCGAGCAGGTGGCCATCATGATCTCGGCCGACCGCTTCCAGCGCAAGAACAAATGGTCGGACTACGCGATCCTGTACCGCGGCAACCACCAGGCCCGCATCATCGAGCAATGCCTGCGCAAGGAGCGCATCCCCTACACCATCTCGGGCGGCCAGAGCTTCTTCGACAAGGCCGAGATCAAGGACATCATCAGCTACCTGCGCCTGATCGCCAA
>JAZJYV010000027.1:0-44077 GCA_040390195.1 Pseudomonadota bacterium | reverse complement strand
GCCAACCTGCGCCTGGTCATTTCGATCGCCAAGAAGTACATCAACCGCGGCCTGCAATTCCTCGACCTGATCCAGGAGGGCAACATCGGCCTGCTGAAGGCGGTCGACAAGTTCGAATACCGCCGCGGCTACAAGTTCTCGACCTACGCCACCTGGTGGATCCGCCAGGCCATCACGCGCTCGATCGCCGACATGGCGCGCACCATCCGGGTGCCGGTGCACATGATCGAGACGATCAACAAGATGAACCGCATCTCGCGCCAGATCATGCAGGAAACGGGCAGCGAGCCGGACCTGGCGACGCTGGCGCTGAAAATGGAAATGCCGGAAAACAAAGTGCGCGAGATCATGAAGATCGCCAAGGAGCCGATCTCCATGGAAACGCCGATGGGCGAGGACGGCGATTCCCAGCTGGGCGATTTCATCGAGGACAACACCACGCTGGCGCCGCTCGACGCCGCGCTGCACGCCTCGATGCGCAACGTGATCAAGGAAGTGCTGGACTCGCTGACCCCGCGCGAGGCGAAGGTGCTGCGCATGCGCTACGGGGTCGAAATGTCGAATGACCACACGCTCGAAGAAGTGGGCAAGCAGTTCGACGTCACGCGCGAGCGGATCCGCCAGATCGAAGCGAAGGCGATGAGCAAGCTGCGCCAGCCGTCCCGTTCGGACAAGCTGAAAAGCTTCCTGCACAACCACTAAGCCGTTGCCACAGCGTAAAAAAAGCTCCCCACGCGGGAGCTTTTTTTTGCGCGCTTGCACTTTGCAGGGTGGAAAAACGCGGCGATCAAGCTTTCCTTGACGCAGTTCAGTTTGCTGTGCCCCGTATTCGCATACGCTGGCACGATGCTTGAACTCCTGAACCTCGTGACCGCCGCGCCGCCCGAGAGCCTGTTGTATGCGGGCCGCTACGACCCGGTGCTGGTGTGCCTGTCGCTGGTGGTGGCCATCTTCGCCTCCTACGCGGCGCTGCTGGTGTCGCACAACGTCACGGCGGCGGGCAGCGCGGCGGCGCGCCGCAGCTGGCTGCTGGTCGGCGGCCTGTGCCTGGGGCTGGGCATCTGGGCCATGCACTTCGTCGGCATGCTGGCCTTCACCCTGCCGTGCGCCAGCAGCTACGACTACAGCATCACGCTGCTCTCGACCGTGCCCGGCATGCTGGCCAGCACGATGGCGCTGTCGGTGATCAGCCACCGCCAGCCGAGCCCCACACGGCTGGCCAGCAGCGGCCTGCTGCTCGGTGCCGGCATCGGGGCGATGCATTATTCCGGGATGGCGGCCATGCACCTCGATGGCCTGATCCGCTACGACCTCAAGTTGTTCCTGCTGTCGGTGGTGGTGGCAGTGGCGCTGGCCACGCTGGCGCTGTGGATGAAGTTCCGGCTGCTGGCCTGGCAGTCGCGCTGGAATCCGCGCACGCCCGTCATCAGCGCGTGCGTGATGGGGCTGGCGGTGGGCGGCATGCACTACACGGCGATGGCCGCCGCCTATTTCATCCGCAGCGGCGAGAGCAGCGCCGTCGCGACCCAGATCGACGCCACCGCGCTGGCCGCCATTGTGCTGCTGGCCACCAGCGCGATCATCGTCGTCACCATCGTGGCCACCTATCTGGGCAAGCGCAAGCTGTTCTCGTTCGAGCGCTCCTACAAGCTGGTCGGTTTATCGATCGTCGGCTGGTGCGTGGTGGCCACGCTCAGCGTCGATTATTTCCATGAGCGGCGGGTGAGCGAGCTGTACCAGCAGGAGCTGCGCCAGGCCGTCCAGCAGGCCGACATCGCGGGCGCCAACATCGCGGAAAACCTGGACCTGGTCAAGGGCATCGCCCTGATGTTCGCGCGCGACGAAGCGGTGCACCGCGTGCTGCGCGAGGCCGGGGGCGAGGCCGCGCTGGCGCTGCTGAACTCGGCGCTCGGGACGGCCGTGACGGAACTGGGAGTCGACGCCGTGTGGGTGCTCGACGCGCGCGGCATCTGTGTCGCCGCCAGCAACGCCGGCACCGCCGACAGCGTGATCGGCGGCAATTTCGCCGAGCGCGACTATTTTGTGCAGGCCCGGGCCGGCCACCAGGGACGCCAGTATGCGGTCGGGCACAGCAGCAAGGTCGGCGGCCTGTTCTATTCCTATTCGATCCGCGAGCGCGGCCGCTTCCTGGGCGCGGCCGTGGTCAGGCGCAACGTCGCGCGGCTGGCCGCCTGGACTTCGCCGGCACATGCCTTCCTGAGCGACGAGAACGGCGTGATTGTGCTGGCGGACGAGCACAAACGCCAGTTCCGCGCGCTGCCGGGCGGCGCCCTGGGGGCGCTGGCGCCGCAGCGGCGCCAGGCCTTGTACCAGCGCAGCCAGTTCGAGGGGCTGTCGATTGCGCCATGGGGCGACGCCCGCTTCGGCGCCCTGGTGCGGCTTGGCGACGACGACGCTCCCGTCCTGTTGGCGAGCAAGCGGCTTGACGCGGACGGCATCACGGTGCAGGTCGTGCGCCCGCTGCCGGAGCTGGCGCGGCTGGGCGCGCAGCGCCTCTGGCTGTCACTGATGGTGGCCTTCGGCGGCGCCTTGCTGATCCTGTCGGTGTCGGCCATCGTGGTCTACCTGCACGAGTCGCACAAGAACGAGGCCGACCTGCGAATCGCCGCCACCGCCTTCGAGTCGCAGGAAGGGATGATGATCACCGACGCGTCCAGGCGCGTGCTGCGGGTGAACCGCGCCTTCACCGACCTGACCGGCTACGCGGCGGGCGACATCGCCGAGCGGGAACTCGACATGCTCGACCCCGGGCGCCATGACGCCCAGTTTCGCGGCGCGCTGTGGGAGGCGATCGGGCGCGACGGCGCGTGGCAGGGCGAACTGTGGCAATTGCGCAAGAACGGCGAAAGCTACCCGGTGGGGCTGACCGTCAGCGCGGTGCGCAACGGCACCGGCCTGGTCACCCACTACGTGAGTGCGATGACCGACATCACGCGCCGCAAGGCTGACGAGGAGGCGATCCGCAACCTGGCCCTGTACGACTACCTGACCCGGCTGCCGAACCGGCGCTTCCTGATGGAGCGGCTCGAGCACGCGCTGGCGCTGAGCGCGCGCAGCGGCCGCCAGGGCGCCCTGCTGTTCGTCGACCTGGACAATTTCAAGGACCTCAACGACACGCTCGGGCACAATATGGGCGACCTGTTGCTGCAGCAGGTGGCCCTGCGTTTCCTGGCCTGCGTGCGGGCCAGCGACACGGTGGCCCGCCTGGGCGGCGACGAATTCGTCGTGATGCTCGAGAACCTGGGGGCCGACGGCCGCTCGGCCGGGTTACAGGTCGAACAGGTCGGCGCCAAGATCCTGGCCCGCCTGAACGAGCCCTACCAGCTCGGCGAGCACCAGTACAGCTGCAGTTCGAGCATCGGCGTGACCTTGTTCCAGGGGCGCGTCGAGAGCGTCGAGAACCTGCTCAAACAGACCGACATGGCCATGTACCAGGCCAAGGCGGCCGGACGCAACACGGTGCGCCTGTTCGATCCGGCCATGCAGCAGGTGGTGACCGCGCGCGCCGCGCTCGACGCCGACTTGCGGCTGGGCTTGCAGTGCCGCCAGTTCCAGCTGCACTACCAGCCGCAGGTCGACGCCGCCGGCAGCCTGACCGGGGTCGAGGCGCTGCTGCGCTGGCAGCATCCGCAGCGTGGCCTGGTGGCGCCGCTCGAATTCATCAGCGCCGCCGAGGAGACCGGCCTGATCATCCCGCTCGGCTACTGGGTGCTCGAGAGCGCCTGCGCGCAGCTGGTGGCATGGTCGTCCCACGCCGACACGGCGGGACTGAACATGGCCGTCAACGTCAGTCCGCGCCAGTTCCGCCAGGCCGATTTCGTCGAGCAGGTGCTGGCCATCATCGGGCGCAGCGGCGCCGATCCCTACCAGCTCAAGCTCGAGTTGACCGAGTCGCTGCTGCTCGACGACGTCGAGCAGGCGATCGCCAAGATGAGCGCGCTCAAGCTGCGCGGCGTCGGCTTCTCGCTCGACGACTTCGGCACCGGCTATTCCTCCTTGTCCTACCTGAAGCGGCTGCCGATCTTCCAGCTCAAGATCGACCGCTCCTTCGTGCGCGACATCGTCAGCAACCCAAGCGACGCGGCCATCACTCGCACCATCCTGACGCTGGCGCACAGCATGGGCCTGTCGGCCATCGCCGAGGGCGTCGAGACGCAGGAGCAGCGCGCCTTCCTGGCCAGCCAGGGATGCCAGGCCTTCCAGGGCTATCTGTTCGGGCGCCCGCTGCCGGCGGCGCAATTCGAGCAGATGCTGCGCTGTCAGCCTGGCGCGCAAAACGAGGCGGCGCCAATCGCCGGCGTGGAACCGGGGCATTTGTGGCCAGCCACTGCCGAATAGGCGCCGCGCGCGACGAGGCGGCGCGCCACACCCGGGGCGCGGCAGGGACCGGCCATCCGGCTTTCAAACAGATAAGGCAGAATGTCACACTTCGCAAATTGGCAATACAAATTGGCGGAGTCACGCGCCGCCCGGCATGCGGAAGTGCTCTTGTTCCTGGCATATGGCCCGATCGATGAATCGAAAGCGCAGGATGCGGGATGCACCTACGTCGGGGCCAGCTGGGATGCCCGCGGCGTCAAAGTGAAGATCTACAAACCACGGGCCGACGCCCTTAAAATCTATGTGTGCCGGCAGTGCAGCCGCAGTCAAACCGGGATCGAGGCCGGGATGTACTGTTGCGGCCACAAGCGCGTCCTGCAAGAGTAGGCAGGCGGCCCGGCGCGGCGCGAAAAAAAACGCGCCAGGGGGTGCTGGCGCGCTAACAGAGATCGAGGAGGATAGCTCTTCGGGAATGGATTCTACGCCGCTTTTTGGCCTCAATTCTCTCCAATTGTTGCATCGCTGGCAATGGGAATGGTGATTTCCAGCGCGGTGCCGGCGCCGCGCCGGCTCTCGATGCGCAGCGTGCCGCCGAACGCATCGAGCCGCTCGCGGATGCCGCGCAGGCCGAAGCCGGCGTCCATCGCGTCGGCGCCGGGCGCCATGCCCACCCCGTCGTCGTCGATCCGGATCGCCACCCGCTGCGGCGTGATGTCGAGCGTGACTTCGACCTGGGTCGCCTGTGCGTGGCGCAGGATGTTGAGCAGCGCTTCCTGGGTGATGCGAAAGATGACGGCGGTGCGGCGCCCGTCCGGCAGTGCGCCGTCGGCGCCGACCACGGTCAGGCTGCTGGCGACGCCGCTGCGCCGTTCGAACTGGCCGACCAGCCACTCGAGCGCGGCCGGCAAGCCCAGCTCGAGCGTGCTCGGATGGAGCTCGTTGATGATCGCGCGCACCGAGCCGATGGTGCCGTCGATGGTGCTCAGCGCCTGGCCGATGCGCTGGCGCAGTTGCGCATGGCGCGCCGCGGTGCGCGCCATGAGCATCTCGGCGTCGAGCTTGATGGCCAGCAGGTTCTGCCCCAGTTCGTCGTGGATGTCGCGCGCAATGCGTTTGCGCTCGTCCTCCTTGACGCTGTCGAGGTGGGTGCTGAGCTGGCGCAGCTGGCTGAACGAGCGCTTCGCGTGCGCCTCGGCGCGCTTGCGCTCGGTGATGTCGATGCACATGCAGATCAGGCACTCGGGCGCGCCGCCGGCGTCGTAGACGGGCTTCTTGAAAGTTTGCACCTGGCGGTTCTCGCGCAGCGCCGAGTTCCATGAATCCTCCTCGAACACCATCAGCTTGTGTCCGGCGAACACGGCCGCGTCGTCGGCCAGGAAGCGGGCCATTTGCTCGGGCGGAAACCAGGCGCTGGCACGGGTGCCCGAGACCTCGGCGAATGGCAAGCCCCACTGGTCCTCGGCGGCCTTGTTCATCAGGATGATGCGCGATTGCGCGTCCTTGACGAACAGCGCCACCGGCATGGTCGTGACGATCTCCTGGAGGCGCTGCTCGGACTGGGCCAGCGCCAGTTCGGCGCGCTGGCGCACCGCCACCTCGGCGCGCAGCAGCTGGTTCGACTCGATCAGTTCGGCCGTGCGCAGCTTGATGCGCTGCTCGAGCCCTTGCTGGGCCTTTTCCAGCGCCAGCTCGGCCGCCTTGCGCTCGGAGATGTCGGTGAGCATCAGCAGCGTGCCGCTGGGCGCGCCGTCAACCTGCTGCATGCGGCGGGCGCTGACGATGGCCCAGCCGGGCGCGCCATCGCGGCGCCGGAAGCGCAGGTCGCGCCGTGGTGGCTGGTCGGCGTCGAGGATGGCGTCGAGCTCGGCGCGCGCCGTGTCGGCGAGCAGCTGGTAGAGCGAGCGGCCGACGATCTCGGCCAGCGGCAGGTCGAACATGTGGGCCAGGCGCGCGTTGGCGAAGGTGGTGACGGCGCCGTTGTCGAGCACCCAGATGCCCTCATGCGCGGTCTCGACCAGGTGGCGGAAATTGGCCTGGCTGTGGCTGAGGCGGCGGTGGGTGCGCTGGTGGGCCAGCGTCAGGTGGCGGATCCGCAGCAGCACCGCGGCGGCCACGCCGGCCAGCGCGAACATCAGCAATTGCAGTGCCGGCGCGACCTGCTGCACCTCGCCCAACGCCAGCAGCGCGATGGCGGCGGCCAGCAGCACGATCAGCGCCGCGCCGGCCAGGCTCAGTGTCTCGACGCTCCATTTTTTCATCGGCGGTCCTGGCGCGGGCGTTCCATTCGAATCGTCGTTCCCGCGCGGGAACGACGCACTCCAGCTTAGCCGGTATTGCGCAGTCCGGCAGCAACGCCGTTGATCGACAGGTGGATGCCGCGGTGGACCCGCTCGTCGAGCTGGCTCGGGTCGTGCGCCAGCGCGCGATGGCGCCCGATCAATTCGACCTGCAGGTGGTTCAGTGGATCGAGGTAGGCGAAGCGGTTCTGGATCGAGCGCGCCAGCAGGGGGTTGCCGGCCAGCCGCTCGGCGGCGCCGGTGATCGCCTGCAGGCAGGCCAGCGTGCTGCCGTGTTCGGCCGCGATGCGCTTGAAGATGCGCTCGCGCAGCGCGCCGTCGGCCACCAAGCCGGCGTAGCGCGACGCGATCGCCAGGTCGGTCTTGGCCAGCACCATGTCCATGTTCGAGAGCAGGGTGGCAAAGAACGGCCATTCGCGGTGCATCGCCTGCAGCTGGGCCAGGCGCGCCGCGCGGCCGTCGTCGGCGCCCAGCCAGGACTCGATGGCCGAGCCAAAGCCGTACCAGCCGGGCAGCAGCAGGCGGCACTGGCCCCAGGAGAAGCCCCAGGGAATGGCGCGCAGGTCCTCGATGCGCTTGCTGGCCTTGCGCGAGGCGGGGCGCGAACCGAGATTGAGTTCGGCGATCTCGGCGATCGGGGTGGCGGCGAAGAAGTAGTCGGTAAAGCCTGGCGTCTCGTAGACCAGCTTGCGGTAGGCCTGGTAGGCGCGCTGCGACAAATCGGCCATCACCGCCTCGAAGCCGGCCAGGCGCGCGGCGTGCTCGCCCTCGGCCGCGTGCGGCATCAGGCTCGCCTCGAGCGTGGCGGCGACCAGCAGTTCGAGGTTGCGCCGGCCGATGTCGGCGTTCGAGAACTTCGAGGCGATGATCTCGCCCTGTTCGGTCAGGCGGATCTGGCCGTTGACGGTGCCCGGCGGCTGGGCCAGGATCGCTTCGTAGCTGGGACCGCCGCCGCGCCCGACCGTGCCGCCGCGTCCGTGGAACAGGCGCAGCTTCACGCCGGCCGCCGCGAACACCTTGACCAGGTGGGTCTCGGCCTTGTACAGCTCCCAGTTCGAGGTCAGGAAGCCGCCATCCTTGTTCGAGTCCGAGTAGCCGAGCATGACTTCCTGCAGCTGGCCCTGGTGCGCGAGCAGGGCCTTGACCAGCGGCAGCGCCATCCATTGCTCCATGATGGCGGCGGCGCGCTGCAGGTCGGGAATGGTCTCGAACAGGGGGATCACCATCACGTCCAGTTCGCGCTCGGCCAGGCGCAGCAGGCCGGTCTCCTTTTGCAGCAACAGCACTTCGAGCAGGTCGGAGAGGGTCTCGGTGTGCGAGATGATGTAGTTGCCGATGGCGCGCGCGCCGTAGCGCTGGCGGATCTCCTTGGCCACGCGCAGGATCGCCAGTTCGGATCCGGTCTCCTCGCTGTAGTGGGCATACGGCGACACCAGCAGGCGCGGCTGGGACAGCTCGGCCAGCAGCAGGGCCACCTTGGCCGGCTCGTCGAGCGCGCCATAGTCGGCCGTGACGGCGGCCGTCTTGAACAATTCGGCCAGCACCCGCTCGTGCACGTCCGAGGTCTGGCGCATGTCGAGCGAGGCCAGGTGAAAGCCGAAGATGGCCGCGGCGCGCGCCAGCGTGGCCAGGCGCGGCGCCACCAGCAGCGCGCCGTGGTTGGCGCTGAGCGAGGCGGCGATCAGGTCCAGGTCGGCGCAAAAATCGCTGGCGTGGGCATACGGGGCGGCGTGCCCGACTTCCTTGCGCAGGATGTTGGTCGCGCCCAGCGCGCGCGCGGTGGCGGCCAGGCGCGCGTAGATGCCGATCAGGGCGCGCCGGTAGGGTTCGTCGCTGCGGTGCGGCGAGGCGTCGGGCGAGGCGTCGGCCAGCGCCTGCAGCGGCGCGCTGGCGCGCACCATCAAGGTCGAGATCGACAGTTCGGCGCCCAGCGCGTGCACCTCGTCGAGGTAGAAGTCGAGGATCGTGGTGGCCTGGCGCACCAGCGCGTGCTGCATGGTGGCGGCGTTGACGTTCGGGTTGCCGTCGCGGTCGCCGCCGATCCAGCTGCCCATCTGCAGGTAGGCGGCCGCGCCCGCGTCGACCCCCGGGTACTGCGCGGCCAGGTCTTGCTCGATGTCGTGGTACAGGCCGGGCAGCTCGCGCAGGAAGGTGATGCGGTAATAGGACAGGGCGTTGTCGATCTCGTCGGCCACCGTCAGCTTCGAGTAGCGCAGCATACGGGTCTGCCACAGCGTGGCCACGCGCGCGTGCAGCAGCGCGCCGTTGGCCAGCCGCTCCTTGGGGGTGAGCGGAAGGTCGCGCTCGGCCAGCAGGCGCGCGATGTCGTGTTCGGCGTCCAGGATGCTCTTGCGCTGCACCTCGGTCGGGTGGGCGGTCAGCACCGGCGCGATCAAGGCGTCGCGAAAGAACGCCTGCACCGTGTCCGGCCCGACCCCGGCCGCGTCCAGCTTGGCCAGCGCGAAGCTGACGCTGCCCTGTTGCGGCTTCGATCCGGCCAGCAGGTGGGCGCGGCGGCGCCGGATGTGGTGCTGGTCTTCGGCGATGTTGGCCAGGTGCGAGAAATACGAGAATGCGCGCACCACCGAGATGGTCTGCTCGCGCGTGAGCTGGTGCAGCAGGGCGGCCAGTTCCTCGCCGGCCCTGGGGTCGGCCTCGCGCCGGAACCGCACCGCCGTCTGGCGGATCGTCTCGACGACGCCGAACACGGCCTCGCCCTCCTGGTCGCGCAGCACCTCGCCGAGCAGGCGCCCGAGCAGGCGGATGTCTTCCTTGAGGGGGGCGTCCTTGTCGGCGCCGGCGTCGTGTTCCTGTACCGCAGTGAGATTTACCATAGTGACCAAGAGAGTGAAGTGTTGGTGCAAAAAGGCTTGTGGCCACGCTGTGCGAGAGGGCGCATGATAAAATTTGTACTCTTATCCATGCGCCAGGGTCTGGCTTCGGCCGCCTGAGGCCAACGACAGTGAAAGAATCCGTTTTGAATCCAAGCGAACCGAAGCCGCAGCATCCGTCCAGCCTGGTCATTGCCTCGCGCGAGAGCCGGCTCGCCATGTGGCAGGCCGAGCATGTGCGCGCGCAGTTGTCCTTATTATATCCGCAGTGCCGGATCACGATTCTGGGCATGACCACGCGCGGCGACAAGATCCTGGACCGGGCCCTGTCCAAGGTCGGCGGCAAGGGCTTGTTCGTCAAGGAGCTCGAGGTGGCGATGGCCGAGGGCCGGGCCGACCTGGCCGTCCATTCGCTCAAGGACGTGCCGATGGAATTGCCCGACGGCTTCGCCCTGGCCGCCGTGCTGGAGCGGGAAGACCCGCGCGACGCCTTCGTCTCGAACGATTACGCCAGCCTGGACGCGCTGCCGGCCGGCGCCGTGGTCGGCACCAGCAGCCTGCGGCGCCAGTCGCTGATCGCGGCGCGCTATCCGCAGCTGCTGATCAAGCCGCTGCGCGGCAACCTCGACACCCGCCTGGGCAAGCTCGACCGCGGCCAGTACGCGGCCATCATCCTGGCCGCGGCCGGCCTCAAGCGGCTCGGCATGGCCGCGCGCATCCGCGCCCTGCTCGACCCCGCGACCAGCCTGCCGGCGGCAGGGCAGGGCGCGATGGCGATCGAAATTGCCACCGGGCGCGGCGACGGGGTGGACCTGGCCGCGCTGCTGGCGCCGCTGAACCACGCGGCCAGCGCCCAGGCGGTGACGGCCGAGCGCACCGTCTCGAAGGTGTTCGGGGGCAGCTGCCAGATCCCGCTGGCGGCCTTCGCCACCGTCGACGGCGCCAGCATGCACCTGCGCGCGATGGTCGCCACCCCGGACGGCAGCCGCATGGCCAGCGCCGCCCTGAGCGGCCCGGCCGACGATCCCGGGCTGCTGGGGCGCCAGGTGTCGGCCCTGCTGCAACAACAGGATGCGCACGCCATCCTGGCCGCCTGCCAGGCCAGCGTTGACGCCGATGGCGCGTAGCGTCGTCATCACGCGCCCGCAGGCCCAGGCCGACGCCTTGGCGCGCGCGCTGGCCCTGGCCGGGCACCAGCCGGTGATGCTGCCCCTGCTCGAAATCCACGCCCTGGCCGACCAGGCGCCGCTGGCGCGCGCCATGGCCGCCCTGGACCAATACCGGCTGGTCGCCTTCGTCTCGCCAAACGCGATCGATGCCGCTTTTGCCCACCTGTCCGGTTGGCCGCACGGCGTCATGTTGGCGGTGCTGGGCGAGGGCAGCCGGGCGGCGCTGGCGCGCCACGGCGTATGCGAGGCCAACGCCACCATCGTGGCGCCAATCGAGGCCACGCGCAGCGATTCGGAAGGCTTGCTGGCGGCGCTCGACCTGGCCGCGCTGGCCGGGCGGCGGGTGCTGATCGTGCGCGGCGAAAGCGGGCGCGAGCTGATCGGCGAAGGCTTGCGCGCGGCCGGCGCCGAGGTCAGCACCGTGGCGGCCTACCGGCGCTGCGTGCCGTCCTTGACGCCGGCGTTGGCGGCGCGCCTGACGGCCCTGCTGGAGAAGCAGAACGATTGGGTGATCACCAGTTCGGAAGCCCTGCGCGGCCTGATGGCGCTGCTGGGGCAGATGGGATCACCCGATCTTGTTGTGAAAATGAAACAGCAGCACTTGATCGTGCCGCACGCGCGCATCGCCGAAACGGCGCGCGCGCTGGGCCTGTCGCACCTGGCGCTGACAGGATCAGGCGACGCGGGTGTGCTTGCCGCGTTACAATCACGGGTATGAACGAATTGCCACCATTATCAGAACAGAACGCGGCGCCCGGCGCCGACCTGCCGCCGGCCCCCGCCAGCGCCGCGCCGGCCTCCGGCGAGAGCCTGGCCGACTTCGTGCAGCGCCCCCTGACCATCGTGGTGGGGGTGCTGGCCCTGCTGCTGGCGCTGGAGGCGTGGAACACCCACAGCCGCCTGCAAAGCCTGCGCCAGGACATGGCCAGGAGCTTGCAAAAGGGCGAGATCAGCAACACCGAGACCGGTGTGTTGGCGCGCAATGTGCAAGAGATGACGAAGGAGTTGCAGGCCAAGGTCGGGGTGCTGGAAAACCGCCAGACCGAGGCCCAGAGCCAGCAGCTCGCGCTCGAGCAGCTGTACCAGGACTTGTCGAAGAACCGCGATGAGTGGGCGCTGGCCGAAATCGAGCAGGTGCTCTCGACGGCCAGCCAGCAGCTGCAGCTGTCGGGCAATGTGCAGGGCGCGCTGATCGCCCTGCAGAACGCCGACCGCTCGCTGTCGCGCTCGGACAAGCCGCAATTCATCACCATCCGGCGCGCCATCGCCAAGGACACCGACAAGCTCAAGGCGCTGCCGGGGATCGACCTGATCGGCCTGGCGCTGCGCTTGGACAACGTCATCGCCCAGGTCGACACCTTGCCGATGCTGGCCGACGAGAAGCCGGCCGCGCCGGTCAAGGCGCTGCGCGCGAAGGCCCCCGGCAAGCCGGGCGCGCCGACCGAGACGCTGGCCGCGCGCGTGGCCGACACCTGGCACAGCTGGAGCGGCGAGATGTGGAGCGATGTGCGCGAACTGATCCGGGTGCGCAGCGTGGACACGCCCGAGGCGCTGATGCTCTCGCCGACCCAGTCGTTCTTCCTGCGCGAGAACCTCAAGCTGCGCCTGTTGAACGCGCGCCTGGCCCTGCTCTCGCGCAACGAGGCGGCCTTTCGCAGCGACTTGACGGCGGCCCAGGAAGCCTTGCTCAAATACTTCGACACGCGCGCGCGCACCACCCAGACCGCGCAAGCCTTGCTGCGCCAGGTCCAGTCCAACAACCTGGCGATCGACATGCCGACCTTGGCCGACAGTCTGAACGCCGTGCGCAACTACAAAGCGAAACCCTAAACCATGCGCCTGCTCCTCTGGTTAGTTGCGCTGATGGCCGCGGCCATCGGCATCGCCGTGACGGCGCGCTTCAATCCCGGCAACGTGGTGCTGTTCTATCCGCCGCACCGGATCGACCTGTCGCTGAACCTGGCCGTGGTGCTGGCGGGCGGCCTGTTCGTGCTGCTGTACCTGCTGGTGCAGGCGGTGCGCGCGACCCTGGGCATGCCGGCCAAGGTGGCCGCCTACCGCCAGCGCAAGCGCGAGCGCGATGGCAACAAGGGCTTGCGCGACGCCCTCAAGGCCTTGTTCGAGGGCCGCTTCGGGCATGCCGAGAAGGCCGCGATCCGGGCCGCCGAACTGCCCGAGAACGCCGGCCTGGCCGCGCTGATCGGGGCCCGTGCGGCGCACCGCATGCGCCAGGGCCAGCGGCGCGACCACTGGCTGGCCGGCATCGTCAATGACGGCGCGATGAAGAGCGCGCGCCTGATGACGATCACCGAACTGCTGGTTGACGACCACCAGCCGGAGGCCGCGCTCGAGGCGGTGGCCGAGCTCAATGCCAGCGGCACGCGCCACATCCACGCGCTGCAATGGTCGATGAAGGCGCACCAGCAGGCCAGGAACTGGCCCGAGGTGCTGCGCCTGGTGCGCTCGCTCGACAAGCACAAGGCGCTGCATCCGGCCCTGTCGGCGCGCCTGCGCGAGCTGGCCTACGATGCGCTGCTGTCGGACAGCGCGCACGATGCCGAATCGATCCTGCGGGTCTGGTCCGGCGTGCCCACGGCCGACCGGGTCAAGCCCTACATCGCCGCGCGCGCGGCGCAGGCGCTCAACGCGCGCGGCCTGCACGACGCGGCGCGCATGGCCGCCGAGCAGGCGCTGGCGGCCGAGTGGGACGACCGGGTGGTGCGGGCCTACCGCGATTCGGCCGCCCAGGCCGGCTCGGCCTCGCTGCTGGCCCAGATCGAGGCGTGCGAAAGCTGGATCCGGCAGCGCCCGAACGACGCCGAGCTGGCCCTCACGCTCGGCGCGCTGTGCCTGAAGCAGAAATTGTGGGGCAAGGCCCAGTTGTACCTCGAGCAAGCCTTGTCGGAGGCGAGCGAGGCGCGCATGGTGCGCGAAGCCCACCTCAAGCTGGCCCAGATGCACGAGGCGCTCGGCCAGGCCGAGGAGGCGGCGGCCCACTACCGCCAGTGCGCGCTGGCGAGCGTCCTGTAGCGGGCTCGAAGCGTTGCTGCGACGCACAAAATTGCCTCAAAATCCGTTATAATGGTGGCATTGCCCACCATTGCACTTGAAGGACATCCCATGAGCCTGAATAAAGTTTCTGCCGGCCGCGACGTGCCGAACGATTTCAACGTCATCATCGAAATCCCGATGAATGCCGATCCGATCAAGTACGAGGTGGACAAGGAGTCGGGCGCGATCTTCGTCGACCGCTTCATGGGCACGGCCATGCACTACCCGTGCAACTACGGCTACGTGCCCAACACCATCGCCGACGACGGCGACCCGGTCGACGTGCTGGTGATCACCCCCTTCCCCCTGATTCCCGGCGTGGTGGTGCGTTGCCGCGCGATCGGCGTGCTCAAGATGACGGACGAGGCCGGTGGCGACGCCAAGGTGCTCGCCGTGCCGGTCGACAAGATCCTGCCGATCTACAAGCACTGGCAAAAGCCGGAAGACATGAACGAGCTGCGCCTGCGCCAGATCCAGCACTTCTTCGAGCACTACAAGGACCTCGAGCCGGGCAAGTGGGTCAAGATCGAAGGCTGGGGCGGTCCGGACGATGCGAAGGCGGAAATCGTGGGCGGCATCGATGCGTTCAACAAAGCGCTGGCCGCACAGTAAGCGGGCAGCGTTCCAAACCGGCCGGATGGCCGGTTTTTTTTCGTCTGTGCGGCGCGCATTGGTGGATTGACAAAACCTAGCCGTCTCACTCATGATTGGCTCATGCCAAGAAGCAATTTGGCGCCAGCCAGTCCAGCCACCCGGGGCGTCTATGGAATTGCACGAAAAAGCCATCAATGTATTGCGCGCCAGCCGCGGCTTCGGCACGCTCGATGACGACGTGCTGGGCGATTTGGCCGGCGCGCTCAAGTTCGAACAGGTCGCCGGCGGCAGCGCGATCTACCGCGAGGGCGAGGTCTCGGACAGCATGCTGTTCGTCGTCAGCGGCCGGCTGCGCGTGTCGCGCCGCGACGGCGGCGGCGAGCTGGCCCTGTACAACGAGGTGCGCCCCGGCCAGAGCGTGGGCGAAGTGGGCCTGATCTTGCAGCAGCCGCGCACGGCCGACGTGACGGCGGTGCGCGACTCGACCCTGGCCGTGCTCGACCATGCCAGCTACGAGGCGCTGCTGATGCGCCATCCGCTGGCGCTGAACCGGGTGTTCGTGCGCACCGTCTACGATTTCATGCGCCACACGGCGCCCGTGGCCGAGCAGCGCTCGGCCCAGTCCTTCGTGGTGGTGCCCCTGCACGAGGGCGCCGGCGCCGACGCGGTGGCGCGCGCGCTGGCCGAAGCGTTCGGGCGCGTCGGGCGCGTGCAGCACCTGACGGCGCCGCCGGACGCCTCCCACTTCGACCACCAGCAGTCCGACGAACTGGAAAATGCCCACGATTTCCTGGTCTACGAAGCCGAGGCCAGCGCCTCGAACTGGACCCGGCGCGCGTTCCGCCAGGCCGACCAGGTGATCTTCGTGACCGCCGCCGGCTCGGCGCAGGACGTGAGCGAAGTCGAGCAGCGCCTGACCGAGGAGCCGGGCTTCCCGATGAAGCGCAAGCACCTGGTGCTGCTCCATCCGGAAGGCGCCCTGGTGCCGGTGGAGGTGTCGAAATGGCGCGACCTGCGCCAGTTCGAGCGCATCTATCCGGTGCGGCGCGCGCACGAACGCGACTTCGCGCGCCTGGCGCGCTTCCTGACCGGCACCGCGGTCGGGGTGGTGCTCGGCGGGGGCGGCGCGCGCGGCTTCGCCCACCTGGGCGTGCTGCGCGCGCTCGAGGAATGCGGCATCCCGGTCGACCTGATCGGGGGCAACAGCATGGGCGCGCTGATCGGCGCCCAGTACGCCTGCGGCATCGGGCTCGAGGCGATCCGCCTGCGCACCGAGCAGTTCGCCGGCGGCGGCGAGCGGCCGACCCTGCCCTTGATCTCGATCGTCTCGGGCCGGCGCGTCGAGCGCGATTTGCGCCGCATGTTCGGCGAGACCACGATCGACGACCTGTGGCGCCCCTTCTTTGCCGCCGCCTGCAATCTCAGCCGCGGCGTGACGAGCGTGCAGGACCGCGGCCCCCTGTGGCGCGCCGTGCTGGCCAGCAATTCGCCGGCCGGCCTGTTCCCGCCCGTGCTCGACAACGGCGACCTGCTGGTCGACGGCGCGATCCTTGAGAACGTGCCGGTCGAGGCCATGCGGGTGCGGCTGGGCACGCCGCTCGAGAAGCGCCGCGGCAACGGCACCATCATCGCCATCGACGTCGACGTGCGCGACGGCCTGGGGGCCGATCCGAGCCTGATGCGGCTGTCCGTGTGGAGCACGCTCAAGGGCTACTTCGCGCCCGTGCGCTACCCCTCGCCGAACATCGCCGACATCCTCTACAGCGCCGGCCACATCGGCGGCGCCAACCAGCGCGGGCGCACCGTCGCCCAGGCCGACCATTACCTGGAGCCGCCGGTGGCGCAGTTTTCGCTGATGGGTTACCGGCACTCGCAGGAAATCGCCGACGTGGGCTACCGCTACGCCATGGAAAACATCGAAAAATGGACCGTCCCAGCGACCCCGGGCCCGCTCAGCAAACGCTGACCCTGTCGCTCCCGCAGCGCGAAGTGTGGCTCGACCAGCGCGCCTGGCCGGAAAGCACGCACCTGAACATCGGCGGGGGCGCCTACCTGGTGGGGCGCTTCGAGCTGGCCCTGTTTCGGCGCGCGCTGGCGCAGCTGGTGGCCGAGAACGAGACGCTGCGCCTGGCGCCGCTGGCCAACGGCAGCCAGCTGCTGCTGGCCTGGTTCGAGCCGGCGCTGGAGGTGGTCGACCTGGCCGCCAGCGCCGACCCGCGCCAGGCCATGCGCGACTGGTGGCAAGCCCTGATCGCCGAGCCGTTCGTGCTCGACGGACGGCCCCCGTGGCGCTTCGCGGTGCTGCGCGGCGGGCCGCTGCTGCACGGCTTGACGGTGCAGTTCCACCACCTGGTGATGGATGGCTGGGGCACCTCGCTGGTGCTGGCCCGGATCTCGGAACTGTACAACGCGCTGCGCACCGGCCAGGCGCCGCAGGCGCCGACCCATCCCGACTACCTCGACTTTATCGCCGAGTCGAACGCGTACCGCGCCTCGGAAGCGTTCGCGCGCGACGCCGCGTTCTGGCGCGCCGAGATCGCGCAGCTGCCTGCGCCGCTGATCGAGCGGCGCTACGGCGCCGTCCAGGGCGACCGGCTGGCGCCGTCGCGCATGGCGCAGCAGCACATCGCGCGCGCCGACTACGCGCGCCTGGAGCGCCACGCGGCCGAGCATGGGGCGACCGCGTTCAACTATTTCCTGGCCGCGCTGGCGCTGTATTTCGCGCGCGTCAACAACCGCACGGAAGTGGTGATCGGGGTGCCCAACCTGAACCGCGGCGGGCGCCAGTTCAAGAATACGCTGGGCATGTTCGTCGGGGTGCTGGCGATCCGGCTCGAGGTGCGCGAGGGCATGCGGGTCGACCAGCTGTTGGCGGCGACCAAGCTGGCCATGCGCGCCGCGCTGCGCCACGCGCGCTATCCCCTGTCCGAGCTGGGGCGCACGCTGGAAGTGATCCGGCTGGGCCGCGACAGCGTGCTCGACGTGCTGCTGTCGTACGAGCGCCAGGATTACATGGTGCAGTTCGGCGAGGCCAGGCTGTGCGAGTCGCGCCAGCTGTTTTCGGGCAGCGCGCGCTACCACCTGGGCGTGACGCTGTGCGATTTCCAGGACGAGCTGGACCCGGAGCTGGTGCTCGACGCGAGCACCGCCTGCTTCGCCGCCGGCGAGGCCGAGCTGCTGGGGCGGCGCCTGTGGCACCTGGTCGAGTGCATGCGCCTGATGCCGGCCGCCGGCGTGGACGAGGTGCCGATCCTGCCGCTCGAGGAGCAGTGGGCGCTGCTGCACGGCCTGCACAAGGACATCGCCTGCCACGACGCGCCGCCCCCGTTCATCGCCCTGTTCGAGCACCAGGTGGCGCTGCGCCCGGAGGCGCCGGCGCTGGTGTGGGACGGCGGCAGCATGGACTACGCGCTGCTCGACCGCTGCGCCAACGCGCTGGCGGCGCGCCTCGAGGCGCTCGGCGCGGGGCCGGACCGGGTGTTCGCGCTGGCGCTGGAGCGCTCGCCGGGCATGCTGGTGGCGTTGCTGGCCATCGCCAAGGCCGGCGCCGCCTTCCTGCCGCTCGACCCGGACGCGCCGCCCGAACGGCTGGCCGAGATCTTGCACCAGAGCGCGGCCGCGGCGCTGCTGATCGCGCCGTCCGGGGCGCCGCGGCTGGGCCATTTGCACGCGCACACCTTGCAACTGCCGTGGTGCGACGAGCTCGATCCCTGGCCTGCGCCGGACGCGCCGCGCGCGCCCGCGTGCCCGCGGCCGCACGACCTGGCCTACGTGCTGTTTACGTCCGGCTCGACCGGCCGGCCCAAGGGGGTGATGGTCGAGCACGCGACGCTGGCGCGGCGCCTGGCCTGGCTCTCGCGCGCCTACGCCTGCGACTGGCAGGATTGCGCCGCGCAAGCGACCCAGGCCACGTTCGACCCTTCGCTGATCGAGCTGCTGCTGCCGCTGATCCACGGCGCGCGGGTGGCGCTGCCGCCGCCGGGGCGCCTGCTGCCCGAGTCGCTGGTCGGCTTCGCCCAGCGCCACGGCGTGACCATCATGGCCTTCGTGCCCTCGACCCTCTCGCGCTTTCTCGAGGCGGCCATCGGCCAGCCGGGCATCCGGCTGCGCGTGGCCTGCTGCGGTGGCGAGGTGCTGGCGCCGGCGCTGGCGCGGCGCTTCATGGCGCACACCGGGGCGCGCCTGTACAACGTCTACGGCCCCACCGAGACCTCCATCTTCGCCACCGCCTGGCAGTGCGCCGAGATCGTGGGCGAGGCGCCGCTGCCGCTTGGGCGGCCGATCGACAACACCCGCATCTACGTGCTCGACGCCCAGTTGCGGCCGATGCCGATGGGGGTGGCCGGCGAAATCTACATCGGCGGCGAGACGCTCGCGCGCGGCTACCTGAACCGGCCCGAGCTCGACGGCGCCAGCTTCCTGCGCGATCCGTTCCGCCCCGACGGGCGCATGTACCGCAGCGGCGACCGCGGCTGGCTGGGGGTCGAAGGCAACCTGCATTTCATCGGGCGCAGCGACCGCCAGGTCAAGCTGCGCGGCTATCGCATCGAACTGGGCGAGATCGAGGCCTGTTGCCTGCACCTGCCCGGGGTCAGCCAGGCGGCGGCCAAGCTCGTCGAGCAGGACGGCAAGGCGCAGATCCACCTGTGGGTGGCCGCGCGCGAGGGGGTGACGCCGCAGCGGCTGCAGGAGGGCCTGCGCCGGCGCCTGCCCGACTACATGATCCCGAGCGCGATCAGCGTGCACCAGGCGCTGGCCGAGAGCGGCGCGGGCAAGACCGACTACGCCGCCTTGCCGCGCCAGGCCCCGGCCGCGCACGCGGCGCCGGCGCGCCTGCCGTGCACCGCGATGGAACGCGCCCTGCTGCCGATGTGGGAGGGGGTGCTCGAGGCGCGACCGATCGGCGTGCAGGACAACTTCTTCGACATCGGCGGCGACTCGCTGGCGGCGGTGGCGATCCTGGCCTCGATCGAGGAACTGCTCGAGCGCAAGATCCCGATGTTCCTGCTCACCGAGCACCCGACCATCGAGCGCCTGGCGGTGGCGCTGGGGCGCAAGATCACGCCACCGGGCATGCTGGTGGCGCTGGGGCCGGACCGCGGCCGGGTGCCGCTGTACCTGGCCGCCTCCGGCCACGGCGACCTGTTGCGCTTCCAGGACCTGGCGCGCAACCTGGGCGCCAGCTACGACGTGTTCATGCTGCAGCCGCCGATGGACCTGGCCGTGGCCAGCGTCGAGGAGTTGGCCGAACTGTACGTCAACAGCATCGTCGCCCAGGGCCTCGAGCCGGGCATCGTGGCCGGCTTCTCGGTGGGCGGGGTGGCCGCGCTGGAAACGGCGCGCCTGTTACGCCAGCGCGGCGCGCCGGCGCGTGCCCTGGTGCTGATCGACACCATCTATCCGAAGGCGGCGCTGGGCGGCACCGCATCCTGGCGCGCGCTGGCCTGGCTGGTGCGCACGCTGCACGTGCAGGAGATGAGCATGAACGGGCGCCGCCTGGGCGCGCTGTTCAACGACCCCGGACTGGTCGGCCAGGTGATGGCCTTGCGCGGCTACCGGCCCAGCGCCGTCGAGGGCAGGACGGTGCTGATCAGCTCATCCGGGCTGGCGCACTGGGACCGTCTGTTCTTCGGTCCCTGGCGCCGCATGCTCGCCGCCAGCCTGTCCGAGCATCGCGTGCGCGGCCTGCATGGCTCGATCTTCGAGGCGGCCAACGTCGCGCAGCTGGCCGGCGTGCTGGCCGGCCTGCTGGAGCGCCCCAGTGAGGACTGAGGCGGCGCGATTGCGCCGGCGCCTGCTGGCGCTGGGCGGCGTGGCGCTGCTGCTGCTGGCGCTGGGCGCGGCTTGGAGCTGGTCGCCCCTGCACGACTGGCTCGACCTGGGCCGGATCGTGGCCGGCCTGCGCCGGCTGGGGCAGGGCTACGGGCCGCTGGCGGCGATCGGCGGCGTCGCGCTGGCGCTGGCGTGCGCGGTGCCGCTGACGTTCCTGACGCTGGTGGCGATCGTCGCCTTCGGACCGTGGACCGGGCTGGCCTGCGCCATGCCGGGCGCGCTGGCCGGCGCCGCGCTGAGCTACGCGCTGGGCGCCGCGCTGGGCAGCGAGGCGGTGGCGCGGCTGGGCGGGGCGCGCGTGAACCGGCTCAGCACCGAGCTGGCGCGGCGCGGCGTGCTGGCCATCGTGCTGGTGCGCCTGACGCCGGTCGCTCCGTTCGCGATCGTCAACATGGCGGCCGGCGCCGCGCGCATCCGCCTGCGCGACCTGCTGCTGGGGACCGCCATCGGCATGCTGCCCAGCAGCGTGTTCATGATGGTCTTCGTCGAGCGGATCGTGGCTGGGCTGGCCGAACCGGGCCGCTTCGGCCTGTGGCTGCTGGCCCTGTCGGTGCTGCTGCTGGCCGCCGGCGGCTGGGCCCTGCGCCGCTGGCTGCGACCTGCAGGACCGTAGGGCGCAAAAGCACGTCAGCGCTGGCGCCTACCTGCTCGGCGTGGCAGCCGGTCGGCGCGCGCGCAGCTTGCCGACAATTCCGGTTGGGAAGAAATAAATCGACAGCACGAACAGCACGCCCAGCCACAGCATCCAGCGGTCCGGATGCAGGGCCTGGGCCAGCAGGGGCACGCCCGACAGCGCCGCCGACGCTTCGCCCATCAAGGCCTTCAGGTAGTTCTGGGCGATGATGAACAAGGTCGCGCCGACCACCGCGCCATACATGGTGCCCATGCCGCCGATGACCACGATCAGCAGGATGTCGGTCATCACCTCGAAGCCGAGCATGGTCTTCGGGCCCACGTAGCGCAGCCACAGCGCCATCAGCGCGCCGGCCAGCGCGGCCACCAGCGCGGCCAGGCAGTTGGCCCAGATCCGGTACAGCACCGTGCGGTAGCCCAGCGCTTCGGCGCGAAACTCGTTTTCGCGGATCGCTTGAAGCACCCGGCCGAACGGCGAATTGACCAGCCGCAGCAGGAACAGGAACAGCAGCAGGCAGCTGGCGAACACGATGTAGTAGGTGAGCAGCTTGCCGTCGATGGCGCGCCCGAACACTTCGTTCTCGAACAGGCGAAAGCCCGGCGAGAGCAGCTCGGGCACGTTGAAGGTCTTGCCGTCTTCGCCGCCGGTGAAGTCCGACAGCTGCGAGGCCAGCACCGCGAACGAGGACGCCACCGCCAGCGTGATCATGGCGTAAAAAATCGCCCGAACGCGCAGCGCGAACAGGCCCACCACCAGCGCCAGCGCCAGCGTCAGCACCAGCGCCGCCACCAGACCGCCGAACGCTGCCCACCACGACGGCCCGGCGCTGGCCAGGCCCAGGCCGACGCCGTAGGCGCCGATCCCGTAGAACATGGTGTGGGCGAACGAGACGATGCCCGCGTAGCCGAGCAGCAGGTCGTAGGAGGCGACCAGCACGATGGTGATGCAGATGGTGGCGGCCATGTTGAGCGGGCGCGCGCCGCTGGTCAGGAACGGCGCCAGCGCCAGCCCGAGCAAGATCAGCAGCAAGCTTGCCGACAGGGCGCGGCTGTTTGGCAGGTCGCCGGAAAACAGGGAAGTGAGCATGGGGATTCCTTAGCGCCTTGCGATCGAATACAGTCCAGCGGGCCGCCACAGCAGCACGCCGATCATCAGCACGATGTGCGACACCAGTGCCAGCTTGGGCGCCAGGAAGCCTGCGTAGTTGGCCACCAGCGCCATCAGCAGCGCGGCGATGAAGCAGCCGCCGACCGAGCCCAGGCCGCCAATGATGACGACGATGAACACCATCACCATGATTTCGCCGCCCATCGCCGCGTTCAAGGTTTCCTTGTACAGGCCCCACATCACGCCCCCCAGCCCGGCCAACGCCGAGCCGGCTGCGAAGACGGCCACGAACAGGCGCCGGATGCGGTAGCCCATCGCCTCGACCATCTCGCCGTTCTCGACGCCGGCGCGGATCAGCAGGCCGACCTTGCTGCGGTTCAGGACCAGGAACATGGCCGCGAACACCAGCAGCCCGACCACCACCGCCACCAGCCGGTACTTTTCGACGGCGGCGTCGCCCAGCACGATGGCGCCGCGCAGGCCGGCCGGCAGCGGCAGGGCGATCTGCTCGGCGCCCCACACCACGTTGATCAGCTGCTCGGCGACGATCATGCCGCCCATCGTGATCAGGATCTGCTTGAGGTGCTGGCCGTAGACCGGCATGATGATGAGCCGTTCGAACGCCCAGCCGAGCAGCGCCGTGACGGACATCGCCATCAGCATCGCCAGGCCCAGCACGCCCAGGTTGAGCAGCAGCGAGTCCGCTTCGAGCCAGCCGTGCATCGGCAGCAGCACCAGCGTGGCGGCGTAGGCACCGACCGAGACGAAGGCGCCATGGCCGAAATTGAGCACGTCCATCAGGCCGAAGATGAGCGTCAGGCCACTGGCCATGATGAAGATCATCATGCCCATTGCCAGCCCGGCCATGGTCAGGGTGAGCCAGGTGGGGAAACTGCCCACCAGCGGCAGCATGGCCAGCAGCAGGCCGGGCACGAGCAGCAGCGGCGCGATGTCGCGCGGGGTGGCGGGCAGGGCGCCGTCGGCGGGGAGGGGGGCGGTCACGTTGCGCATCCTGTTCATTGGTGGGAGTCGAGCGAGAGGCCAAGCAGGCGCTGTTGCAGTTGCTCGTCCTCGACCAGTTCCTGCATCGGGCCGGCGTGCACCACGCGCCCGTCGTCCATTACGGCCACGGTGTCGCCGAGCTGGCGCACGAAATTGAAGTTCTGCTCAACGAGAAGGATGGTGGTGTCGGTTTCCTTCAGTTCGCGAAAGGCGGCGATCAGGCTCTGGACAATGGCCGGCGCCAGGCCCTTGGTTGGCTCGTCGACCAGCAGCAGCTTGCGCGGTTCGACGATCGCGCGGGCGATCGCCACCATCTGTTTCTGGCCGCCCGAGAGGTTGCCGGCAGGGTAGTTCCAGAATTTTTTCAATGCCGGGAAAAAGCCGAAGATCCATTCCACGCGCGCCATGTCGAGCGGACCGTTGCGCGCGGCCAGCAACAGGTTCTCGCGCACGGTCAGGTCGGAAAACACCGCCATCGACTCGGGAACGTAGGCGATGCCGGCCTGCGCGATGCCGGGCGTGGGCAGGGCGCCGATTTCGCGTCCGTCGAAGCGCACCTGTCCGGCGCTGGCCTTCCACAAGCCCATGATGGTGCGCAAGGTGGTGGTCTTGCCGGCGCCGTTGCGGCCCAACAGCACCGCCAGGCCGCCGCGCGGCACCACCAGCTCGACGCCTTGCAGGATGTGGTATTGGCCGATGTGGGTGTGCACGGCCGACAGGGTAAGCAAGGGTTCAGGCATGTTCGGGTGTTCCAAGGTAGGCTTGCTGGACGATGGCCGAGGCCATCACCTCGGCCGGATTGCCGTCGGCGACCAGGGCGCCGTTATGCAGGACGACGATGCGGTCGGCCAGCGCGCGCACCACGTCCATCTTGTGTTCGACCAGCAGGATGGTCTTGTTGCGCTCGGCCTTGACCTGGTGGATCAGCTCGAGCACCACCGGCACTTCGTCCACGCTCATGCCGGCGGTGGGCTCGTCGAACATCATCACGTCCGGCTCGAGGGCGAGCAGGATCGCCACTTCAAGCTTGCGCTGGTCGCCGTGCGACAGGGCCGCCACCGCGCTGTCGCGGCGCGCGGCCAGCGCCACCCGCTCCAGGTAGTGCTCGGCGCGCGCGATCAGCGCCTTGTGGCTGGACCAGACCGACCACATGTTCAGGCCAATGCCGGCGCGCGCCTGCACCGCCAGGCGCACGTTCTCGATCACCGACAGCCTGGGGAACAGGTTGGTGAGCTGGAAGGCGCGGCCGATGCCAAGCGCGGTGCGGCGCGCCGCGCCACGGCGCGTGATGTCCTCGCCGTTGAGCAGCACGGTGCCGCCGGTGGCGGCCAGCTGGCCCGACACCAGGTTGAAATAGGTGGTCTTGCCGGCCCCGTTCGGGCCGACGATCACCGTCAGCGTGCCGGGATAGAAATCGGCCGTGACCTGGTTGACCGCGACGTGGCCGCCGAAGCGAATCGTCAAGTCGCGGGTGGACAGGGATGGAATCGTCATCGTTTGTTCTTGATTGGCAGGGGCAGTTCGCTGGCCGGAATTTCGCGCACCAGTTCCAGCAGGTCCCACTCGCTTTTCTGGTCCTTCTTGATGCGGAAATGGTACATCGCCTGCAGCGCCTGGTGGTCTTCCCTGCGGAACGTCATGCTCCCTTTGGGCGTCTCGAATTGCATCCCTTCCATGGCCGCGATCAGCTTCTCGCTATCGCCCGAATTGGTCCTGGACAGGGCCGTAAATACCGCGCTGGCGGCGCTGAAGCCCCCGGCCGTGAACATGTCCGGTGGCGACTTGAAGCGCCTGGTGTGCTCGGCCACCAGCCAGTCGTTCATCTTGTTCCTCGGGAAGCCGTAGTAATAGAAGATCGTGCTTTCGGTGCCAGCATAGGCCTTCCATGTTTTCAGCACCGGCAGGATGTTGCCGCCCGGGGCCAGCGTGATGCCGTAGCGCTCCGGTTTCATGTCGGCGATCTTGTTCAAGGGGTTCGGGCCGGCCCAGATAATCTGCAGGATGCGCGGCTGCGGCTTGTCCTTGAGCGCGTCGAACAGGCGCTGGGCCGAGGCGGTGAAGTCGGCGGCGTTCTGCGGTGCGTACTCCTCGTGCACCACGCGCGCCTTGCTGCCGGTGGCGCCCAGCGCCTCCTTGCCGGCCTTGACGGCGTCGCGTCCGAACGCGTTGTCCTGGGCCAGGAAAGCGACGCTGCCCGATTTCAGGAGGCTGGCCGCCGCCAGCCCGTCCTGCATCGAATTGCGCGCGGTATGGAAGATGTAGCGGTTCCATTTGTCGCCGGTGATGGCGTCGGCCACCGCCGGCTCGACCACCAGCACCTTCTTGTATTCGAGCGCCACCGGCAGCATCGCGATCGCCGAGCTGGACGTGCTGGTGCCAACGGCGATGTCGACCTTGTCGTCGCCATAGGCTTCGGCCAGCAGCGTGCGGCCCATGTCAGGTTTGCTCTGGTCGTCCTTGATGATGACCTTGAGCTTGCGGCCGTTGATCTCCATCTTGCCGCCGGTGAGGTATTCGAGGCCCATCATGAAACCGGTTTCGGTTTCCTTGGCATAGGACTCGTACACGCCGGACTTGCCGGCAATCAGGGCGATCTTGAACTCCTGGGCGCTGGCCAGGCCCGGCGCGCCGGCGGCCAGCACTGCCAGCAGGGTCGCTGCCAGCGGATGGATGTGCTTCATGTATTCTCCTTAATCGACATGCGATAGAAACTGCGCGATCGCGTCCTGCGCGACCGCTTCGGTCAGCATCGGCGCGTGTCCCACGCCGGGTATTTCCACGTACTGCATCGAGGGCGCGGCGCGCAGCATCAGGCGCGCCTGTTCCGGCTCGATCACATCGGACAGCATGCCGCGCACCAGCAGCGTCGGGCGATTGCGCGCCAGGCGCCGAAACGCCAGCCGGGACATCAGCGACGATGCCTTCAGCTTGCCCGCCAACAGCGGCTGCGCGATGTTCGGATCGTACCTCAGGACCAGCTGGCCCTGTTCATTTTCGACAAAGGCGCGGCGCGCCCATTTCATCCACTCTTCCATGCTGTTGCCAGGGAAAGCGGCCTGGTTGGTGCGCATCATGTAGTCGGCCGCCTGCTGCCAGTCGGCCAGGGCGGTGCCCTTGCCGGCGTATCCGGTGATGCGCGTGAGCCCGCGCTGCGACAGCACCGGACCGATGTCGTTGAGGATGGCGGCGGCGATCAGGCGGCTGCGGCGCAGCGCCAGCGTCATGGTGATGATGCCGCCCATCGAGGTGCCGATGAACACCGCGCGCGCGATGCCCAGCGCGTCGGCCAGGCCGGCCACGTCGCCCGCGTACACCTGCGGCTGGTAGTTGGCCGGGTCGGGGTCGGGCGCCGAGCGTCCGCGTCCGCGCACGTCGACCGCGATCACGCGCCGCCCGCAACTGGCCAGCCAGGGCGCAAGCTCGTCGAAGTCGCCCGAATTGCGGGTCAGGCCGTGGATGCAGATGATCGGCAGCCGGGCCGGCCCGGCATGCGCGGGGTAGTCGCGCGCATACAGGGCCAGCCCGTCGGTGCTGGTGAAGCTGATATCGGTGAAAGTCGACACGCTGGCGCTTTCTGAGTGGGTGGAACATCGGGCCGGTGGACTCACCGGATCGCACGCGGTGCAGTGTGCCTCGAATCGGGGCGCGGCGAAAGATTACCCACGCCCACAGACTGTGCATTAATGCACACGCCAGTGGCGCGCCCTGCATGCGCGCATCCCGCTATGGGGCGCGTCCGATTGGCGAAGGCTCGCGAGCGGGCTCGATTAGAAATTGCATGTCGATGTGCACTGGTGCACAATGTCGTTCATGAATATTCGATATCAGCGCCATGAATAGCCTGCCCGAGTGGACCGACCTGCGCTATTTTCTCGAGCTGGCCCGGGCCGGTACCCTGTCGGGCGCCTCGCGCCGGCTGGAGGTGGAGCACACCACGGTGGCACGCCGCATCGACCGGCTCGAGGTCCAGCTGGGCACGACGCTGTTCGACCGCAGCCGCGAAGGCTATGAGCTCACCGAGATGGGGCAGACCCTGCTGCCGCACGCAGAAGTGATGGAAAGCGCGGCGCTGGCTGCCCAGGACCAGTTGAGCGGCAATCAGATCGAGGTGCGCGGCGTGGTGCGCCTGGGCGTGCCTGAGGTGCTTGGCGTGCGCGTGGTGACGCCGCTGCTGGCGCAGTTCCTGCAGCTGCATCCTGACTTGTCGGTGGACCTGCTGGTGCAGCCGCGCTTCGCCAACCTGGCCAACCGCGAGGCGGACCTGGGCATCACGCTCGACGCGCCCAGCACCGGGCGCTACATGGTTACGCGCCTGGCCTCGTTCCGCCTGTACCTGTATGGCTCGCCGGCCTATCTTGCGCGCCATCCGCCGATCGAACGCAAGGCCGACCTGGTCAACCACGATTTCGTCGATTATGTGCAGGACCGGTTGGCCAGCACCGAGCTCAATTTTCTCAGCGAGCTTGGTTTCTCGCCGCGCCGCCGCCTGTGCTGCACCGGGATGATGGCGCAGGCCGAAGCGGCTGCCAATGGCCTCGGCCTGATCATGGCGCCGCCCTACGTGGTGCCGGACGATGGTCGCCTGGTGCAAGTGCTGCCGGGCGAGGTGTTCGCCGAGCGCGCTTACTGGCTGGTGGCACCGGTCGACCTGTACCGGCTGCCGCGCGTGCGCGCCGTGTGGAATGTGCTGCGCGAATACGCCGATGCGCAGCCCGGCCTGTTCGTTCATCCGAACGCGCTGCCGTTGGCCAGGTTCGCCTAGGGTCGTGAATTCCTGTAGGGTGGAAGGCGGCCGCCCAGGCCGCCTTCCACCTTTCTTGGCGCCCGAGCAGGTGGCAGGCGCTGCGCTGACACACCCTGCGGGCTTCTGAAGTGCCGATCGCCGAATCAGATGCCTCTCCCCGCGCGGGAACGGCGAATCAGGAGCGCTGGCTCAGCTGATCGACCAGGGCGCGCAGCGCGGCCAGGTCGAACGGCTTGACCAGGTAGTGGTCGAAGCCGGCCGCCAGCGCCTGCTCGCGGTCGGCACTGCGCCCGTAGCCGCTCACGGCCACCAGCGTGACGGCGGCGCCGGCGGGCAGGGCGCGCAGTTCGCGCGCCAGCGCCATGCCGTTCAGGTCAGGCAAGCCGATGTCGAGCAGGCACACTTGCGGCGCATGCTCGGCCGCCAGCGCGATGCCGTCGCGCGCGCAATGGGCGACCATGACCTCGTGGCCCGCCGCTTGCAGGCACGCTTGCAGCGCCTGCGCGGCGTCGAAGTTGTCGTCGACCACCAGCACGCGGAGCGCGTTCTCGTTGACCGGCACGCTGGCCGGCGCGCCCGACTGCGTGCCTGGCTCGAGCGGAAGGAACACGCGGAACGTGCTGCCCCGGTTTTCACCTCCGCTTTCGGCCGTGATGCGTCCGCCGTGCAGCTCCACCAGCGAACGCGCCAGCGCCAGCCCCAGTCCGAGGCCGCCGAGCGAGCGGTCCGAGCTGCGCTCGGCTTGGGCGAACAGTTCGAACACGCGCGCCACCAGCTCGGGCGCCATGCCGACTCCGTCGTCGCTGACGATCAATTCGATCTCGCGCGCGCCCCTCTCCACGCGCAGCGCGATGTGGCCGCCCTCGGGCGTGTACTTGGCCGCATTGTTAAGCAGGTTGGCCAGCACCTGCACCAGCCGCTTGTGATCGCCCAGCACGCGCGCCGCGCCGGCCGGCGGGTGCACCTCGATCTGGTGCCGCTTGGCCTGCAGCAGCGGTGCGACCTGCTCGAGCGCGCCGTCGACAATCTCGGCCACGTCCAGTGGCGCGTGGGCCAGTGTCACCAGCCCGCGCGTGACGCGCGAGACGTCGAGCAAATCGTCGACCAGGCGCGTCATGTGGCCGACCTGGCGCGTGATGATGGCGGCGGTGCGTTCCACGCCGGCCGGGTCGGACAGCCCGCGCGCGAGCAGCTGGGCGCCGGCGCTGATCGGGGCCAGCGGATTGCGCAGCTCGTGCGCCAGCATGGCCAGGAACTCGTCCTTGCGCTGGTCGGCCAGGCGCAGCTGGCGCTCGGCGCTGAGGTGTTTTTCCTCCTTCTTCTGCAGCGCCTCGGCCATGGCGTCGAGCGAACGGGCCAGCCGGCTGATCTCCTCGTTCCCGTACACCATGCCGGTGCGGGCGTCGAGCGAGCCGGTGGCGATGCGGTCGGCCGTGGCGACCAGCGAGTTCACGCGCCGCACGACCAGCACGTCGCCCACGAACCAGGCCGCCGCCAGTGCGATCGCAATCGTCACGGCCAGTCCCACCAGGTCGAGCATCTGGTCGTGGCTGGCAGCGGCGACGATGTCGGCGCTGGGGATGCCGATCGTGATCGTGTAGTCGGACACGGCATGCTGGCCCACGCGGGCGAAGCTGTGCATGCGCTCGATCCCGTCGGTGCCCACCAGCAGCACCGGGTGGCCCTGCCTGGCCGCCATCGCCGCCGTCATCTCGGGCGTGATCTGGCGCCCGAACCAGTTGTCCGGGTTGGGACGGTGCGAGATGATCTTGCCGTCCGAATCGGCCGTCAGCAGCAGCGAACCGGGCGGCAAGATGACGTCGTTGGCGAAGCGGTCCAGCTCCGACAGCTCGAGCGCGGCGAACAACACGGCCACCACTTCGTCCTGCTTGTCGATGACCGGATAGGTCAGGTTGATGGTGTGCTTGCGGATCACCCGGCCGAATACGTAATTGCCGGCGATGAAGCGGCGTTCCTTGATCGCACGCTGGAAGTGCGGCCGGTCGCGCAGGTTCACCGGCGTCGCCGACTGCACCGCACTGCAGCTGATGTCGCCGTTCATCTGGATCAGCCCGAAGTTGGCGTAATCCGGATTCTGCTTCAGGATCGCGCCCAGCAGCGCGTTGCACCGGGACTGGCCGGCCAGCAGGTCCGGCACGCTGGCCACGTCGCGCAGGATCTGGCGTGCACGCTCGATCGACTGGGCTTCGTTGGCGGCGGCCAGGTTGGTCAGGCGCTGCAGGTTTTCCTCGGCCACTTCGATGGCATGTTCGCGCTCGCGCAGGCCGTTGACCACGGTCATGAGCGCGGTCGGCGCGATGGCCAGCACCACCAGCAGGATCAGGCGGCTGCGCAGGCTGTTGAGCCAGGGATGGCGCCTGGTCATGGTCGGGCGGTCCGCGGCGGCATGGCGTTGCCGAAGGCGAGCAGGGACTCGACGCCGCGCTGCAGCGTGTGCACGTCGTCGGAGATGAAGCCAATGCGGATGTGGCCCGGTACGCCGAGCGCCTCGCCCGGCATCACGGCGACCTGGCGCTGGTCGAGCAGTTGCCCGGCAAAGCCGATGGTGTCGAGCGTCAGCGCCGACACGTCGGCCCACAGGTAGGGGCCGGAATGCGGGCTGGCCATGCGCAGCCAGCGCGTGCCGGCCACCAGTGCCAGTACCAGGTCGCGCCGGCCGCGGTAGTCCTCGAGCATGGCGTGCCGGGCGCCGCCGGCGAAGGCGGCGCCGAGGGCGAGCTGGCTGAGGGCTGGCGCGGCGGCCGTGATCGGCCCCTGCAGCGTGTCCATGGCGCGCACCACGTGCGCGGGCGCGAGCGCGAAGCCGGCGCGCCAGCCCATCATGGCGTAACTCTGCGAGGTCGAATACAGCGTCACGATGCCCAGCTCGCGCCAGTCGGGGCGCGCCGCCAGGCTGGTGTGACGGCCCTCGAACACCAGGTGCTCGTAGCTTTCGTCGACGATCACGCGGCAGCCGCTGCGCGCCATCCAGGCCGCCAGGTGGTCAAGTTCGGCGCAGTCAAACAGCTTGCCGCTGGGATTGTGCGGATTGTTCAGGATCAGGATGCGCGCCGGCGGCAGCGCGTCGAGCAGTTCCGGCGTCAGCCTGGCCGGCAGGTCGGCCAGCAGCACGCGCAGCCCGAGCAGTTCGGCGCTCGCTACGTAGGCCGGCCAGTAGGGCCGAAACACCAGCACCGCGTCGCCCGGGTCGGTGAGCACGTAGAGCGCCTCGAACAGGGCTTGCTTGGCGCCGTTGGTGACGATGACTTCCTCGGCAGCGGCAGCGATGCCGTTTTCCTCGCGCAGCTTGGCGCACAGCCTGCTGCGCAGCTCAGGCGCGCCGCTGACCGCGGTGTAGGGCAGGGTGGGCTGGCGCAGGGCGTCGACGACCGCGTCCAGGACCGCTGGCGGCGCGGAAAAATGGGACACGGCGATCGAAAAATCAATGATCGCCTGGCCTTGGGCGCGCAGCGATTCGACACGGCCATGCAGCGCCGTGGTGGCGAGCGGACTGGACTTGGCGATGCGCTGGGAGATTTCCATACTTAATGTTTCCGCTGGGAATTAGTCGCGAAATCATTCTACCGTATTTCTCACTGGTGAGAATGGCGTGCGCAGTGTCGCTTGTCTACGACAGCGCCGGGGCGGGCAGGTGGCAGCACACGCATAGCTTGTTTCCGTCCGGGTCGCGAAAATAGGCCCCGAAGTAATCGGCATGGTAGTGGGGGCGCAAGCCGGGCGCACCTTCGCAAGGGGCGCCCAGGCGCAGCGCCACCTCATGCGCGCGCTGCACGGCCGCGCGCGACGGCGCCAGCAGCGCCACCATCTGGCCGTTGCCGGCGGCGGCGGGCGCGCCGTCGTGTGGCTTGCCAATAAGCAATAAGGGGCGCGGCGCGTTGGGCGCCATCCAGCCCGCCCAAGGACGCGCGGGGTCGCAGAACTTCAGCTGCAAGCCCAGTTCGTCCAGCACAGCACTGTAAAAAGCGAAGCTGCGGCTGAAATCGCTCACGCCAAGAAAGAGATGGGAGATCATGGTGACGTCCAGCACATGGAAAAGAGTGTAGGCAATTGGCAGCACCTGTCAAACTGGAGCGCAGGCATCGCGAAACGGGTTGCGGTCGTTGAGTTCATCAATATACTCCTCGATGCCGCCGCTCTCGCGCTCGAGGAAGCGTTCGACGGCGTCGGCGAAGCCGGGATGGGCCAGCCAGTGGGCCGACCAGGTGCGGGTGGGCAGGAAGCCGCGCGCCATCTTGTGCTCGCCCTGGGCGCCCCCTTCGAACACGGCGATGCCCTGCTCGATGCAAAATTCGAGCGGCTGGTAGTAGGCCGCCTCGAAATGCAGGCAGGGCACATGTTCGAGCTCGCCCCAGTAACGCCCGAACAGGGTGTCGGCGCTGTGGATCACCAGCGAGGCGGCGATTGGCGCCCCGCCGCGCTCGGCGATCACCAGCAGGATGTGCTGTGCCATGCTGCGCCCGATCTGCAGGAAGAACGCCAGGTTCAGGTAGGGCGTCGAATGGTGGGCTGCGTAGGTGTGGCGGTAGCAGCGCTCGAACAGGCACCAGTCGGCCTCGCTCGCTTCACTGCCGCGCACCCTGCGCAGCGTCACGCCGGCCGCCGCCACCTTGCGCCGCTCGGCGCGGATGTTCTTGCGCTTCTTGTGCTCAAGCGTGGACAGGAAATGCTCGAAATCGCGGTAGCCCGCGTTCAGCCAGTGAAATTGCACGCCACTGCGCAGCATGAAGCCGGCCGCCGCCAGTTGCCGGGCCTGTTCCTCGGGCGGATACAAGACGTGGCTCGACGACACCGGCGACGCTTGCTGGATGGCACACAGCGCCTCGACCAGGGCGCTGCGCGCGGCGCCGTCGCGCGCCAGCAGGCGCGGCCCGGAGACGGGTGTGAACGGGATCGCCGACAGCAGTTTCGGATAGTAGTCCAGGCCGTGGCGCTGGTAGGCGTCGGCCCAGGCCCAATCGAAGACGTATTCGCCATAAGAATGCGATTTGAGGTAGAGCGGCATGGCCGCGGCCAGCTGCGCAGCGTCGTACAGCAGCAGGAACTGCGGCTGCCAGCCGCTCTGCGCACAGGCGCTGCCCGAACTGTGCAGCGCGTCGAGGAAGGCGAACGACAGGAAGGGATTAGGCTTGTCCTGGCAAGCGAGCAAGCCATCCCACGCCGCTTGGCCGATCTCGGACAGGGAAGTTGCGATATGCGTGCGATAATTCATTTTTGTCGGTCTTGCATTCATCTATCCAGTTATGACAGTTAAAGTCGCTATCGTTCAAATGAACAGCATCGTCGGCGATCTCGCCGGCAACAGCGCCAGGATCGTCGCGGCGGCGCGGCGGGCCGCCCTTGACGGCGCCGACCTGTTGCTCACGCCCGAGTTGTCGCTGGTCGGCTATCCGCCCGAAGACCTGCTGCTGCGCAATGCATTCTACGCAAAAACGCGCGCAACGCTGGCCAGCCTGGCGGTCGAGCTGGCCCAGTTCGCCGGCCTGCACGTCATCGTCGGCCATCCGGAGATGGCCGTGCACAGCGGCATGCGCTACAACGCCGCCTCGGTATTGCTCGACGGCGCCGTGCTGGGCAGCTACCGCAAGCATGATTTGCCCAACACCACCGTGTTCGACGAAAAGCGCTATTTCTCCTCGGACGACGCGCCCCTGGTGTTCCCCGTCAAGGGCGTGATGTTCGGCCTGAACATTTGCGAAGACACCTGGTATGAGCACGCGCCCAAGCGTGCCCGCGCGGCCGGGGCCGAAGTGCTGCTGGTGCCGAACGGCTCGCCGTATCACATGAACAAGCAGCACCTGCGCTACGAGGTCATGCGCGAGCACGTGTGCGCGCAGGGGCTGGCGCTGGTGTACGCCAACCTGGTCGGTGGCCAGGACGAGCTCATTTTCGACGGCGACTCCTTCGTCATGGACGCGCAGGGGACCATTTGCGCCCAGCTCAAGCACTTCGAGGAAGATTACCTGGTGGTCGAATTCGACGGCGCCCGGCCCCTTGCGCAAGCCTTGCCGGCGCCTTTGTCGAGCGAGGCCCAGGTCTACCAGGCGCTGGTGCTCGGGGTGCGCGACTACATCGGCAAGAACGGTTTTCCGGGCGTACTGATCGGCATGTCGGGCGGCGTCGATTCGGCGCTGACCCTGGCCATCGCGGTCGACGCGCTGGGCGCCGACCGGGTCCGCGCGATCATGATGCCGTCGCAGTACACGGCCGATATCTCCTGGATCGATTCGCGCGAGATGGTTGCGCGGCTCGGGGTGCGCTACGATGAAATCTCGATCAAGCCCTGTTTCGACGCCTTTCGCGCCACGCTCGAAGGCGAGTTCGCCGGCCTGAAGGAAGACGCGACGGAAGAGAACATCCAGGCGCGCATCCGCGGCACGCTGTTGATGGCCTTGTCGAACAAGCATGGCAGCATCGTGCTCACGACTGGCAACAAGAGCGAGATGGCGGTCGGCTACTGCACTTTGTACGGCGACATGGCGGGCGGTTTCGCCGTGATCAAGGACATTGCCAAGACGCTGGTATATCGCCTGTGCGCCTACCGCAACGGCGTCTCCGACGTGATTCCGCAACGTATCCTCACGCGCGGGCCCTCGGCCGAGTTGCGCGAGAACCAGCTCGACCAGGATTCGCTGCCGGCCTATGAGGTGCTCGACGGCATCATGCGCATGTACATGGAAGAGAATCACTCGATCGCCGAGATCATTGCCGCCGGCTATCCGGCGCCCGACGTGGCGCGCGTGACGCGCCTGATCAAGATCAACGAATACAAGCGGCGCCAGTCGCCGGTCGGCATTCGCGTCACGCACCGCGGCTTTGGACGCGACTGGCGCTACCCGATCACATCCCGATTTTATGAGTAACCAGCCTAGGAGCAGTCATGAAACAAATCACCTGTGTGATCAAGCCGTTCAAACTCGATGAAGTACGCGAGGCGCTGGCCGACGTGAACGTGACGGGCCTGACGGTGACCGAGGTCAAGGGCTTTGGTCGCCAGAAGGGGCACACCGAGTTGTACCGCGGCGCCGAATACGTGGTCGATTTCCTGCCGAAGGTCAAGATCGAAGTGGTGGTGGACGACAGCATGGCCGACCAGGTGGTGGATGCGATCATCAAGGCCGCGCGCACCGGCAAGATCGGCGACGGCAAGATCTTTGTGCAAGACGTGGAGCAAGTGATCCGCATCCGCACTGGCGAGACCGGCCCCGAAGCCGTCTAAAGGGGGGGCAGGCCCCGGTTGCGGCGGCGACTGCGACCCGGGGTCAGACCCCCAAGGGAAAAACCGGGGCCTGACCCCTGTCACATAGGGAACACATGGCGCTCGATAAAGGGGTCAGACCCCGGTTTTTCTGTTAGGGGTCTGACCCCGGTTGCGGCGGCGTCTGCAAACCGGGGCCCGCCCCCTAGCGGCTCATGCGCCACGCGAATTTCCAGGTCAGCAGGCGCAGGGCAACAATGCACATGGCGCTCGACCAGAGCGCGAAGTCGTGCTCGGCGCCAAATTTGCGCATCAGCAGGAACATCCAGCTGCCCAGGAAGGCGCAGATGGCGTAGGGCTTGCCGTCGCGAAAGACCATCGGCACTTCGTTGCACACGATGTCGCGCAGCACGCCGCCGAAAATACCGGTGATGACACCCATCATCGATGCGATGAAAATCGGCATGTCGGCGTCCAGCGCCGATGAGACTCCGGCGATCGAGAACAGCCCCAGCCCGATCGCGTCTGCCACCACGATCAGCCGTTCGGAGACGATCTGGCGCAGCGCCCGGATCAGCGGCGTGGCCACCAGCGCCAATACAAAAATGAGAATCGCGTATTCCTGGTGCGTCACCCAGAACAGGGGGCGCTTGTCGAGCAGGATGTCGCGCAGCGTGCCGCCGCCAAACGCGGTGATGAAGGCGACCGTGAACACGCCCACCGGGTCCATGCGCTTGCGCCGCGCCTCGATGAAGCCGGAGAACGCCCCGACCAGAATCGCCAGGATTTCAATGAATTTGATGAGTGTCATGCAGCGCAAGGCGAGAAAGGCGAATGTTGCTACCTTAACACGCCTTGCCTAGATCGGGCTCAAGGCGGCCCGCAGCAGCACGATCAGGGCGCCGTGGCTGCGCCCGTCGACATTGGCGGCGCAAAAGGCGATCACTTCGTCTTTCTGCTCCAGCCAGCTGTGCACCATCGAGCGCAGCACCGGCTCGCCGCCGGCCGAGCCGAGCCCCTTGCCGTGGATGATGCACACGCAGCGCAGCTTGCGGCTGGCCGCGCGGCGCAGGAATTCGCCGATCTGCTCGCGCGCGCCATCGCGCCGCAAGCCATGCAGGTCCAGCTCATCTTGCACCGGCCAGTGGCCCTTGCGCAGCTTGCGCACCACGTCCGGCCCAACCCCGGCGCGCGTGAAGCTCAGGCTCGGATCGTCTTCCAGCAGATGGTCGACCTCGAACTGGTCGGACATCATCTCGCGCAGCACCGCCGCGTCGTCCTCGGCCTGGGTGCGCGGGCGCGCAGGGGCGCCCTGTACCAGGCCTTTGGCCACGCTTGGCGGCACGTAGCGGTCTGACTTGGGCATCGGCTTGACGCCGCCCAGCGCGTTCTGGAACAAGCCCGCCTCCTGCCTGGCCACTTGCGCGCGCTGCTCCTGCTCGGCCTTGGCCACGGCGCGCGCCTGCTCCTGCTCCTTGAGTGTCTCGCGCAAGGCCTTCAGGTCGGAAAAGTCTTTCAGTGACGCCATCGCGCGATCAGTCTTCCAGGCTTTCCAGGTAGCGCTGGGCGTCCAGCGCGGCCATGCAGCCGGTGCCGGCGCTGGTGATGGCCTGGCGGTAGACATGGTCTTGCACGTCGCCGGCGGCGAACACGCCCGGCATGCTGGTGGCCGTGGCCATGCCCTCGAGACCGGTCTTGGTCTTGATGTAGCCGTTATGCATATCCAGTTGCCCCTCGAAGATGCTGGTGTTTGGCTTGTGACCGATCGCCACGAACAGGCCGTGCACCGTCAAGGGCGTGAGCGTGCCGTCGGCGGTCGACCTGATGTTGATGCCGGTGACGCCGCTCTCGTCGCCAATCACCTCGTCGAGCGTGTGGTTGTACTTGATCACGATCTTGCCTTCCGCGGCCTTGGCGTTGAGGCGGTCGATCAGGATCGCTTCGGCGCGAAACTTGTCGCGGCGGTGGATGATGGTGACCTTGGTGGCGATGTTCGACAGGTACAGCGCCTCCTCGACCGCGGTATTGCCACCGCCGACCACGGCCACTTCCTGGCCCCGGTAGAAGAAGCCGTCGCAGGTGGCGCAGGCCGACACGCCCTTGCCCATGAACGCCTGCTCGGACGCCAGCCCGAGGTACTGGGCCGAGGCGCCAGTGGAGATGATCAGGGTGTCGCAGGTGTAGGTATTGCTGTCGCCGATCAGGCGGATCGGCTTTTCTTCCAGCTTGGCCGTATGGATATGGTCGAACACGATGTCGGTCTTGAAACGCTCGGCATGCTGGAGGAAGCGCTGCATCAGCTCCGGTCCCTGCACGCCCATCGGGTCGGCCGGCCAGTTTTCGACGTCGGTGGTGGTCATCAGCTGCCCGCCTTGCTCGACGCCGGTCACCAGCATCGGGTTCAGGTTGGCGCGCGCAGCGTAAATGGCGGCACTGTAGCCGGCCGGGCCCGAACCGAGGATCAGGACTTTCGCGTGTTTGGTAATGGTCATGGAGGGCTAGCTGTCAAGTGTGTATGAATGGAAACTGGGGCCGGGGACGCGGTATTCAAGTGCCGTGGCGCACCCGCGATTATAGACGATGATGCACGCTAGCATGAATCATGGGCCCGTCTTGCCGTATATGGCTTAGAATGAGCGCATCGCAGTTTTGGCCGCCGCACTATAAGTTACACGCATGACAAAGACCAGCCAACCTCCATCGTCCAGCTACACCCGCAATCCACCCAATCGGCAGCCCCTGCCGAACCGTCTCGTTCGCCTGCTGTCGGAAGCGCGCTGGATCGCGTTGGCCGTCGTCTTCCTGTATTTCGTGATGATTTTGCTCAGTTACAGCAAGGGCGATCCGGGCTGGTCGCACGACATCGTGGTCGGCAAGGTGGCCAACCTGGGCGGGCGCGCCGGCGCCTGGCTGGCGGACCTGCTGTTGTTCATCTTCGGGTTTTCGGCCTGGTGGTGGTGTGTCTGCTTCCTGCGCCTGGTCTGGAAGGGCTATCGCTCGCTGACCGACAAATTCGTCATGGAACGCGAGGCCGACCCTGAACACCAGGACGAGGGCCTGATCCGCTGGATCGGTTTCGTGCTGCTGTTCGCCGGCAGCGTGGGCCTCGAATTCTTGCGCATGTACTCGCTGCACGTGCAGTTGCCGCGCGCGCCGGGCGGGGTGCTGGGCCAGTTGATCGGCCATTCGACCCACGTGGCGTTCGGCTTCACCGGCGCCACCTTGCTGCTGCTGCTGCTGTTCGGGCTGGGCTTTAGCCTGTTCTTCCATGTCTCGTGGATGCATGTGGCCGAGAAGATCGGCGCCGCCATCGAGGTCACCATCGACTGGTTCCGGCTGCGCTACCAGGACCGCGAAGACCGCCGCCAGGGCGAGGTCGCCGCCGTCAAGCGCGACGAGGTGCTGGTCCAGGAGCGCGCCAAGCACGTCGAAAAACACATCGCCGCGCCGCCCGTCAAGATCGAGCCGCAAGTGGTGGAAGTGGTCAAGTCCGAGCGCGTGCAGAAAGAAAAGCAGGCCACCTTGTTCCAGGACCTGCCGGGCGACTCCGGCCTGCCGCCGCTGTCGCTGCTCGACGAGCCGCCGGCGTTCCAGGAAACCGTGTCGGTCGAGACGCTCGAATTCACCAGCCGCCTGATCGAGAAGAAGCTTTCGGACTTCGGCGTCGAGGCGAAGGTGGTGGCGGCCTACCCGGGCCCGGTCGTCACGCGCTACGAGATCGAGCCGGCCACCGGCGTCAAGGGCAGCCAGATTGTCGGCCTGGCGCGCGACCTGGCGCGCTCGCTGTCGCTCACTTCGATCCGGGTGGTCGAGACCATCCCCGGCAAGAATTACATGGCACTCGAGCTGCCAAACCCGAAACGCCAGATCGTGCGCCTGACCGAAATCGTCGGCTCCAAGGTCTACAACGACAGTTCGTCGAACCTGACCATCGCGCTCGGCAAGGACATCGCCGGCAAGGCGGTGGTGGCCGACCTGGCCAAGATGCCGCACCTGCTGGTGGCCGGCACCACCGGTTCGGGCAAGTCGGTGGGCATCAACGCCACCATCCTCTCGCTGCTCTACAAGTCCGATCCGGCCGATGTGCGCCTGATCCTGATCGACCCGAAAATGCTGGAGATGTCAGTCTACGAGGGCATTCCCCACTTGCTGGCGCCGGTTGTCACCGACATGCGCCAGGCCGGCCACGCGCTGAACTGGGCGGTCAACGAGATGGAGCGCCGCTACAAGCTCATGTCCAAGCTGGGCGTGCGCAACCTGGCCGGCTACAACGCCAAGATCGCCGACGCGGCCAAGCGCGAGGAGCACATACCGAATCCATTCAGCCTGACGCCGGACGCACCCGAACCGCTGGAAAAATTGCCGACCATCGTCATCATCATCGACGAGCTGGCCGACCTGATGATGGTGGTCGGAAAGAAGGTCGAGGAGCTGATCGCCCGCATCGCGCAAAAGGCGCGCGCGGCCGGCCTGCACCTGATCCTGGCCACCCAGCGCCCGTCGGTGGACGTAATTACGGGCCTGATCAAGGCCAATATCCCGACCCGCATCGCGTTCCAGGTCTCGTCCAAGATCGACTCGCGCACCATTCTCGACCAGATGGGCGCCGAGGCGCTGCTGGGCATGGGCGACATGCTGTACATGCCGCCCGGGACCGGCCTGCCGGTGCGGGTGCACGGCGCCTTCGTCTCGGACGAGGAAGTGCACCGGGTGGTCAAGCACCTGCTTTCGCTGGGTGCGCCGAACTACATCGAGGGCATCCTCGAAGGCGGCACGCTCGAGGAGGGCGCCACCGGCGCCGACGGCGCCCCGGCTGGCGAAGCGGGGGGCGAGGCCGATCCGATGTACGATCAGGCTGTGCAGGTGGTGCTCAAGAACCGCCGCGCCTCGATCTCGCTGGTGCAGCGCCATCTGCGCATTGGCTACAATCGCGCCGCGCGCCTGCTCGAGCAAATGGAAAACAGCGGCGTTGTCTCGCCGATGCAATCGAATGGCAATCGCGACATTCTGGTCCCCGTGGCCAGCGCAGAATAAGGAACACTATGGGAAGCACCCTGCAGAAAACGCTGGCCGCGATGCTGGCAGCCGGAGCGTTCGCCTTCAGCAGCGCGGCCGGCGCCAGCGCGCTGGAGCAGTTCAAGACCTTCGTTGCCAGCACCAAGGCCGCGCGCGGCGAATTCTCCCAGCGCCAGGTCAAGAAGAACGACAGCAGCAAGGTGTCGGCGCCGGCCTACGGCACCTTCCTGTTCGCGCGCCCGGGCAAATTCATCTGGACTTACGTCAAGCCCTATGAGCAGCTGCTGCAGGCCGACGGCGACCAGCTCTACATCTACGACAAGGACCTGAACCAGGTCACGGTGCGCAAGCTGGGCGACGCGCTGGGCTCGTCGCCGGCCGCCATCCTGTTTGGCAGCAATGACCTCGACAAGAACTTCACGCTGACCGAGGCCGGCACGCGTGAAGGCCTCGAATGGCTGCTGGCCACCCCCAAGGCCAAGGATTCGACGTTCGAGCAGATCAGCATCGGCCTGCGCAATGGCACACCGGAAGCGATGGAGTTGCGCGATGCGTTTGGCCAGACCTCGCTGCTGGCGTTCAAGAAATTCGAAAAAAACCCGAGCCTGGCCGCCAACCAGTTCAAGTTTGTGATGCCGAAAGGCGCCGACGTCTTTAATCAATAGGTTTGCGGCGCCACAAACAGTGGCCGACACGCCGCTGCGATGTGGTCCCGCTTCGGCTAAACTAGGCGCTTCGCCCAAGCCACCGCGCCAATGAAACTACCGCTTCAACGCTCCACCCGCCTCGCAGGAGGCCACTGTGGATGACCTTTTCAAGACCGAGCCTTCGCCACCGCTGGCCGAGGCGCTGCGCCCGGCCACGATCGAAGAGGTGATCGGGCAGAGCCATCTTCTGGCGCCGGGCAAGCCGCTGAACCTGGTGTTCCGCTCTGGCCGGCCGCATTCGATGATTCTGTGGGGGCCGCCCGGCGTCGGCAAGACCACGCTGGCGCGCCTGACCGCGCATGCCTTCGACTGCGAATTCATTGCCCTGTCGGCCGTGCTATCGGGCGTGAAGGACATTCGCGCGGCGATCGAACAGGCCGAACATTATCTGGCAGGCGGCAAGCACACCATCCTGTTCATCGACGAGATCCACCGCTTCAACAAGTCGCAGCAGGACGCGTTGCTGCCGTTCGTCGAGTCGGGGCTGGTCACGCTGATTGGCGCCACCACCGAAAACCCCTCGTTCGAGGTCAATTCGGCGCTGCTGTCGCGCTCCCAGGTGTATGTCTTGAAAGCGCTGAGCGACGCCGAACTGCTGCAGCTGCTCAAGCGCGCGCAGGAGAGGGTGCTGCAGCACCTGCAGTTCGACGACATCGCCGTCGCCACCCTGATCGGCTACGCGGACGGCGACGCGCGCCGCCTCCTGAACCTGCTCGAGCAGACCAAGACTTCGGCCGAGGCGTCGAACCTGACGCACATCACGGGCGAGTTCGTCGACAATGCGCTGACGCTCAATTCGCGCCGCTTCGACAAGGGCGGAGATCACTTTTACGACCAGATCTCGGCCTTGCACAAATCGGTGCGCGGCTCGCATCCGGATGCGGCCCTGTACTGGCTGTGCCGCATGCTCGACGGCGGCGCCGACCCGCAGTACCTGTTGCGGCGCATCGTGCGCATGGCATGGGAAGACATCGGCATTGCCGACCCGCGCGCGATCCAGATCGCCAATGACGCGGCGGCCACGTACGAGCGGCTCGGTTCTCCCGAGGGCGAGCTGGCGCTGGGGCAGGCGGTGCTCTACCTGGCCATCGCTGCCAAGAGCAACGCCGGCTACAACGCGGTCAATCGCGCCATGGCGTTCGTGAAGAAGGACAAATCGCGCGAGGTGCCGGTCCACCTGCGCAATGCGCCGACCAAGCTGATGAAAGAGCTGGGCTACGGCCACGAGTATCGCTACGCGCACGACGAGCCGAACGCGTACGCGGCCGGCGAGACCTATCTGCCCGAGGGAATGGCCGAGCCGCGCTGGTACGAGCCGGTGCCGCGCGGGATCGAATCTAAAATCGCCGAGAAGCTGGCCTGGTTGCGCAGCCTGGACGAAGACGCCGGCCGATAAGGCGGCTTGTGGCGGGAATGACGAAGTTACCCACCAGCTCGTAGGGTGGAAAAGGCGCAGCCGCATTCCACCATGCATGCGCCGCGTTGACACCTGCACTGCGGAATGCGGCAGCGCCTTTCCCAACCGGTCCAATCACCTGTATTTGCAGCCTGTCCCGCATTTTTCGCACTCCATCGCAGGCCGATGGCATCTCCCGCTTCGAGTGGCTAAAGTACCACCATACCAACTCGCTTCACCACCCAGGAGAGCATCATGAAAGTCCGCAAAAACCTCGAAGCCGTGTTCCTCGCCGCCGCTGTGATGGCCACGTTCGCCGCCTACGCCACGGCTGAAGTGCCAAGCTTCCACGCCGCCCACAACGCCAAGCTGAGCACCGCCATCGACAACGCCAAGCTGCAAGTCGTGGTCGTCGCCCACAAGCGCCTGACGGCCGCCGAGAAAGCTGCACTGAACTGATGTCCGCGCGCCGGCGGGCGCGGCATCGGCGGGTCCGAAGCAAAACTCGCTAAGAATGGCTGTCGGCTTGGTACAATTGCGGTTTCGACATACCGGCAATCCCAGACAATGATAGACATTCAACTTCTCCGCAAAGACATCGACAATGTTGCAGCACGTCTCGCAACGCGCAAGTTCCAGCTCGACGTGGCAGGTTTTAACGCCCTCGAAGCTGAACGCAAGGCGATCCAGACGCGCACCGAAGAACTGCAGAGCAAGCGCAATTCGCTGTCCAAGCAGATCGGCATGCTCAAGGGTAAAGGCGAAGACACCTCGGCCGTGATGGCGCAGGTGGCTGGCCTGGGCGACGAGCTCAAGGCCGACGAGCACGCACTGACGGCAGTCCAGGCCAAACTGGCCGTGTTCATGGAAGCGGTGCCCAACCTGCCGCACGCCTCCGTGCCGGCCGGCCATGACGAAAGCGCGAACGTCGAACTGCGCAAAGTCGGCACCCCACCCACTTTCGATTTTGATGTGCGCGACCACGTCGACGTGGGCGCTGCGCTGGGCCTCGATTTCGACGTGGCCACCAAACTCACCGGTTCGCGCTTTTCGGTCATGAAGGGCGGCATCGCGCGCCTGCACCGCGCGCTGGCCCAGTACATGCTCGACACCCACACCGGCGCCCACGGCTATACCGAGTGCTATACGCCTTACCTGGTGAACGCCGATTCGCTGCGCGGCACCGGCCAGTTGCCCAAATTCGAAGCCGACCTGTTCTCGGTGAAGAAGGGCGGCGCGGAAGGCGAAGGCGAGACTTTCTACCTGATTCCGACCTCGGAAGTATCGCTGACCAACCTGGTGCGCGATGAAATTCTCGGCGCCGACCAGCTGCCGTTGAAGCTAACGGCGCACACGCCGTGCTTCCGCTCGGAAGCGGGCAGCTATGGCCGCGACACGCGCGGCATGATCCGCCAACACCAGTTCGACAAGGTGGAGATGGTGCAGGTGGTCCATCCCGATGCCTCGTACGATGCCTTGGAAGAGATGGTCGGCCACGCCGAGACCATCCTCAAGAACCTCGGCCTGCCGTACCGCGTGATGGCGCTGTGCACCGGCGACATGGGCTTCGGCGCAGCCAAGACCTACGATCTGGAAGTATGGCTGCCGGCCCAGAACACCTACCGCGAGATATCTTCGCTGTCCAATTGCGAAGCATTCCAGGCACGTCGCATGCACGCGCGTTTTCGCAATGCGCAGGGCAAGCCGGAGTTGGTGCACACGCTGAACGGTTCCGGCCTGGCCGTTGGCCGCACGCTGGTGGCCGTGCTGGAGAACTACCAGCAAGCTGACGGCAGCGTCGTGATTCCCGAAGTGCTGCGCCCCTACATGGGTGGCCTGGAGAAGCTTGCGCCATAATCGAAAATTATTGCAATTTCTTCGATTGAGCCCTTCCGTTTTCCGAATACTTTGCTATAATCTTGTTCCTCGCAGCAGCAAGCGAGGAATGCAGCAAAGACCGAATCAGGAGAGGTGGCAGAGTGGTCGATTGTACTTGACTCGAAATCAAGCGAAGGGGCGACCCTTCCGAGGGTTCGAATCCCTCCCTCTCCGCCAGTAGTAGAAAAAAAGCTCCCACAAGGGAGCTTTTTTTTGGCTATGTCACCGCTAAGTATTGAACAACCCGCTATGCCTATGGTCC
>JAZJYV010000026.1:0-21621 GCA_040390195.1 Pseudomonadota bacterium | reverse complement strand
TCAGCGCCCGTTCGCGATCGGGATTGCGAAAGGTACTGAAGGTCATCACGTGGCAGTGGTAGCGGGCGGCGGCGCTCTCGACGGCGCACGCCAGCGAACCGAAGAACTGGTTCGCCAGCGAGGGCACCAGCAAGCCCACCATGGAAGCGACCCCGGTCTTGAGCTGGCGCGCCGCATTATTGGGCCGATAACCCAGTTGCTCGACCGCCTGCTGGATCTTCAGCTGCGTATCGGGGCGCATCTGCTCCATCCGGTTGTTGAGAAAATTCGAGACGCTCGACGGCGATACGCCGGCCAGTCGCGCCACGTCCTGAATTTTTGGTTCGCTCATGGTTTCCTTTTGTGTGTGCAACTAGAAGGCCATATCCAGCCGGATCGTGGCGTAGCGGAATGCGTCGCGTGCGGGTTGCCAACCGTAGGACTTGACGTCGGGACCGGAACTCTGCTTGAAGTTCAAGAAGGAGCCGACATTGCCGGACGCGTAGTGTTTGTCGAACAGGTTCTTGATGCCCACCGAAAGCTTGTACTTGCCTTTGCTCTCGCTCAACGATGCACCCAAGTCAACAATACCATAGCCGGGCCGGTTCAAACTGGGGTCCTGGCTGATGGCGCCCAGCACCCGGGACTGGGTGCGCAGCTGCAGGTTCAGCGCTGCCGTGTAGGGCGCGAAACCGAGTGCCGTGCTGTATTCGCCGCCCGCGCTCAGCTTCCATTTCGGTGCGTTGGGCATGCTGCCGCCGCTGGCATTGCGCAGGAAGGCGCCGGGCACCAGCTGGTTCGGCACGCTGCAGTCGGTGGCGCCGCTGTAGCAGGGCCCCTGGTTCCATTCCAGCACCGTGGCGCGGGTGTAGCCCAGGTTCGCGTTCAACAGCAGCGCGCGCGTGGCCAGCACCGTGGCGTCGGCTTCAAAGCCGCGCGTTTGCAGTGAAGGAATGCTGTACAACACGCTGGCCGAACTGCCGTCGGAGAAGCGTTCGGTGGCCGATGTCTGGTAGTCGCGGAATCTGGACTGGAACACGGCCGCGTTCAGGGTCGCCCGGTTGTTCCACAAGTTGGCCTTGAAACCGGCCTCAAAGCTGGTGGCCTTTTCGGCCGCCAACGGCAAGTGCTTGAACACGTTGACATTGTTGGCGCCGCTTGTCATGTCGTAGGCCACCCCCTTGCTGCCGGTCGAGGCGGTGCCGAAGACCATGATGTCCGGTGTGAAGTGGTAGGCGTAGCCGAGTTTCCCGGTGACCGCGTTCTCATCGTGCTGGGGGGCACCGTAGAAGCTCTCGCCCGTATGCACGTTCGACGGCGCGCTCGAGGACAGGCTGTCGATGGTGTGGAAGGTGTAGTTGTTCGATTCCCGGTTCAGCCGCAAGCCCGCCGTCAGGCTGTTGGCGGGAGCGAATTCCCAGCTGGTGTTGGCGTAGATGGCGCGGTTCAGGTTGGACGAGGTGGTGAGGTAGTTGGTGAAATTGGTCTCTTTGACGAAGGCGTTGCCGCGGTAGTAGCCACGGTCGAGGCTGTTTCGGGCCAGCCACAGGCCCACCAGGTAACGGAAGGCGCCGCTGTCGGGCGAGGTCAAGCGCACTTCCTGGGTCGCCGTCTTGCTGTCGCTGGTGCCGTTGATCATCGGCGGATCGGAAATGCCGGACGGCTTGCCGGCCGCATTGTTTTGATAGAAGGTCGAGATCAGGTCGATATTGTCGTTGTCGCGGAAGTCATTGGACAGGTTCTTGTCGAACGAGGTGATCGACGTCAGGGCATGCCCGCTCCAGGGCGAGCTGTCGGGAAATTGATAGTTGATCCGCAGCCCCGCGCCGCGGTCGGTCGACTCCAGGCCCGAGGGCGAATCGTTGCGGATGTCCCGGTTGAAGGGGCTGACCTGGATCCCGCGCAGCACGGCCGTGTTGGACAGGGCGGTGTAGTTCTTGTTGAACAGATAGCCGACGCCCGGATCGATCGCGATGATCGCGGCGGTATTGCCGCTTGACAGGGAGTGGTCGAAATGGGGCGCAAACAGCAGGTCCAGGTCGCGCGTGAGCTGCCATTGCACTTTGGCCAGGACGCTCTTGCCGCCCGAGCCATTTTGCATGCTGTCGTTGCTCAGGTTGTGCAACAGGCCGGGGAAATTGGTCTTGCTGAGAAACAGGCGCACCCCGACGTCGTCGGACAGGCGGCCGCTGATGGCGGCGCCGGCGCGGTACTCGTGGTCGCTGGTGCGAAACAGGCTCACGCTCTCCTTCAGGGGGCCGCCGCCGATCGGCTTGGTCGTCACCACCACCGCGCCGGCAATGGCACTCTTGCCGAACATGGTGCTTTGGGGGCCCTTGAGCACTTCGACGCGGGCCACGTCGGACAAGTCCTTGAACGCCTGCTGCGGCTGCGCATACGGCAAGTCATCGACGATGATGGTGATGTCGCCTTCGATGCCGACGTTGTTGGAGGTGGTGCCGATGCCGCGCATATTGATGCTGTTGGTGCCGACCTGGGTGCCGACCGACAGCGACAGGGCGGGCGAGAGGTTGATGATGTCGACGAATTCGCGCACGTTATTGCGCTTCATGTACTCCTCTCCCAGCACCGTGATTGACATCGGCACGTCTTCGAGTTTTTCGATGCGGCGGTTGGCCGAAACGACCACCGTTTCCAATTGCAGCGGCGCGGCGGCGGGTGCGGCCTGCTGCGCCTGGACCGGCACGCTGCTGCCGAAAATTGTCAAAGCCACTGCCGATGCGATCGGGGTCAGCCGGTACTGCCGGCCTCCACCTTGTTGTTTACCTGCCATCTTGGTCTCCGTATGTTTTCTATATTCTGGTTAACAGCAACTATAACGTTTTACTGTATCGTTGCAGTAAATCGGCGAAAAAATAAACTGGAAATTGCACAGGCGCGCACAATCACCATCCATGCGCCTGCGTAGCGATGGGCTCAGTTGGCTGCAACGATTTACTGTAACGATTTAGTCAGCTTATACCAAATTGTTGCGAAGTCAATATATTTTTTTGGGGCTGGTCCGCCCTGTGGGGGATCCGTGGCTGGCGCCGGCCACGCCCGCGTTCAGGAGGCGTCCGGATACGGGTCGGGAAAGCCCAGCACTTCCATGATGTCGCGTTCAAGTTGCTCCATCTCGGCCGCTTCCTCGTCGTGCTCGTGGTCGTAGCCCTGGGCATGCAGCACGCCATGCACGATCAGGTGCGCGGTGTGCTCCTCGACCGTCTTTCCCTGCTCGGCCGCTTCCTTTTGCAGCACGTCGGTGCACAGGATGATGTCGGCCTCGGTGGGCGCATCGGCGGCGATGTCCTCGCCCTCGTTGTAGGCAAACGTCAGCACGTTGGTCGCGTAGTCCTTGCTGCGATAGTCGCGGTTCAGGGCGCGCCCTTCGACCGCATCGACGAAGCGGATGGTCAGCGCGGCCGGCGCGAACAGCGCCGCCTTGACCCAGCGCCGCACTTTTGGGCGCGTGATCTCGCCCTGCAGGCGCGGATCGGGATACTGCACCGACAGGGCGAGTTTATTTTTTCCGGACATTCTTGGCCACGGTCGGTTTGGGCAGCGCCACCAGGTCTTGCGCGGTGGCGGCATGTTCATAGGCGTCGACGATGCGCGCCACCAGCGGATGGCGCACCACGTCGGCGCTGGAAAACTGGGTGAAGGCGATGCCGCGCACGTCGTGCAGCACGTGCACGGCGTCGACCAGGCCGCTCCTCTGGGACTTGTGCAGGTCGATCTGGGTGACGTCACCGGTCACCACGGCCTTGCTGCCAAAGCCGATCCGGGTCAGGAACATCTTCATCTGCTCGACCGTCGTGTTCTGGGCCTCGTCGAGGATCACGAACGCGTGGTTCAGCGTGCGCCCGCGCATGTAGGCCAGCGGCGCGATCTCGATCACCTGTTTCTCGAACATTTTCTGGGTGCGGTCGAAACCGAGCAGGTCGTACAGCGCATCGTACAGGGGGCGCAGGTAGGGATCGACCTTCGAGGCCATGTCGCCGGGCAGGAAGCCGAGCCGCTCGCCCGCCTCCACCGCCGGGCGCGTGAGCACGATGCGCTTGACGGCGTCGCGTTCGAGCGCGTCGACCGCGCATGCGACCGCGAGATAGGTCTTGCCGGTGCCGGCCGGCCCCACGCCGAAGCTGATGTCGTGCTCGAGGATCGAGCGCAGGTAATGGATCTGGTGCGGCGTGCGTCCGCGCAGGTCGCTGCGGCGCGTCTTGAGCACCGGGCTGTTGATGTCGATCTCGGGCAGCGCCACGGCCAGCGCGCTCTCCTGCGGCGCGTGCAGGCCGGAGCGCTGTTCGACCAGCGCCAGCTGCACTTCCTCGATCGGCACGACCTTGTTGGCCACCGCGTAGAAGCGCTCGAGGATCTGGACTGCGTGCGCGGCATTGTGGCCGCTGACGATGAACTTCTCGCCACGCCGGAAAATGGTGACGTCGAGCGCGGCCGAAATCTGGCGCAGGTTCTCGTCGAGCGGCCCGCACAGGTGCGCCAGCCGGTTGTTGTCGATCGGCTCGGGAACGAAGTACTCGGGCTGGATGGGGGTCTTGGTTTTCAACTGGCTTGGGCGATCGTGTCGGCGCGGGCGACGAGTTCGCCGCGCAGGGTGTAATTGAAGCTCTCGGTGATGCGCACGTCGGCCATCTGGCCGATCAGCGCGTCGAAACTGGCGCCGGCGTCGAAGTTTACGACCCGGTTGTTTTCGGTGCGGCCCTGGAGTTCGCGCGCGTCCTTGCGCGACGGGCCTTCGACCAGGATGCGCTGCACGCTGCCGACCATCGCCGCGCTGTACTTGCGGGTGTTGGCGTCAATCGCCGCCTGCAGGCGCTGCAGGCGCGCCAGCTTGACATCGTGCGGTGTGTCGTCTTCCAGGCTGGCCGCCGGGGTGCCGGGGCGCTTGCTGAAGATGAAGCTGTAGCTGGTGTCGAAGCCGACGTCGGCGATCAGCTTCATCATGGCCTCGAAGTCGGCCTCGCTCTCGCCGGGGAAGCCGACGATGAAATCGGACGACACCGACATGTGCGGGCGCACCGCGCGGATGCGGCGGATGATGGACTTGTATTCGAGCGCCGTGTAACCGCGCTTCATGGCGCCGAGCACCTTGTCGGCGCCATGCTGGGCCGGCAGGTACAAGTGGTCGACCAGTTGCGGGATTCGCGCATAGGCGTCGATCAGGCGCTGGGTGAATTCTTTCGGGTGGCTGGTGACGAAGCGGATCCGCTCGATGCCGGGGATCTCGGCGACGTACTCGAGCAGCAGCGCGAAATCGGCCGTGGCGCCGTCTTCCATGCTGCCGCGGAAAGCGTTCACGTTCTGCCCCAACAGCGTGATTTCCTTGACGCCCTGGGCCGCCAGGCCTGCCACTTCGGCCAGCACGTCCTCGAAACGGCGCGACACTTCCTCGCCGCGCGTGTAGGGCACCACGCAGTAGCTGCAGTACTTGCTGCAGCCTTCCATGATCGAGACGAAGGCGGCCGCGCCGTCGACCTTGGCCGGCGGCAGGTGGTCGAATTTTTCGATCTCGGGGAAGCTGATGTCGACCTGGGCGTCGCCGCTGGCGCGCCGCGCGCGCAGCATCTGCGGCAGGCGGTGCAGCGTTTGCGGGCCGAACACCATGTCCACGTACGGCGCGCGCTTGACGATCGCCGCGCCCTCTTGCGAGGCCACGCAGCCGCCCACGCCGATCACCAGCCCGGGGCGCGCCAGTTTCAGCTCGCGCAGCCGGCCCAGGTCGGAAAACACTTTTTCCTGCGCCTTTTCGCGCACCGAACAGGTGTTCAGCAGGATCACATCGGCGTCTTCCGGCGTGTCGGTGCGCACCAGGCCATCGGAGGCGTTCAACACGTCGGCCATCTTGTCCGAGTCGTACTCGTTCATCTGGCAACCGAAGGTTTTGATGTAGATCTTTTTCTGCATGGAATGGTGGCTAGGGCGGGGCGGGCTGCCAGTTTACCGCAAATTGGCGCCTGCGACCAAATACCGGCGCCCGCGTCCGAGGGGTCGGACCCCGGTTTTTCTGGGGTTGGGGGTCTGACCCCGGTATGCCGGCGCCGGCTCAACCGGGGTCAGACCCCCTGAAAAGCAAAACCGGGGTCTGACCCCTCGCCTGATTTTTCGTATTTCAGAATAAAGTTGTAACTCTTACATTGATTTTAGGAAAAGTATCTCTAAAGTAAAAGCATGGCCTGCCGGCTTCGGCGGGAAAGCGTTCGAGCGCGCGGGAGAAGATGATGGCAGGCAACTTAGCACCTTTGTCGAACAATGGCATTCCTGCCGGCAGCCAGGCGCTCGCGCGCAGCGCCGGACCGAAGGCCGAGGCCAAGGCCGCCACCGCCGCCTTCGCCGAGCTGCAAGCGGCCCAGCAGCAACGCGCGCCCCAGGCCGTGCCGCAGGAAGCGCCGGCCGGCAACACCCGCCAGATCGAGAAGAACGACACCGCCCAGCAAGCCAGGCGGGCGGCCGAGGAATCGTTCCTGACGCGCCAGGACCTGGCCGCCAAGGCGGCCTCGACACCATCACCTTCCGCGGTGGGCAAGAACGTCGACATTTCCGTGTAACGGTTCTGTAACATTCTCTTACTTATTTCCTAGCGGAAATTTCACCTTCGCTTGCGCCGGCAAGCGAAATTTCTTGTTTGAAATCAAAAGCTTAGTCTGTTTTTCTGGAAGCCACGTTGTTTCCAAAAAACAGCTTGCGTGCGCCACGTCCTGGCCCCATGTGTTGAAATGAATGCATGACAAGCTTTCCGAACGTTAGCTTGATATCGAACAAGGACAACCTGCCTCGGATCGCATGTACTAAGAGCGTGTGAGTCTGATAATTTTTATGACGCACAAGCGGGTGGGAATTTACCACCGGCCATTGCGGCACATCAGGCTCGACTTGATTCAACAGGCATAAGACTGTTTTTTCGGGAACTTTTTGGCACGAAACATGGTCTTTTACAAAGGTTCGCATTGGAATTATTCACCCACATTCACCACGCGAGGAACATCATGGCACACCATGCACTGGCATCACAGGAAAGCTACAACCCCAACCACCTGCTCGACATCTTGCTCGGCAAGATGCAGCTCAAGAACGACGCCGCGCTCTCGCGCATGCTCGAAGTGGCGCCGCCCGTGATCAGCAAGATCCGCCACCACCGCCTGCCGGTCGGCGCCTCGCTGCTGATCCGCATGCACGAGGTGACCGGCATGAGCATCCGCGACCTGCGCGACCTGATGGGCGATCGCCGCACCAAGTATCGCCTGTCCGACGCCCAGGGCCGGCCAAAGACCGAAGAGAAGGGCGCCGAGGCCAGTTCCGGCAACTATGCGCATTGAATGCCGGGGTGTGGGGACCGGCGCGGCGCGCCTCCCCTGCCCGAGCGGTGTCAGCCCATCAGGGCGGTCGTGATTTCCTCGAACTGCAGCTCGGTTTCGCGGAACACGTGCAGGTAGGATTCTTCGTTCAGCCCCAGCGCGGTCCAGGCCGCCGAAGAGACAGTGGGCACCAGGTCATCCTCGTCGCGCGCCAGGTCGAGCGCGTGGACGATCGCATTGGCCACGTGCACGATGTTGGCCAGCAGGCCGGAGCCGGGCGTGTCCGGCTCGTGGTGGCCGGCGATGGCCGACTTCATCGTGTCCGAAAAATTCCAGTGCTCGGCCAGCGCCACGCCGGCCACCACATGGTCGATCCCCAGCACCGCACGCTCGGCCTCGAGCACCGTGCAGTCATTGGCCTGGCGCCAGCTCATCACCAGCTGGTACTGGGCTGGGAAGCTGCTCACCAGCACCAGCCGGCCGATGTCGTGCAGCAGCCCGGCGGTGAACGCGTAATCCTGGTTGAAGCGCAGGCGCCGCGCCAGCACCTTGGCGCAGGCCGCGCTGGCGATCGAATGGCGCCAGAAGGCCTTGTCGTTGAAGCCGGGGCACTTGCCCTCGGCGAAGCAGCCGGTGATGGCGGCCGCCGTGATCAGGTTGCGCGTGGTCTGGAAGCCCAGGTAGGTGATCGCCTGCTGGATCGTGGTGACCTTGATCTGCAAGCCGTACACCGAGGAGTTGGCCAGGCGCAGCGTCTTGGCCGTCAAGGCCTGGTCGTGCGAGACCTTCCTGGCCAGCACCGAAATGTCGATGTCTTCCTGGTCTATATTGCTGAGCAATTCCATGACCACCGCCGGCAGCGACGGCAATTCCTGCAAATGGGCGATGACGTCTTCCAGGGCCAGCGTCATTGCTCGATCTCCCGGCCCAGGCGAAAGTCTTCCACATAGCGGCGCAAGATGCCGGTGGCCCAGTCGTCGTGGTCGTCGACCACGTTGTTGCGAAACAGCCTGGCCAGCCGCAGTTCGATCGCCGACGGGTCGGGCGCGGCGGCCATCACGGGTTCGCCTTCGCTGTCGTTGCGCAGCACGGCCAGCATCTCGATGCCGTGGCGCGGCAGCAGGGCGATGGTCGAGGCGCTCAGCACGGCCCCCTTGGGCAGCAGGACTTTGCCGTGCTGGTCCAGGATTTCATCCGAGAGCACCATCCCTGGCTGTACCTCGCCCAGTGTCAGGTGTTGATATGCTGCTGTCATTGCCGCCTCCGTCTCAATGCAAGAATGTTACCACCGCCGCAAGCTGCTTGCGCTTCAATTTCTTGCCAAGCAGAAGCTGTTCCCGTACATTGTGGCGAAAGGGGGGCGCGCGCCACCAGGAGAGCTCGATGTTCAGTATTCAAAGCCGGCTGAAACTGCTGTTCGTGGTGATCGTCACCCTGGTGCTGGCCATTTCCGGCACCTACACGCAGTATTCGCTGGGCAAGGAACTCGAAGGCAGCAACCTGCGCCTGCGCCAGGGCGTGCTGACCCGGCTCCAGATCAGCCTGCCGTCGGCCTTGTGGGACCTCGACAAGTCCAAGGTCGACAGCATCGTCGAGGCGGAAATGCTGCCGCCCGAAGTGGTCGCCATCCGCGTCTACGACAGTTCGGTCGGCCTGTTCGCCGGCAAGATCCGCAATCCCGACGGCCGCCTGGCCGCCGTCACGCCGGGCTCCGAACCGGGCGGCTCGCAGGTCGAGGCCAGCCTGGTGTTCCAGGACAGCGGCTCGGCCAGCGCCTCGCTCAAGCCGGTCTCGGTGGGCAAGGTGGTGATCAATTTCAGCCGCGCCCAGATCGATGCCGCGCTCGCCTCGGAACTGCTGCGCAAGGTGATCGAGGTGCTGTTCCTCGACATCGTGCTGGTGGTGGCCCTGTCGCTGTCGCTGCGGGTGGTGTTCGAGCCGCTCAAGCGGCTGCGCGACGGCCTGTTCGAACTGGCCACGCGCGGCACCGGCGAAGTCGAGGAGCTGCCCGAGGACCGGCGCGACGAGCTCGGCGACGTGATCCGCGGCTTCAACCAGATCCAGCGCCGCCTCAAGTCGACCATCGTGCGCATCCGCGAGGCCGAGGACGCGGCGCGCCGCTCGGGCCAGGAAACGGCCCAGGCGCTACAAGACTTGCGCCAGACCCAGGAATCGCTGCTGCAGTCCGAACGCCTGGCCTCGCTGGGCAGTCTGGTGGCCGGCGTGGCGCACGAGATCAACACGCCGGTCGGCATCGCGCTCACCAGCGCCTCGGTGCTCAAGGCGGCCACCGACGAGATCCAGCTGGCCGTGGGCACCACCGGCATCAAGAAATCGGAAGTGATGCGCTACCTCGACACGGCCGCCGAGAGCGCGCGCCTGATCATGAACAACGCCTACCGCGCGGCGCACCTGATCCACAGCTTCAAGCAGATCGCGGTCGACCAGACCAGCGAGGCGCGGCGGCCCTTCGCGCTCAAGGAATACGTCGAGGAGGTGGTCTCGAGCCTGCAGCCGAAACTGAAGAAGACGCCGATCCGGCTGACCCTGAACTGCCCGCCCGAGATCGTGCTCGACAGCTATCCGGGCGCCTTCGCCCAGGTCATCACCAACCTGACCTTGAACTGCGTCGAGCACGCGTTCGAGATCGACACCCCGGGCCACATCCAGATCAGCGCGCGGCTCGATGGCGACATTGTCGAACTGCATGTCAACGACGACGGCAAGGGCATCGCGCCGGACGTGCTCGACCGCATCTTCGATCCCTTCTTCACCACACGCCGCGGCCAGGGCGGCACCGGCCTGGGCCTGAACATTGTCTACAACCTGATCGCCAAGCAGTTCGGCGGCACCATTGCCGTCAGCAGCACGCTTGGCCACGGTACCCACTTCACCTTGCGCATTCCGCGCGTGACGCCGCACATGGGCGAGGACGCGCCGATTGCCCACGGCGCTGCTTGAAGCGGGCAGCGCTTCTGGGGTATTCTCGCCCTGCGTGCGCAGCCGCGCCTGTTCTTGAAAGGAAGCCCCCGATGAAATCGTATTTGGCAGCAACGGGTCGCGCGCGATGCCGGTGACACGCTACGTCGCCCTGCTGCGCGGCATCAATGTGGGCCGCGCCAAGCGCATCGCCATGGCCGACCTGCGCCAACTGATGGGCGCGCTTGGCCACGGCGAGGTGCGCACCCTGCTCAACAGCGGCAACGTGGTGTTTTCGGCCGGCCCGCTCAAGCCGGCCGATGCCGCCGCCGAGATCGAGGAGGCACTGGTGCTCAAGCTCGGCGTGGCGGCGCGCGTGACGGTGCTCACCCAGGCCGAGCTCGAAACCGTGATGGCTGAAAACAGCCTGCTGCCGATGGCGACCGACCAGTCGCGCCTGATGGCCTTCGTCCTCAGCAATCCGCAAGACCGTGCCGGACTCGAGCTTCTGGCGGGCAGGAAATGGGTGCCGGAGGCGCTGGCGCTCGGCCAGCGCGCAGCCTATGCCTGGTGCCCCGAGGGGGTGCTGGAGAGCCGCCTGGTGGTCGCGCTGGGCAAGCAACTGGGCGACGCCACCACGGCGCGCAACTGGAACACCATGTGCAAGCTGGCGACCCTGTGCGCCGCCTGAGAACGCTGGCGAAAAGACAACACAAATTGCCGTAAGACGTTAGAATGGCTCGCATCGACATTCAAGCGATGGTGCGCCACATGGATAAGGAATTACTACGGGGGCTGGTATTCGCAGGCGGCGCGCTGGCGCTGCTGGCCGGGCTGTTCCTGGCGTTTTCGGACACGGCCGGCAGCAAGGCCAAGTGCATTGCCGCCGCGCTCAAGGACGGCGTTCCCTACGCCAATATCGACAAGCTGTGCAAGCTCACGGTCAAGCACTACTGAGTCGCCACATCCCGGCGCCGCTGTCATGCACCGACGGCCTTACTTGAATTTTTCGTCGCTGTCGCGGCTGGCACGGTAGCCGATCAGGCACAGGCCGACCAGCATCATGAGGAACACTTCGGGTTCGGGCAGTTCGGACATGCCGTTGGCCGCGCCGAGGCCTTCATATCTCTGCAGGGTCTTCAAGTCGTTGGCCGAGAGCTCGCCGGCCAGCGGCTGGCGCTGCACATGGCGGCTGGCGGCCACGTGGCCGGCCTCGATATCGACCACGACGGCCTGGGCATCGATGCAACAGCTGAGCGCGAAAGCGGCAGCAATGATGATAGGTTTCACGGCGTATCCCTTCGACATCGGTGGCCGCTCGGTCGACGCAGGCACCGTTTGGAGATTCAATTTAATCATGAGTCGCGTGATTTTCACACAGCGATTCAATTGAATTCGGGGGTTTATTGGAGATTGCTTGGGCGGCGGCAATGAAATCAGCGCAGGCCGTGTTTGCTCAGCAACTCGAAGCAGTAGGCGCTGTCGGACAGGTCGACCGCACCGGTCAAATGGTCGGCCTCGAAACGGACGGGGTTGCCGAACAGTTGGTGCAGATAGTGGACGATGCGGCGCATGGCAAGCTTTCTTGATGAGTTGATCAGATGATGAATTGATCAGTGCGATGCATCAAGCCTTGATACGAATTGTTACGAGCCCAACACAGTTGTCATCTTTCCTGCGGACCAGTCTTGGCAGCTTGTACACGACTGTGGCGCGGCGCATTTTTTTCGCACAAATATCGCCTGTGTGTAATTTTTTGGCGGTATAGTCGCACTACGAGCATTGCCCACTAGCACAGTATTTTCCCCGATTTGCCCATGCCCAGCTTCGCCCAACTCCAGATCGTTTTCAAGAATGGCTACGTGCGCCTTGGCGTGGCGCTGCTGCTGGCGCTGGCCGTCGTGCTGGCCGTATACAAGAGCGATGTGCCGCAAGACCCCAGCCCGGTAAGCTACTCGCAGAACATCGCCGAGATCAGCGCGCTGGCGGGCCAGAAGGCGCGCCTCGACTACCTTTTGGTGGCCAGGCCGCAGTCGGACACGCCGCGCTATGTTTTTAAGTTCCGCGATGCGCCGCTGCTGCACGTGGTCAAGGTGCCGGCCAACACCCACCAGAACCTGGAGCGCGAGGTATTGCTCAAGAACGCGATTCCGTATGCGATCGCGCGCGAGGACTTCTTGGCCGCGCACAAGGCGGTGCTGCTCGACGAGGGCGAGAACGTGGCGGCGGCCGAGGCGCTGGCCTTCGCGCGCCGCCATGCGCTCGACATCGCCGTGATCCTGTTCCTGCTGTATGTGCTCAAGTTCGGCGTGCCCGGCATGGGCATGTCGGCCGCCGTGCTCACGCCCGACCAGCTCAAGGGCAGCATGGACGACCTGATCGGAATGGAGGACATCAAGCAGGAAGTGCTGCACCTGGAAGACATGATCCGCAACCGCGCTGAATATCAGTCGCACAATATCGAGCGCCCGTTCAACGTGATGCTGACCGGCCCGGCCGGCACCGGCAAGACCAAGCTGGTTGGCTACCTGGCCAAGAAGCTCGACGTGGCGCTGATCCAGGCGTCCGGTTCAGCGCTGGAGTCGGGCTATGTGGGCGGCGGTTCGAAGGCGCTCAACGGCTTGTACCGCAAGGCCTGCGCGCGCGGGCGCTGCATCATCTTTCTCGACGAAGCCCAGGCCCTGTTCATGCCACGCGGACGGGGCGAACGCAAATGGGAGGACGACACGGCCAACACCCTGCTTGGCCTGCTCGATGGCGTCAAGAGCGAACAGGGCAAGGGCGTGATCTGGGTGGTGGCGTCGAATTTCGACGACGCCTCGAGCGCGATGGACGAGGCGATGTTGCGCCGCTTCTCGGTCAAGATCAATTTCCGCCTGCCGAACAAGGCCGAGCGGGGCGCGCTGCTGCAGAGCTTCCTCAAGCGCAAGAAGGATGGCCTGGTCGATTGGGACGACCTCGACCTGGGACAGCTGGCCGAGATGACCGCCAACCTCAGTCCGGCCCTGCTGGAGACCGTGGTCGAGCGGGCCAGCATGCTGTCGATCCAGGAGAAGGCAATCATTAACACCGGCTTGATGTTCCGCGCCTTCGAGCGCGCCACGCTGGGCCTGACCGACCGCGCCACCACGGCTGACAAGGAACTGCAGCGCGCACGCGTGGCGCTGCACGAGCTGGGGCATTTCTTCATGCAGATCGACCCGTTTCTGCGGGCCGGGATGACGCTGGCAGAAGTGAAGCAGAAGTCGCACCTGCTCAAGATCAGCACCGAGTCGATCTCCAAGCTGGGCGCGCTCGGCTATGTGCTGCAGTCCGGCGACGACGTCTCGCTGCGCACGCTCGAGGAACTCGAACAGGATGTCATCCAGCTGTACGGCGGGGTGGCGGCAGAGGAGCTGTTCTACGGCGCGCGCGGGATTTCGGTGGGCAGCCAGAACGACATCGAGAAGGCCACCAAGCTGCTCAACCTGATGGTGAGCGGGCTGTCGATGTATTCGCGCTCCAAGCTCGATTACAAGCAGTTGCGCCAGGACGGCGGCGCCGAACACACGCTGCGCGAGGTTGAGCAAAAGGCCGACGAGCTGTACACCTACACACTGGGCGCGGTTGGCGGCTACCAGGCGGCGATCGCCTCGCTCAAGGACACGCTGCTGGAGCGCTACGTGCTGTCGAAGGATGAAGTGTTTGCCCTGCTCGAAGAGCGTCAGGACCTGCTGCCGCTGCGATCCTGATTTCCCCACAAATCGAAAACCTTGTTCGTCGTCCCCCATTCCACCCAACATTTTGTCGTCGAATTTCTGACTCGGGACACGAGCGGTGGACCTGAACGTGCTGGAGCGTCTATCCGCCCTGGACTATTCGCTTGATCGAACCTGTGCTCGTGACCAGATCGTCAATTTTCCAACATTGCGTTTCAAGGACCAGCAGGACGCGCGTGCTACGCCGTTCGGCCGGTCCCGTTTTCTTGATTGAAAAGCCGATCGAGTAGCTCACTTCCGCCGTCGTTCCGCGGCGCTTTTTTTCGGCAATCGTGATTGGCTTGCGTGTAAAGCCTTCTTGAGAATCGCTCCAGACATCGCCATTACATAGCCCGCAAATATCGCCGCTCGCCGCTGACGCTCGTTTATCTTTGAGAATTGCATCTAAAAATGAGGCAGAAATGAATCTGCCGGAGTCGCTTGACGAGAGTCCCGGTCGATGCTGTGCAACCCACCGGGTCACGCTTACAGGTGAATTGCACAGCTTGAGCGGAATGGATTACGGCGCCGTCGCCAGCATCAGCAGCGCCTTGCGCACCGAGGCGCGCACCGCCAGGAACTGGGCGCGGCGGCTCTCTTTGTTCAGCCGGAACAACATCAAGCCTTCGATCTGCGCCACCATCAGGATCGCGCGTTGCATGGTTTCCTCGTCGCTGATGGCCGGGTTCAGGCCGTGGATCAGCAGGTAGATCGCCTTGCGCTCGCGCGCCAGCATCTTGTCCATCAACGCCGAGGCGAAGGCATTGCGCGAGGCCAGCGCCCAGATTTCGAAGAAGATCGCGTGCGTGACCGGATCGGTGATCTCGTCGAGGAACATGTCGGCCGTCATCAGGAACTGCTCGATGCGCGAGGCGCTAGTCATCTCCGCGCGGATGCGGTCCATGTTCGACTGGAACAGGTCCATCGTGTACAGCAGCAGCGCCTCGAGCAACGCGTCCTTGCTCTGGTAGTAGTGCTGCACGTTCGACAGGCTGATGCCGACCTCGGTGGCCACGCGCCGCATCGACAGCCCCGCATAGCCTTCAGCGGCGAGCAGGGTGCGCGCCGCCTGCAGGATGGCGTGGGCGCGGCCCAGGCCTTTCTCGGTGGTGCCGGAAGGTTTATGCTTGAGGGAGCTGGTCAGGGTATCGGACATGGGCCGGATTATCGCATGGGGCTATGAATAGTAGTACGGCTGACCTATAATTCGCCATCTAGGTCGAGCGACCTAATCAACCAACAGGAGACCGGTATGAGCCGCAAAGTCTATGTCACGGGCGTGGGGATGATCCCCTTCGCCAAGCCGGGCGCCAGCGCCCCCTACGACCAGATGGGCGCTCTGGCGGGCCGCCAGGCCCTGGAAGACGCGGGCGTGAGCTATGACGACATCGAGCAGGCCTACGCCGGCTATGTGTATGGCGACTCGACCAGCGGCCAGAAGGCGCTGTACCAGATCGGCATGACCGGGATCCCCGTCATCAACGTCAACAACAACTGCTCGACCGGCTCGACCGCGCTGTTCCTGGCGCGCCAGGCGATCGCCAGCGGCGCCGCCGACTGCGTGCTGGTGCTCGGCTTCGAGCAAATGTCGCCCGGCGCGCTCGGCTCGGTGTTCACCGACCGTCCCAGCCCGTTCGACCCGTTCGACGCGGTCACCGACGAGCTGGTGGGCCGGCCCGACATTCCCCTGGCGCTGCGCTACTTCGGCGGCGCCGGTCTGGCCCACATGCAGAAATACGGCACGCCGCTCAAAGCCTTCGCCAACATCCGCGCCAAGGCCAGCCGCCATGCGGCCAACAACCCGCTGGCGCTGTTCAAGAAGGTCGTCACGGCGCAGGACGTGCTGGACGCGCCAATGATCTGGGACGGCGTGATGACGCGCCTGATGGCCTGCCCTCCGACTTGCGGTGCGGCCGCGGCGGTATTGGTATCGGAAGAGTTTGCCCGCAAACGCGGCCTCAGGACCGACGTCTACATCGCCGGCCAGGCCATGACGACCGACCGCCACAGCACCTTCGACTCGGGCGACATGATGCGCCTGGTGGGCTACGACATGAGCCGCGACGCCGCCGCCAAGGTCTACGCGCAGGCCGGCATCGGACCGGACGAGCTGGACGTGGTGGAGCTGCACGACTGCTTCGCCCAGAACGAATTGATCACCTATGAAGCGCTGGGCCTGTGCCCGGAAGGCGGCGCCGACAAGTTCATCAACGACGGCGACAACACCTACGGCGGCAAGGTCGTCACCAATCCCTCGGGCGGCTTGCTGTCGAAGGGCCATCCGCTTGGCGCGACCGGCCTGGCGCAGTGCTACGAACTGACCCACCAGCTGCGCGCCAGCGCGGGCGCGCGCCAGGTCGAGGGCGCGCGCGTGGCGCTGCAGCACAACCTCGGGCTCGGCGGCGCCTGCGTGGTCACCATGTACCGGGCGGAGTAGGCATGGACTATCCTTCCCCCTGGATGACCCCCGAGCTCGAAGACTTGCGCGGCGCTGTGCGCCGCTTCGCCGAGGAAGAAATCACGCCCAACCGCGAACGCTGGAGCAAGCAGCAGCACGTCGACCGGACGCTGTGGAACAAGGGTGGCGAGCTGGGCATCCTGCTGGCCGACATCCCCGAGCAGTATGGTGGATCGGGTGGCAATTTCGCCCACCAGTCGGTCATTTTCGAAGAGCTGGCCGGGGCCGGCGACATGACCTTCGGCCTGCATGTGCACGCGATCGTGGCGCACTACATCCTGAACCAGGGCACCGAGGCGCAGAAACTGAAGTACCTGCCGAAGCTGGCCAGCGGCGAGATGGTGGCGGCAATCGCGATGTCCGAGCCGGGCGCCGGCTCGGACCTGAAGGGCATCCGCAGCACGGCGGTGGCGACCGAGCATGGCTACCGCGTGAACGGCTCGAAGACCTTTATCTCGAACGGCTACCTGGCCGACTTGATCGTGGTGGTAGTGAAGACCGATCCGGAAGCCGGTGCCAGGGGCGTGTCGCTGCTGCTGCTCGAAACGAAGGACAATCCGGGATTCCGGGTAGGGCGCATTCTCGAAAAAATCGGTCAAAAAGGCCAGGACACCTGCGAACTGTTCTTCGACGACGCCCACGTGGCGCTCGAGAATGTGTTGGGCGGTGTCGAAGGCAAGGGCTTCGCCCAGCTGATGACCGAACTGCCGTATGAGCGCACCATCCTCGGCATTGCCGGCGTGGCCGCAATCGAGCGCGCGCTGCGCCTGACGGTGGAGTACACACGAGAGCGCAAGGCCTTCGGCCAGGCGCTGCTGGACATGCAGAACACGCGTTTCGTGCTGGCCGAAATCAAGACCGAGGCGACCATCGCACGCATCTTCATCGACCGCTGCATCGAGGACATGATCGCCGGCCGCATGGACGCGGTGCGCGCCTCGATGGCCAAGTACTGGATCTCCGACCTGCAATGCAAGGTCGTCGACCAATGCCTGCAGCTGTTCGGCGGCTACGGCTACATGCTCGAATATCCGATCGCGCAGATGTATGTCGACGCGCGGGTGCAGCGCATCTATGGCGGCGCCAACGAGATCATGAAAGAAATCATCGCACGTTCACTGTAAGGAGCACTCGCATGGCAGGTCCGCTGGCAGGCATACGCGTTATCGAGATGGTGGGCCTGGGACCTTGTCCGTTTGCCGCCATGATGTTGGCCGACATGGGCGCGGAGGTGGTCCGCATCGACCGCAAGTCGGCGCCCGGTGCGGCCAATCCGTTTCCGATGCTGGGCACCGAATTCGACGTGATGGCGCGCGGCCGGCGTTCGCTGGCGCTCGACCTCAAGCAGCCGGCGGCGCGCGAGGTGGTGCTGAAGATGGTCGAGAGCGCAGACGTGCTGCTGGAGGGCTTCAGGCCGGGCGTGATGGAGCGATTGGGCCTCGGTCCGCAGGAGTGCCAGGACCGCAACGCGCGCCTCGTGTACGGCCGCATAACGGGCTGGGGCCAGTCCGGTCCGCTGTCGCAGGCAGCCGGCCACGACCTGAACTACATCGCGCTGAGCGGCATGCTGCATGCGATGGGGCGCGCCGATACGCCGCCGGCGCCGCCGCTGAACCTGGTGGGCGATTTTGGCGGCGGCGCCATGATGCTGGCCTTCGGCGTGCTGTGCGCGGTGCTCGAAGCGCGCAGCTCAGGCAAGGGGCAGGTGGTGGACGCGGCCATGACCGACGGCACGGCGCTGCTGGGCGCGATGCAGTACGGCTTTCGTGCCCATGGCTCGTGGGACGACGCGCGCGGGGCGAACCTGCTCGACGGCGGCGCCCCGTTTTACGACTGCTACTGCTGCGCGGACGGCAAATTCGTGTCAGTGGGCGCCATCGAACCGCAGTTCTATGCCCTGCTGCTGAAGCTGGCCGGCGCCAGCGACCCCGCATTCGACGCACAGATGGACCGCAGCGCCTGGCCGGCGCTGAAGGAAAAATTCGCCGCCCTGTTTCGGACCCGCACACGCCAGCAGTGGTGCGAACTGCTTGAAGGCAGCGACGCCTGCTTCGCTCCGGTGCTGGACATGGGGGAGGCGCCGCAGCACCCGCACAACCGCGCGCGCGGCACCTTCATCGAAGTCGACGGTGTGACCCAGCCGGCGCCGGCGCCGCGCTTCAGCCGCAGCGTGCCGGATCCCGTCAGCGCGCCGGCCGCACCGGGACAGCATAGCGCGGCGATCCTGGCCGACTGGGGCTGGACGCCGGCGCAGATTGAGGCGCTGGCGGCCGGGCAGGTCTGGTAGCATGTGACGGGGCGGTCATCTTGAACCGCCAAGGGGAGACGATGGATTCTTCGATCGCGCAAGCTGTTGGCGAGACCGTGCGCGAGCCGCTACCGGGCCGCGATTTGTGCATCGTCGCCCAATACCTGATTCCAACCGACGCCTACCTTGCCTGCGGCTGCCTGGTGGCGGGCGGCGTGCCGGCCGTGGTGGCGGACGCAAACCATGCCCAGGCCGACTTGTTGATCTCGCCCGCAATGGGCGGAGTGCGGGTGCTGGCGCCGATCAGCTACCTGCACCAGGCCGAAGCGATCCTGGCCGCCTTCGAACGGGGCGAGTTCGCGCTCGACGATGACGCCGACGTCGGCCTTCCCGACTGTGAATAGCAAGCGCCTGCTTCAAACTACGCGGGAGCTCGTTTTCAAAGGCCAAGTTATGAGTAACTTCGAGGGCAGGGTAAGTGTAGTCATACAATCGGCATTCGATGAACGCTATTACGCGATCGATATTCCTGCCTTCTTGCGCAAGCAGGCCGATTGAGAGCGGGGGCGTCACCTTGAGCGATCCAGAGCAGGCGTGCATTCAGGCTGCGGAGTTGATCTCCCAGGCCGATGGTTTGCTGATCACGGCCGGCGCCGGTATGGGCATCGATTCCGGCTTGCCCGATTTTCGCGGCGACCAGGGATTCTGGAGGGCTTATCCGGCGCTGGGTACATTGGGAATACGCTTTGCGGAGATTGCCAGTCCGCGCGCTTTTCGCACTGACCCAGCATTAGCGTGGGGATTTTATGGGCATCGCTTGCAACTATATCGAGCCGTTCAACCGCACGCCGGATTCCACGCATTGATCGAGCTGGCGGCGACCATGCCCCATGGCGCCGCTGTTTTTACCAGCAACGTGGATCGCCAATTTCAGAAGGCCGGCTTCGATAGCGGCAGAGTGACTGAATGCCATGGGAGTATCCACTTGGTGCAGTGCCTGGCGCCCTGCAGCGACACGGTCTGGCCGGCCGATGACATCGACCCGGTCGTAGATGCGGTCTCCGGCCACATGGTGTCGACGCTCCCATCTTGCCCACGTTGCGGCGGCCTTGCCCGGCCGAACATTCTCATGTTCAACGATGCTGGATGGATCGAGGGCAGTGTCGACAAAAAAAATTCGCGTTTTCAGACGTGGATAACCCGTTTGCGACGTCCAGTCGTCATCGAACTTGGCGCTGGAACGGCGATTCCCTCGGTGCGCATATTTGGGCAACAGGTCGGGTGCCCAATGATACGAATCAATCCCCGGGAGCACGAAGTGGCGCTGGCACGCGATATTGGTATTGCAATGGGAGCACAGGAAGCCATCGCAAGGATCGTCGCCGCGATGAGACATGCTGGTTGAAGGCCTACGGAAGCGTAAGGAAACAATCTACAACTTCGCGGGCATATACGACCCGTCCCGATCGGCGGGAAAAAAGATGTGCAACCGTGTTGCGATCGGACCAGGAAGTTGCTTGCCATGTGTAACACCGTTGTACAAGACCAAACGAATACAGAGGCAAACAAGAAGCCGTTGATCCTTTCGAATCAACGGCTTATGCCATGGATAGGTGGACTGAAATAATGCCTTGGAAGCGGCATGGATGCTGGGTTTTTTGAGCAACGGCTGACTATGGTGGCTCCAACCATGGCTCCAAAACTTCACCTAAGGCTGGAATTGGACGCGAGGGAGATCGAATGCATGATCACGCAGGAACATGTCCGCGACGGCATGAGGAGTAAATCACGGAGTCGAATGACGCAGATTCTCTGCGTTGGCGCATGGAGCAAGAATGGACGCGCCTGTCGCCGGGAGCCGGCTACGTCACGTGAACAAGATGAACTGCGCTCATAGAGCCGAGCCATCGCCGCAATGATGCACCGGCGCGCGCCGCGGACACAAAATCTCAAGATGTTGCATCCGGCTTGATATGCCCCAATTCCCGCACGGAAAGATCGAGAAACAATGCTATTGCAGCGTCCCTCAACTACCTGGAGAAGCAGATCATGGCAATTGACGCGTACTTGCAAATCGACGGCATCAAGGGCGAATCAGCAGATTCCTCGCACCAGGGATGGATCGAGCTCATATCGGCACAATGGGGCGTCACTCAACCCAGAAGCGCAACGGCTTCGACGGGCGGCGGGCACACGGCGGAACGCTGCGAGCACAAGAGCCTTTTGGTCCTCAAGCTGGCAGATTTGTCCTCGCCGATACTCATGCAAAATTGCTCGGCAGGCAGGACAATTCCGAAGGCTAAGCTCGAATTCATGCGTGCCGATGGTCATGGTGTGCCGGTAAAGTATTACGAGGTCGAGCTGGAAAATGTACTGATCGGCAGCATGGATCAGACGATACATGAAGGGAACGTCTTGCATGACTCCATCGGCCTGAAATACTCTCGGGTGAAGTGGAAATACACTCAGCAGAAGATCGGTGGCGGCGCTGGCGGCAATACAGCCGGCGGCTGGGACCTGTCGACCAACCGAATCGTGTGAGGGAGGTGGCCATGGTCGAAGTTCAGCCCAAGGACTCACGCGGCTTTTTCATGCTGCCGCAGAAACCGGAGGATGCCGGCTATTACACCCACGGGACGCCGATACACGGTGCGGGACAATACGCTGATCCCAGGTTGCTCTCGCTGCTAATGATGATCGAACACCGCTGGCAGGGGCTCGACAACCGAAAGCTCGGCATCGGGAACATGAGCCTCGCTGGTGGCAACCCGTACAAGGACCATCAGAGCCATAAGAGCGGTCGTGACGTTGACATACGGCTCTTCCGGAAGGACGGAAGAGCAGACCCTGTGACGCGGTTTGATGGGCAATATGATCAGGAAACAACCGCACGGTTGATAGCGATGTTTTTCGAAGGGAGTGTCAGGATTTTTGTGTGCGGGGCCTCGGAGACTTTTCCATGGCGCCGCT
>JAZJYV010000025.1:0-71818 GCA_040390195.1 Pseudomonadota bacterium | reverse complement strand
AGGGTGGAAAAGCGCAGCGCCTTCCACCTTCTTCCAGCGCTTATTTCTTGCCGGCGCCCTCGACCACCTGGCCGACCTTCTGGACATCCTTGCCGACGCCGGCGATGGTGTTGCAGCCGGCCAGCAGCAGGGCGATGAAGGAAAGGGCGAATAGTTTTTTCATGATTGGACTCTTGATTGATATGGATTAGCGCAGTGCGCGTACGTCGACGAAGTGGCCGGTGATACCAGCGGCCGCCGCCATCGCGGGCGACACCAGGTGGGTGCGTCCGCCCTGCCCCTGCCGGCCTTCGAAATTGCGGTTCGAAGTGGAGGCGCAGCGCTCGCCCGGCTCGAGCCGGTCGGCGTTCATTGCAAGGCACATCGAGCAACCCGGCTCGCGCCATTCGAAGCCGGCGTCCTTGAAGATCTTGTCGAGGCCTTCGCGCTCGGCCTGGTCCTTGACCAGTCCCGAGCCCGGCACCACCAGCGCGAGCCGCACGTTCGAGGCGCGGTGCTTGCCGCGCACCACGGCGGCGGCAGCGCGCAAATCCTCGATGCGCGAATTGGTGCACGAGCCGATGAAGACCTTGTCGATGCGGATGTCCGAGATCAGGGTGTTCGGCTTGAGGTTCATGTAGAGCAGCGCCTTTTCCATCGCGTCGCGCCGCACCGCGTCTTTTTCCTGGTCCGGATCGGGCACCCGGCCGTCGATCGCGGTGACCATCTCGGGCGACGTGCCCCAGGTCACCTGCGGCTTGACCTCGGCGGCGTTGAGCGTGACGACCATGTCGAACTGTGCCCCGGCGTCCGAGTGCAGGCTGCGCCAGTAGTCGAGCGCGCGGTCCCAATGCGGTCCGGCCGGTGAATACGGGCGCCCCTTGACGTAGTTGATGGTGGTGTCGTCGACGGCGACCATGCCGGCGCGCGCGCCCGCCTCGATCGCCATGTTGCACACCGTCATGCGACCTTCCATCGACAGCGCGCGGATCGTCGAGCCGCCAAATTCGATGGCGTAGCCGGTGCCGCCGGCGGTGCCGATCTTGCCGATCACGGCCAGCACGATGTCCTTGGCCGTCACGCCGGCCGGCAGCGCGCCGTCAACCTGCACCAGCATCGCCTTCGATTTCTTGGCCAGCAGCGTCTGGGTGGCCAGCACGTGCTCGACCTCGGAGGTACCGATGCCATGCGCCAGGCAGCCAAAGGCGCCATGGGTCGAGGTGTGCGAGTCGCCGCACACGACCGTCATGCCGGGCAAGGTCGCGCCCTGCTCGGGGCCGATCACGTGCACGATGCCCTGGCGCTTGTCGTTCATGTTGAAGTAGGTCAGGCCGTAGCTCTTGGCGTTGGCGTCGAGCGTCTCGACCTGCAGGCGCGAAGTCGGATCGGCGATGCCGTCCTTGCGGTCGGTGGTGGGCACGTTATGGTCGGCCACGGCCAGGTTGGCCGAGGTGCGCCACAGGCTGCGCCCGGCCGCGCGCAAGCCGTCGAAGGCTTGCGGGCTGGTCACCTCATGGACCAGGTGGCGGTCGATGTAGAGCACCGTGGTGCCATCGTCGTCGGCGCGCACCACGTGCGATTCCCAGAGTTTGTCGTAGAGCGTTTTTATCATGATAGTAAAAGGTGAACGGGTACCAAAAACAGGCTGCGCATTTGATTATGCCATATTTGTGCACTGCGGCAGTTGCGGCCCCATTTTGATGCATCGCGAGCTATCGATCCGGTTTTTCTGAAATTTATTCGGCAATTGAATCGAATAGGCGAATAAAAAAATGCCTGCTCGATATCCGCAGGCATTTTCGATTTCCAAACCGGCAGCAATTTTTTTCGCTCGTGCCCCGGCCTGGAAAAATCGTTGGCGTCCACTTTGCGAGCAATTCAATTTCTCGACAGAACCGTCATTCCCGCGCTGGCGGGAGTCCATGCAGCGCCAAACGAGATGCCAAGAAGGGGTTCCCGCCTGCGCGGGAACGACCGGTCTAATTTTCGATGATCAGGTCAGCGATCTTCTTCCCTAGGCCGCCAGTCGAACCACGCCGCGGCATCCATCCATCAGGAACGACAGGCCCACCACCAGCACCAGTTCGCCCTCGGCCGAACGGGCGGTGCCGGTGATGCCCTCCACACTGATGGCCGTCATCGGCTTGATCACCAGGTCGGCGGTGCCGTCGACGGCGGCAACGGCCAGGATGTAGGGCTGGGGAGCGGAGACGACAATGCCGACTTTTTCCGAGCACGGTTCATAGCCGAGCGCACCGGCGAGCGAGCGCACCGGCAGCGGACGGCCCTGGTCTTTCAGCACCGGCGCGCCACCGACTTGCAAGAAGGTGTCGGGCAGTTCGACGACGCGCTGGACCACCGCCATCGGCAGCGCCAGCGCCGCGCCCGAGGTCGACACCAGCATGGTTGGCACGATCGACAATTCAATTGGCAGGCGGATCGCGAACTTGGTGCCATGGCCGAGCATGGACTCGATGTGGATGGCGCCCCGGTTCTTCTCGACAGCGGTTTTGACGACGTCCATGCCGACCCCGCGTCCGGACACCGAGGAAGCCACCTCCTTGGTCGAGAAGCCCGGCAAGAACACCAGCTGGTACGCTTCCTCGTCGCTCTGGGCGCCGTTCTCGTTGATCAGGCCCTTCTGCACCGCCTTGCGCCGCAGCGCCACCGGGTCCATGCCTTTGCCGTCGTCCTGCAGCACGATCATGACGCTGTTCGCTTCCTGCCAGGCTTTGAGCGAGATGTAGGCCTTCGCCGGTTTGCCGGCGGCCATGCGGTCCTCGGGCGACTCGACGCCATGGTCGAGCGCGTTGCGCAGCATGTGCACCAGCGGATCGTACAGACTGTCGACGACGACGCGGTCAACTTCGGTCTCGGCGCCTTCGATCGTCAATTCGACGTCCTTGCCCAGGTCCTTGGCCAGTTCGCGCACCAGGCGCGGGAATTTCTGGAACAGGCGCCCGACCGGCTGCATGCGGGTCGCCAGCGTGGCGCGCTGCAGTTCGGCCGAGTAGCGCGAAGCGCGTTCGAGCGTCTCGGTCAGGGTCGCCATCAGGTTCGCCGCCGGGCCTTCGAATTTAAATTGCAGCAGGCGCTCGAGCAGCACCGCGGCCTGGTTGGCGGCTTGCACCGATTCCCCCGCCACCTCCAGCAGGGCATCGAGCTTGACGGCGTCGACCCGGATGCTGTCCTCTTTGACGGGGGCCGAGGCGCGCACTTCCTTGGTTGCCTCGTCGCGCCGTTCGGCACCGTCCCAGCCCGGCTTGGTCGCAGCGGCGGCGACCGGCGCCGCGGGCGCGGCCACCGCTGCGGCGACAGCCGCTGCAGCGGGCGCGGCGGCGGCGGGCGCAGCGGCGGCCGGCGTGTAGGTGCCGGCCGGCGTGACGGCCATGAACATCGCTTCCCAGTCGAGGCCATCGGCGCCGACCACGGTCGCGGCGACGGGCGCGGCGGCCACCGCTGCGACCGGGGCTGCTGCCACCGGCGCGGGCGCGGGCGCGGCCTCGCTCTTGCCTTCAATCGCGTTGACCAGGATGCGTTCGAGCGAATCGGGCATCGAGGCCAGCTGCTCGGGCGCGGCGCCGTTCGACAAGTCGGTCAGCTGGTCGGCCACGAAGCCGGACGCCTGCAGCGCCGCCTCGATCGCGATCGGCGTGACCGGCGCGGCGCCGGTGCGCAGCGCGTCGAACAGGTTCTCGGTCAGGTGGCAGGCCGCCACCAGCGCCGGCAGGTTCATGAACCCGGCGCCGCCCTTGATCGTGTGGAAGGAGCGGAACACCGCATTCAGGGTTTCCTTGTTGTTCGGATCGCGCTCGAGGCGCAGCAGGTGTTCTTCAACGTTGACTGCAAGATCCATCGCCTCGACGACGAAATCCTTGAGCATATCGTCCATTAGAATCCCAGATCGGCAAGAAGGTCGTCAACATTGTCCTGGTCGAGCGCGACGGAGGGCACGGAAGGGCCCGACATCAGCGGCGGCTTGGACATCAGCTTTTCGCGCACGGCCGGCGGCGCGTTGTCGCGCAGCAGCTCGGCCAGCTCGTGTTCCACGGTCTTGGTGATGATCACCACTTTCTTGATCAGCTGGCCAGTGATGTCCTGGAAGTCCTGGGCCATCATGATTTCCAGCAGACGGGCCTTTTCGGCCTCGGTGGCCTCGGCCACGGTCTGGGCGAATTGGCGCGAGTCGCCGGCCAGGGCCTTGAACTGGTCCAGCGAGAGCTTGCCGGCGAACAGATCGGCCCAGCGCGAGTCCATCTCCTTGGCCTTCTTCGACAGCACGTCCTGCGCCGGCATGCCTTCATCGAGCGTGTTCAAGACCTTGTTGGCGGCCTGCTCGGTCAGGCTGGCCACGTATTCGAGGCGGTCCTGGGCATCCACGATCTGCGATGACGCTTCCGTCAGCGCCTTGTCATAGCCCAGTTCGCGCAGCGAATCGTGCAGCAGGCGCACGATGCCGCCCAGGCGCTCGAACATGGGCTTGTCGGCGGCCGAGCCTTCGGCGCTGTCGTCGGCAGCAACAGCTTCGGCAGCGGCAGCGACCGGGGCCGCCACTGTGGCCGGACGAGCCGCGGCGACCTGGTCGAACAAGGCGTCCATGTCATCTTCGGCGGGGGCGGCAGGAGCGGCGGGCGCGGCGACCGCAGTGGCCGTGCGTTGGGCAGACACTTCATCGAATAGTGCGTCGAAATCATCAGCGGCGTCGGTCATAATCCCTGCTTCTCCATAATTTGTTAAATTCGCAATAGCGTCGTGCGGTATTCAGTGTGCTGCTGTGCGTGTCTCGGGCAGAGCATGATGCGTGGCAACATCGCCTCGATTACCAGAGTGTAGCAGCGCCACGCGCCCTTGGTAAATCACTGGCGGCAGCCAGGTGCAAATTGATGCGCAATTATTGCATCAACGGCAAGCAAATCCCCGCCCCAGCCCGTTTTTCGCCGCTTGATCCAGATCATTTGCGATCTTACCATCGGAACAAGGCGGCAAAACGTCCTCTGGAGCAATATATCGGGAAAGGCGAACCGGGCAAGACCTGATTCCTGTTTGAGCAAGATCATACTTTGCGTTCTATCAATGGCCATAGGACGAACTACAATACACAATAAGACCATCTTCTGGGAGGCGCACCATGTACCGGAAAATCCTGATTACCACCGACGGTTCGGCCGTGTCGCGCCAGACCGCGTGCGCCGGCGTCAAGTTCGCCCAGCAGATGGGGGCCCAGGTACTGGCCTTGTTCGTGGCGCCGGACTACCAGTATCCCGTGTATGTCGAGATCATCCCGCCGGCCTATCCGAGCGAGGAAGAATACATGGCGCAAATGCAGCGGGTGGGCGCCGAGCACCTCGGCTCGGTGCTGGCGGCCTGCCGCGAACGCGGCCTCGAATGCAGCGGCCTGACCGTGTTTTCCGACGCCACTGCGCAAAAAATCGTCGACGTGGCCGAGGAGCAGCAATGCGACCTCATTTTCATGGGCTCGCACGGACGCAGCGGCTGGGGCCAGTTGTTGCTCGGCAGCGTCACCAACAAGGTGCTCTCGCATACCCAGAAGCCGGTGCTGGTGCACCGCCTGATCAAGGAGCCTGGCTAGCGCTGCCCCTAGCAATGCTGAGAGTTGTCCCGCATCGTCTCCAGCGCTATGGTCCAACCTTGCAAGCGCCCGTCCACCTGCCTGGAAGCGAGCCGTATGATACGCATTGTAATTGCCGACGACCACACGATCATGCGCGAAGGCTTGAAGCGCATCCTTGACGGCGCGCCCGACATTGACATCGTCGGCGAGGCGATCAACGGCTTCGAGGTGCTCTCGCAGGTGCGCCAGGGCGGCTTCGACCTGCTGCTGCTGGACTTGTCGATGCCGGGGCGCAGCGGCGTGGACCTGATCCGCCAGGTGCGCAGTGAAGCGCCCAAGCTGGCGATCCTGATCCTGACCATGCACGAGGAAGAGCAATACGCGGTGCGCGCGATCCGGGCCGGCGCCCAGGGCTACCTGACCAAGGAAAGCGCCGGCACCCAGCTGGTCGGGGCGATCCGCAAAGTGGCCTCCGGGCGCCCCTACATCAGCACCGAAGTGGCCGAGCAACTGGCGCTGAACATCATGACGCCAAACGAGCAATTGCTGCACAAGCAACTGTCGGACCGCGAATTCGAAGTGTTCACCATGCTGGTGGGTGGCAAGTCGATCACCGATATCGCCAACAGCTTGCACTTGAGCGTGAAGACGGTCAGCACCCACAAGACGCGCATCATGCAAAAGATGGGCATGACGTCGCTTTCGGAGATGGTGCAGTACGCGGTCGCACACCGCCTGCTCACCCCGTTCAAATCCTGAGCTTCAAAAGAGAATTAGACATCGGCGCTGCGATTTTGTGCCGGCGCGATTTAATCGGGAGCCCTCGCCCCCAGTCTATTGGGCATGTGCGCAACGCCGTCCCGCCTTCGTCCTCATTCTCCAAACCGCGGCCCCATTAGGATTCGTCCTACAAGGGCGCGCTCAGTCCTACTATCAGAATCAGCGTTCGCTGATATCAATACCAGACTCGGGTTGGCATACTAAATCTAGCGATTTCGATTGCCTGTCGTTCATATCCCGAGCGCCACAGACGGTTCCTTCGCCGATCCACCAGATACCAGTGCGCAGTGCCAACCGACAGAACGCATTCGGGATAGAACCTTCAACCGGAGAAGAACATGCTGCCCACGCATACAACCGAAGCACGCAACAGCTCTAACTCGCCCTCGCATTCCTCGCCGATGGAAGCGGGCCGCCAACGCCAGGGCCGGCTCTGGTCGAACCTGAAAGAAGTCTGCGACCTGCTGCACATCAGCGCAGCCGTTTCCGTCAGCACCGAAGAACTGCTGTTCCAGCACGTGCAATTCAAGACCGGCCAGCGCGTGCACACCATCGGCCAAGCCTTCGACACCTTGTATATCGTCAACTCGGGCTTTCTCAAGACCGTGCTGATCGACGAATTCGGCAACGAGCAGGTGCTCAGCTTTCCCATGAAGGGCGACATGCTCGGGGTCGATGGCATCCATACCCGCCACTACGCCTCGGAGGCGGTGGCGCTGTCCGATTGCGACCTGATCTTGCTGCCATTTAAGAAACTGACCGCGCTCGGCCGCGTGCACCTGGAACTGGAAAACGTCATGTACGGGGTCATGAGCCGCGAACTGGTGCGCGAACAGGCCATGATCGGCATGCTCGGCGCACTCAGCGCCGAAGCGCGCGTGGCCCGTTTCCTGGTATCGCTGGCCGACCGCTTCGCCGTGATGGGCTATTCGAGCAAACTGTTCAACCTGCGCATGACGCGCCACGAAATCGGCAGCTACCTGGGCTTGACGCTCGAGACGGTCAGCCGCACCTTGTCCGCCTTCAACGAGATCGGCCTGATCACGGTCGACCAGCGCACCATCGGCATCCGCGATTGCGAAGCCCTCAAGACCCTGCGCCGCTTGCCGCCCTCGCGCTCGCGCGCCAAGCAGGGCGCTGCCAAGGCCAAGGTCGACCCCGACCAAGTGGCCGACCAAACGCTCACCGCCACCATCTGAGCCTGGCCAGTATTGGCAACGGCGCCGTCCCGCGGCGCCGTTGTGTTTCCCACCGTACATAGTCGCGGCGCAAAATCCTACAAGCCTGCGCTCGTTTGACCGATGGTTGCCGCTCCTGGCAGGGCCTAAGATGAACTCATCGACCCCAGCGAAAGACCGCCATGATGCGCATGTTCCCAATCACCTGGGCAGCCCTGCACCTCGGCCTTGCCTGCGCCGCCACCTACCTGCTGTGCGTCAGCGACGCGCTCACCGGGATGGCGGTCAACTACATCCACTAAACCGGGCTGGACGCGACAATCACTTGTGCGGCCGCGTTGACGACTGCGGCGATCCGGCCCACATCGCGCAACTGGCCGGTCGTCATGCCCTCTTGCTTGAGCAATTCGAAGTGCGACTTGACACAGAAGTGGCACTTGCCGACGATCGATGCGGCCAGCGCGTACATCTCGAAACGCCGCTTGTCCACCCCGCCATTGCTGGCGTAGGCGTTCATGCGCAGCTGGGCGGGCTGGTTTTTCAGGTCGGCGTCGCCGGCCATCTCCAGGTAGGGATACCAGCTGTTGTTCATGCCCATCAGCGCCGCCGCCGTCATGGCCGCCTCGCTCTCGGCGGCCGGCAGCGCGCCGCTGGCCAGCAGGATGTCGATGATCGGGCGGCTTTTCGCGGCGAACGCGGCGGCCAGCGCCACGCCCAGCGCATCGCTGCCCTCCAGGCTCGAACGGGCGATCGTGCCGTCGATGTTCAGGCGGATGTCCTTTGCGTAGTCGGGAATCAGTTCTTTAATTGAATTTAAGAATTCCATTGTTAAATCCTATTATCCAGAGGGAGAAAAACCCGCCGAAGCGGGTTGGGCACAGCCAGTTTACAGCGTCGCGCCGCCCACCGAACGGTTGCATGGGCACAGCTCGTCCGTCTGCAGGCCGTCCAGGATGCGCAGGATTTCACTCGGGTTGCGGCCCACGTTCAGATTGTTGACCGAGACGTGCTGGATCACATTGTCCGGATCGACAATGAAGGTTGCGCGCAGGGCCACGCCAGCGACCGGGTCGCGTACGCCGAGCATGTCGACCAGGGCGCCGGTGGCGTCACCGAAGGCGTAGTGGTTCAGCTTGTCCAGATCCTTGTGCTCGCGGCGCCATGCCAGCTTGCAAAATTCATTGTCCGTCGAGCCGCCCATCAGGACTGCATCGCGCTCTTTCAGGTCGTTGTTCAGCTTGGCGAACTCGACGATTTCGGTTGGGCAGACAAAGGTGAAGTCCTTCGGGTAAAAATAGATGACTTTCCATTTGCCTGGGAAGGACGCTTCAGTGATCGTCTCGAACGCCGACACGCCATTCTCTTCGTGGTGGTTGAAACCAGGTTTGGCTGCTGGAACACTAAATGCGTCTAATTTTTGACCGACAGTTTTCATGAGTACACGTCCTTGCGAAAGTTGATGGGTGATCCAGGTCGTAGTATAGAGCTATTGGATTTGTATTTGAAATAGTATTTAACTACGCCGTCGATAGGCGCTCCAAAACGAAAAAGCCGCCCGGCTTGCGTCCGGGCGGCCATTGCGGCTTGCCGGCGCCTATTTCGTGAGCACGCGGGTGCCCACCACTTCGACCGTCACGCGGCGGTTCTTGCTGCGCCCGTCGGCCGTCTTGTTGTCGGCCAGCGGCTGGGTTTCACCCTTGCCCTCGGTGTACACGCGGCTCGCCTCGACCCCTTTCGAGACCAGGTAAGCCTTGACCGCCTCGGCGCGCCGCAGCGACAGTTTCTGGTTGTAGGCATCGGTGCCGACCGAATCGGTGTGGCCGACCGTGATCATCACTTCGGTATTCATGCCTTGCAGCTTGACCAGCAAGGCGTCGAGCGCGGCGCGCCCTTCCAGCTTGACGACCGACTTGTCGAAGTCGAACAGGGCTTCGGCGGCGAACGAGACTTTCTCGGATACCGCCACCGGCGCGGCCGCCTTCGGTGCCGGCGCCGCTTCCACTACGGCCGGCGCAGCCTCGACGACCGGGGCCGGGGTCGGTGCCACATACACGGGCGCCGCCTTGGGTGCCGGACGGCCCAGTTTGTAGACCAGGTTCAGCGACACCAGGTCAGCGTCGCCGCGGTTGCCCACCGCGTCGTTCAGGCGGTAGCGCTCGACTTCGGCGCGCACGGCCAGCGCCTCGCTCAGCTTGTATTCCAGGCCCAGGCCGGCCTTCGCATTGAGCTTGCGCTCGCTCGGATTTGGATTGGTCACGGCGAACAGGCGGTTGCCAGTGAAATGGGCGCTGCTGCGCGCATACAGCATGCCGGCGCGGCCGAACACGCTGAAGCGCTCGGTCAGCGGCCACTGCCCGACCAGGTCGAGGTTGACGCCGCGAAAACCGACTTCGCCGTTGAGCGCGCCGTTCTGCGAAGTCGTCGCATTGAAACTGTACTTGCCCAGGTCGACATAGCCGCCTTCGATGGCGAAATAGTGGTTCAACTGCTTGCCGACGTACAGTTTGTAGCCCAGGTCGCGCTCATCGGTGGTAAAGCTGCCCAGCGTGGCGCCGCTGGCCGTCAAGCTCGTCTTCAGGCGCTGATCGTCGATGTTGGCACGACCCTGGCCGATGCCGGCGCCAAGGTACCAGGCGTGGTCGGCCCAGTCGGGGTTGATGAACGGTTCGTCGGCCAGCGCGGCCTGGCTGGCGATCGCGGCGATGCCCAGCAGGCCCAGTCGTTTAGCAAATTTCATGTTTTTCTCGATTCTTAAAGTGGGGTTTATTTGCTGATCTGATTGTTGCGCAAGGTGACGGCGACCGCCGTCAAGACCCGGCCGTTGAGCAGTGTCGCGTTGTCGCCCATCGTGATGGCCGCCGCCTGGCCCAGGATCGATCCCTTGAACACGCTGTTCGCGCCCAGGGTCGTTGGCGCCACCGGCAGCCAGTACACGGTGTCGGCACTGGCGCCGCCGGTAAGGGCGACGATCGAGTTGGCCGTCGTGTTCAAGGTCGACGCGGTGCGGAAGATGTACACGCCAGGACCGTTCAGGGTGAAGGTGCCGGTGAGGTTGATCGACCCGGCGTAGCAGTACACGCCGGGCGTGAACACCAGGCCGCCCAGGTCGATGCCGGACGCCGAGTTGACGGTGCAACTACGGCTGTTGCCATCGGTGATCGCCGTTTGCAGGTCGGCCAGCGCGCCGGCCAGCACCGCGCCCGATTTGTAGTTCGTGAAGCCGGCGACCTGGGTCGGATCGGTCGTTTGCGACGGCGAACCGACGTCGCCGGTGATGAGCGTGGTGCCGCCCGAATTGTTGGTGATCGAGGTGCCCGCCAGGACCGCAAAACTGGCCGCGCCTTTCAAGTCCAGGCCCGCCACCGGTGGCAACACGGCCGCCGTCACGTTCAGCACTGCGCTGCCGCTGCGGATGCCGGAGGCGGCGCCAATGGTCGAGCTGCCCACCAGCACGCCGCTGGCCAGGCCGCCTGGCAAGATGGTGCCGATGGCGGGCAAGCTCGAACTCCAGATCACCGAGTCGCTGATCACCGCGCTGCTGCCATCCGAGAAGCTGCCGGTGGCCACGAACTGCTGCTTGCCGCCGACGGCCACGCTGGCGATGGCGGGCGTCACGGCGATGCTCGACAGGGTCGGCGCGCTCGCCGTCACGTTCAGCACTGCGCTGGCGCTGCGCAGGCCGGAGGCCGCGCCGATCGTCGTGCTGCCCAGCAGCACGCCAGTGGCCAGGCCACCTGGAACAATGGTGCCGATGGCCGGCGCGCTCGAGGTCCAGCTCACCGCATTGGTGATCACGGCGCTGCTGCCGTCCGAGAACGTGCCGGTGGCGACGAACTGCTGCTTGCCGCCCACCAGCACGCTGCCGATGGCCGGGGTCACGGCGATGCTCGACAAGGTGGCGGGAGCGGCCGTGACGTTCAAGGTCGCGTTGGCGCTGATCGCACCCGAGGTGGCGCTGATGGTGGTGCTGCCGACGCTCACGCCACTGGCCTCGCCGCCAGTCACGATGGTGGCGACGGCCGGTATGCCCGAGCTCCAGCTGACCGTGTTGGTGACCAGGCCGGTGCTGCCATCGGAATAGGTGCCGGTCGCCACGAACTGCTGCTTGGCGAACATGGCCAGCGAGGCGCTGGCCGGCGTGAGCGCGATGCTGGCCAGGGTCGCTGCCGGCACAGTCACGACGGTCGTGGCGCTCTTGCCGGCAAAGCTGGCCGTGATCACGGACGACCCCAGTGCCAGGCCGGTCGCCACGCCGCTGCTGCTGCCGACCGAGGCGATGGCTGGTGCCGAGGAGACGAAGGCGGCGCCCACGGTGACGTCGGCGCTATGGCTGTCCGTGTAGGTCGCCGTCACCGCCAGCTGGCGCGCCGAACCGGCCTGGATCACCGGGTTTTGCGGCGCCACCGACACGGACACGACCAGCGCTGGCGTGACGCTCAGGGCGGCGCTGCCGGCCTTGCCGCCGAAGCTGGCGCCGATCGCGCTGGCACCGGGCGCCAGGCCCAGCGCCATGCCGCTGGCCGCATTCACGCTCGCCACCGCCGGCGTGGCCGAGCTCCAGGCCGACCCTGCCGTGACGTCGCGCGTGGCGCCATCCGAGTACGTTGCGGTGGCGGCGAACTGCTGCGACAGGCCGGCCGCCACCGAGGCCGTGGCCGGGGTCACCGCCACGCTCACCAGCTCGGCCGCCCCTAGTCCGAGGATGGGCCCTCGCCCCTGATCACCGCCGCCGCAGGCGCTCAGCAAGGCCGTGGCACACAGCGCCAGGCGACAAAAGAAGGTGTGGGTCGTGCGTTTCAGGGCAAACATCGTAGTTCCTTCGCGTGGGAAGCCATCGGTAACGATCGGCTGAGGATCCCACTGTGGGCACTTGTTCCGGCCCAGTCCGTTGCTTACCGAACATAGGCTGGAATCGAAGGAACTTTGATGCTCGCTTACTACAGAAAACGGTCCAGGATGCGGCGCGTGTGCTTGTCGATCCGGTACATATCGCGGATCAGGAAGTGGATGCCGTGGCTGTCGGCCACCAGCAGCGAGGTGGCGCCGATGCGGCGGATGTCCTCTTCACCCTTCAAAACGAATTGCGTGTCGCCACGGTCAGTCTTGACGAACCAGGTGCAGGGCGTGGCGAAGCTGCTCACGCTGCTCACGTGGCTGATCTCGGGCATGAATTCGCGCCCGTCGAGCTCCTCCTGGACCAGATCGCGCGTGTCCGCCTCGAGCTCGGCCAGGTCGTCGACCCAAGCTACTTCCTGGCCGTCATGCAGCACCAGCGAGATACCCTGGGTGGGCGCCTGGATCGGGAAGGCGCGCACCGGCGCCACGCCCTGGTGGACGGTGCCGTCCGGCGTGTCGAGCACCAGCTTGCCGTAGCGGTCGCGCGTCAATCGGAATGTCGTGGTGGCCATCTTAGTCTTCCTCCTTGTCGTCCATGTCCGTGTCGACGTTGCGCGCCTGCGCTTCGTAGAGCCGGAAATAGGCGCCTTCGCGCGCCATCAACACATCGTGGCTGCCCTCTTCCACCACCACGCCGCGGTCGAGCACCACCAGGCGGTCGGCCCGGTGCAAGGTCGAGAGGCGGTGCGCGATGGCGATCGTGGTGCGGCCCTGCACCAGGTTGTCGAGCGCCTTCTGGATTTCCTTCTCGGTCTCCGAGTCGACCGAGGAGGTGGCCTCGTCCATGATCAGGATGCGCGGATCGATCAGCAGCGCGCGCGCAATCGAGATGCGCTGGCGCTCGCCGCCGGACAGGCCCTGGCCGCGCTCGCCGACCATCGAATCGTAGCCCTGCGGCAGACGCAGGATGAATTCGTGGGCGTGGGCGGCGCGCGCGGCGGCGATGATCTGCTCGCGCGTGGCGCCCGGCTTGCCGTAGGCGATGTTCTCCGAGATGGTGCCGAAGAACAGGAAAGGCTCCTGCAGCACCAGGCCGATATTGCGCCGGTAGTCGGACACGGCGAACGAGCGGATGTCGACCCCATCGAGCAGGATCGCCCCTTCCGACACGTCGTAGAAGCGGCAGATCAGGTTGACCAGGGTGCTCTTGCCGGAGCCGCTGTGGCCCACCAGGCCGACGAATTCGCCCGCCTTGATATTGAGCGTGATGCCGCGGTTGACGGCCCGGTTGCCGTAGCGAAAACCGACTTCGCGCAAGTCGATGCGGCCCTCGATCCTGTCCAGCTTGACCGGGTTGGCGGGCTCGGGCACGCTCGAGACATGGTCGAGGATGTCGAAGATGCGCTTGGCCGCCGAGGCCGATTTTTGGGTCACCGAGACGATCCGGCTCATCGAGTCGAGGCGGCCGTAGAAGCGGCTGCTGTAGGCGATGAAGGCCGACAGCACGCCGACCGTGATCTCGCCCTTCGACACTTGCCAAATGCCGAAGGACCAGACCACCAGCAGACCCAGTTCGGTCAGGAAGGAGACGGTGGGCGAGAACAGCGACCATACCTTGTTGAGCTTGTCGTTGACGGCCAGGTTGTGCTTGTTCGCCTCGCGAAAGCGCCCCGCCTCGCGCGCCTCCTGGGCGAAGGCCTTGACCACCCGGATGCCGGGGATGGTGTCGGCCAGCACGTTGGTGACCTCGCCCCAGACCCGGTCGATCTTCTCGAAGCCGGTGCGCAGGCGGTCGCGCACGATGTGGATCAGCCAGGCGATGAAGGGCAGCGGCACCAGGGTGATGACGGCCAGCCAGGGGTTGATCGAGCACAGGATCACGCCCGTCATGATGATCATCAGGACGTCGGAGGCGAAGTCGAGCAGGTGCAGCGACAGGAACACGCAGATCCGGTCGCTGCCGCTGCCGATGCGCGACATCAGGTCGCCGGTGCGCTTGCCGCCGAAAAACTCGAGCGACAATTTGAGCAAATGCTCGTAGGTAGCCGAGCGCAAGTCGGCGCCCATGCGTTCGGACACCAGCGCCAGGATGTAGGTCTTGCCCCAGCCCAGCACCCAGGCCAGGATGGCCGAGCCGAGCAGGCCGGACATGTACAGGATGGCCAACGAACTGTCGACCGCCTTGCCATTTTGGTAAGGAATCAGGATCTCATCCATCAGCGGGATGGTCAGGTAGGGTGGAATCATGTGGGCCGCTGTCGACAGCAGCATCAGCAGGAAGCCAGCCAGCAGCTGCCCCTGGTAGGGCCGGGCGAAGCGCCACAGGCGAAACAGGGTCCAGGTCGATGGCGGCGTATACAGCACCTTGGTGCAGATCGGGCACTCTTCCTGCTCCGGTTCGAGGGGCGCCTTGCAGCTCGGGCAAATGTTCTGCTCGGCCACCTTCAGCGGCAAGCCGGTCAGGACGCTCTGATGCTGGTCGCGGAACTGTTCGAGCAGGCGGATGGCGTGCAGGTTCTGGCCCAGGGTGAAGCGCCAAGCGGCCAGCCGGCCTTGTTCATCGAACAACTCGAGGTGGCCGACGCCCGCGTGATCGTGGTGCTGCAAGCGCAAGCCGGGCAGGTAGGGCCAGCTGCGCCAGGCCGTTTCCCCGGGCGTGCGCGCCACCAGCCGGCTTTCGGTGACGGCAATTAAGCCTTTAGTAAAATGTAATCGCGCGTCGAGGTCAACCTCAACGCTACTTAAAACGTTTTCCCCAGATGCAAGATTTTTTGCGAGCTCCACCTGCCAGTGTTGCGGCACCGGATGAGGCGTCGCCGCAGTCGAAGAAACGAGTTGTTCAGTTGTCATTTTTTAGGAAAAAGAGGGGAAAGCCCGCCACCGCCCGATTGTGGCCCGACCCGCATTCATGCGAGTAAGCTAGAGGATTGATTCCGGATCCAGACTGGCAGAAATCGGTGCAGCGCGGTAAGCTTCGTCTCAGCAAGTATACAACATGATGTGCCTCAGGAAGCCGGGTTTCCTTGGACGCGAAGCCTCACCTCAGAATTTGGGCAACCGAACCCAATGCCTGTTATCAAGAAATCATTACATGACAAAGAAGAAAGAAATTGCATTTCTCCGCGTGACGCACTTGCGCGGACCGAATATCTGGACCTATCGCCCCGTGATCGAGGCGTGGCTGGATATCGGCGCGCTGGAAGATTTCCCGTCGAACACCCTGCCCGGCCTGTATGAACGCTTGCTGGCCTGGCTGCCCGGCCTGGTCGAGCACCGCTGCGGAGTCGGCGCGCGCGGCGGCTTCCTCGAGCGCCTGCGCGAAGGCACCTGGTCCGGCCACATCCTCGAGCACGTGGCGCTCGAACTGCAAAACCTGGCCGGCATGCGCACCGGCTTCGGCAAGACCCGCTCGACGGGCGAACGGGGCGTCTACAAGATGGCGTTTCGCACCCGCCAGCCGCAGGTCGGCGTGGCCGCCCTGCACACGGGGCGCGCACTGCTGATGGCCGCCATCGACGACACGCCGTTCGAGCTCGGCGCCGCCATCGCCGCCCTGAAGGAACTGGTCGACGAGCACTGCCTGGGCCCGAGCACGGCCCACATCGTCGAAGCGGCCACCGAGCGCACCATTCCCTCGATCCGCCTGACCGACGGCAATCTGGTGCAACTGGGCCACGGCGCGGCCCAGCGCCGCATCTGGACGGCCGAAACGGACCGCACCAGCGCCATCGCCGAGAGCATCGCCAGCGACAAGGACTTGACGAAGTCGCTGCTCAAATCGTGCGGCGTGCCGGTGCCCGAGGGCAGCCTGGTCAAGAGCGCCGCCGAAGCCTGGGAAGAGGCGCAAGAGATCGGCCTGCCGGTCGTGCTCAAGCCCTACGACGGCAACCACGGGCGCGGCGTGTCGCTCAATCTGATGACCCAGGCCGACGTCGAGGCGGCCTACCACCTGGCGGCGCGCAAGGGCGACAGCGAAAGCGTGCTCGTGGAGCGCTTCATCACCGGCGACGAACACCGCCTGCTGGTGGTCGGCAAGCACGTGGTGGCCGCGGCCAAGGGCGAATCGCTGTGGGTCACCGGCGACGGCGCGGCCAACATCATCGACCTGGTGGAGAGCCAGATCAACACCGATCCGCGCCGCGGCACGGGCGAGGATTCGCCGCTGAACGCGCTGGCGCCGCAACACGGGGCCGAGATCATCCTCGAACTGGAACGCCAGGGCATGACGGCCTGGTCGGTGCCGGCCCCCGGCCAGAAGGTGCTGATCCAGCCCAATGGCAACGTCGCCTTCGACGTCACCGACCGCATCCACCCCAGCGTCGCGCACGCGGCGGCGCTGGCCGCGCGCGTGGTGGGCCTGGACATCGCCGGGGTCGACCTGGTGGCCGAAGACATCTCCCGTCCGCTTGAGGAGCAGCGCGGCGCGATCATCGAAGTGAACGCCAGCCCTGGCCTGCTGGCCCACCTGAAGCCGGCCGACGGCCAGCCGCGCCCGGTCGGCACGGCGATCGTGGCCCACCTGTTCCGGCCCGACGAGAGCGGGCGCATTCCCATCGTCGGCGTCACCGGCACCCACGGCGCCAGCCTGGTGGCGCGCCTGACCGGCTGCCTGCTGCAGTTGAGCGGATGCCACACGGGCGTGGTCAGCAGCTCCGGCCTGTACCTCGACGGGCGCTGCGTGACGCCGCGCGACAGCGTGAACTGGGATGCCGGCCAGCGCCTGCTGATCAACCGCACCTTGCAGGCGGCCGTATTCGAGAGCAACGCGCGCATGATCCTGGCCGAAGGCCTGGCCTACGACAAGTGCACGGTCGGCATCGTTACCGACATGGCCGGCCTGGACGGCCTGGCCGAGTTCTACATCGGCGACGCCGATGCCATGGCCAACGTGGTGCGCACCCAGGTCGACGTGATCCTGCCCCATGGCGTGGCGGTGCTCAACGGCGCCGACCCGCAAGTGGCGGCGCTGGCCGAGCTGTGCGACGGCAAGGTGATCTTCTACGGCGCCGACCCCGAGCTGCCCGTGATCGTGGCGCACCGCGCGGCCGGCGAACGGGCCGTGTTCCTGCGCGGCGGCGCCATCATGCTGGCCGATGGCGAGCAGGAGACCATGCTGCTGGGACTGCGCTCGCTGCGCCCGGAGACGGTGGTCCATCCCGAAAGCGTGCTGGCGGCGGTGGCCGCGGCCTGGGCGCTCGAGGTGCCGGCCGACCTGATCGGCGCCGGCCTGCGCACTTTCGACACGCAACCGAAAAAAGCTCATTATTAATAATTCACGCCCGGCACTGACCGGGCGGCTGGCAGCGGCGCCCCGACCGGGCACTGCGCCCTCAAGATAGGAAGACGGTTTATGGAAGTATCACGCGTACGGGCACTGCGGGGTCCCAATTTGTGGAGCCATCACACTTCGGTCGAGGCGATCGTCGCCTGCACGCCGGACGAGGAATGCGTCGGTTCCATGGCCCGCTTCGAGGAGCGCCTGCGGGCCCTCTTCCCCGCCATGAGCCCGTTCCAGCCGACTGGCCACGACGACTCCATCCCGATGGCCCACGTGCTCGAACTGGCCGCGCTGGGCCTGCAGGCGCAGGCCGGCTGCCCCGTCACCTTCAGCCGCACCACGGCCACCCTGGAGACGGGCATCTACCAGGTCGTGGTCGAGTATTCCGAGGAAGCCGTGGGCCGGCTGGCGCTGGAACTGGCGCAGCAGCTGTGCGCCGCCGCCGCCGCCGACACCGCCTTCGACCTGGCCGCCGCGCTGGCCCAGCTGGGCGAGCTGGACGAGGACGTGCGCCTGGGCCCGTCCACCGGCGCCATCGTGGCCGCCGCCGTGGCGCGCAACATCCCGTTTCGCCGCCTCACCGACGGCAGCCTGGTGATGTTCGGCTGGGGCAGCCGCCAGCGCAAGATCCAGGCCGCCGAAATGGACCGCACCGGCGCCATCGCCGAAGCCATCGCCCAGGACAAGGAATTGTCCAAGCGCCTGCTCGACGCGGCCGGCGTGCCGGTACCGCTGGGGCGCGTGGCCAGCGACCCGGACGACGCCTGGGCCGTGGCGCTCGAGATCGGCCTGCCGGTGGTGATCAAGCCCAAGGACGGCAATCAGGGCAAGGGCGTCACCGTCAACGTGACCACCCGCGAGCAGCTCACGGCCGGCTTTCACGCCGCCGCCGAATTTCGCGACGACATCCTGGTCGAGCGCTACCTGCCGGGCAACGACTTCCGCCTGCTGGTGATCGGCAACAAGCTGGTCGCCGCGGCGCGGCGCGACCCGCCGCAAGTGGTGGGCGACGGCGTGCACACGGTGCGCGAACTGGTCGATGAAGTCAACCGCGACCCGCGCCGCGGCAACGGCCACGCCACCTCGCTGACCAAGATCCGCTTCGACGACATCGCGCTGGCCAGCCTGGCCAAACAGGGCTTCGTGGCCGAATCGGTCGCGCCCAAGGGCCAGCGCGTGATCCTGCGCAACAATGCCAACCTCTCGACCGGCGGCGCGGCCACCGACGTCACCGACGACGTGCACCCGGAAGTGGCGGCGCGCGCGATCGCGGCCGCCCACATGGTCGGCCTCGACATCTGCGGCGTCGACCTGGTCGCCGACAGCGTCCTGAAACCGATCGAGGAAGTCGGCGGCGGTATCGTCGAAGTGAACGCCGCGCCGGGCCTGCGCATGCACCTCTCGCCGTCGTTCGGCAAGGGCCGTCCGGTGGGCGAGGCGATCATCTCGTCGATGTTCGCCGACGGCGAGGACGGGCGCATTCCGGTCGTCGCCGTCACCGGCACCAACGGCAAGACCACCACGGTGCGCCTGATCGCGCACCTGCTCACCGCCGGCGGCCTGCGCACCGGCATGACCAACACCGACGGCGTCTACATCGAGGGCCGGCGCATCGACAGTGGCGACTGCAGCGGCCCGCGCAGCGCGCGCAACGTGCTGCTGCACCCGGACGTGGACGCGGCCGTGTTCGAGACGGCGCGCGGCGGCATGCTGCGCGAAGGCCTGGCCTTCGACCGCTGCCAGGTGGCGGTGGTGACCAATATCGGCTCGGGCGACCACCTGGGCCTGAACTACATCACCACGCTCGAAGACCTGGCCGTGCTCAAGCGCGTGATCGTGCAAAACGTGGCCGACTCGGGCATGGCAGTGCTCAACGCCACCGACCCGGTGGTGGTGAGCATGGCCGACAACTGCCGCGGCGCGGTCACCTTCTTCGCCGCCGACGCCCAGCACGCGGTGATGTCGATGCACCGCGCCCAGGGCCAGCGCGTGGTCTACGTCGACGGCGCCACGCTGGTCGCCGCGCAAGGCAAGACGGTCCACAAGGTCGAGTTGTCCGAGGTACCGCTCACCCGCAACGGCAGCATCGGCTTCCAGGTCGACAACGTGATGGCGGCGGTGGCGGCGGCATGGGCGGTGGGCACGAGCTGGGATGCGATCCGCGCCGGCCTGAAGTCGTTTGCCAACGAGGGCGACAACGCGCCCGGCCGCTTCAACGTGTTCAACTATCGCGGCGCGACCGTGATCGCCGACTATGGCCACAACCCCGATGCGATCCTGGCGCTGGTGGCCGCCGTCGACAGCATGCCGGCCAAACGGCGCTCGGTCGTCATCAGCGGCGCCGGCGACCGCCGCGACGAGGATATCCGCCAACAGACCGAGATTCTCGGCGCGGCCTTCGATGACGTGCTGCTGTACCAGGACCAGTGCCAGCGCGGACGCGCCGACGGCGAGGTGGTGGGGCTGCTGCGCCAGGGCTTGAGCGGCGCGCGCCGCACCAGCCATATCGATGAAATCAACGGCGAGTTCGTGGCCATCGACACCGCGCTCGCGCGCCTGGGCGATGGCGACCTGTGCCTGATCCTGATCGACCAGGTCGACGAGGCGCTGGCCCACATCGCCGCGCGCATCGCCCAGGGCTGAGCCGCGCCAGCCCGCCCCTGCAGTCCTGCCGGGAAATCGATCATCCACCACCTCGTAGGGTGAAAAAGCGCAGCGCATTCCACCTTTTCAGCGCCTGCAAGGTGGAAGGCGCTCGCCCCCTTGGGGTTCCACCCTACGAGTTGGATGATTCGATTTCTCGACCAACTCGCCTAATTTTCGATCGAACCCGCGTCGAGCAGGTATTCCGGATAGCGCGCGCGGATGTCGTCAAGGTGGGCCAGGGTGCCCGACAGGTGCTGGCGCACGCACAGCTGTGCCAACGCCGGGTCGCCCTTCGCAATCGCCGCGACGATCTCGCGGTGGCCATCCAAAATCGATTCGGCCTTGCCGGGAATGGGCACGTGCAGGCGGCGCAGGCGATCGAGGTCGCCGCTCTTGTTGCGCATGAGGTCCCACAGGCTCTCCACGTTCGCGGCCCGGTACATCTGGCGGTGGAAATCCTGGTCGCTGGTGGTGAAGCGGTCGTAATCCTCGCGCCCGTAGGCGTCCTGCTGGCGCGCGATGCTCTCTCCGAGCGCGCGCACCAGCTCCGGCTGCGCCGCGCTGGCCAGCGTGTGCACGATCTCAAGCTCCATCGACAAGCGCAGGAAGTGCGCCTGCTTGGCCGAGGCCACGTCGATCTGGCGCACCACCGTCGCGTGTTGCGGGAAGATGTCGACCAGGCCGTCCTCCTCGAGGCGCATCAGCGCATCCCGGATCGGCGTGAGCGAGAGCGCGAAATACTCCGCCAGCTCGACCCGCGGCAGCACCGTGCCCGGCTTGAGCGCGAGCGCGATGATCATGCCGCGCAGGTGCTCGAACACTTGCACGGCGGCGTGCCGCGACCGGTCGAGCTTGAATGGCAGGGGAAAGGCGATCGTCGTCATGGCGTGGGTGGCTTCGTCTGAATTCCCACATTCTAATGTATTAGGCGGCACTGCGGCAGCCGGCCGGCGCTGCCATCCCATGGGCCGGCCTGGTCCGCCAGTTTAGTGCCGTTTCGACACAATAAATGGTATTTTGCAATTAATGGCTGTTACATTCCGTTACACTCAGATACAATTCGTTATTAATCGTACATACGCCAGGTTCAGCCGAAGCGGGCATCTGCGATTCATCCTGGATTTGGACATGAGACACCCGGAATACCAAGGCGGCCCCCTATCGGCCGGCGCCTTGCTTTGGAACACAGACGAGCCGGTCCACAAGAGCGCGCCCCGTCCGGTCACACTGCACAGCTGCCTGCACCAGGTCCGTCCGGGCCTGTCCTACCTGCGCGAATCGCTGAAGCTGAGCGTGCGGGCGGGCGTCCACCATGGTGCCACGCGCATCTGGTTGCCGTACTGGAACTCCTCGCCCCTGCTATCCGAACTGGCACGCGCCCAGCCTGGCGTGCTCAAGAAAATCTATCGCCCCTACCTGAGCCGGCGCCTGCGCTGCGCCGAGCGGCTCGACGTGCTCACCAGCCACTACGCCCGGATCGCCCTGTGCGGGCTGGGTGAACTGGTGCTGCGCGCGGCGCGCGCGCCGGTGCGGCTGACCGAATTGACCGGCAAGAGCGGGCAAGCCTACCAGCTTGAACTGGTGGCCATGGAACGCATGGAGCGCGAAGGCGAACTGGTGCTGCAACTGGCCAGTGGCGGCGTGGTGCTGTTCTCGGTCGCGTTCACCTTCCTGATCCAGGATGGCAGCCCGGCCGTGGCCATCGGCTGCCTGCAGGGCGGGCGTGCGGACGACGCGCTTGAACTGATCCGCAGCGCCACCCGCGAACTGCACGGCCTGCGCCCGAAGACGCTGATGGTGCGTCTGGTCCAGCAGATCGGCCGCCAGTTCGGCTGCCACGACCTGCTGCTGGTGGGCAACGACAACCGCGTGGTGCAGCAGCAGTTGCGCAAGGGCCTGGTGATGGCCGACTACGACAGCACCTGGGTCGAGCTGGGCGCGAGCCGGCGTTACGACGGCGACTTCAGGCTGCCATGCGCGGCGCTGGCCGAGCCGGAGCTGGCCGCGATCGCCTCGAACAAGCGTTCGGAGGCGAAGAAACGCTTCGCCCTGCTCACAGCCGTGGCCGGGGCCACCTGTGCCGCCCTGCTGCCGGTGCAAGCTGGATCGCCGGGTAGGACAGCGCCGGCTCAGACGAACATGTCGGCCTTGACGAAATACTTGCGCGCGAACTTGAGCAATTGACCGTCGCTCGGATGGTCGACCGTCTCGATGCTCATCACCCGTTCGGCCACGGCCGGATGGTGCTTGTCCAGATGCTTCATCAGCGCCAGCTTCTCCAGGCCGGGACCGACGATCAGCACTTCAAGCGACGTTTTCAGGGCCTCGGCGATGGCATCGAAATATGGCGCGTTTTCCGGCGCGTGGCCGCTGCCGCTCACGCCCGAGCGCACGTGCAGGTGGCGCTTGGTCGAATGGGTCTTGATCGTTTCGCTTTGCGCGGCACCGCGGTCGAAATGGATGATGTGGGCTTCGGCATGGTCGATCCATGCAACGGCGTGGCTGAGTGGCATTTTCGATCTTTCGGATGAAGGGCCTGCGGCGTCGGTACCGCACGCCTCCAATATAGCCAGCGCCAGCCATGGCGTCATCGATGCCTGTTGATGCATGTCAAACGAGTCCGTAATATCCTGCCGGATCGGCACCGATCAGCAGATAGACCGTCATCTGCCCCTTGCCCTTGACCTGCACGTCGCCGCGCCGCTCCATGACGAAATGCTCGCTGAGCAGGCGCTGGGTCGCCTCGGTGACCCGGATGCTGCCGGAGATGCCGTGCGATTCCATGCCGACAATTCGGTAAAGCCGACGATGTCGGCGAACAGCACCGGGCAGTCGGTGTAGCTGTCGGCGAAGGTGCGCCCTTCATGGCGCAGGCGCTGCGCGATCGACTTGGGCGGCATTGCATAAAGGGCGCGCAGGGACGCAAGCATGGCCGCCAGGTCGATCTCGAATCGCAGTTCCGGCGGCGGGCGGAACACGGGAACCACCGCGATCCAGCCATAATCGAAGACGACAAACAGCATCAGGTTCAAGGCCCCAAGCGGCAACCGCAGCGCCCAGTGCGCGTTATAGAGCAGGAAGGCGCCGGCGACGGCATAGACCAGGAACCAGTAGTGGGCGCGCCTGCCCTGGCTGCCCACCCCGGAATACATGACGCAAATGACGATCACGTGCACCGCCACAGGCCAGCGCGGCCACCGCGTCGACCAGGACCAGCACCAGATTGCCGGTGGCGGCCCCGAAGACGGCAAAACCGCAGGCGACGATGAGCGACAACACCGACACGATCTGGATGAAATAGCGTTCATGCTTCTTGTGCGGCAGTGCCAGCAAGTCGCCATCGAGGATGCGCTCGAGGGCGAGGGTATCGATTGTTCCCGGCTTCACATCCATCCGACGCGCTCCCGATGGTTTTCCGCAGCGGCGCTGGCGCCGAATTGGCAAATATGCCTGCAAATTCCATAATCACGGAAAAGATTTTTAGAGGCACTGCGACGCCGCCAGGCGGTAAAATGGCGCACTATCGCGGCCGCATGCCGCGCGCACCAGCAGAAAGCAGAAATGACGAGCACGCCATCCGAAATCAATCCCGCCGCCATCAAGAATGGGGCCGCTGAAAAAATCACGCCCATGATGCAGCACTACCCGCGCACGACTTTAAAACCCGCATGAATGCTGGGTCTTACCCAATAAGTCCCACGCGAAGTCCCCCTATACTCCCCTGAGATCGCGTAGGCACTTGACGGCAAATGACGGCGCTCGCATTACCCAAGGCCGGCTCCGCCGGATCAAAGTGAAGTCCAAATCCAAACAACGATAAGCGAGTCTCAAAACATGGTATTTCTTGCAGCAGACCTTTCTGATGAGGACATGCTCCGCTATGGGGGCGACCTGAAATTTTTAGAATCTGAATTGGTAAAAAGAGATGCATTGGGCCATGGCGTGCATGTCTGGAAATGCGCAACTGATACCCCAAATGGCGTCGGTTTTTGGGCAGGCGGCGACATTGCCGCCGGTGGCGAGATTTATTCCTACTTGGCGCTGTTCCCTAGCAAGCTCGGCGACCTACCCGTATTGGAGGGCAAGAAGGCGTGGACAGAGAGTGGGTGGCGCCGCAAGGGGCTTAGCCGAGCTCTGCTTCAAGCAGCGGCCGAAATAGCTCCCGTGATCAGCGACTCCGACGGAATGACCACGATGGCATTCGCGCAGTGGAATTCCCTGAAAGGTTTTCGACGCCGTTGGTGGGACGTGGAAACAGCATGCTTCGTAGATGACGCCACCGTGCCACCGGAAGACCGCCTCACTGGCTTTGAAAATGGTAAGCGTTGGTCCATGATGCTCGAACTGGACATATGAATTTTCGCTTCGAACCACATAGGAGCATTCCATGTGATGGCCAATCACAGCCTGGGTGATGCGGAACCAGGAACGCTCGAAGCGTCCAAGCGGCTGAGTTCGCGGGCCTCCGATTGGGCCAACTGATATGACTTGATCAAACCGACCAACTCCGCGTCTCCCCACCCTGTGGCATGGTCGATGGCACCCCGTCCATCGGCGGCTTTACGATCCACGTCGCTCACCGGAAGCAGCGCCTTTGCGCAATCCAGCCGCATGTGTTGGCATGCGTAGATCAAAGCGCTGCAGCCGTCTTCATCGACAGCCCTTGCGTCGCTGCTCGGCAAGAGCGCCTCGACGCAGCCCACATGATCTTTCAACGTCGCGGCCATCAACGGCGTCATGCCCATGAAGTCGGTGGCATTCGCATTCGCTCCCCCTTTGAGCAGCTCCACCACGTCGTCCACGCCCCCTAGTTTTGCTGCCGAAAAAAGCTGTTTGTCGATGTCTCGCATGTTGGCCGCGCCTCCCTTGATTCATAAAAGCAAAACCAGAATCCCAAGTCAACGCCTGGCCCAGCGCCAAGCGCCGTTCCATGCCAGCCAGTTCCGCCAACGATTGGCGCATCGGACCTGTTCGAATTGGTCAGTCATGGACTTGCGCTGGAGCGTGATTCGCGGCGGCTTCGAGTTCACAGCGTTTGTGGACGGCGCCGCGTTCCGGCGCCACATTCGCCACCGCCACCGCCACAAGTCTGCATGCTGAACGCAAAGCTACTCTCGTTTGCAACCAAGTAGGTTACGCATCTGAATACTCCCCCCAAATGGCATTGTGCCGCTCACGCAGTCTGGCCATGACCAGTGCTTCGGCAATAGGAGCTAAGCCATGCTGCTGGGCCAACTTCTTGCCGGCGCCCACATCCCATTGACGCTCGGCAATGGCATGAGCCACGAAGTCATAGTCGTCAACGGCGCCCAATCGACGCAGAGTCGCCGGATCAAGATCCCAGCAGCGTTCTGGAAGGGGGGGCTGTGGCTGGGATAATGTTGTCATGTTCGCGAGTCGAGGATAAAGTATGCTCATATCTTCTCCCTCACCAGCATCCCAATGTCAAATCCACCACCAATTGCCGAGCTGGCTTGTCCCCCCGTAGACCCTGTCCCATATCACAAGCAGGCTGCGGCTTTTGCCATGGGCACCGTCAAGCAAAGGCAGCAATATGCACTTATCGACAGAGCTGACTGCGATTGGGGCCAACTACATCTTCACCGGCTCATTGACAAACAGACAGGCACCGACATTTTCGAATTGGTAATCCACGAAAACGAAGCGTTTCCAATGGTCGTCGTAGCCATCAATGCCGATGTCGTCGGTGCTGCGATTTCGTCCAATGCCTCTCCCGTTTTTTCAGCGCTCGAAAGCTCCCCTGTCGGGCTCGCCGCTGTCGCATTGCGAGTGCTTGGTGTGAAGCAGATCTTGGAAGCTCTTGAATTGGCCAAGGTCACAATCATAAAACCTGCCAAAAAAAAGCCTGCCATTCCAGTGAAACCGAAAGGTCTCCGTATCTAGCCCCATCTCATTTCCGGTGTCTCGGTTGGCTTAGACTTGGCTCGCCAATTTATGCCGCCAACTCCGAAATTAGCTGCCCGCGCTTGGGCTGAGGGTTTGCCTTCTGCTGGCTTTGGAGCAGACTCCACGCGGAGGCTCCATCTTCGGCTTCCAGCTCCATGTCTGCCCCGGCGTTGAAAAGCACGCGAAACGTTTGATCGATGTCTTCTCCCCATGCCGAGTGCCCGCATAGCGTGATCATGGGCGTGTCGCCCGTTGTAGATCGAAGGTTCACATCGGCGCCGTTTTCGATCAGGTGTTGCGCGGCCCTTGGGTGCGCTCCTGGCCCCCACTGCAGATTGCACATGGCGTGCAGGGCCGAAACGCCGCTTTCCGGAGTCTGCGCATTCACGTCGAAGCCGCCCCACATCAGCGCCCGCATGCAGGCGATCTCGCCATGCATGCCTTGGAAATCCATCTTGTTGAGCGCGGCCCATGCGATCAATGGCATTGCCTTGGGCATGTCCAGCTCAATGCACACGAAGGCTGCGATCATGTAGTTGTCCATCATGTCGGTCCTCACCGCCCTGACGAGCCTTTCCGGATCGTCCATGAGGTTGGCGTAGGCGCGACGGAAGTCGTTGCCGATGTCATGTGGACGCATCGCCGCCCTAGCTTGCTCGCAAACTTTCTCAAAGCCCTCCCGGGACTGGTCGCCTTGCAAGTCCTCGGTGATCAACGCGATCTTGAATGATTGATCGTTGTGAATGCTCGCCATCATGCCTCCTATGTATGATCCAGGTTTAAAGAATCGTTATTGCTCGACGCAGGCGAAGGCTGCCGCGAACGGGAATAGCTCGGCGGCCTCGCTTGCGTCGAATTCGACGATGATTGCCTTCGCTGAGCATCATTGTGGGAAGAGATCTCGCACTCGAGCAAAGGGCGAGCCAGTCTCGGCGGCTCTCCTCACCTTGCGGTCAAGCACGTGGTTGAGCGGGATTTCCCGATGCATTGTGTCGTGGAGGTCGAGGCCATCCATGCAGATCACCCGCTTGCCCCGGCCGAAGGCTGCAAGCCCGTCCTCGGTGAACCCGCTATTGCTGATGAATAGTCCACGCGTCCAAGCGGCCTTCTGCTCCAGCTTGCCGTGGAACGTGTGCAGATCGGCGACGCCGGTTTGTTCTCCCTGCCACTTGGCTTCAAACAGGTAGGTTTCATTCAAGAGCTGAAAGCTCCCGTCAATCTGTTCGCCCCGCAGGCGAAACGGCTCGCGGGCTTCCAGTCCGTAGGCGTTGAAAATATCGCAAAGTAGTTTTTCAAAAGCGTAGCCTCGCGCTTGGGGCGCGAGCTGATGGAGCGCAAGCAGGTCGGCCTTGAGCAGGAGGAGCCGCGGCCGATCGAAAGCCGGCGCGGGCGCCTGACCAGCAGGCTTGGCGGCCTCGGGCTTCCCCTCCAACCGATTGATCAGGGCCAGCAGCCGCCCTTCGGCATTCTCCACCGTCTCAGCCTGTTGATCGCGAGCGCGCACAGCCTCGCGGTAATCCCATAGGGCTTTTAGCGCGCGGACGACGGTGGGGATGTTGACGGTCTGCAGGAAGCAGCGAAGGCGCTTGCCCTTTGATCTGCCGTTCACCGCATACGCGGGATCGTCAATATCGCAGTTGAGCTCCTCGGCGAAAAACTGGGACATGGTCCGGTCGGAGAAATTGAGGACATATCCGCCCCCCATGGCGAACAGGTCGTCAAGAAAAAGCATATCGATCGAACGAATGTTTGGCATGCTCCCACTCTCCCTATTCTTCTAATAGACGTCGCACCCAGCAGCCGAGATGCGCGTGCCTGCTAAACCGAAACCCAAGCAGCGTCCCCGCAACCCCGGCCTCGACAATCAAGTCATGCAAGGGTCTCCCGCCGCCCCGCGATCGAACTTCCGTTCAGCATGCTGGAAGTGGTCCTGAATGGTTTACATCGCTGCCTACCGAGTGTTGCGGGACACAGAGGCTCATTGCTTCAAGACATGAATATAAACTATTATTGTTTGATCAAGAACACTAATCAGAAGGTCGCGAGCCAAAGCTGTATTGCGGAGCGGGAAAATCCCCCTTACAGGCTCCGCTCGCGCGATTTCGCAAGCCATGCAAACGGGTCCCCAATTGATTGGAAATCAAATATGAAGGTGCAAGCAAATGCATTTGGCACAGAAGATCCAAGGCTCTATGGCAACGACGCGGACCTCACGCTGTTTTACGACGAGACGAACAACATTCGAAAACTGCGTCTGAAAGCATCTGGTCTCAACGATGACAAGAACGACAATTTCGTCCTCGGCGGCATCGTCTTGAAACCTGGCCAGGTCATGGCGGATATCAAAGACCTACGAAAAATTCTCTACATCCAGGACAACGCCGATGAGATCAAATTCGACCTTGTCGCATGGGGGAGTTTTGAGCGCATCCTTGATTCTAGAAAACTGACAAAAGTGTTCTCATGGCTTATCGAGCAGGACATCGGCATTCACTACGTGAACCTCAACCTGTTGAACTGGTCAATCTTGGACATCGTTGAATCCATCCTCGCAGACGAAGAATTCAGGCAGTTCATGGTTGTCCACCGCGAATTGAAAAACGAACTCTACCAAGTCGCGATGACCGACTTGCCTGCCTTCCTGTCCATCTTGAGAAGCCATGGCTACCCGAACATACAGCGAAGCTCCACGGCCGCGTTCCTCGTCGATTTGAGGCGGTTCATCCAGACACATTGGCCGATCCACCCCAGCCCGTGGGTCAAGACGCTGGACAACATCCTATTTAAGGCGCAATCGTTGCCGGAACTCGCATTCCTGGTTGACGAGAAGGACGGCGTGCTAATCGACGGCTTCGACGTATTTTTCCTCAACCGCATATGCATGTTCAAGAATTCCCGCCATGTGTTCGACGAGGAGGAGGAGGTGCAGGAAGGGATTGGCCATTACCAAATCATGGACGGCGAGCGCGAAATAGATTTTTCGTTCGCCGACTCGAAGACCGTCGACGAAATACAGGTGTCGGATGTGATCGTCGGCTTCTTGGGAAAATACTTCTCCCACATCGAAAAAACGCCCATTCCGGTGTTGCTTCGCAAGCGCCAAGATCTGACTTCGACCCAGTCTCAGAACCTCAAGCTCTTTGGCAAACTCATCGACATATCCGACGCGCTCAGCAATGCTTTGTTGCATCGAATCACGACCGTGGAAAGCGACTGGAAAAGCGATTTGTTTTTGCATGGATCCCCGGCGCGATAGGCCCTTCGATGCGACAGACAAGATCGGCGTCCGCGGATCATTCGCCAAGTTCAATTCGACGCTTTGTCTCGTCGCGAGCGGCGCTGATCGTGGGGAACACGCCGGACAGCAGCGTGTCAATCGCGCAGTAGACGCGTCCATTCCTGAAGATATTTCCCGTCCGCACCTCCGTCGGAGGCCGCATAGCCGGCCCCAATTTGTAGACGAAGTTGTCTTTTTCGGTCTTGGGCCAATGCCGGTTCATTTTTGATAGGTCCCCGACGACTTCGAAGGTCTCGACATGGTGGACGGCTTGCAGCTTTCCGCCATACCGAAAGCCGACGTAATTTGGCGGTTGATTCGGCCAGCCTCCCCCTATCGGGTGAAAATACCTCTGTTCCCTTTCGACCACTTCGATCCAAGTGTATGGGTCGCCGGGGGTAATCGGGTCTCGACTGATCGACACGACATACACATTGTTGTCAGTGATGCGTTCCATGGCCACGAACCCCTTCAAATGTTCCACAAGTTGGCGAAGCCACATCTTCTCTTCGAATTTCGACGCCAACGCGTGAGCGGCCCGCGCGATGTGCTGGATAGCGAGCCAAGAAATATGGACGACCTTCGCGCCGTCCACGCTTTTCGGAAGCCGACGTTTGGCGAAACTGGCGTCCGCCGAGCTAATCGACACGAGGCGTTGATGTTTGGCCCCGCTCAGCGCCAACCTAGGACGATATCGAAGCAACTGTGCCTCCGTAGGCACGTCCCATGAACGCTTGGCCTCCACGACGCAGTGAAACTTGGATCCGCCATTGATCTCAATATCGGTGAAGCCTCCATCGTCGCCATGCTTTTGCAGCGAAATCAGGGACACTTCCATGTTGAAGCGCCGTCCAAAAATCGCTTCACCGACGAGGATGCGGAAATGCGAGCTCTGTTCGAGGACCCAGCCAAGCGCATACGTGGCGCTGTTCTCATCCACGCCAGTCAACTGGAAAACATTGGTCGGCTTCGCGCCGCGGATAATCAACGCCATATCAAGAAATTCTTTGCTGTCTCGCCGAAAGTGACAAGTCGATTATGCGACCTTATGGGCAAGTATCATCTCGGCGGTCACAATCCATTCCTCGTAGTCAGCCATCACCAATTCGGCGCGTTTCATCATGGGAGCCATGAATGCCTTTCGATCTGGATGTGTGAAAATTTCAGGCGCCACATTGGCGGCGTCGAGAAGTTCTTTAAACTTCCCAAAGCGCTCCTCCCATGGGAAGTCCTCGCCAGTGGCCGCCATGGCCAAGATCATTTTTCTGTGGATGTCTTGATTTCGCCCCCGCCCCACGTTGTCCATCGCTTTGAAAACGGCGCGCAGGAATGCCTTGAGTTTCTCGATAAGAGCCAGCTTTTGTTGCTCGCTGAGTTGCAACGCCGTAAGAATATCTAGAGACTCGGCTATTTGTCGCGGGGTTCGCGGCTCGCGCGGCCCCTCGGGCCCCTTCTTGCGTTTTGCCTCTGGCTTCTGTTCAGGCAATTCCTCGAGCCCCCAGCCTTCCGCCTCTTCGACCATGTCGACGTCGAACACGGCGGCTACACGTTCGTCGGCGTCCCTTGTTTTCGCTGCGAGATGGCCCACGACCTGGGCGGCAAATGCCGCCCGAAGGTCGTCGCCGTGCCGCGCCAACTCTGGGCGAGCGAAGTCGAGAATCCCCCTGAGTCGGAGGCGTGACGACAGCCAGGACGCCCCCAGTTGCCGAAGGAGGATTGCTCGGGGCTTCTCTTTCACCACCAACTCTTCAAGAAAATCAGACAGCACTTGGGCGGCCGCTTGATCTTTGCCTCCATTGGAATTGGCTTTCCATGCTTTCCAGTGGACCGCGAGGCCCGGGTCCTTGAAAAACCCGCAGTATGCCGCGTCCATCTTCCGCATCAAGTCGAGGGCATCGAAATCCGACACCGTAATGCCACCATATTTCGCGAACACTTTTGGGAGGTTCTTCGAAACAACGCCATTGTGCGAAAAATCGACAATGAGACAGTCGTTCTTCCATTTGCGTGAACGATTGATTCGGCACGCAGTCTGGAACAAGAGCACGTCGTCCATCCCCCGATCAATGAACACTGTGTGCAAGGTTGGCTCGTCAAAGCCCGTCAGGAGCTTGTCGACTACAACGATGATTGAATTGCGGACCTTCAATCCGGACTCGCTCTCGATTCCCTTGCGCCTGAATGCATCAATGATTTGCTCTTGGTTCCGTCCGCCGTTTCTAGCGGCGCAGCTTGGTTCGCCCTGCTTGTCGGTGTAAAGCACCAACACGTCGATGCTTTGCAGCGTCTTGGCGTGCTCGGCAAAACGGGAGTCAGAGGCCAGCGCTCGAATCTCTTCTTGGAGAAGGCCTTGGTAGGCGATTGCGGCCTTGATTGAGTGGGCGGCGAAAAGAGCCTTTCCTTCGCCGAGAGCACGCCCGCCGACCGGGCGGATGGCCATCATTGTCTTAGCTGCGAACACAAGGGCAGCTTGTTTGGAGACCATGCGTTGGCGGTCTGCGTTTCCATAAATCTCATCGACAGTGGGCGGACGGAGCATATCGTCGGGACCGAGGCCGGCAATCGACGCCGTGATCTTGTAATCGATGTGATCCCCGAAGCGAACGATGTTCTGGATTGGATTTAAAATCACCTTTTCCCGAATCGCTTGGGCCATCGTGTATGAAAAATACGGAGCCCAACGGATATCGTCGCCTGGCGAGACGGGAGAGCGCCACTCTCCGATCCGCGCAAGTATTTCGTCCTTGGGAGTGGCGGTCAGTCCAATGATCAGATTGCGTTTGGCGCCGACGGGCCGAATCGTGCCCCACTCGTCGAAGATTTCGATGGCCGCGTCGTGCAGCACGCCGTTTTGCGAACGGTGGACCTCGTCGATGACGAAAGCGACGCGTTTGGACAGCATGAGTTCGGCTAGCTTCGGATCCTCGGCGGCCACCCGTTTCAACGATGGGAACTTTTGAATGTTGACGACGACCACGCGGGAACCGCCTTCCAATGCCACCCTCAACTGCGCGAACGTCTCAGCCTCAGCCACGATGCCTCGCGTAGATTTCAGCCTGCCAGCCTCCTCCGCCACATTCTTGCGAAGCTCGGTGCGATCCGTCAGCAGAATGCAGGCGTCGAAAAGAGGGGGCGCTGCCTTGCTGCGGGGATCGGGGAAATCGGCCAGCGCCTGGGCCAGCCAAACCATCACGTTCGTTTTCCCCAAGCCGGCAGCGCCTTGCAGCAGGATGGAGTGGGAATCGGCGCCATTCCTATGGAGCATGGTGTCGTCGATAATTTTTTGAACTTTGCCCGGATCCAACTCAGGTAAATCCACGGCTAGGCGTGTGCGAATTGCCGTCTCGCTGAGCTTCGGTTCCTGCTCGTTGGCATACAGATCTGCCACCCGGCGCAACGACTGAAACAACATGGCCCGCTGAGCCGGGCGTGGCCGCAAAACATCACCGCCAGTAGTGGTCCGGCTGGGCCTCACTTGATTGAAATAGAATATCTCCCTATCCACGCCATCAATCGGGGCGAACAACGCTGCCAAATGATCCGCCAGCGCGGCGCTCGGCGACTTGTCCCTGATATCGGCTGCCGGTGAGAACGCATCAGATAGACGAGCTGGTATGCCAGAGTCCAGCTCAACACGATTGTCGCGTTCGATCGCATCGTCCACGTCCGCCAGCAGCCAATCCAAATCTTGGATCGTCATGAGCGCGCCCATATCCGCGCAGCTGATGTGGACGGCCTTCTCATAAAGACAGATTTCTTGCCGAATCCGATTTTTTTCGCCGACCGGCATAGAGCGGCTGCGGAAGCCCGGCCACTTGCCACCAGCGTGTTCCCAACGCACGCGCGCTTCCCGCAAAGTGGCAATGGCTGCCTCTACGCAATTGTGGGCGATTTTCTTGCGCCCGTGGGTCGCTGCAGTCTGTCCAGTTTGCGCTGTCTTCAATTCCGCATAGGCGAAGTAGATGCCATTTACAAAGAACACGCAGTCTGGACGGCGCCGGATGCGCCCCTTCGTCAGTGGAAACTGTCGTTCGAAGGTTGCCTCGGGAATCGCGCGCAGGGCATTTCGCGCGAAAATATTCGAAGCGTCAGAACCAGCTCCCGCGCGCGGGGCTTCGTTCCACAACGAGAACGGCTGTTCACGAAATACTATCGATTCACGCAAGACAAACGCGGCATTCGCAGAATTTTCCAATTTCGGCATAAGCGCCTCGTCGATGAACGCGATGGCGCATTCCTCATCTGAATCGAAGCCTTTGGCCACCTCTTTGAACGCCGCCGCGTTCAAAGCATTGCCGGCTCGCAGAAAAGCCAACAGGTCCGCAGCCACAACCCAACGCCGCCCATCGATGTCCGAAGGCTTCCCCAAAATCCAGCCTAGTTGGTCCGATGAGCTTCCGGTCAAAAACGGAAGAAACAAACCGTTTTGAAAATCGCTTTCTTTGAATCCGTGAGAGCCCATGGGTTCCTTTCAAGCCGCGGCGAGCTCGTGCTCGTCAATTTGCGGACGGTTAAGTGGAGCAGTAGATTTCGTAGCGCCCGTCACAGCCTCGTGGATTAAGGCTCGGCGTTGTTCGGATACCAACCTGGCCATTTCCGCGATTGCTTCGTCTTGCTTCTCTATGGCCGCCAGCTTGCGGTCCAACTCGTCAGAAAGGCGAATCTGCTCGGCGTATGATGGGAGGGGAATCCGAATATCCTTGAACTCGTCCCAATAGAGCCGCAGTCGAAAATCGATGATGCCTCGTGACCGTTTTCGCATTTCCTCTATCCCGGAACTCGTCCTGAGCATATGCTCGACGAATCGTGGTTCGACCTTGCGTCGCGGTCGCGACACGACGTATGCAGGGCTGACCAAGCCATCAACACGGGCCACTCCGAAGCCACCTTGCCATGCTCGCATCTGGTTGTAGACGATGTCGCCGGGCCTTACCCTTTTGTATTTGTCGCGATTCTCGCTTCGGCTCACCTTCCGGTCCTGTTCATCATCAGCGAGCTCTTTGTCGCTGATGCCACGGTGGATCGAAACGCTAAGCACAGGCAGTCCATCCCCCCCGAAATCTGCGACGTGCTTGAACAAATTGCCAACTCGCTCCAAGCGCCACCCAGGACGCACTTGACCATGCCAGTCCGGGACTGTCCAAGAGCCAGGATGCAGCGGCGCTTGAGTCAAAAGCACCTCTTCACGAAGGCATTTTTTGATCTCGGAAACAGCGTCGCGCCGTTGCGCCAACAACTCCAATTGCCTGTCGATCGATTGCAGCCTCAATTTCAGGTCATGGACAATTTGTTCCTGCACATATTTAGGCGGGAGCGGAATGCGTCGAGAGCTTAAAATTCCCCAATCGACCCGGGGCATCTTTGCCCCAGCAACTTCGTCGCTGATATGATCGATAAACCCTTTCGAAAGCAAGAGGTAGCAAAGAAAATCCGGATCAACCGTAGGCTTCGGAATCATTGCCAAGAATTCCGTAGAAACCGCTAGAGTCTTATTGGCTAAGAAGACTTTGGCCAAATAGGGTCGCAGCTTCCCGAAGCAAATAGATCCAGCCGGCACGACGTTGTATGTCGAAACCTCATCGTCCAGAGGGACTGGTGAGGCAAGCCCGGTCAGCGCTTGGACATGCTCGAGACCCGCATAGGCTAGCGGGGCGACTCCGCTGGCCACTCGAGGCTGATGAACGACGTCCTTCACTCGAACATCACGCCAATTCGTTGGGATCGATGCCATCCAAGGTGGTGCTGGTGTTCGACGTAGCGATGCCATTAGCGCGAGTCCTTACATGGCTGTTCGAAGGAAGCCTGCAGCTTAGTGATCTCGGCACCGAATTCGCTAATTTTTCTCGAAAGTTCCGCGCTTGAAACCACGCGCGGCGGCTTAGGAAAAACCCGGTTGAAGTTGACCTCGCATCCAACTTTACTTGCGACTCGCGTGCTTGGTTCAGGCACCCAGTCGCGAATAAATGTCGCAATTAGCTCCTCGTTCTTTGCAGGTATCGCCGAGTATTGAGTGGATTCGAAATCCTTTTCAAGCAACGGATTCGTTGATACAGCAATCAACGCGAACTCTCCCTTCTTGGTCAACGACGCCTTCGCTTTGACGGTAATCCGGCCCAAGCCCAGCTCGGTGACACACCCTGCACAAATGCGAGTAACTTGGCCGGTCTCGGTGTCCGCGACGAAGCCATCTTCGCTGTCTTGGGCTCTCACATCTATGCGAGCCGCGCCCTTGGCCCAAAGGTTCACAAGCGCACACGCGGCTGAGACGGAATTCGCTAGGTCTGCGTGGTTTTCGATACGGCCATTCCGAATGCGAATTTCATGACCATCCATGCGCAGCTCGAACGCGTCAAAAGGAACGGGAGCTTCGAATTCGATAGACCGCCCCTCCTCGTCTTGTCGCCTAACCTGAATCTCTACCTTGTTATATAGGAGCTCATCGATTGTCAACACCCTTGAGATTGGCCCGTCCTCGTATTTGCGGAACGCGTCGACGATTCGAGCACGATTGGTGGCGTCGATCTCGCAATTTTTCTTATTTAGGTTCCGCTTAAGTTTACGGAACGCGCCCTCCGCATTGATCAAGATGACTTTGCCCTTTCGGATTGCTGGTTTGTCCTTGTTCAAGATCCATACATAGGTCGAAATATCTGTATTGAAAAATTCGCCGCGCGGCAACTGGATGATGGCCTCGACCAAATCCAAATCCTGCAACAGCCAACGTCGGGTCTCGGATTCCCCCCCGCCAGCGCCTCCTGAAAACAACGTGGATCCATTGTGGACGACGGTCGCAATTCCCCGCTCCGCGAGGTGATACGCAGCGTGCTGCAAAAATAGAAGCTGTCCGTCGGAAACTGGCGGCATTCGATTTTTGGCGAAGCGGCCGGACGCGTCTGCTTCAATAGCTCCCTTATGGTCCTTCCAATCGCCGCCATAAGGCGGATTCGCAACGATCACATCGAACTTCTCCGAGAGAAACAGATCATTCGTCAATGTGTTGTCGTGTTCGATGCGGGCATCGTGTCGAAATCGAGCCTCGATTGCGGACAGGGCGTATAGAGTGTCGTTGAGCTCTTGCCCATATGTGCGCACCGACAACTGGGGGAAGGCTTCTCGCATTGCGTCCTCGGAAGCAAAAAGGAAATTGCCGCCTCCACAAGTCATGTCGTAAACCTTCGCGATCCCGTCGGCGGGATGGACATCCCTTTTCCACATTTCTACTACCAGATCGTTGGATAATTCGATGACGTCGCTCGGCGTATATTGCTCGCCGGCCGTCTCGGCAGATATGTCGCCCCATTTTCGCTTGATGTGCTCCTCGATCGTAGTGACCTCCGAGTTGCTGAACGGTGTGAGGTCGATCGCCGCCCACCGGACTGCGAACGCATACAGGGGGCTGTTCGGACGAGAAAACAAGTCCGAGGCCTTGCCTTGAATATCAAGATACTTAGGCGTCCCCTCGGCATAGCCAAGGCCAAGCAACCTCTTGGTGTCTGGATCATACTGATTGAGGTGCGAAATGAGCCTATTGCGGAAATTCCCGCCAGGCACAGCGCAGGTCTCCTTCAACCCCTTGTCGAGAAGAAGGAGTTCGGGGTGGTAGCCCTTGTTCGCGGCTTTCGCTGCGGCTTCGAGCCAATCCTGATGATCTTGATTGTTGGCATCGAACGTGACGGCAGTGGCAAGCTCGAACTCAGCTACCTTTTCTGCCTTGAAGCGGCGCAGACGGGACTCCAACAACATCAGCGCGAAGAAGGGCATCATGTAGCTGGGGAAGTCGCCTTCCTTAATGCCCGCCCCACGAAGCGTGTCAGCCGTCTTCCAAATAGTCTCGGCATTCGCCAGAAGCGCCGCCCCGATTTTTTGCACCATGTTCACTCCTAGTCGTTCGTATTAGTCGGGTTCGCTTCGTCAGGCCGAGATGACCCAACGTCGCCCGTCGCTTTGAAATCAACGGGCCAGCCCAATTTTTCTGCCTCGCAGTGCTTTCGAATGAGCCACTCGAGCATGTTCGCCATGCTGCGGCGCTCACGCTGAGCGATGACCGCCAGCGCCTGCTTGACTGTTGGGTCGAACCGGAAAGCCGTCGGCGCGCTCTTGATAGGATTCATAGTTTCCGCTCCGCTGTTGATCCGCACTACATGTGGACTACTACCCTTACCAAGGACACGTAGACAAGTCAATAGGCTGAAATAAGGCCTCGATGGAGTCGGCGGCATGTCCGCGGCGCATCTCCATGGCAATCCAGACGGCAATGGCTGCAAAAAGTCGTCCAGCGTCACTTCAGCATTCGCGCGGATACCGTCCTCCCATTCACGCGGCCTCCTCGGACACCGATCAGCCTGCCATTATATCAACCGCTGCTGGGGCGAGCCGGCCTCTTCAGCCGTCTTTGGGGGCGCGAGGCGCTACTCTAGGCTCTGGGAGCTGGTTCTTGCATGGCGCCGGCCAGCAACCCCAACGCCACCGCAGGGCCGAGATTGCCAATGTGATATCATGGGGAAGTGGGGTGCAGCCTTGTCGCGATTCCCAAGACGCGAGAGGCGCCTCCCAAACGCCCCAGACGCACGGCGCGTTCGGGAGCAACCAGCTGCTTGGCGACCCACCCCAAAAATGAGAGAATGAACTGGTTGACGCCGCGTCGGCAAACGCCGATCATCAGCGCCAACTTCCCACGAGGACCACTATGACCAAGCAAGAGCAAGCCGACATCAACAACGTCGTCGACTACATCGTCGTCAAGCTTGTCGAAGGTGGCGTGTCGCTTACCGTCTTGAAACTGCAAAAATTGCTGTTCTACGTCCAAGCGTGGAGTTTGGCCTTTGGAAAGGGCCGGGCTTTCCGTGGTGATTTCCAAGCGTGGATTCACGGGCCAGTGAATAGGGAGATCTACGATCGATTCAAGGATACGCACTCCCTTTATTCGGGCGTCGCGCTCGCCGACGTTCGCAATGGCGAGGCGGCCGAGGCTCTGCCGGAAGCCGTCCGCTTGCATATCGACGAAGTGATCGATAGCTATGGCCCGCTTACCGGGACGCAGCTCGAGGCGATGACCCATGCCGAAAAACCTTGGAAGCATGCGCGCCAAGGTATGCGGGCGTCGGAGCGTTGCGAACGGGTGATCGACGAGCCGTTGATGGCGGAGTTCTACAAGGGTCAGCTCGCCGAGCTGGGCCAGGCTGCGGGCGACTCGCCGTCCTGCTAAGCCGATGACGGGGCTCAAACAGGTTGCACGGGCGCAGGCAGCTGCGCGCGGCGGCGACCCGAACGAAGGCAAACAGCTCAAAGAGCAGCTCAAAAGAGCGGCATCCGATGGGCTCAAATGGACCTTTGCATTTCGATTCTTTCGGCAAATCGAGTTTTTCGGGCTCGACGCTGGAAAGATTGATGCCGCATGGATGGTTTCCGTGGTGGAGCGCCTTCGAGACATGGGCGAACAGGACATCGACTCGGTGCTTCGCAATGGCGCGGAGGCGGATGCTTACAGGTTCCATCCGATTAAATGGACCCAAAAGAACATCCCCGTCCAACATTCCGATCTGCACTGGCTCCTTCCGGACTACCTGGGCAATCCGTCCGAGTTCCCTATTTTTCAGTTCATGGTCTCCAAGGGAAAAGGTCGCATCATCGGATTTTTCGACGAGAATTGCGTCTTCCAAATTGTTCTATTGGACCCGTTGCACAACATGCAACCGTCCAAAGACTTCGGCTATGCGGTGGATGACTGCTCGCCGCTGGCTTGCGAATTCACTCGTCTACACGATAGCGTGGCCACGGCCATCGGCGGCGCCCCAGAATGCGAGTGCGGCGTAGCGGCTGTCGTCCAGGCTGTCCTAGCCACCAACGGCTACGGCGACAAATACAGCGTAATCTTAATGAGAGTCGACGACCCGACTTACCTGGAGGACGCAGAGGATTTGATCTCAACGGGCGTCGCCAAAAGCCACACGGAGATTTTCCAAGCCGGCCTCGACTTCCTCACCGATCGAGCGCCACGAGACTGCCCTGCGGGGAATTCTTCTGACGGAGCCGGCGCGGCCTGAACGCAACTGCTTTTGGAAATTGCCACGCCGCCTCCATCCTCAAAATCAGCCCACTTGGCAACTCCAACTGGATCGTCACCAGCCCCTTTAGACGTTGGCGGGCAATCCGTTCCCGAACGGTGGCTTTGATCTCAACCGTGCCAGGCCTTTCTTAGCCTAGGAGCTTGTTGAACGTCTCAAAGATCCGCTGCGCCCGGTCCAAAGTCGCTTCGACCGCCGGGGTGTCGCCGTCGAGAATCGAAGGATGCTCCAACAGCCATCGGGCTGGCCCAAAGTGGTCGAAGTTCGAGACCTCCGGTGGCATTAGCTTGAACAGCGCCTCCGCCTTCTTCACCATCCGAGGCGTCGGAGCCGCACCCATCAACGCCTCCTCGCCCACAATATGCGAAGCTGGTGGGTTGTAGGCACCATTGAGGATTTCGACAAATAGTTCCGCATCGAAGAGGTCCTCCACGTCGGCCTCGACCTGGTCCACAAAGTCCGCGCAGGTGTAGAAGTGACCGGCTTTCAGGATTTCGGACTTCCTTAGATTTTCAATCTTGGTCTTGTCCCCATTGGCAATATCAGATAGCACCGCGACGTTGAGATTGTTGCCGCCGAAGAGGCGCACGAATGGCGCAAGCTTGTCGATGCCGCCAGCCGGGCAAAGGTTCCATTTTTCGCTCATCCCTTCCCGACCGCGCTTAATCAACGCCTGTGACAAGATCTTCAAATAAACGATATCTGACGGCCCCTCCACCAGCCATGTATTGGCGCCGATGAAAAGCGACTGCGTTATCTCATAGCCCAACGCGCCTTGAAGTGGAAAAAGGGTATCTTCCCCGACCGCTAGGACGTCCGCAGTCACCTTGGTCCCCCTTACCTCAGGACGCTTTCCTTTTTGCTCGACGATCACGTCTTCTACGATGCGCACATCAGATAACCGATCCATGGGCACCATGAACGGCGAATGAGTCGTGAAGATCACTTGGTGGTCCGGCAGCAACCGATCGACGATGTATCGAAGCAGGTCGCCTTGCGCCTTACCGTGCAGCGTCAATCCCGGCTCGTCGAGCAAGATGATCGCGTTCCCATTCGACTTTTTCAGTTGCTTGAACTGCGCAAGGAACGAGAAGAACCAAACGAAGCCCGCACTTCTCTCAGACAGGGGCAAGGTTGCCTTGTGATTCGTATTTTTGATGCGTATGTCCGCGACCATGCCAGTATTGAAGGGCGGCTTGTCGGCGGGCTTGGCGGTGTCGATCTCGATGACGACTTCGAGCGCGTTGTTCTGGCTCCAAAACTGGAAAATCTCCTCGGTGATCTCGTTGCTCGCGGCCTCACACTTGGCTTTTAGCGCTTCGCGGCGGTCGGCTTCGAGGAGGTCTTCAAGGGTTGTCCCAGCGTATTCCAAGAAATCCAAAAAAATCTGATCTCCGATCGCGACTGTGCCTTGCTGCTTCTCCGCTTGAAGCTTTTGAATCGATACCATCCCTGACATTCGCTCAAAGTGCGAAGTGAAGAAGAATTTCGGCTGGCGCGGGCTTAGCACGTCAATCACCCCGAGGCGAAACTTGGAGCCGCGTGATTTTTTTATTTCGTCCAGTAGCGCCTGTTGTTTCGGCGTGCGCTCCACCAACGCAGAGAGAGCCTTATCGGCAGCGGGACCGTTATGAACTCCGTGCAAAGCGTTTCTCTCGGTCGCATCAAGGGAGTGCTTTCCGACCAAGTGCTCCAAGCATTTTGCATCATCCACTTCGATTTCCCACACGCGCTTGTTGTCGTCGTATCGAAATCCAAAGTGAATTTGGAAAGTATCGCCTTTCAGGACGCCTTTTCCAAAACGCTGTTCCACTGCGGCTATGTCGGCATCTTCGAGGCGCCACCAAGTCCTAATGACCTCTGCCGTGCCATCCTCATGGCGATCGTCGAATCGCGTCGCGAATCGTCGTGGATAGTCAATGGTTTCGTCGAATTCGAAGGGCTGGGAGGGGCGAAGTCCCCGCAACGCGCTGATCACGGCGGTTTTTCCCGCTTCATTTTTCCCGACCAAACATGTGAGATCCCCGATATCGAACTCTCCACTGTCTTCGACGGATCGGTAGTTTTGGACTCTGGCGCGGATCAGTTTCATTTTTTCCTTAAACTTGAGTTCGGATCATTAAATTTGCTGCTCGCTGCCAAGGCGCCCGCGAAACGTGGAACGAAACCAACAGTTCTTGCCGATCGCCACCAATATAAACTACTATTATCTAAAAATAAACATCGGTCAAGAACCAAAAGGCAAGCAACCCGGATGGACGATTTCGAATACGACATCAACAAACGGTCCGACAAGACCTACATGAGCAAGAGCTTGCCCGCGTTCCATGACAAGGCCATCAAGGTGCGGATCGCAAGCAAGGCCTTCGACAAGGCGGCCGATTCAGCATTCGCGCTAGTGAAGGGCGAACTCGTTTTGCGCCAAAAAGAAGGCGGAAAGCATATCGTAAAAGCCACGTTCTTCGAAGACGACCGGAAGATATCGGTCCTCAATCTGCAGACCTACACCGCCGAGACTGGGTCGCCGCACAAGGCCAGCTTCGCCCTGGTCGGCGACGAGATCGGACGCTTCATCGAGTTCGCGAAGCACATCCAAGAAATCGCATTTCATCACGATGGCGCGGTGAACATCACCGACGAGGAGCTTCGCAAATACATCGTCTCCGAACGTCAAGCGACCGCCCTCCTGATCGAAAACCCCGAGGTCTTGGCCGAGGTGCTTCGGACGAAAATCACCAAGGAAGACATCGTCGCGATCGGCTATCGGCGCGAGCAACTGGACGCCTACGCGCGACTGCTCAATGAACCCGACTACTTCGCTAAAGCCAAGGATTCGAAGAAGTGTGGGAACGAAGCGCTATGGCAAAAATTCTTCGAGAAGAACACCTGGTTTTTCGGATACGGCCTCGGCTACCTCTTCCTTTCGTCCCTGGACGACAAGAAGCTCGAAAACGTGGTCCAAGGACACTCGGTGGCGTCCCATGGCAAGCGGGTCGACGCGCTCATGAAGACGCGGGGACTGATCGCGAGCCTGTGCTTCATCGAAATCAAAACGCACGCCACGAAGCTGCTCGCGGACAAGCCGTATCGCGCTGGCTGCTGGGCGCCTTCCGAAGAGCTTGTCGGCGCGGTGGCCCAGGTCCAAGGGACTGTCCACGGCGCGGTGGCCCAGATAGGCGCCAAGTTCGTCGGGCAAGACAAGGACGGAGCGCCGACGGGCGAAGAGGCGTTCAACTACCAACCAAGGTCGTTTTTGGTCATCGGCAGCCTGTCGGAATTCATGGGGCCGAACGGCGTCAACACCGATCAATATCGCTCCTTCGAGCTCTATCGGCGCAACATGGCGTGGCCCGAGATCATCACGTTCGACGAGCTCTATGAACGGGCGAGCTATATCGTCAACCATAACGGAAACGCAAAACCTACGGCATAGGAATCGGACGAATCATGAACCAATGGATCTCCAATGACGCGGGCGACGCCGAGGCCGCATCCTTTGAACACATTGTCATCGCCGGAAAAAGCATCTATGTCGTCGATGACCACCACAAGGCACTCGCGGCATGGGCCGAGGAACGTCGAAAACTCGACGCCCCACCCAATCTGATCACAATCGACCACCACACCGACGTCTACGAGGCATTCAGCAGCCATGCGTCGTGCGCGCAGTGGGATGCCCCCGACGCCGACCAGGAGGCCATCCGAAACGGGCGAATCTCCATGATTAACTGGAAGGACGAAAATTCCGTCATGGCCGCAATCGAGCTGTTGAAGCACGACGAGCACATCCACGCAGCCACGATGTCTGGCGTCCTCCATGCGGCATTCTGCATCCAGTTGAGCGACGGCGGTGGAACGCCGTTGGAGCAAGCGGGCGCAGGCAACGACGAGTCGAATGCTCAGTCGCCAGGCGAACCTACTGCGAGCGAACCCGAATCAACTCGCATCTACATCATCCCTTTCAAGTGCGCCATCGCCTGCCACAAGCCCATCTACGACGACGAATGCAAGATTCACCACGGGTGGGACATCATCGAGACGCCCTATCTCGAAGACCAGCTTGCACGCGGAGTCGAGTTCGCTCGCTGCATCGGAAAGGCGGACATGGAATCCGCCCCCTACATTCTTGACATTGACCTCGATGCATTCCATTCGAGCCGCGCTGTCCAGCCCCAAGACCCATCAACGTTCTACCGATTAATTCGAAATGCGATCGCGATCACGATTGCCACCGAGGCAGAGTGTGTCGATGAGCTTTGGCTGGACCCGACCGACAAGCTCACGGCCGATCAACTCTTGGGGATCATCCTAGACCACATCAAGACTGCGCTAAAGACTCAGACCGTTTGATCTGGCGACGAGACAATGGGCCACGAAAAGCGGGCTCGGCAGTCGGCAGAGGTATTCGAGGCGGGCACAACAGGCAGATCGCGACCAAGGCAGATCAAGCGACCACCTCAAGCGTGGCAGCACTTCTTGCTTTTCTTGCCGCTCCCGCACGGGCACGGATCATTCCGGCCCACTTTCGGAGACTTCAAAAGTGTCTTCAATTCCTTGGGGCCGAATTTTCCAGGTTGGAGCATGTCTCTTGTCAGCTCTTCCATGGCGGCGTCGAACTTCCACTCGAAATTGAGACTCAGGCCAAATCTCAAAGACATGTCGTCGGGATTCAAGCACACGCCAAACCAAGAGTTGGCCTTGGAAGTGTATTTCCGCCTGTGGCAATGGCGCTCGATGTTCCGGGTCGCCATGGGCATCGAATCGTAATTGCAGTGGACGGTAAATCCAACCGATCCGTTCCGCAGCGGCGCCGTCACGTCATGGTTCTTCCGGTCGATTCTTGATCGACGAGCCATCTCGTCGATCGTCCTGCTCAGATCGACAACCGCGTCCTCGCTCAAGGTCAAGACCATGAAACCGAACCCCATGACAGCCGCGCTTGGATGCGCTTCGATTTGCTTCACCAAGCGACCGAGCGTCGTCGCCTGAAGCCGGGTGAGGATTCCTTCGGGAGTCCACGGACCGGCCGCATTCTCGCGGCGCACGATCATCGACAGGTCCAATTCCGTGCCGAAGTCGTCGTGCAGCATCACCAAGTCGGTCTTCTCCTCCATCCACAAATTCTTTTTCAAATGGTAGCCAAGAATATTCAGTTCGTGCGAGGACATGATCTTGTCGTCATAGACCGTCCGACGATCGATGTAGCTCAGCAAATGGAGCGGCGAGTCGAGCATTTCGGTCATGGCGTCGAGAAGGAACACATCCATCACGAACGGCGCGGAGACGCGCTCGGCCGGCTCAAATTTCAAGAACTGCCGGGATTGGAAGCTCAACGCGGGATAGTGGTCGGCGATGACGCAAATGACGTATATTTTCTTGATCGCAGGCGGCAGCTTGATCTCGACGCCGTCGGGTCCGGCCAACGTCGCCTTGGGGGCGAGCAGGAGATGCGCGCACGAATACCCCTGGTCGCACGATGCCTGGATCGCTTGGGCGAAGTCAGTTTGAAGCTGCTTGTCGCTCCCCTTCCTGGCGGCGATGGTGAGCTGCTTGGACTTGGCCTGGAGGACGATCGCCAGATTTCCGAACACGACCAGAACGTCGATCTCCCCGGCGATCGCTCCTTTCGTCAAAGAGATATTCACGTTCGCGAATACATTCTTCGCGCCAAACACACTCGTCAGCCTCTCTTGCGAAAAATCTTCGGTGAATTGGCCGCGGTGCTTGCTGGCTGTGGGACGGTATGGCTTGTCGGCCCACATCCAATGGAATGGCGATTGGTAGAACGACTCCGACAAATTGTAGATGTTGAAGAGCAGGTATTGGCCGCCCGTCTTGATCAAGGGGAATGCTGAGACCATGTTGAAGTCCAGCGGCGTCCCGTATTGTGCGTTTCGTTCGCCGTCGGGCAAGACGAACGCCGTCAATATCCGCTCAACGATACCTTCAGCCAGGCCGGTCCGGGTGGCCACCTCCGCGGCGGCAAACATCTGCCCCGGAAGGTAGGTCCACTGCTCCATAGGAAGCGCCCGCATGGCCTTCATGTTTTCTATCGGCCTGTCATTGAGAATCGCTCCAACAGCCTTGACTACCGCGCTTCCATCCTGGATGGAGAAGCCTTTGTTCGCCATGAGCCAATCATTGTCGCGCCCATACTTCCGCGCCAACAGGTCTCGATACTGAAAGCTGTAAGCCGACTCGCCGCCGTAGAAGATCGCCTCGCGAAGGACCGAGCCGTTGGTGAATGGATTCCCCTGCTCGGCAGACGCCGCCGCGGGCATCATGTGGGCAAACACGTCGCCCGTCATCGCCGTGTGCAATTCGGCCAACAATGCCTCAGCCCTTTCGGACCAACCTTGGAAGATCGAGGCCTCCGGAATCGAGTAGTCGATGTCGCACTTGATCAACAGGCCCAAGAGGACATTGATTTCAGTCCGGACCAGGTGCTCGCTGCTATACAGATTGCTCATGTCCTCCGGCTTGATCTCGTCCTTGTATCGGATCATGTTGTCGCGTATGCAGAGGTAGGCAATTACATGGACAAACCCGGGCGAAGCACATAGTTCGGACAGTTCTTCGAATATTTCATGCTCCGTCCTCGCGCCGTCGATTTCCACGTCTTGATCATCCATGTCCGATCCTCCAATTGAAAAGCGAGTATAGGCCATATCGTTCGCCCTGTTTCGCCCGGCGGGCGGGTCGACAGGGCCGGCTCCGCGGTTCCAATATTCGTCAATGCGAAAGGACCGCGAAGGCCCTTTGCAAGTCAGTCCCCTGGCGCCTATTGCGCTATTGGTGGCGATCGTAGTCGGCCACCCACTCCTTGTGCGGCTCGAACGCCGTCATCTGCCTTTCCAAGCCCAGCATGTATTCCGAAATCTTGTCCGCCGCCTTCGCCGCGGTGAAGATCGCCATGGGGTCCTTGGAGAGCACCTTGATCCAGCTTTGAAGGTATCCACTGTGGTTGTCGAGATGAGCCTGCCCGCTCGGCATCGGAACGCCAGTCTCCGAGGCCAGGATTGCCGACGCGATCTCAGCCGTCAACTCCTCAAGCGCATAGGCCTCATCACCCCACCGCTTGCCGAACCCTTCTTGCCGGTCCAATCGCTTCTTGTGCATGGTCGCATGCGAGCACTCGTGCATGGCTGTCGCATAGTAGTCATAGACGCTATGAAATGCCTTCTTTTGCGGCAGACGGACCTCGTCCAAGGCAGGGATATAACATGCTTGATTCCCGCCATGGATGACCAATAGCTCCGTCTTTTCCTTCATGGCCTGGATGACCGCCTCCGCGCGCTCGACCGGATCAAACATTTTCTCCGAGGGCAGTTCGATCTCGGGCACGCCTTCGATTTGCTGGGCATTGAACACAGTGTAGCGGCGCAGCGCGAACGCCTTCTTGCCATGGCCAGCCCCTGATCCAGCACCATCGCCGCCCTGCTCCGCCGCCTCGGCCTCGGGCCCGTTCCTGCCACCACCGCCCACCTCGACGAGCTTGACGATCATCGAACCCTTCTCGCCCTTTCGGACTTGCCAGCCTTTGGCCTGGGCTTGCTGGTAAGTGAGCCAACGATTGTCCTGCCGGCCGGCGAGCGCCAACAGTATTCGATTGATTCCGCGATATGCGTTGTCGGTCGTCGGATTCACTGGCCGCATTGACACTGCGGCCCACGGCTTTTGCCATGGCGTCTCGCCGCGCTCCATCGCTTCAATGAGGGTCTTGGCGACTTGCGATTTCACATCGATCTTGACCTCGTCCTTCGCGCCATCGTGTTCTTGGGATTGCATGCCCCACCTCTTATTTTTGTTTGTCGGCGTGCCCGCTTTGATGTGACTGGCTCGTTCAGGATTTCGGCTCTTCGCCGTCCTGTGTTGTCCGCGCCGTCCCCGTCGGTTCAAGTCCCGACACGCTGGACGGATCAAGCGACGGCTCGCTGTGCTCACGAACGTCCGCGAGCCCGGCTGCCGAGCATGCCGCCGAGGACGAGCCAATAGGCGCGCGCTGGTCGAACGGACCCAAGACCGTGGCTGCGAGCACGGTCCAGTGCGCATCCGTCGCAGTCATCGCGCCATCAAGCCTCGATTGTCGACCTGGCACATGAAGCTGCCCCCACAATTGGCGCATGCGAAGCAGAAGGCAGACTTGTTTCGATGGCCGCGCCACGGCCGCCCCATGCGTCCAGTAGCCGGCGCGCTCGGTCCACAATTCATCGGGGTCGTCGAAGTCCGAACCCAAGTCTCCGATCAATTGGATCTCGTCCTCGTCAAGGATCTGCTCCTTGGGCAAGCCGTCGACCTCGTCCACGCCGTCGCCGCCGCGGTGATTGTTTGAATCCATGCGCGCTCCTTCAATGATTGGAAGGCTCCGCGGCCTCCCTGCAATTCATTGCTTTCATCGAGGCGCCATGGCCACTTCGCCGCGCAACGGCGACCAGCGGGTCCCACGGCCGCCGCCTGCCACGTCCGTCTGATTCAGAAAGACCAGAGCGCCTCACTCACTGGCGAGGCGCTCAATGTCGATCGGCGCGCGCTTACCCCCTGGTCGCCACAGGTCCAACAGGGGGCTTGGGGTGCGCGCCCTGGGATGGGCCATTCGTGGCGCTGCGCTGAACAACACGCACCTTCTCGACGGGGCCCGGCCTACCCAAGAAACTCTCGGCAATTTCGACGGCTTGAACCAGCAAGGATGCTGGCTCCCCGCCAACGGCGTGGATGGCCGCCTCTTTCCAAAGCGCTGCGGACTCCTCGCCTGCGGGGCCACCGCTGCCGGACATGTCGGCCAGGAGCTCCCCAATGACTGCTGTCGGAGCTGGCGACGAGCATTCGGATTGAACCTCGACCGATGCGCGCAGCATGTGCTCGATTTCCCCAATGCTTGGCGGCCCCTCCACGGAGAAGGAAGCGTGCCCCTCGCTGGGCTGTCCACCATCAAGCCCGCGTTGGCGGGAAGCGCCACCGGCCTGATTGTCCGAGTTGTCCGTGGCCACGGTTGTCGATCCACGGTTCCCGTGGATCGAAGAAGGGTCGATGCGGTCTCCAACCACGCCAACAGCATCGCCGGGAGAGAGTATCTCCCCGGTCTCAAGATCCACGTCTCCATATGCCCAGCCGATGCCCGCCTGCGCGTCAACAGCTCGCTCGCCAGTAGCCTCAGGGGCGGCCAGCCCCTCCTCTGCCTGGTCGCGCTCCTTGCTGCCTCCCCTGTCGGCGTCGAAGGAGGGCAAGCCCGTGGCGTCGCCGGCATCACCGACACGCCCAAACCCTTGGGTCCACGCCGCTGGAACGTGGGCCATCCTTGCCCGCTTCATCGTGTAGTGGGGCCAGAACAGCTCATAGGCATGGCCGGCAGTGAAGAGCGCCAGGTGGACACCTTTGCCATCGGGCGTTGGCCCAAGCCTCGACGCCAGCTCCGCCGGCTTGTAGATCGCGAGCTCGTCGCGCGAAAACGAAAGGGTCGAGGATCGTCCGCCGGCGCCGCTTCCGTTGTAGGACGACGAGACGTTCACCCGCTCGACCTCCTTGGTGCCAAGAGCCTTGCACATTTGTTCCGCGGTATCACCCTGCATGATTTGGCCGACCAGGATCGTCCCGGACATCGACACCATGGCCTTCACCATGTGCGCGCCATGGATCTCCTCCAACTGCGCGAGATCCTGGCAAGCCAGCACGCATCGGACGCCACGTGAACGCCCAACTTCAAGCAGTGGCCGGATCGGCACTTTACCCATCTGGGCCGACTCGTCGGCGATGATCCACAACTTCCGATTCTCGTCGTCGTCCATCTCGACGCTGTTGACGATCGCCGCCACCGTGCCGATCACGCCTTCGAGATAGCCCTTCGTGAGGTCGGGATAGGCGCCGTGGCCCTGAAGGATGAGCTGGCGATGCTTGCCCCGGCCGTGGGCCCAGTCGACAAAGCTGACCCGGCGATGCTGGGGCACGTCGCCCCACGCCTCCGCTAGGTCGAAGATCGATGCGCTAAACGAGGACAGGTTGATCAGGATGCCCTGCGTCGTCACCGACGCCCGCTCGACCGACCTCACCGCCTCGGGATGGTATTTGCTCATCATCGGCAGGATGCGCGCCTGCGGGATCGCCATGAGCTCCGCAAGCTCGCGCCATCCCCAGTCCGCTCCCCGCGTCGTCTTCAAATAGATCATGAAGCCGACAAGAATCTGGCGCGCCGCGTTCGACCACATCGGGTCCTGAGCCTCGCGGATCATCGCCGCCGAAAAGCGGCGCATGTCGCCGATGTTGCGCATGTCCCGAGCGATGTCCCAGCTCAGCGACCTCTTGTCCCATGGCGCCATCAGCCCTGGCTCCGAGAAGCCCTTGGTGAATTCGCCCTTGGGGTCGAAGAGAAGCATGCTCTCACCCGCGTTGATCACCGTGGCGATCAGCGGCTTGAGCGCCGTCGACTTGCCGGACCCGACACCGCCCACCACCAGGACATGTCTGGTCCACATGTCCGCCGGATAGATGACGCCAGGCGCAATGGCGTGGTCTGGCCGGGCCTGTGCCCTGCGCGCGAGAACCGCATTCAGGCGCACGACAGCGTCCGGCCCCTCATGGCGCGCGGCTCCTCGCAGGACAATCAATCCATCCCGCGGTGTCAGGCAGCCTTTCGCCAAAAGGATTGCCGGCATCGCCGTCGCCCATGCGCCGACACAGGCGCGCCAGATCAATGCATTGCGGGCGTGGTCGGAGAGCCCTGAGAGAAACGCCGCGTAGGCCTTCGTCTCGTAAATGAACGCCGGCTTCCAAAGCCAGTGCGCCACCCAGCGAAGCACGGCATCGGCATGAAAGCCAAACGAGCCTGGCGGCTCCTCCAGTCCGGGAAATGCCCGCCACACGAGCCGCGTGGCGATCCATCCCGCCAAGATGCCCAACATTCCGCTCGCGCATATCCATCCGAGCAGATCGACACGTTTTGTCGATGGCGCGGAAGGCGGCAGCGCGCCCAGGTCATATACCGGCTTTGCTGAGTGTTCGTCCATGAGTCCTCCGTTGGTGGCGATACCACTGCGAAGGAATGGCCGATTCGGCCAGAACTAGGAATGCGAAGCGACCAATGGCGACAAGGGCTGCCGCCAAAAACGGGCAGCAAAGAAGCTGGCGGCGCCGCTAGTCGGCCGACGGGGCCGCGGGGGCAGAACCCGCTTTGTGCCAGTAGTTAAAGGCGGGAAGACAATAACCATGGAGGAAATCAATGCCGGAAACCGAATACGGAACAACAGAGGACATCTTGCACACCTACTCGCAACTCAGCGCGCGTGAGAAGCGAATCTTGAACGCGGTGGCATGCCGCTACGTCGAAGGCACCCGTTTCACCGAGCCGCTCGACCTCATCCATGAGGCATTGTTTCTAGCCATCGAAGGCCGCAGGCGCTGGCCCAGGCACGTCAATTTCGGGATATTCATGGTCATGACCATGCGCAGCATCGCCGACTCGGATCGCAAACGCCACGAGAACAAGTTCACCCTGAACATGCCGCTGGACGAGTTGCTTGAATGGGCGTTCGTCGGCATTGAAGCCCATCCGTCGGCGGAGGACGATGTCTCGGCCGCCCAAGAGCAGGCATTTGCGCACGGCGCGTTGATGGCGGCGCGCCAGGCATTCGCCAGGGACGATGAAGTCGCCAGAAAGGTCCTCGATGGCATGATGCTGGACATGTCAGCCAATGACATGCGGGCCGCGTTTGGGCTCAGCGCGCCAGTGTTCGACGCGGCCAGAAAGCGGGTATTGCGCAAGCTGAGAAACTCAGCGAGACTATGACCCAGGCGCTGGCGCTGGGGATTTGATCCCGCGCTGTTCGCCACGACGCAAGTCACGGCGAAACAACGAGAGGGCGCACAATGATGAACCGCAAACTCGACACCATGGCGGCCCAAGCCGCGAACGCCTCCACAGCCTCCGCGGCTGAATTGGAGGCGTTTGTCATGGAACTGGACCATCTGGATTCCGACGACATCGAACGCATCAATGCGCAGGCAGGCCTCGCGCCAGGCCAGCCCCCCGCCGGCCTATATCGCCTGGATCGAATTGCTTCTGGATTGGACGGCGCTCGCGCCAGGTGGGCGCAAACGCCATCCAATCCAGCGGTCGCCGCCGCGCAGCCAGCTTGGCGAGAAGTCGCCTCAGGCCTCGACGAATCATCGGTGTTTAGGCAGATTCGCATTTTCGGATTCGCCATGCGCGGAGCGGACATTACGGACGGTGATTGGATCACCGTCGACACCATCGCCACGCCCGTCGACGGAGACATCGTCTTGGCAGAAATCGCCGGGATTGGGATGGTGGTCAGGCGGCTGCGGATCATTGGCGGGGCATTGGTGTTGAAGGCCGCCCATCCTGAGTTCCCCTCGCTTGCGGTCGATGATCCCGCGAACATCCGTTTTCACGGTGTCGTGCCGGAACCTGTCCGCAAGGCGCGCTGACCACCATCGGCGCAAACAATCACACGCGATGGCAGTGCCCTCGCGGACGCCGCGCCTCCAATCCCATCGATGCCAATGCCTCGGCCACAAGCCGGTCAGCGCTGTCTCTCTGGCTCTCCACCTCTCGACGCGGCGCAACCGCGGCCGTGGCCATGCCTGGGAACTCGCGCAGGCCATCGCCCTCTCCCACCGCGAACAGCATATCCTTCCTTGAACAATACCATTCCACCAGGTCGTCAATGCATACCATCGGCGATGTGTTGAACAATCGGTAGGGAATGAAGAACGTGCCCTGCCGCATGTAGCCGTAGATTGTGGTGGGCGCCAATCCAAGAATCCTCGCGACCTTTGGCACGCCGATGAACGCAGACTCAATGTGAAACTCGTTGATGAGCGTCATGCGAACAAAGGTCCTACGGCCGGCGGCGATGGATTCTTGATCCTGTCCCTCTTCAAGATGCGCGTCAGCCATGTTCGTCTTGGTGTTTTCGGTCATGCCTCTCTCCTGTTTTGGTTTGCATTGGCGGTTCGATGTCCGCCCCCATCACTGCATGTGAAACGTCAAATCCGCCGCGCGATGCCATTCCGCTGGCCGACGCCGCGCAGTGCAATTCTGCCCGCTGGTCTAAATGTCCTGCCGCCCGCGGCTCGTTCTCGCTTTCGTTCGCGCATACGAGGCCGACAAGCAACTGTTCGGCTCAAATTCTGCGAACGACACGCCTGGTCTGCGCGCTTCTATTTTTTTTGACTGCGCGCTATCTAGGCTATTGACAAGCACACCTTTTTTTGAGAACGAGTAAACGCTTGATACATGAGCCCCATTCAAGCCCCATACAAATTCAAAGAGGAACCCATGGATAACCTGCAGCAACCCGAAGAGCCGCTGGCACCGGAGGACGATTGGGACCTGATTCCTGACGTGGCGCAGGGCATCGTCATCGTCGGGGCCGACCATGCGGTCGAAAATGGCCAAGTCCCTTTAATATGCGCGGACCGGCAAGTGCTCCACACTTCGGCGCCAGTCGGGCCAACCGTGCTGAGCCATCGAACGAAGGTCGACCACTTTCCTGCGATTGCCTCGCGCAGCGGACTCTTTTGTGTCGGACGGTCGACTGATCCGTTGCCATACAACGGCGCGGTCAAGGCGCAGGGAAGCTACGGACTGCACTTCAATGGCGATCGTCTCTATATGCGGGACAAGCAAGTGTGGGAAGCCACCATGCAAATTGCAAAAGACGCGCCCGGTATTGAGCAGGAAATTCAGGTGGCCCTCTCGGACATAGCAAAAAGGATGGGATCGTCGGATATGAGCGGCGACGCGCTCAAATGGATTTGGGGGAGTCTAGAACGCCTGGCCAAAGCCAACGTCCAGGTGCGCCTTCATGACGGCCAGGTGCACGCCGGCAGTCTATTGGCGTCAACCCGCCACCACGGGAAGCAGTATTTCATCCAACTCGATCTCGCGCTGGCTGTGCCACTCTTCGCCTTGGACATGCAATTCAAGATCCAATCAAAGCGTAGGCTGACGCTATCCACATCCCTGGCCCAATGGTTGCATGACTTCATTTCGACCCATGCGAGCTATCCACGCAATCTCACGCTTGGCTACATTAGAGAGCTGTGCGGCTACGATGGACAAATGCGCCGATTCCCCGCCCTTTTGTCTGCGGCTTTGCTCGAGCTGTCTAGCGCTGCCCCTGAACTGGTGTCCAGCTACGAAATTCTGAAGACAGGCCGATCGAGTGAGAACTGGGAGATCAAGATTTCCCGTGGCGCAGACCAACCAGTATTCCTAATGCCCAAGCCTGGCCTTGGGATCGACGGAACGCCACGGGCAAGCAAGGGCAAGGGTGTTTCGACCAAGCCTTGGCTTGCGCTATGACTTGAAACGCGCGCAAAAAAGGGGCAAAAACACGCGTAAACGGATACGCGTTCGGGGTGGACACGGACGATCGCTCTATGAAAACGCACGGGCATGGTCGAACCCGGCTCACAAACGAACGACCTCGGGTCTGATGCGGACGATCATCCGGTGAGGTTCGGGGCGCATGCGGATGATTTTCGTATCTCGACGTATCGGAACGGGGCGGACGCGGACGATCCTCGGGGCTAACACGGACGATCTGTTTGAAGTCTCGGGTCTGATGCGGACGATCCTCGGGGTGGACACGGACGATCCGGCCACATCTATAGATTTAAGTATAGAAAAGAAAAACATAGATGCCGCCCCCGCGTCGCTCAACGCGCCGGCGCGGCATCGCTGGCGGTGAAAGGCGACAGTAGCGCTTTTGCAGCGCGCCGCTGGCGCGCTGCTGACTCGTTGAGATCAAGAAAACCTCGCGAGATTCGCCGGAGCAGCCTTCGAAAAATTCAGTGGACCTTGCCCTGAATGGGGTCGTGCACGTGCCGTCGCGCTACCGCTCGTCCGATAAATTCCACTGTAGCGCGCTACAGCAGATTGATTCGTTTGCTCCATTTGCACAGGAAAATTTGCAGATGGCTATATTAAGATAAAACATAACGCTATGTTTTGGCTTTCATTACATGCCTATTGTGTATTTTTTGGGGATTTTCGATTCCTGCTGCTGGCACCATGCGCCCCCTCCCCCTCAAAACCGCCGCGCAAGTAACCCTTGCCAGCGCTGGGTTCCCGGCGGTTTGATGCCTATGTGATGTCGCCGCTACAGTTGCGCTACAGTTGGCCCTTTGAAAAATCACTTTCAACTGTGGCCGAATCAGCCTTCTGTCAGCAAATGACTTTGCCGAACACACATATAAAAACAGGAGGAAACAGATGGCCAGCTACGCAGAACGCCCACGCACCGAAATGTCCAGCGCTTGGCAAGTCAACATCCGAGTGAAAGGGCACGCCCCAGTGATCCAAACATTCGACACCAGAGAGGCGGCGGAACAATTCGTCGCAAAAGTGGAACCCGGTCTCAAGAAGAAACAAAAAACGGGACAGGCCATTCTTGACGCTCTGCGCAAAAAGAAGCCAGGCCATATCGACTTCTACGGCGAAGAGCTCCGGCAAACATTGCTACTATTTAGCAAAAGCGAGATCTTCACGGACCGCCAAAGAAAGACAATGCCCACGATACTTAAAAACGTCGATGATGTGAAAATCGCCGACGCGCGTGGCGCTTGGGTCAAGACATACATTGCGAAGATGCGCAAGAAGACGACTATGCGAGGGTCTTTTTTTTCCTACGAGACCTTGGTCGTCCATCTCGGCATCATGAGAAGCGCATGCCAGTGGCGCGCAGAAGAACTTGATCTAGACCTTCCGACTTTGCACTTTTCCTGCAAGAGCTTTCCGAAAAATTGGAAAAATGAACGGGATCGACGACTTGAGTCGGGAGAGCACGACAAGATCATGGCGCAGATGAGGGCCATCAACAGTCTGTCCAAATATCATTGGCGCCTTCTGTATCGCTTGGCCATTGAGACCGGAGCAAGATTGCAAGAACTCGTCTTGGCCGAGTGGCCGGAGATAAAACTCGCTGATCAAGTGTGGACGATCCCAGCGGCGCATACCAAGTCCGAAAAGACAAGGACTGTTGCGTTGTCCCCGACCGCGCGACGCATCGTCCGTCTCCTACGTTTGTTGGCTGCTCCGAATTCGTCGCGAATTTTTCATCCATTGGGCTCCCCCAACACCGTCTCGGCAGGGTTCCACAAATACATGAAGAGAGCAGGCATCGACGGACTTCGATTTCACGATCTTCGCCACGAAGCGATTAGCCGGATGGTTCTTCACAAGCCCAAAGCCAACGTGCATTTGATCATGATCATGGTCGGCCATGCGGACTACGAAATGTTGACGCGCTATTCAAATCTTCGCCCGGACGAATTCATCGGACTTTTGGACTGACGCGGCTCGAACGCCTCCCCGCCAGCATTGGTTGCGGGAGGCGTTTTTATGAAAGATGAAAAATACCGCGAGGCTGCTCGGACCGCAAAGGCTCAGCGCAATCGAGCGCACTACCTTCAAAGCGCGAGCACCCATGAGCATGCCCTTCTCCGCTTCGGTCCGGGAGATTTGGCGATCTTCGACGGCGCTTGCGCCGCAGCCGGCCTAAGCCGATCCGCCTTCGCCCGAATCTACCTGGTGCCATTGATGGCTGTCCTGGCCGACAAGCTGCCAGCGATCGACGGGGCGAAGCGAAAGCGCAATCAAAGCTTGGCGACATTCCTGTCGGATGCCATTGACGCCTCGGCGTCCAAGGCTCTTGCCCCTGATGACGATGCGACGCGCGCGGGAATCGAGTTCGACGCGCTGTTTGGCGCGCCCGATCTTTGACGGGGCGCCAATGCTCTCAATCACCAAGATCAACTCCGCCTCAAACCAATCGAAGAAGCGCGCCAACGGAAAGGGCTACCTGCACTACCTGGGCGGCCCGACGACGACCACGCGCCAACGGGGCGACTTCGACGACTACGCTCGGGGAAAGGAGGACATGGGCCAGCCAGCCCCATTTTGGGCCTGTAAGGGAGCTGCGCTTCTCGGCTTGGACGCCATCGCCGAGGCTGACCACGTCGAGCGGCTGGCCAAAGGCTTCCACCCCATCACCGGCGTGCCGCTGGTCAAAGGCGCGGGCGATGGGCATGTGATGGGCCTGGACATGACGTTTTCGGCGCCAAAGGATGTTTCCGCCGTGTTTGCGGGGGCAGATCGGGCCACCCGCGACGCGGTGGTCGAATGCGTGCAGCAGGCGGCAAAAACGGCCTTGGACTACGCCGAGGCAAACACCATCACTCGGCACGGCCATGGCGGCAAGATCAAGCAGATCGCTTCGGCCGCCATCGCCGCCTGCTACACCCACTTCAGCTCGCGGGCCGGCGAACCGCAGCTTCATATTCACGGCTTCCTATTCAACCTGGGCCAGCGCAGGGAATCGCCCGAATGGAGCGCGCTCGAACAGCGGTCACAGTTCGAGCGCAAGCTCGCCACCGGCATCCTCTTCCGAGTGGAGCTCGCGAGCAGGTTGCGCGGCTTGGGCTTCACCGTGGAGCCTGCCGGCCCCTACTTCACCATCCGCGGAATCGACGATTCGCAACGCCTTGCCCTTTCCACGCGCAGCCAGCAAATCGCGGAATACATGCGCGAATGCGGAATGCTCGAAGCCGATGGCGCCATGGCCAAGGAAATCGCAGCGCTGAACACGCGCTCGGCCAAGGCTGAGCCAAGCCTCAACGAGCTTCTCGGCAGCTTTGAAAAGATGGCCGCGGATTTGGGCCTGACGCCTGAGAGCATCGCGGCCATGCGCGCGACCCCGGCTCCAACACCTGACGAAACGCCATTCACCGTGGACCATGGCGCCGTCCTTGAGGAGCTGATGGAGTCCCAGTCGTGCGCCACTGCCCAAGAAGCCTTGGCGCTGATATGCCAAAAGGCCATGGGAAGGTGGAACGCCGCCGAATGCCTGGAAGAGCTCGACCGCTTCCTGGCCAATGCGAACGTCATCGCTTTGGGCCACACCGAGCACCTCACCCAGATCTTCACGTCAAAAGCGACCCAAGACATGGAGGCCGCGATCAGTGACACGGTCGCGGCCGGCGCTTCGGACACCAAGCATCGCGTCGGGACTCATCTTGTCGATGTGGAGTTCGACCGGCTCGAAGCGGAATTGCGGTCAAAGCTCGGCGTCGACGTGTCGCTTGCCCAGCAACGCGCGGCGGCGCTCCACATCGCCAGCCAAACGGGCCGCCACGCCTTCGTCGAGGGATGGGCCGGCACGGGCAAGACAACCATGCTCAAAGCCCTTGGCGTGGCCTACAAAGCCGCTGGATTCGAAGTATTGGGTTGCTGCCAGTCTGCCGCGGCAAGCCAGAATCTCGCCCGCGAGACCAACATCCCGTCGAGAACCATCGCCAGCCTGCTCCTGTCTCTTCAATCGGGCCGCGCCAAGCTGGGGCCGAGGACGATCCTGGTGTTGGACGAGGCGGGGATGGTCGGTTCGCGTGAATTCGCGCTGCTGCAGGACGCTGCGATGAAGGCCGGCGCCAAGCTGGTCGCCGTCGGCGACGCCAAGCAATTGCAGCCCATCGATGCTGGCGGCATCTTCCGATCACTGATGGAACGCCACGGCAAGGCCGAAATCTCGAACATCCAACGCCAACGCACCGACTTTGAGCCCCTCTTGCGCTGGCTGGTCGAGCGCAAGAGTCTTGATGCCGTGAAGGCGCGAGCCTTGCGCGGCGCGCCCGAGGAGGCGCGCCTTCAGGCCTTGGAGGCCCTGTGCGCGGGAGATGGCAAGCTGCGGCGGGCATTCGGCCGATGGCAGTCGCGCTATGACTTCGAGTGGATGCGCGAGGCTGTGGAACTGTTTGCCACCGGCGAGGCCAAATCGGCGTTGAAGCTGGTCGACGCCAAGGGGCGCTTGAAGCTGATATCAGGCCACACGGCGACGCTAAACAAGCTGATATCAGATTGGTCCGCCGACAAAACGCCCATAGCCCATAAGACGATGATCGCCGGGACGCGCGCGGAGGTGGCCGAGCTCAATGCCCGCGCCAGGGCGAGCTTGGTCGACAAGGGATTGGTCGACGACGCCATTGGCATGGACATCGAAATCACCCACCGCGACGAGACGACTGATATCAGACGATTCGCGCCAGGAGACCGCATCGTGTTCACCATGAACGACAAACCGCTCGGGGTGGCCAACGGCGTCGCCGGCAGCCTGCTTGCCATCGAGCGCCGGGAATTCACCGACCTTCTGGTCGTCCAACTGGATGCCCCCAATGAGCGCGGTGAGGATGTCGTTCGCGTGCCACTCTCGTTTTCCCGCTTCGACCATGCCTATTGCCTCACAAACCATAAGAGCCAAGGGCGGACGTTTGATGCCGCCTACGTCCTTGCGAATCCGGCTATGGCCGATCGCGAGTGGACCTATGTCGCGGCCAGCCGATCACGGTTCGCGACCACGATCTACGCCAATCTGGGCGCGCTGGGCGTGGCCGATCAAGAGTCCCATGCGGCCCAAGAGGACAAGCCGACCACGCGCGACACAGCGATCGAAGCCCTGTCTGTCCGAATGCGTCGCAGCCGGGCGAAGGGGACATCGCTCGACTACGAGGATACGCCTGATATCAGCATGGATGCGCCTACGGAAATGCTCAGGTGCGACGCAAGCGCAAATTCGGCAAAGAGACGCGCGTCCGCCACGATCGAGCGGATCAAAGAATTTGGCGCAGCCGTGACGGACCGCGCCCGGCATGGTTTCGCAACCTCCATCCGGCCCATGCCGGAGTCTAAACCAGAGCTGAAACCGGAGACGGCGCCAGGGCTGGCGGCAAAGCCAACAACACCAAAGGGGATGCCAAGCGAGCCAATGCGCGCGCCCGAGCAAGTGCGGGAGCGCTGACGCCGGCATACCGAACCGCGCGCCTAAGCAATTCCGAGAGCCTTCATGGCATCAACCATGGCGTGAAATTCGTCGACACAAGGAGAGCAGATGGCCACACCGAAACCCAATGTAGGTCCGTGGGACAAACGCGGGATCTACCTTCGATTGAGCAAAGGGCGCAAAGCGCGCCTTCTTGAAATCGCGAAGGATCTCGGCCATGAAGACTCGCCCCATCGCACCCTCTCTGCATACATTGAAGAGCCGCGGGGCGGCGCGGGCAAACCACGCCATGAAAATCAGGGCTTGTCCTTGGACGGATTGGACGACTTCGAAGAACTCAACGAACTGCTGCTCGCCATCTCAACCCGGCTCGATGGGCTGGCAGGCGCCGTCGCCCAGATGGAACGCCGAATGACGGAGACCCTTGGTCAAGTCGGCGATTCGCTTGCGCCGCTTCGCGCGCTGATATCAGGCGGCGCCGCGTCATCGCCCCCCATTGAATCCCTCACCCACTGGCTGGCCCGACTCCAGTCCGAGCGTGCCCGCCCAATCAATCGTGTAGCGCTCGTCCGTGCAACTTGGCGAACGACGAAAGCTGTTGATGGTTCGCCCAGCGAAATCGCAATGGAATTCGGAATGTGCCCCCTTAGCATCGACGGCCTGCCACTCAAACCAGGCCATCTTGATCTCGTCCTCATTGACGGCCTGGAGGCCACCGGGCGCATGGTGACCGCCGTTCAAACAGCTCCGACATCGCCAGTCATCCTGGCATGCCAGCCAAACGGGGTTGGCCAATGGAGCATCGCGGTGTTCGCCCAGAATCCAGATGAATCGCTTGGCGATCAGTTAAGCATCCTTGCGATCGGTTAGGATGAGGCACTTCCCGTGCCTGTGTTGGGCCGCTGTTTCGATCGAAAGTCTGCCATGGACCTGTTTGCGACCAAGATTCCCGAGGACCGCCTCCATCGAGTATTTCAAATGCTGTGCGATCCGCAATATCTTCCGGAACGCCGAGTCCTCGAACAGTGGGCAGCTGGCTTCATAGATCGAGATGGCAAGTTCGCCAACGAGTTTCAGACCACTTTTGAATCATCCATGTGGGAACTCTACCTGCATGCCTACCTTAAGGAGCTGGGCGCGACCGTGAATTTCTCACACCACGCGCCAGACTTCGTTGTCGATGGGCCCGAGAAATTTTGTATCGAGGCGACGATTGCCGCTCCCGCGCAGGGTGAAGCGTCGGCTATCGGATACGACGCGAGGCGTGATATCCCAGAGGACTTTGGCGCCTTCAATGCGCAGGCCGCCATCCGCATCGCAAACAGCTTGTCGTCCAAGTTGAAGAAATATCGAACAAGCTACTCAAAGCTTTCCCATGTCCAAGATCGCCCGTTTGTGATCGCCATCGCCGCTTTTGACCGTCCATTCGCCCACTTCGCTGCAAGCAGGCCGATCATGGCTGCGCTATACGGTGTTCACTACGATGAGCAAGCCGCCATCGCGCTGGGTCCAGACGCCACAGAGATCCCAAGGGTGCCCGTGGATGGAGCATACAAGAACAACGGCGCCGACGTCCCCCTCGGTTTTTTTTGCGACGACGCGAACAGCGAAATCAGCGCCGTCATATACAGTTGCCTTGCCACTTGGGGGAAGATCCGCGCCCTCGCTGACAATCCGCACGCCCATTCGATCTATCAAACGTTTCACCCAGCCGAAGAAGGCCTCATTCCCGTCGTTCGCACGACAATGAAGAGTGAGTATAGCGAGCACTTGTTGGACGGGCTGCATGTCTTTCACAATCCCTTTGCTGCCCGCCCTTTGAACGTGAACACGTTGGGACATGATCGGCTCGCCCAATTTGTGGTGAAGGACGATGGACTTCACATTTTGGCGCCGGATGACTTCTTGTTGATGCGGATGCTGCGGACCGTCGTCGCGCGCGACGCTTAATTAAGGCACTCGGATCGCGCATATGCCAATGCATATCGCCGGGTCTCGCGAATGCATACACCTTTGGTGCGTCAGGTGTATAACAAAAAAGATGAGCATCACGATTGCTCGCAATGCTCATCTTGACCACTGGCTGCGATTCAGCCATGGCCGCGCCCTACAACCTCGCAGCCCCAGTGCGGCGCGCTTGCCCACTCACTGGATGGCCCGCCACGGCCGACAGCTCCACCTTCTCGTGATCCGCGATGAACTTTTCTGCCACCTCGGTCCATGCAGCCTTCGCAATTGGACCGAGTTCCCACTGTCGGGTATCGTTTAGCAGCATGTGGGCTTGCCGCAGTGTCGATGGCCTCACCACGTCCTGCATCGTCCTCGTCCAGCATTTGACCAATCCCGGCGATTCAGGGTAGCTGTCGATGCCGTTGGCGATCGCGCCAAATATCTCCTCGGCGTTTGGATGCGACCGCCGCAAGCCGGTCCTCAACAGATGGGCCAACACCGTCCACGCCCCGCGCTCAAGAGCCCAGTCGCACGGGTGTCCATCGAACTCCATTTCGTCGCTGTCGACGCTGAGCTCCAGCTCGAACGGATCAATGCCGCTCGTGTCGAAGTGCCGCCAAAGCGACTTGGTCCGGCTGATATCATCATCGTCGATGGCGACGATCAGTTCCTCGCGCGCCAGTCTCAGATCTTCGTCCAGCCGATCCAAGCATGCCATCGCCCCAATGTTCCACCTGCGCTCTCCGCTCATATGTCCTCGCTCCCAATTGGCTGACCTTCGGGACCATCCCCACAATTGAGGGATGGTCGGGGGCACCCACAATTCGGTGCCCCCGCAACCACTGCGAACGCCTTTGCCTATTGGCCGCTCCGCGCGACGCCTGCAACGCTGGGCCAACGCGCCCCTTGCCGGCCCTGCAGCTATAGCCTGCCCCCCTGTTGCCGGACCTTTCGGCTATGGATAGACTTCGCGCTTGGGCGCTTGAAGGCAGCGGCAATCTGAGCTTGTTCGGTCAACGCGATATAGGACTGAACAATTCGCATCCACACTTCCCGAGCGCGTGGCCCGAGGCTCTCCAGAATAGGGTCCGTAAGCATGCACAAAGCATTGGACATTGAAATCGGAACGATGATGCGCTCAACGATGGGGGTAAGGGTGCCGCGGAACTCGCTCGTTAAACGCGAATCGTCGAACGAGGCCAGCATTTTGGAAAATTCAAATTCCACGCCCCTATGGCTGCGAGCCAACCCAGCCCGCATGAGCTTGATGTAGGTGTCCGTGGCGTTGCACATGGCCGCCATCATGAGGATGTCTCCTTCCTGCATTCCCGTGGATGACTGAAACGTGAAGCGCCGAGCAAAGATCGATGTCCCAAGCCCCTCCAAAACACCCATCCACTGGCCTGCGGCTTCGGCGTCATCGACATGCATTGCCAACGCCATCCCTTTCAAAGCCCGCTCCTCCACCACCTGTTGAAGCGCCGCCCCTTCGCGATTCACTCGCTTTGATCTTGATGCCTTGCCCATGATTTCCCCTTGCGAAATGATTTGAGATAGACCACATCCGTTGGAGTCCGCCACCGTTGGTTGGCAGCGGACGCCACCGACAACGTTGAGTCAAAGCCTTTGCGATTGCCTGTCGTCGCATTGGCCGGGCCCAGTCCCAGTCCCAGTCCCAGTCCCAGTCCCAGTCAGGGGATCATTGGCAAGAGAAATCTGCTCGTGAGTCGCTAGAAACTCGGTCAACATGTCGCCCCAAATGCGCAAGCATTGCGGCCCCAATTTCTGGTCCAAGTCTTGAACCGCCATCATTTCCCGCGCGTCGCGCAAGACCAACGGCCGGAAGAGCTTTTTGAATAGAGCCACGTATGTATTCCATTCTGCCGGCGCTTGATTTTTGTTTTCAATCTCGGCCCGCAGCAAACTGAACAGACTCTTGGCTCTTGCATTGCCAGCATTGAGGCCCGCCCGCATCAACCACACAAGGCAGTCGTTGGCGTCAACGCGTTGAGCTAGATCGAAGACATCGAGAGCCGTCTTCTGCCGACCGTTGTTTTCGACCACCCACCATACCTCCTCGAAAACATCTCCCCCAAGCCGCTTCAGCGCATTCGAATACGCATCCACGCCAAGCACCTGATTGCTTCGAATCGCCCGAGTCAGCTTGGCGACGACCTCGCCTCGTTCGTCGAGGCCTCCGAGTTTGTCCGCGCGCTGGCCCACCGGGATAAACCGGCTTGCGTTGGCAGCCGATTGGCCATTTTTGACCTTGTGACCGCTTGCCTCTTGCTTGCGCGCGCTCTTGCGAGGCGCTTTGTTCGCGTGCCGTCCCATTGTGAATCTCCTTGGTGTTTTGCGGAGCCGAGTGGCCCCGCGACACATCCATGGTGCGCGCCAACTGGGCCTCAAAACCATCCCCATGACTGGCATGGCGCAAGGTGGCGCGGCATCGGGCCAAATAGGGCGAAATGGGGCTCGATCGGTTGGCGTCGAATATTCACGGGTGGATCGCCCATTCGGCTACACTTTGGGAATTCGGTTCCATGGGCGCGCCCTCGGCGCCAAAACCACACGGAGAGAATTTTGGCCAACACTGGAAAGAGCGAACCGACCATCGCCGAGCGCAATGAACGCATGGCCCTCGTAAAATCGCTGGCGGCGCTCAGCCCCGATGAGCTGCGCGTGACTCTTCTGACGCCTGTTGAGGTGGGGGCGATGACAATCCGAAGCGTGAAGACGCTTGAGAAGGACCGCAACCAACACAAGGCGGCCAAGGATGCTGGCGCCGAGTTGGATCCTTTGCTCCAATCCTCGATTCCGTCCACGAAGCCAGCAGGCAGTCGCGAGGTCCGCTATACAGCCTTCGATGTCCTCGCCTACCTCAACCGGCTTAGCGCGAGCGTGGACCGCAGCGGGCTGACTTCCAGGCAGCCAGGAGCGGCCCCCACCGCGATGCACGGCTTTCAGACATGGCTGGGCGAAGCCACGCCCTTGGACACGTGGCCATTTTCGATCAGATTGGACGGGCGCCCCGTGGATATGGCCGAGGCGCTCGCCACCGGCCAAACCACTGGGCATGCAGAGCGGTTGACTCTGCGCGAATTTGGGGACCGGTTGGCTGACGCGTCCTCAGCGTCGTTCCACGCGGATGAGGCCGCCGCGCTGGAAGGCGTATCCGCCATCCCTCAGACAGCGGACAGCAGACGAGCTGCGGGCTGATCGTCGAAGCGGCTCGCACCGCATCTCGCCTCGTCCGTGGAAAGGCACGCTGCCCGAACGAAAGCCCAGCTAGCGCCGAAGCTCCGCCAAAGCGAACTTGCGGGCCTCCCGATTCCGCGCCGCCACCTCGCCCACGGGCGCGAACCTCGCATCCCGCGCGTCCTCATCGTCGATTACCGCGATGGCCCGGCTTGGCCCACACAGCCGCTTGTATAGGGCAATGCGGGCCGCGGTGGGCTCCTTGATCTCCCAACGAAAGAGGCCAGCCGGACATGCCGTTGGATTCTCGAACATGGGCTTGGGCAGAGCTGTGGCGATTTCAGCATGCCACTCGCCCCCCATCAGCGCCGCTATCGGTCCCTCTCCGTCCACTTTGAAGCCGGACTTGACGAACAGGCCGGCCGCCACGGCGTCCCCGCGCGCGACCGCAGTGGCGAGGCCACCATTCGAGTAGGTGTAACCCTTCGCCGTCAGCTCTTTTTGCGGGTCGCGTGCATCGGCGACAAGCAAGTCGAGCTTGCCGTTGGCCTCCGATACGCCGCGACTGATATCAGCCGTGTCGCGTCCCAGGGCGAGCAAGGATTCTTGCAGGCGCCGGGCCTCCGGAAATTTGCCAGCGATGATTCCGCCCTCCGATGCCCTCGCCACAGACGCGAAGCCCAAGGCCGTCACGGCCAGCAGGATCGCGACCGAGAATTGCCACGCCGGCCGGCGCCACACAGGCCCCGTCTCCGCGTCATGCTTCGAAAGCCCCAAAGCGCCGAGCAGCCGGCCAATGGCGGCGGGGGCCAGAGCCGCCGCGAGCATGAGCAGCACGACGAGGCCCGTGGCGGAATAGACGACGGTTGGCACCACCGACAGCCGTGGCGCCATGAAGTCCATGGCACCAACGAATGTCGTCGAGGCCAGCACGATGCCATTGACGACGACGAGGTGGGTCTTCACGAATTCATACAATCCAGCGAACGGCCTCGCTGCGACGCCTTGGGCGTCTAGGGTGGCCACCTCAGCCTCCAACCCCGACCATGGCCCAGCCGTCGGCATCCTTTTTGAAACGGGCAACCTGCGTCCCGCCCATGGGGCTCGTGAATTCGCACTGGAATCCGCCCAGCTCCGCCTTGACGCACTTGTTCACCTTGATCTTGGCGAACGCGTCCTCTTGGCCAGTCAGCGCGCCCTTGCCGCCGGCGGCCCTCACCATGGCGCCGCGCACGTCCGCATCGCCGGGAGCCGAGTCGCCGCAAGCGGTCAATGCCAAAGCCGCGAGCGCGGCCACCATGGCTGATATCAGTGTCGTGATTTTCATGTTCTTCCTTTTTGTGGTGAGTTTCAGGCGGCGGCGCCGCCCTCGTTGATTTCCTGCTGCAAGAGCTCCATCCAGCGGGCGCGCATGGCCTTGTCCTTCATCGCAACGCGCCACTGAGGCCTACCCAGATCCTTGACGGTGACGAACAGCCCGGTGTTTGCCGCCGCCTCGCGCGCCGCTCGAATGTTGGCCCCGGTCGCCGACGCCGCGCCGGCCAGACCGAACCCAACCACTTGGCCGGCTTTCTGCTCGTTGCTTGCCCATTCCCGGACACGCTCGTAGTCGTAGGACTGATATCCGCCGTCCGCCAGCAACGCCAGCGTCCTCGACTTGGGATTCAGCGCGATGCCGGTCCCGCCCTCCGAATGATCGAAGCCTGCCCCCGGCTGGACGCCGAGCGCGCCGAGCATCGCCGAATGCAGCTTCTCCCGCCCCGTCGCGCGGGCAATCAAAAACCACGTCAGCAGCCCCACCGGTCCCCAGGCAACAATGAGCACGCAAAGCTTGCCGGTTACCCCGGTCGCAAAGCCTATGGTCAGCGACACGAGCACACCCCACACCGCCAAGAACCCAACTAAAAATCCCATGCCCTTCCTCCGTTTGTGATCGAGCGCGAAGCGCTCTCCCTCCAGCAACGAATACTAAACCAAATTGGTTGACACTCAACCTTTTAAGTCCTTCAATCTTTTGAGCCTAGTAGCCACCATTTGGGTTGGGTTGAATGGAGGCGGGATGACGTATTTTTATTTCAAGCAGGATGGAAGCGAGGCCGAGCGGCTCGTTGAGATTAGGAAGGCGGTCGGCGATTCGATTGCGCGCATGCGGCAGCAGGCAGGGATGACACAGGAGGCCGTGGCGGAAAAACTGGGCATCGGCCCCGAGGCGGTGTCTAGGATGGAAAGGGGCGTGGGCTCGGTCACGGCCGAGCGGCTGATCGTCTTGGCTGAGATGTTTTCATGCAGGGCGGACGAGCTTTTGCTGCAGGCCAGCCACAGGCCCATGGATCAAGGCGCCGAGCTGGCCGGCCTGCTGGAAAGCCTGCCGTCGGCGGAGCGGCTGTATCTGATGGAGTCACTCAGGAATTTTTGCCGTTACGTTCTCGAACGCGAGCAGGTGACACGCGAGCGGGCGTGAACACCAGCCCCGCTCAGGCCGACATCAACGCTTCTGCGTGACCACTTCGAAGTGGCAGGCCCGCCAATGGATGACAACTACAGCGTGTGCTCAAGGATTTTTGAGCCAAAGCAGGACGGCGGCGAGGTGAACCGCGAAGAGGAACACCTCGTCCGACTTTGACCTCCTCATCGCCAGGCCGCTCCGCGACTTGATCTAGAGGAACCACCTCTCGACCGCGCTCCTCTTCTTGTAGAGCGCCCTATCGTGCCTGATTCCCCTTCTCCTGCACGCCCGGCCGGCCTGGCCGGATTCAGCCGCCATGAGCGCCGTGCAGCCAGCTCGGTGGGTGCTTGCTCGACAGCCAAGTTGGTGTGATGCTGGCTGATGACGCATCGAAAAAAGGTCAGTCCATGGCAACTCATTACGTGGGCCGCCTCCCTTGGAAAGTCGCCCCTTCATTGATGAAGCTTTTTGCGGGCGCGGCAATGAGGGCGGCTCTTGGCGCATATTACATCCCGAATCCCGATGGTGGAGAGCTGGATTTCAAGCAGATTGAGGATGATGGGCACATAGAGTCCTTCAACTTGGTGTGGAGCGAATCGCCTCAGCATGTCGGGGCAAGGCATCAAACGCGTGACTTGGATGCTGTGGCGAAAACTTTGGAGTTTGAGGCTCTGTGTTCTTGTTTTGGCGCGCCAACAGCGTGGAGCGATGGTCAATATTGTTTGGACCGGCCAGGGCGATACAAGGTTTTTTCGGCAAAATCGTTTTCAGACGGATTGCGGCCAAGAGAGCTATACGTCATCGATTGGACCTCGGAAATCGACTGGGCTGCGGAGGTCGAGCGCGCATACCCAAAAGGGGCGGGACTGGGCGCGAAGTTGGCCGCGACGGCCTTGATGCCATCGGCCGCTCTGGGGATTCCGTGCCCGCCGTCGGCCTTGGCCTTGGCGACGCCCATGGGTTTGGAGAGGGCATTGTCGGTGGCCCTCTTGTGGTCAAACGCCAATGCTTCCAAACAAATCCACGGACGGCTCTGTGAGAAGTCAAAAGATCCCGAAGCGTCGGTGATCAAGGCGAAGGCTTTGTGCGAGAAATTCATGGCCCAGAGATCCAAGGCCAAAAAAGGCGCTTCCATCGATCCAGCGGCGCAAGCCGTCAACGCCCTGTTCGAAGCATTGGTCTTAGCCAGCCATGCCAAGGGGGCATCGGCCGAAGTAAAAAGGAAACGCCTGGGTTTGTGATGGCAATCTCAACAACGCTGGCGTCGATCAGCCTATTAATTGGACTTTGCTGAGAATGGAATCAAAGCCTTGGCCCTTGGATAGGCCGAAGGACCGCTGGCGCCGCGTTGCCGAGAATAACGCTTTCGTAAATCGCCGCTAGGCCGGAGCGTCTTGCACAAGTTTCGCCATCGCATCCGAGGCGGGGTCGCTCGTGCCAGTCCATGGGCCGTGGATCACACCCCAACGGGGTTCCGGAGCGGCTGAGGCTACAAAGATCCTGTTCCCCGCCATTCAGCAGGGCCGCCATACCAATGGAAGCCCTGCAACGTCATTATGGACACGTGTCTGGCGGTGGCGAAACCGTATATATGATTTTTATGGCACAAGCTGGCAATGGGCCGTAAATTATGGACGACCTCAACACTCCTGGGTTCCACGGCTGGCAATAATACTGATTATCTGGACACGATGGTGGCGGTGGCGGTGGCGGTGGCGGTGGCGGTGGCGATGGCGGTGGCGGTGGCGGTGGCGGTGAGCACGACGCCACCGTTACTCCCCAGACGCCACTCGACGTGTTGCAAGAGATGGTGGCGCTTCCCGACGATCCCGAGGGAGAACCCGAACTCGACGAAATGCTCGCCGTCGTGCCAGAGTAGGCCGAGGCGGGGACATTGCCACTGCATACGGCGCCAAAGCCAGACCACACAATGGACCTTGCCGTGCATCCCGTCACCGTCACAAAGCCCGAACCCACGGCGCTTCCCGCCGGGTAGGCTCCGCCAGCGCCATCGGTGCCTTGCGCATAGGACGCCGTGATGGAGAAGCTGTAGGTTCCAGCGGCAGACGGCGTTCCTGAAATCGAAACGATGTTGCCAGAAAATCCGAGCGACATCCCCGGCGGAGCCGAGCCAGAAACCCCAGTGATCGACGCGCCATTGTTCAACGATCCAATCATCGTGCTGCCATAAGCCACACCGGCCGACAGCGACAGCGAGGTGTTCGACATGGCTGGGCGCGCTCCAGGCGCAGGAGGGGCGAGGCAAGACGACCCGTTCCATGTGTATCCAGCATCGCACACGCAACTCGTTCCAGCCGAGTCCAGATGCCGTCCGCCCGCGCAGACGGGAATGGAGGCCCCCGCTCCCGCTCCGTTGACTGGGCACCCCGACGAGTTGATGTCGCTCTCCCAGACGTTGCGCGGAGCGCCTGCCGAGCCGCGGCTCGACAGGGGCGTCAACGGACAGTCGTTGGACTGGTTGAGCCAGTAGTCCCACACTGCCCCCATGGCGATGCTGCACGTCGAGCAGGTCGCCGCCACGTTGACCGTATCGCCAAGTCCGTTGGTGGTCGTGTAGGAGCAGTCATAGTTTGCCGGATATCGGCAGCGGTAGGACGACGTGTTGGTGGTCCACCCGTTGCACGTGTTGATCGTCGCGTTGCACATGTAGAGGACGCCGCCCGAGTTGCCGTAGGATGGGTCATTCCATGCGAACACCGATGGCCAATCCCACGTCTTGTTCGCGTAATTGCGGGGGGATGTCGACGTGTATGGCAGCGTCACGGTTGGAGATGGCTGCCATCCCGACCCGGCGTTCACCGCATAGGAGTCCGAGCAGCTCCAAAACCTGGTCGTCTTTGTCGCGCAAAACTGGGCCTGCCAGCCCGCCGAGGGCTGGGAGCACGAAATGTCGCAGCCGTTCATTCCATCGCCAGAGCAGCTGGTCGCGCCCGAGACGACGGCCGCGTTCTTGGCCAAGAGGTAAAGCTTGCCCGAGTTCGTGATTGGATACCCGTTGGGGTCCGTCGGCAGCAGCGCCGATGGCGGCATGTTTGCCGGGATCAGGTTTTGGCTGAGGAGGTAGTTGATCCGGTTGGTCGTCGGCAGCTGGCCCGAGCTGAATCCATCGGTGACAATCCACACGTGGTCCCTGAATGTCCTTCCCAGCGGAGCGTTGGTGAATGGGTCGACGACAGCCGTCCCATCCCGGCAGGAGAATCCTAGGCAAGCATAGTCCACCAGCGCCAAATTCCCCCGCTCGCTCACCTCGTAGATCGCCCGCTGCATCATTTGGCCCTCGGTCACGCTCAGCGCGCTGTCGCAGTTGGTGCAGCCGCTTTGGTCGCCAGGAATCGCCGACCACGCGACCGCCCCCGTGCAGGAGTTGCGCAGGCCGTTTCGGGACATTCTCCCCACGTAGCCGGCCGGGCAGGCCGTGTTTTCACTGGCCGCCACCGGCGCGATGGAGCACGAGGTCAGGGTGGGGGCGGTGTAGCAGGTGGAGTCCGCCTCGCTGGTCGAACAATTGGGAGGCGCGAACTGGGCGTGGGCCACGGAGGCGGGCGCCATGGCGATGGCCACGCCGCTGGCGGCCGAGCGGACAAGTTGCGTCAAAGTTCTCATTGTTTTCCCGAGATGGTTTCATGGAGCTGCTGGCTGCCGGCGAACAGTTGCCCGATGAAAAGCTTGTCTAGACAAGTTGACGGTGTCAAGAGCCATTTGCGTATTAAATAAATGGGATCGCAAAACTTCCCCGTTTCAATGAAAGTGTCCACCACACCATGCCGGAATGAGCTGGCATGGTTCTGTTTTCGGCTTGATCGATCAGCCGATGGCTCGCGTCTAAATCACCACCGATATGGCCGAGTAAAGATTGCGCAGCAGTGGCAATGCTTAGCAGCATTGCCACTGCAATCAAGCAGGAGAACTGAATGGGTTTGGCTGATGTCTTGTTTGCAATGTGGGTGACGTTGGCTCCGGGCGGATCGATGATCGTGCCAGATCGACTGGTTCCACATGACATGGGAGTGGTGAGACTGATTAAATCGGAGCGTCTGTCCATGGTCGATGGGGGGCGATTAGACATGGCAGCCAGCCGGCGCGAGTGGGGCCCGTTGGGTGAAACTTCATGGTGTGAGGTCCAGATGTTCGATGATTTTGACGCGAAACACTCCTATCGCGTGGCGGCATGGATGATCGGACGATCGGGATATTCGCGCGTTGCTCCGGGCGAGCTGGCTGGCTAAGATATGGCAATGGACAACAAACAAAAACAAGCGTTGGCCGATGCTATGGACGCGGCGGCAATAGAAGGCGACGAAGGCGGGGTCGCGCAGCTCTTTGCCAATGGGACGGGTTTCTTGGCGAACCCCTCCGAGGCCTTGGAGTGGGCCGCGGGAAGGGGCCATGCCGAATGCGTCCGGCTGCTCATCCCCGTGTCGGACCCCTTGGCGAACGAGTCTTATGCCTTGCGGTGGGCCGCGGAAAACGGCCATGCCGAGTGCGTCCGGCTGCTCATCCCCGTGTCGGCCCCCTTGGCGAAGAACTCTGAGGCCTTGCGGTGGGTCGCCCGTTATGGCCACGCCGAGTGCGTCCGGCTGCTCATCCCTGTGTCGGACCCCTTGGCGAAAGAGTCTCAGGCCTTGCGGTTGGCCGCCCGTTACGGCCACGCCGAGTGCGTCCGGATGCTCATCCCCGTGTCGGACCCCTTGGTGGAGGACTCTGAGGCCTTGCGGGGGGCTGCCCGTTTTGGCGACGCCGAGTGCGTCCGGCTGCTCATCCCCGTGTCGGACCCCTTGGTGGAGAACTCTGAGGCCTTGCGGTGTGTTGCGGAAAACGGCCATGCCGAATGCGTCCGGCTGCTCATCCCCGTGTCGAACCCCTTGGCGAAAGAGTCTCAGGCCTTGCGGTGGGCCG
>JAZJYV010000024.1:0-109705 GCA_040390195.1 Pseudomonadota bacterium | reverse complement strand
TCACTCACGGAGTGTCCATGCACTACTCATTTACTGAGAAGAAACGCATTCGCAAGTCATTCGCGAAGCGCGCCAACGTTCACAACGTTCCTTTCCTTCTGGCTACCCAGCTAGAATCCTACGAGAACTTCCTGCAAGCGGATACCATTCCGTCGACCAGGAAGAATGACGGCCTGCAGTCGGCCTTCACCTCGATTTTCCCGATCGTGTCGCACAATGGTTTTGCGCGCCTCGAGTTCCTGTCCTACGTCCTGGGTGACCCGGCGTTCGACGTCAAGGAATGCCAACAGCGTGGCCTGACGTTCGCGTCACCGCTGCGCGCCAAGGTGCGCCTGGTGATCCTGGACAAGGAATCGCCGACCAAGCCTGTGGTCAAGGAAATGAAAGAGCAAGAAGTCTACATGGGCGAATTGCCGCTCATGACGACCACGGGCTCCTTCGTCATCAACGGTACCGAGCGCGTCATCGTGTCGCAGCTGCACCGTTCGCCTGGCGTGTTCTTCGAGCATGACCGCGGCAAGACCCACTCCTCGGGCAAGCTGCTGTTCTCGGCCCGCATCATCCCTTACCGTGGCTCGTGGCTGGACTTCGAGTTCGACCCGAAAGACATCCTGTTCTTCCGCGTCGACCGCCGCCGCAAGATGCCGGTGACGATCCTGCTCAAGGCGATCGGCATGTCGCACGAGCAGATCCTCGCGAACTTCTTCGTGTTCGACAATTTCAACCTGCGCTCCGAAGGCGCGGAGATGGAATTTGTCGCCGAGCGCCTGCGTGGCGAAGTGGCGCGTTTCGACATCGTCGACAAGTCCGGCAAGACATTGGTGCTGAAAGACAAGCGCATCAACTCCAAGCATGTACGCGACATCGAGGCGGCTGGCATCAAGCACATTTCCGTGCCTGAAGACTACCTGCTGGGCCGCGTCTTGGCCAAGAACATCGTCGACGCTGATACCGGCGAAGTGGTGGCCAGTGCCAACGACGAGTTGACCGAAGAGTTGATGGGCCGTCTGCGCGAAGCGAACATCACCGAAATCCAGACGCTCTACACCAACGATCTCGATCAGGGTGGCTACATCTCGCAAACCCTGCGCATCGACGACACCGCCGACCAGATGGCCGCGAAAGTGGCGATCTACCGCATGATGCGTCCTGGCGAGCCGCCAACCGAAGACTCGGTCGAAGCCCTGTTCAACGGCCTGTTCTATAGTCCTGAGCGCTACGACCTGTCGGCCGTGGGCCGCATGAAGTTCAACCGCCGCATTGGCCGCGATGAACTGACGGGCATGATGACGCTGTCGAACGAAGACGTGCTGGCCGTGATCAAGATCCTGGTGGAACTGCGCAATGGCCGCGGCGAAGTCGACGATATCGATCACCTGGGTAACCGTCGCGTACGTTGCGTCGGCGAACTGGCCGAAAACCAGTTCCGCGCCGGCCTGGTGCGCGTTGAGCGCGCCGTCAAGGAACGCCTCGGCCAGGCCGAAGCGGACAACCTGATGCCGCACGACCTGATCAACTCGAAGCCGATTTCGGCCGCCATTCGCGAGTTCTTCGGTTCGTCCCAGCTGTCGCAGTTCATGGACCAGACCAACCCGCTGTCGGAAATCACGCACAAGCGCCGCGTCTCCGCCCTCGGCCCTGGCGGCCTGACGCGCGAACGTGCCGGCTTCGAAGTGCGCGACGTGCACCCGACCCACTACGGCCGCGTGTGCCCGATCGAAACGCCTGAAGGCCCGAACATCGGCCTGATCAACTCGCTGGCCTTGTTTGCCCGCCTGAACGAGTACGGCTTCCTCGAGACGCCGTACCGCAAGGTCGAAGGCAGCGTCGTCACCGACAAGATCGACTACCTGTCCGCCATCGAAGAAGGCCGCTACATCATCGCCCAGGCGAATGCGACCATCGACGGCAAGGGCATGCTCAGCGACGAGCTGGTCTCGGCCCGTGAAGCCGGCGAAACGATTCTCGTCTCGCCAGAGCGCATCCAGTACATGGACGTGGCGCCAGGCCAGATCGTGTCCGTTGCAGCGTCCCTGATCCCGTTCCTCGAGCACGATGACGCGAACCGCGCATTGATGGGTGCCAACATGCAGCGCCAGGCAGTGCCTTGCCTGCGCCCTGAAAAAGCATTCGTCGGCACCGGTATCGAGCGCACCGTGGCAGTCGACTCGGGCACCACCGTGCAAGCCCTGCGCGGCGGTGTGGTCGACTACATCGATGCAGGCCGTGTGGTGATTCGCGTCAACGACGACGAAGCGACCGCAGGCGAAGTCGGCGTGGACATCTACAACCTGATCAAGTACACCCGTTCGAACCAGAACACCAACATCAACCAGCGTCCGATCGTCAAGGTCGGTGACCGTGTCGCCCGCCGCGACGTGATCGCCGACGGCGCATCGACCGACCTGGGCGAACTGGCCCTGGGCCAGAACATGCTCGTGGCCTTCATGCCATGGAATGGTCTGAACTTCGAAGATTCGATCCTGATCTCGGAAAACGTCGTGAAAGACGACCGCTACACCTCGATTCACATCGAAGAGCTGTCCGTCGTTGCACGCGACACCAAGCTGGGCGCGGAAGAAATCACCCGCGACATCTCGAACCTGGCTGAGAACCAGCTGGCGCGTCTGGATGAGTCGGGCATCGTCTACATCGGCGCTGAAGTGCAGGCAGGCGACACCCTGGTCGGTAAAGTGACGCCAAAAGGCGAAACCCAGCTGACCCCGGAAGAAAAGCTGCTGCGCGCGATCTTCGGCGAGAAGGCTTCGGACGTGAAAGATACTTCGCTGCGCGTGCCTTCGGGCATGGTCGGCACCGTGATCGACGTCCAGGTCTTCACCCGTGAAGGCATCGTGCGCGACAAGCGCGCCCAGCAGATCATCGACGATGAGCTCAAGCGTTTCCGCCTGGACTTGAACGACCAGATGCGTATCGTGGAGGGCGATGCCTTCCAGCGCCTGGAAAAAATGCTGATCGGCAAAGTTGTCAACGGCGGCCCCAAGAAGCTTGCCAAGGGCGCGAAGATCACCAAGGAGTACCTGGCCGATCTGGACAAGTACCACTGGTTCGACATCCGTCCTAGCGAAGACGACGCTGCCACCGCCCTCGAAGCGATCAAGGAATCGATCGCCGAGAAGCGCCACCAGTTCGACCTGGCCTTCGAAGAGAAGCGCAAGAAGTTGACCCAGGGCGACGAGCTGCAGCCTGGCGTGCAAAAGATGGTCAAGGTCTACCTGGCCGTCAAGCGCCGCCTGCAGTCGGGCGACAAGATGGCAGGCCGTCACGGTAACAAGGGTGTGGTGTCCCGTATCGTGCCAGTCGAAGACATGCCCTACATGGCTGACGGCACGCCGGCAGACATCGTGCTCAACCCGCTGGGCGTGCCGTCACGGATGAACGTCGGTCAGATTCTGGAAACCCACCTGGGCTGGGCAGCCAAGGGCCTGGGCCTGCGCATCGGCGAAATGCTGAAGGCGCAAGCGAAGGTCGTGGAAATGCGCAAGTTCCTGAACCTGATCTACAACGAGACCGGCAAGACGGAAGACCTGGACAATTTCAGCGACGACGAGATCATGACGCTGGCATCGAACCTGAAGAACGGCGTGCCGTTCGCCACTCCGGTGTTCGACGGCGCGCACGAGTCCGAGATCCATCGCATGCTGGACCTGGCCTACCCTGACGACATCGCCAAGAAACTGGGCATGACGCCATCGAAGAACCAGGTCACGATGTACGACGGCCGCACCGGCGAAGCATTCGAGCGCAAGGTCACCGTCGGCTACATGCACGTGCTGAAACTGCACCACCTGGTCGACGACAAGATGCATGCGCGCTCGACCGGCCCGTACTCGCTCGTGACGCAGCAGCCACTGGGCGGCAAAGCCCAGTTCGGCGGCCAGCGCTTCGGTGAGATGGAGGTGTGGGCACTCGAGGCATACGGCGCGTCGTATGTGCTGCAAGAGATGCTGACGGTGAAGTCGGACGATGTGAACGGCCGTACCAAAGTGTATGAAAACCTGGTCAAAGGCGACCATGTGATCGACGCGGGTATGCCGGAATCGTTCAACGTGCTGGTGAAAGAGATCCGTTCGCTCGGTATTGATATCGACCTCGAACGCAACTAAGAGCCAGTAGCGTCGTTCCCGCGCAGGCGGGAACCCCATTTCGCAGCTTAGCGACGACATGGGGTCCCCGCTTCGGCGAGGACGACGTTGTTAGACGTAATATAGAAATTCAATCACCTGGAGTGATACATGAAAGCTCTGCTCGATCTATTCAAGCAAGTTCAGCAAAACGAGACGTTTGACGCGATCAAAATCGGTCTGGCGTCGCCTGAAAAAATCCGTTCGTGGTCCTACGGCGAAGTCAAAAAGCCGGAAACCATCAACTACCGTACCTTCAAGCCCGAGCGCGACGGCCTGTTCTGCGCCAAGATCTTTGGCCCGATCAAGGACTACGAGTGCCTGTGCGGCAAGTACAAGCGCCTCAAGCATCGCGGCGTGATCTGCGAAAAGTGCGGCGTGGAAGTCACGCTGGCCAAAGTGCGCCGCGAGCGCATGGGCCACATCGAACTGGCGTCGCCAACCGCGCACATCTGGTTCCTCAAGTCGCTGCCATCGCGCCTGGGCATGGTCCTGGACATGACGCTGCGCGACATCGAACGCGTGCTGTACTTCGAAGCATACGTCGTGACCGATCCCGGCATGACCCCGCTGAAAAAGTGCCAGATCATGTCGGAAGACGACTACGCCGCCAAGTACGAAGAGTACGGCGACGACTTCACCGCCTTCATGGGCGCCGAAGGTATCCGTGAACTGCTGCGCTCGATCGACATCCACCGCGATGCCGAAGCCCTGCGCGTGGAACTGAAGGAATCGAAGTCCGAAGCGAAGATCAAGAAATACGCCAAGCGCCTCAAGGTGCTTGAAGCGTTCCAGCGTTCGGGCATCAAGCCTGACTGGATGATCATGGAAGTGCTGCCGGTGCTGCCGCCGGAACTGCGTCCGCTGGTGCCGCTCGACGGCGGCCGCTTTGCGACCTCCGACCTGAACGACCTGTATCGCCGCGTCATCAACCGGAATAACCGCCTGAAGCGCCTGATGGAATTGCGCGCTCCGGAAATCATTACGCGTAACGAAAAGCGCATGCTGCAAGAAGCGGTCGATTCGCTGCTGGACAATGGCCGTCGCGGCAAAGCGATGACCGGCGCCAACAAGCGTCCGCTGAAGTCGCTGGCTGAAATGATCAAAGGCAAGGGCGGTCGTTTCCGCCAGAACTTGCTGGGCAAGCGCGTCGACTACTCGGGCCGTTCGGTCATCGTGGTCGGTCCTCAGCTCAAACTGCACCAGTGCGGCTTGCCGAAACTGATGGCGCTGGAACTGTTCAAGCCCTTCATTTTCAACAAGCTTGAACTGATGGGCCTGGCTACGACGATCAAGGCGGCCAAGAAGCTGGTCGAGATCCAGGAACCGGTCGTGTGGGACATCCTGGAAGACGTGATCCGCGAACACCCGGTCATGCTCAACCGCGCGCCGACGCTGCACCGCCTCGGTATCCAGGCTTTCGAGCCGGTCCTGATTGAAGGCAAGGCCATCCAGTTGCACCCACTCGTCTGCGCGGCGTTCAACGCCGACTTCGACGGTGACCAAATGGCTGTGCACGTACCGCTGTCGATCGAAGCGCAGATGGAAGCGCGTACGCTGATGCTGGCGTCGAACAACATCCTGTTCCCGTCGAACGGCGAACCGTCGATCGTGCCGTCCCAGGATATCGTGCTCGGTCTGTACTACGCGACGCGCGAAGCGATCAACGCCAAGAACGAAGGCATGTTGTTTACCGACGTGTCCGAAGTGATCCGCGCCTACGACAACAAGGAAGTGGAACTGACGACCCGGATCACGGTACGTATCGTCGAGAACCCGAAGGACGCCGAGAGCGGCGAATTCGTGCGCACCGTCACGCGCTACGAAACCACGGTTGGCCGCGCCATCCTGTCCGAAATCCTGCCGAAGGGCTTGCCGTTCTCCGTACTGAACCGCGCCCTGAAGAAGAAAGAGATTTCGAAGCTGATCAACACGTCCTTCCGCAAGTGCGGCCTGCGCGCGACCGTCGTGTTCGCCGACAAGCTGATGCAATCGGGTTTCCGTCTCGCTACGCGCGCCGGCATCTCGATCTGCGTGGACGACATGCTGGTCCCACCTCAGAAAGTGACCCTGATTTCCGCTGCAGAGCAGGAAGTCAAACAGATCGAACAGCAGTATTCGTCCGGTCTGGTCACCGCCGGCGAGCGTTACAACAAGGTCGTCGACATCTGGGGCAAGACCTCGGACGAAGTCGGCAAGGCCATGATGGACCAGCTCAAAGTGGAAGACGTGATCAAGCGCGACGGCACCAAGTCGACGCAAGAATCGTTCAACGCCATTTACATGATGGCCGACTCCGGCGCGCGCGGTTCCGCAGCCCAGATTCGCCAGCTGGCCGGTATGCGGGGCCTGATGGCCAAGCCGGATGGCTCGATCATTGAAACGCCGATTACGGCGAACTTCCGTGAAGGCTTGAACGTGTTGCAGTACTTCATTTCGACCCACGGCGCTCGTAAAGGTCTGGCCGATACGGCACTGAAAACGGCAAACTCCGGTTACCTGACCCGTCGCCTGGTCGACGTGACCCAGGACCTGGTCGTCATCGCCGACGATTGCGGCACCACCAACGGCGCGCTGATGAAGGCGATGGTCGAAGGCGGTGAAGTGATCGAAGCGCTGCGCGACCGCGTGCTGGGCCGGGTCTGCGTCAACGACGTCGTCAATCCTGAAACCCAGGAAACGCTGTACGAAGCGGGCACCCTGCTCGACGAAGACATGGTCGAAGAAATCGAACGCCTGTCGATCGACGAAGTCAAGGTTCGCACCCCGCTCACTTGCGACACGCGCTTCGGCCTGTGCGCCAAGTGCTACGGCCGCGACCTGGGCCGCGGCATGCTGGTCAACGCCGGCGAAGCCGTCGGTGTGGTCGCAGCGCAGTCGATCGGTGAGCCGGGTACCCAGCTGACCATGCGTACCTTCCACATCGGTGGTGCGGCATCGCGTGCAGCAGTGGCCTCGTCGGTGGAAGCGAAGTCGAACGGCACCATCCGTTTCACCGCGACCATGCGTTACGTCACCAATGGCAAGGGCGCCCAGATCGTCATTTCCCGTTCCGGCGAAGTGCTGATCACGGACGACCATGGCCGCGAGCGCGAGCGTCACAAAGTGCCGTACGGCGCGACCCTGATCGTCAAGGATGGCCTGGTCATCAAGGCCGGCACGGCCCTGGCAACCTGGGATCCGCTGACCCGTCCGATCATTACCGAGTACGCCGGTACGGTGCGCTTCGAGAACGTGGAAGAGGGCGTCACCGTTGCTCGCCAGGTCGATGAAGTGACCGGCCTGTCGACCCTGGTGGCGATCGATGCGAAACGCCGCGGTTCGCTGACCAAGACGCTGCGTCCGCAAGTGAAGCTGCTCAACGACGTGAACGAGGAAGTCAAGATCGCCGGCACCGAACACTCGGTGGCGATCGGCTTCCAGGTCGGCGCGCTGATCATGGTCAAAGACGGTCAATCGGTATCGGTCGGCGAAGTGCTGGCACGTATCCCGACCGAATCGCAGAAGACGCGCGACATTACCGGTGGTCTGCCACGGGTTGCCGAGCTGTTCGAAGCGCGTTCGCCGAAAGACGCCGGCATGCTGGCCGAAGTCACCGGTACCGTGGCCTTCGGTAAAGAGACCAAGGGCAAGCAGCGCCTGGAAATCACCGACATGGACGGCAACAAGCACGAGTTCCTGATCACCAAGGACAAGCAAGTGCTGGTGCACGACGGCCAGGTGGTGAACAAGGGCGAGATGATCGTGGACGGCCCGGCCGATCCGCAAGACATCCTGCGCCTGTTGGGTATCGAAGCGCTGGCCCGTTACATCGTCGACGAAGTGCAGGACGTGTACCGTCTGCAGGGCGTGAAGATCAACGACAAGCACATCGAAGTGATCGTGCGCCAGATGCTGCGCCGCGTGCAGATCGTGGAAGCGGGCGATGCGAACTACATCGTCGGCGAACAGGTCGAGCGTTCGGAACTGCTGGACGAAAACGACCGCGTGATTGCCGCTGGCAAGATCCCTGCGACGTACGAAAACGTGTTGCTCGGTATTACCAAGGCATCGCTGTCGACCGATTCGTTCATCTCGGCCGCATCGTTCCAGGAAACCACCCGCGTGCTGACGGAAGCGGCGATCATGGGCAAGCGCGACGGTCTGCGCGGCCTGAAAGAGAACGTCATCGTCGGGCGCCTGATCCCTGGCGGTACTGGCCTGGCCTTCCACCGCGCACGCAAAGAGAAGGAAGCGTGGGAAGTGGAAGAGCGCAAAGCCCTGCTGGACGCCGAAAAGGCGAACATGTCGAGCGAGCTGCAAGCCATCGAGGATACGGCGAACCACGGCGGCGAAGCGTAATTCAGCTTTTCGCTCCAAAACAAAAATGGCACCCTCGGGTGCCATTTTTTTTATGTGCGTATTTCAAATGGAATAAGAAATTAGTAAAAAAATAAAGAAATGTGATTATTCGTTACAATTCAAGCAACATAATCTGTTATAGTCAGATCGATAATGTTCCTTGGAAACTTTTCTTGCTGGGGATGTGAAGCATTGCCGGAGTATGTCCAGCCCTGCACCTCGGCTCAGTCTAGGGAGCCTGAGAACTTGAACAGCTCTTCCATGTCCAAAGACCACCGTTCGTATCGGGCGCGCGTAGTCACAGTGAAGATAGGAAATTCATGCAATCGAAGCGCATCAGACTGACTGTCCTTGCCGTGGCGATGGCGAGCCTCCATGCGCACGCGTTTGCCGATCCTTACGATTCGTCGAGCCAGGCGAACAGCACACAAAACAGTGCGGATCCCTGCGCAAAGAAGACGGCGCAAGCCACCGGCGCCATTGTCGGCGCCTTGCTCGGCGGGTTTTTAGGAAGCAAAATCGGCAAGGGCAATGGCAACAAGCTCGCCACCGTGGCCGGTGCACTCGGTGGACTCGCCCTGGGTAACTACATCGGTTCCGAAATCGACCGCAGGAAGTGCGAAGTCTCGAAAATCGCGAAGAAGAACAATCTCGAAGTCGTCATAACCGACCTCTCATCGCCACCGGTACCCGATATGGAAAGCGATCGATCGCGCCCCGCTCCGGACGACAGGCAGCAACGCGCCGCTCCGGAGGAACGGGTGGGAATGAGTTTGTCGATTGAAGACCGGCCTTCCGAGCCCGACGTCAAGAGTGTCGCCGGTGGTGATGCGCTCGGCAATGCCGGCTCCAGCACCCAGTTCGAGAGCGGATCGGCCGTGCTCAGCGGCAAGGCCGAAGGGTATTTTCGCGAGATCGCCGCCCAATATGCCCTGCCGTTTCGTGGCGACGCGCTGCCCCAGGGCGCGTCCAATGAGCAGGCCAAGGCCGTGCAAGGCTTGCGCCAAAAGCGCATCCTGGTGCTGGGGCATACCGATGACACGGGCAGCTCGCGCCTGAATGCGGACCTGTCGGAACACCGGGCGAGAAACGTCGCACGCCTGTTTGGCGAGGCGGGCGTGCCGGTTTCCCAGATATATTATCAAGGCAGCGGCGAGACCCAACCCATCGCCGACAATCGAAGTGAACCTGGCCGCGCAAAAAATCGACGCGTCGAAATTGTCGATTTGACTGACGAGGCTGCGTTTCAGATCTATCTTTCCAATCGCAAGACCAATGCCAGGTTCTATCGCGTCCCGCTGTCCGCGGCACCTGAACTGGCGGTCGCCACGCCCGAGCCGGAACCGGTCCCGGCCAAGAGCGAGTCGAAGTCAAAAATCGTGCGCCACAGCGCGCCTCCGATCAAGCCGCCATCGAAGGGCAGCCCCAACCCCGCGACGCCGGCAGTGCCAAACTCAGGCGTGGCAATTGCCGAATCCAACGGTTACGATTTCGGCGGTAAGCCCGCGGCCGGCCAGGTGGCCATGCTCGATATCGGCAAGCTGGTTACGCCGAGGAGTACCTTTAACTTCATTTCGCCCGCCATGGCTGACGACATGCCGGTGACGCGCGCCTGCAGCGAGGACCGGCCGCGCTTTTCCAACGCGGTTAAGACATTGCAAAACAATCAGGAATACCACGTCAGCGAATACCTGCCCAATCTATACGACACCTCCTGGACCGACCGCGTCAACGGCAACCTGGTCGCATTGACGCACGTGGCCGTTTTGCGCGACGGCGCGGCACCGGTCAGGAAGCCGACCGTGTTGATTTTCAAGGCTTCGCGCGGCAAGCTCGACGCCAATAGCAAGGCTGACTACTCCACCGTTGCCGAGGTGAACACCTACCAGGGCGAGACCGGCTTGCTGTATCGAGTGTTCCTCGACGGGCCCATCAAATGCCTGGACGTGATTTTGGCGCGCGATCATCCAGTGCAAGCATCGAATTCGAATTTGTATTATCAGTCGGGGCGGACGCAGATGGTCGCGGCGTTCAATCCAAAAATCGCCAAATGAAGCCAACAACCTAGAGAGCGAAACCCATGTCCGATTTTTTCAATAGCAATCTCGTGGCCATCCAGACCCTGATCTCCCTAGTGCTGCTGGTCGCCATCTACGCCAGCTTCAAATTCCGGATTGACCTGTGGTGGCTCAATTTCTGGTATTCCCTGCCCCTGATAGGAAAAATTGCCACGCTGTCCAAGGACTCATCGCGCTACGCCAAGGACAAGAGCTGGACCAATTCGGAGCGCACCCTGTGCAACGACTATAAGCAGTTCGTGCACCTGGCCAGCGAGGCTGAGTTCAACAAGCGCATCGATTACATGGCCAAGGCGAACGACACCGGCCGCGTGCCAACGCCGGGCTGGTTGTTTCTCGTACTCGGCATCCTGATCATGGCCGAAGGCATGGGCTTTTCCTACCTGCTGGGCACCTGGATGGCCTCGGAAGGGAGCGAAGACACCCGCAAGCTCCTGATGGGCGGCATCGTGCTCGTGTTGTGCGTCGTGCTGGGCTTCCTGACGCACACAGCCGGACACCAGATGTTTCGCACCAATTTGATTCGGCGCTGCCAGAAAGAGTGGCGCGACGAGGGGCAGGATGCGAAGCTGCTGACTGCCCATGTCACGCTCAAGGACGATCAGACGATGGACGACAAGCAGCCTCATTACACGCAGTGCATCAATCGGGTCGGCAGCGATGGGTCCTATGTCCTGGTCGGCATCGCGGTTGCCGCCATCGTGGTGATCGCAGTCGCGTCGACCGTGATGCGCGTGAAGCATCTGGAGAGCGAGCAAGGCAAGGAAACGATCCAGGCAATGAGCACCCAGGGCGCTGCGTCCGAGGGCAATCCCTTCGCAAGGGCCAGCGAGTTGCCGTCCGCGATCACGGCTCCACAGGCTGCGGCTGACGCCAAGGCAAAAGCGGACATCCAAAAGTCCTCCACCGCTGAAGGCATTTCCGCCTTCCTGATGTTGGCGTTCATATTCATTGTGACCCAGATCGTCGGTATCATCGCCGGCTACAAATGGGGCTTCGCCGGCAAGAACAGCAAGGACGCGTACAAGAGCACGCTGGGTTTCTCGACCTTCGACGACTATACGCGCTACTTCAGCCCGATCCTGACGATGGCCGAAGCAAAGCTGAGCACCTTGCAGCAGTGCCTGGCCGAGCGCAACTCAAACATTGGCCTGGGCCTCAAGAACACCTTTGGCGACTTCCTGCTCGACCGCCATGTGAGCCATGTCGAGCACGTGCAAGCGACCAAGGCGACTCAGTCGACGATGCCAAGCGCAAGTCCGGTGGCGCAGCCCGCCGCCACCACGCAGCCGCAATCGGTCGCGGACGTGATCGCAGTGGTGGAGGGCTTTGGCGCCGACAAGGAGGGCGCCAAACGCTATCTGCTCGGTTTAAGCGACGATCTTCGGGCCGCCGTCACGCCAGTACTGAAGGCGCGCAAGGAAGCGCGCCTGCGCGAAGAAGAGGAACAACGCCAGGCACAGCGCTCCGCCGCGCTCGGCCAAGAACTCGACGATATCCTTTGAGGAATTGCTGATGCGCTCAATTCACATTGCACTTGCCGTGTCGGCGCTGTCCCTGTTCCTGGCACCTGGTGCGCAGGCCGGATCAGCAGCCAACCAGATTCCGAGTTGCTATGCCGCCGGCAAATTGGAGCAGAAGCCCGAGCCGGCGCAGCGCTCTTTCTTTATTGTGCTTGATGAAACGGTGGTGCTGGACGACAGTCTCAAGCGCTCACTCTGGGACGTGGTGAAGCCGCAAATTGCAGCGGGCACCGAATTTTCCATCTACCGTTTTTCGGCGTATTCGCAGGGCAAGTATCTCGACATCGTGGCGACTGGCGCGCTTGAAGCGCCAATCGATCCCAAGCTGCGCGATGCCGTCAGTGTGCTCAAACTCAAGTCCTTCGATGCCTGTCTCAAAGGACAAGCCGAATTCGGCCTGAGTCTGACCAGGAATGCGATTGGAAAGGTCTTGACGGACAGCTCATTCGATCTCGCTAAATCGGATATCGAAGGCAGCTTGTTTGCCTTGGCAAAAGTCGTCAAGGAATCGAGGCCGCCAGTGCGCACCATCTTGCTCGTCTCCGACATGCTCGAAAATTCGACGATTTCCAGCTTCTACCAGAACAACGGCGTGCGCAGGATCGACCCGGCGGTCGAACTCAAGAAAGTGGAAGCGGAAAAGATGTTTGGAGACTTTGGAGGCGGCGCCGTCTACATCATGGGAGCGGGTCTGATCGCGGCCAATCCACATGCAAAGAATCCCGAGCGTCCGGCGGCGCAATACCGCGATACGAAAACGATGTCGGCGCTTCAGGATTTCTGGTCGAAGTATTTCGCCAGGTCGAATGCGGTGCTGAAGGAGTTCGGCGCGCCCGCCTTGCTGACAGTGATTAAGTAGCGACGACGGATTGCCGGCACCGCCACTTGCATGGCATTGGCCTGTCACTGCTGGATCGGCTGGCCATTGAGGAAGGCGGCGATGAGGCGATTTTGCCGCTCGTTCTCGGGCGCCGTCGCGCCGGCACCGGAGTAATGCCCCATCGCTTGCCCTGGATTGATCTCGGCCAGCTGGACGTTTGGAATGGCGCGCGCCATCTCGCGCGCGTCGAACTCGGGGTTGAGCAAGTCGCCGCTGCCGGTCAGCAGCAAAGTCCGCGCCTTGATCGCATGCAGGGCCCGCTGGTAGTCGTTGCCGAAGCCTGGCGTCGTTCCCAGGTCGTGCGCGTCGTAAGCCCAACTCTGGTAGATCCAGTCGAGTGCGTCCATGCGGCGCCACCCGGCATCGCGCACATTTTTTAACTGGGCGATGACATCGGTGTTTTTTGGGAAGAGGGTTTCCTGGTATCCCGGCGTGCGAACGATCACGCCAGACAACCAGCCCGACCACAAGCGCATGCCGTTTTCAGGCGGGTTGGCGGCGCTGTAGTTTCCGCCATTCCAATTTGGATCGGCCATGATGGTTTGGCGCAGCATTTCGAGCACGCCGGTCGTCCAGGCCGTTGTGCGCCCCAGCGGCACAATCGGGACGATCGAGGCCATCATCTCGGGATAGCTGACTGCCCATTGCAGTGCCTGCATTCCTCCCATCGATGCGCCAATCACGGTGACCAGGCGCTGGATGCCGAATCGTTCAGTGACAAGCCGGTATTGCGAAGCGACCATGTCCCGGATATTAAACTTGGGAAATTGCATGCGCGCTTGCAGCTTGCTGTTCGAAGGAGAGGTGCTCAATCCATTGCCGATGGCATCGGTCGCGATAATGAAATACTTTGCCGGATCCAGGGCCCGGCCGGGGCCAATCAGATAGTCAAGGCGGTGATGGTTGCCGCCGATTGCCGTCACGACGAGAATCGCGTTGGACTTCGTCTCGTTCAATGCGCCATGGGTGACGTAGGAGATCGAGAAATCACGAATCGCCTGGCCCGACTCGAGCTGAAGTACACCTTCGGGAAAGGTTTGATGCGGCGGATCATTGGGCCCGTGGGCGCGCGCCGTCGACAACATCGCACAAGCGGAAAAAAGGAAAGCTGCGGCGTAGCTGCGCATGAGGCCCCCGATCCATGACTTCGATGTCCTGGTCCATCATGGTCCCATGGAAGCCTTGCCGTGGCAATGCGTATTGTCGAGCGCCTGCACGGGGTGCCGTGGGCAAAGCAAGTCCATTCGTCTGTGTCAGGTGGGCAACTTCATGCGCGCAAACTGACGCCACAGCTTGCCGATCTGCTTGTCGTCATGCTTCACGCGCGCGGCCAGCACGCCCTTGATGAAGCCGATGCCGCCACACAGCTCCGTCTGCCCGGCAGACAGCTCGCCGAGCAAACGATCGGCCACGGTGGCGTCATTGAGGTAGCCCAATTCGTCCTGCAGGCGCGCCAACGCTTGCACGTAGGGTTGCAGCTGGCGCTTTGGTAATAGGGACTGGAAAAATTCGGCGGCATACCGCGTTTTCTTGGCGGCGATGCGAACCCGGTGCCGCGCTTCGGGCGTGGCCGCCTGCAAGTTCTTGCCACGCGTGTGCAAGCGGCGCTGGTCCTTGCGCATGGTCTTGCGCGCGAACGTGGCCAGCTGGGCCGACAATTGCGTCCGCGCGTCAGGCGCCATCCCGTCGCGCCAGCCGGCACCTTGTGTCCAGCCACCCAGGTTCAGGATCAATCTCGTGTAGCGCGCCGACTTGACGGCCGCCGCTGCTTGCCGGTGTTTTTCCAGGCGCATGCCGCTCGCTGCCTGCCGGAGTTCGGCGATCTGGGGCGTGTCCGGCAGCTCCCTGGCAACCGTCTCGACCGTGGTGCCGGCGAGTACGTCCCAATCGCGCGCGGCGCCCAGCTGGGCGGTGAGCCAGTCCACTTCGACCTGCAAATCATCGGGCAGCCGAATCGACTCCTTGTACATATTCAGTGCCGAGCGAAGGCGGCGCATGCCGACCCGCATCTGGTGCAAGCCCTCCACGTCGTCGCTGTCGGCGACGATGCCGGCATTGGCTTGAACCTGGGCCAGGCAATTGTCGACGATGGCCTGAAACGCCTGCTCCGAGCTCATGTCGGACGATAGGTGCAGCGCTGCGGCCTTGACTGCGCTGCGTTCTTGCGGGTCCAGCAGCGCGTAGCCGCGATCGGCCTTGCTCTGGATGCCCACTTGCATGGGAAGGCTGTCGTGCAGCGCCAGGGCGAATGCGTAGAGGTGGGCGGGATCGCCTGATTTCAACTCCAGCTCCAGCTCGCTGATCGGCACGCTCTGCCCGCCGCATTCGAGCCTGCCCTCGTCGAGCGCGCATTCGACCAGATCGCCATCCTGCAACTTCAAGTCCCACACGGTGCGCTTGACCTTGGTCTTGAAAACTGGCGCCAGGCGCCGCTTGACGGAGCGCGCATCGAGCAATGCGTGCCGGGCGCGTTTGTCGTCCACCACGCGCCGCAACAGGGCCAGATCAGGCGTTGCGGCCGGCAGCGCCGACTCCCATTCGTGGCGGCTGTGCAGGGCGCCAGCACCATCGGCAGCCTGCTTCAGGGTCTGGGTGAAGGTCTTGGCGACGCGTCGCACCCGCAAGCCGGCCGCGTTGCGCCGCAGCCGCAGCTGGGGCGTGTCGAAATAGATGTCGGTCTGGGTATTGGTGTGCGGTTTTCCTGTCGCATGCGCGGCCAGCAGGGGATGTTCGAGCAATGCGTCCCGCGATTGCGGGTCGATCAGGAGTTTGAGTTCGACTTCCATGGTGTCTCCCGCTGCCTTGGCCAGACGTCATTCTGGTATGCCGAACACCGCTTTGCAAGGACCACACCGGATTTTTAGCGCGCCGGCGTGACAATAAGATTGCGAAAACTGATTCTTGTATGGTCGCCTTGCAGCATCAGCGGCCCGGGTTCGCCTTCGCGGCTATCAAGCGCGCCTCCGGTGATGCCGGCAATTTCCTGTGCGTCGATCACGACGGTTCCGTTCAACACCACGCTGACGAAGCGGCCGGACAGAGTGATGTCGAGCGCCTGCCATTGCCCGGCCTTGCGCGAGGCGTTCTACTGCGGCCTCAGGTGGCCATACACGGCACCCATGCGCAGCGCGTCGGGCGCCTGGCCGTACGCGTCGTTGATCTGGATTTCGTCGCGCCCGCGCAGGAAAATGCCGCTATTGCCGCCCGCCACGTTCTTGAATTCGGCATGCAGCTTGAAGTCGCCCAGCGGCAGCGTGCCAACCAGCGAAGTGCAGGGCATCTCGTTGGTCAGCGCGCCGCCTTCGACGCGCCAGCACGGCTTGTCTTGCTTCCAGCCCTGCAGGTCGCGCCCGTTGAACAGGCGGATCGGCTTGCCCCAGCGCTGCGCTGCGGCGCGCGCCTGGCGACCCAGTGCTGGCCACGCTCGGTGGTACCACTGAGTTGTTCGCCGTCGAGCGCACCGTCGAACACCAGATCGTCCGCTTCAGCCTCGTACTGCCGGGGCGTACGCAAGGTGAGCTTGCCGTCCCTGAATTGGACCGCCGAGGCGTGGCGGGTGGAGCCGAACTGGCCGACCATGCTCGCCATCAGCTCGGTCTCGGTCTCGGTCCGTAGCCGAATCTCGAACCACAAGTGGACATCCATTTTCACGGTGCTTGTACACCAACACGCGCGCCATTGAATTGATCCATTTGATGACTTATCATCGTTCAAGTGGTGGCAGCTGCAATGTGCAGACACAAAAGCAGAACGGCACCGCAATTGCTTGTGGTACCGTTCCGTTTTCAAGCGCTGGCTTACTTGGCGGCGGTGCGCGCCTTGCCGAACGGGTCGCCCGCTTTCCAGGCCGGCATTTTCGGCGCGTCGGCGATCATGCGGCCCAGGTTCAGCGTGAATTGCGCCTGCTGCACCATGCCCGACAGGTCCCAGCTTGGATCGTACTCGTCCGTCACCTGGTGATAGCGCGCGCGGTAGGCCTTGGCCTTCGCTTTCGAGCCTTCCGGATCCTTGATCCAGTCCTTGCCGCCTTCGATCGAGAACGCTGGAATGCCCGCCTTGGCGAAGCTGAAATGGTCGCTGCGGAAGTAGCCTCCGCCCAGGTCCGGCTGTGGCGTGGACACCGAGAGACCCATGGCCTTGGCGGTCGCCGCCGCCATCGCGCCAAGCTCGGTGCGTTCGCTGCCCTTGGTGCCGATATCGCGCGCCTTGCCGACGAAATTGAGGCTGTCGAGGTTCAGGTTGGCAGCGGTCCTGGCCACCGGCCACAAGGGCGCGCTGGCGTAGGCTTCGCTGCCCAGCAGGCCTTGCTCTTCGGCCGCCACCCACAGGAACATCTGGCTGCGCCTGGCCGGTGCGCGCACCGCTTCCTGCGCCATCGCCAGCAGTCCGGCCGAGCCGGACGCGTTGTCGACCGCGCCGTTGTAGATGGTGTCGCCGCTGCTGCCTTGCTTGCCCAGGTGGTCCCAATGCGCGCTGTAGATCACCACTTCATCCTTGAGCCTGGGATCGGTGCCGGGCACGACGCCGGCCACGTTGAACTGGTCGATGGTGCGGATCGCCGCCTTCATCTCACCCTTGACACGGGCGCCCAGCGCGACCGGCTTGAACGCCTTGGTTTCGGCTGCGGTGCGCAGTGCATCGAGATCCTGGCCGGCGGCCTTGAACAGGGTTCGCGCACTGGCCTCGGTCATCCAGCCTTCCATCCCAGTTGCCTGTTTGCCCTCGGCCAGCTGGAAGCGCTCGGCGGTCCAGCTGTTCTGCACCACGCTCCAGCCGTAGGAGGCCGATGCCTCGGTGTGGATCAGCAGCACGCCGGCCGCGCCATGGCGCGCCGCTTCCTCGAATTTGTAGGTCCAGCGGCCGTAGTAGGTCAGGCCCTTGCCGTTGAAGCGGTTCGGTTCGGCCGTGGTCGGCATCGGGTCGTTGACCATCATGACCAGGATCTTGCCCTTGCAGTCGAGGCCCTTGTAGTCGTCCCAGCTCTCTTCCGGTGCCGTGATGCCGTAGCCGACGAACACCATCTCGGCGTCCATCGCGTGCAGCGGCCTGGCGTCGCCCGGCGCCCACACCCAATCGGTGCCGAAGCCGAACGGCAGGACCTGGCCGGCGGCGACCAGCGCCACGCTGCTCTCGCCGGGCGCGGCCATCACGCCGGCGATCTTCACCGCTTGGCGATAGCTGTTGCCGTTGCCCGGCTTCAGGCCGGCGGCCAGGGCTTGCGCCTCGAGATAGGCGACGGTCAGGTCGGCGCCGCGCTGGCCGGTCCCGCGGCCCTCGAGCACATCGTTCGACAGGAACGACAGGTGGGCACGCAATGGCGCTTCCTGCACGGTCGGTGCGGGTGCGGCGGCGTGGGCAGGGAAGGCCAGGGCCAAGCTGGTAGCCAGGGCCGTGGTTGCAAAGGAGGAAAGCATCTTGTGCATGGGTTCCGGGGGCGAGAGGTGGATGGGTAAATACGCGCGCCGCACTGCGGTGCGCCGAATATTGTATGCGATACCGTCAGGGCAGGCGCAGCTCGAACACGCGCCGTTTGCCGGCCGCGATTTCGGCCTCGCTGCGCTGGAACGCGGGGAAGCTGTTGAACAGTTTGTCGAAACTGCCGTCGCGCTGGGACAGCTGCAAGCCGCGCTCGATGCGCGCGGCCAGTTTCGGGTTGCTGCGGCTGACAAAGAAATAAAAGGGCACGGGATAGTGCAGGAAGATGGTTTGCTCGATCACCAGCTGCTGGTCCGCGTGCGCGCGCTGTTCGTACCAGGCTTCGTAGACGCCGCGCGGCATGTAATCGAAGCGCTTCGCGGCCAGCATCGGAAACAGGTATTCATAGGCGATCGAGGTCACCACCTTCAAACCATTCGCGCGCAGCACCTCGGTAGATGGCCAGTTCACGCCGCTGCCGGCGCCCAGCGCGCGCAGCTGGCCAAGCGTCGTGATGGCGCCAAATTTGGGCGCGTCTTCGGCGCGAATCAGGAACACCCGGTAGTCGTTGAGCTGGCGCAGCAGTGAGATGCGGATCGGCAGCAGCTCGGCCTCGCGCTGCTGATTGCTGCCGTCCCACATGACGTTGATGATGCCATTGTTTTTCAGTTCGATGGCTTGGCGCGGGCTGGTCAGCGGCTGGTCGTAGTGGACGATCTCGAACGGGCCGTCGGTGGCGGCAGTGTGGTCCAGCGCAAGCCGCAGCAGCCGGGGGAAATAGGCCGCGTGCTCCTGCGAGCTGGGATGCACGGCCGGCAGCACGATGCGCAAGGGCGCTGCCGCCAGCACGTTGCAGGCCGCGCCCAGCAAGAGCAGTGCGGCGGCGTGCAAGAGGCGGGCGGGAGACCATGGCATGGGTCTACTGTACCAGCTGGCGGCCCCCGTCCGCAACGCGCCACCAGTCTAGCGAAATACCAGCGTGTCGGACGCGATCGTCGTTTCGGTCAATGGCGTGAACACGGGCCTGGCGTCCGGTGCGCGCGGCGGCGCCTGGTGCGGCGGCAGGCCGGGGATGCGCTCCTCGACCAGGATGCGAAACACCTTGCCGGGTTCAAGGTCCATCTTGAACAGCATGCGCTGGTCACGCATGCCGTGCAAGCTCATCGACCAGAAATTGCTGGTCGTCGTGGTCAGCTTGCGCCCGTTTACTTCGGTGCGCAGCGCGTGTGCGCCTGCGATGCGCAGCTCGACGGCCGGCGCCCGGTTTTTCGACACCAGCAGGAATTCGATGTGGCGCATGGTGTCGCCCTCGTCATCTTTGAGCACCTCGATGTAGGGGAAGGCGACGTCGCTGCGCGGCGCGCTGGCGACCCACTGCCTGGGGCCGTCGTAGTCCCCGGTTTCGATCAGGCGGCGCGGCGCGGACTGTTCCTTGAAGTACTGGACGCTCCAGTCGTCGAGCGCATGGCCGGGCATCAGCCAGTACGACTTCCAGCTGTAGGCGTCCTTCAGGTAGGCCAGGTGGTTCGGCTGGGGCGGCACCTCGCCGTAGGGGGCGCCTGCACGTGCCACCAGCAGCAGGCCCGCGCTGGCCAGCACCAGGGCGCGCGACATGAAGCGGATGCGGATCGCCGCCAGCAGCACCGTGCCCAGGCCGAGCAGGATCGCCAGCAGGCCGATCGGCAGGTTCATGCGCTCGGGCGTGAGCGCCAGGTACACGTCGCGCAGCAGCGGCACCACCAGCAGCACGCCGGGCGTCACGCCGGCCAGCAGGATCGCGATGCGCCCGCCCTGGCCCATGCGCGCGCCGGGGCCGGCGTGCAGGGCGGCGAATGCGAACAGGGCGGCGAACAGGGGCCAGGTCAGCAGGTAGCTGGCGCCTGGCATCAGGGCGCTCGTTACCAGCAGCAGCAGCGTCATCGCCAGCAGTGCGCCGAGCGCGGCGGCGGCCAGTCCGATCACCTCCTGCAAGCGGCGCTGCAGGAAGACGAACAGGCCGCTGGCCAGCGCCATGAAGGCCAGCAGGTACCAGTTGTCGTGCTTGCCGGCGCCCTCGAACAGGGGCTTGTAGGCGGGATGCAGCCAGGGAAAGCACAGCCACACGAAGTAGGCCGCCAGGGCCATGCTGGCACCCATCAGCAGATAGGCAAGCGCGCCGTTGACGACATCGCGCGGCGCGATCTGGCTGCGCTGGAGCGTCAGGAAAAATACCCCGGTGAACAGCAGGCAGGCCAAGCGCGTGAACGGCCAGATCAGGGTGCTTGAATAGTGCACCAGGCCGACCAGCGGCAGCTCGAAATAGACGTGGTCGGGGCTGGCGACCTGGGCCAGCGGCTGCTTGCCAAACTGGCCGGTCAGCGCCAGCATGGTCTCGCCCATGTGCTGCAGCGTGCCGTGATCGAGCCGCTGCGGCGTGTCGAGCGAGCCGAGGGCGTCGGGTGCGCCTTCAACGTTGGTGAAGATCAGGCCGGTCACACCCAGTTGTTTCAGGGCCTTGCCGTCGTTCAGGCCGTGCAGTTCGTGCATCAGCGAGGAGCCCAGCGGCAGCGCGGCCGTGCGCGCCCAGGCGCTGACAGCGTTGCCGTCGCCGCCGCGGGTTTCGTACAACATCATCGGGCCGCGGCTGCCGCCCGTCTCGAACTGCAGCACCATGCCCACCTCATGCGACCACGGGTGTTGCTCGACAAAGGCGCGGCTGCCCAGCTTGACGCCGGTTTCGCCGTCGAGCATCAAGACGATCACGTCGTTGGGCAGCGGGGCATGAAAGCGCAGCGCGCGCACCGTTTCAAGCACTGCCGCAACCGGGGCTGCGGCGGCGGCCGCGCCCAGGCTTTGCGGCGCCGTGTCGTAGTGTGCGCTCAGCAGCAGTGCAGGACGCTGGGCATGGTCGGGTGCGTTGCCCGGCAAGCGCGCCACGATGTTGCTCACCACCGCCAGCGTGACGTGTGCGTTGCCGTAGCGGTCGATGTCGGTTTTCTGGGTGGTGGCGCTTTGCACTTGCGGGTCAAGGCCGAGCGCACGCAAGTGCTCGAGCAGATAGCGGCGCGCCTCGGCGTTCGCGTCCGAGCCGATCGGGCGCGGCTTCCGGGCCAGCATGGCGATATCGATAAACGCGCGCTCGGCCGAAAAGCTGGCCGGGGGGGCGTTGGCTGGCAAGGGGCGCGGTATCGGACGCGGCCACAGCGCCAGCACGCACAGGCCGGCAATGGCCAGGACGACGGCGGCTACCACGGCCGCGCTGGATTTTTCTAGTAGAGGTTTTTCTGTGTGCATGGTCTCTGGCGTTGTTGAGAAAGGGGGCAGACCCCGGTTTATCTTGTCGGGGGTCTGACCCCGGTTGAGACGGCAGCTGCAAACCGGGGTCAGACCCCCAACGGAAAAACCGGGGTCAGACCCCTTGGGCGAGGAATTTTTGGCGTAAAAAAACCCGCCCGGCGCGAACGCAGGGCGGGAAGAGGCTACCGGGTACTTATTGGTCCAGGTTCCAGATATAGGCGATCTGGCCCCAGGACGGTTCGGGCACGCCGCCATTGGTGGCCGGCTTGAATTTACACAGGCTCAGGGCGGTGACCGCGGCACGGTCCAGTTCCTTCGAACCGCTCGACTTCTGGACCCGCGAACCGGTGACCCGGCCGTCCACGCCCACCAGCAGGGCCAGCGTGACGGTGCCGGTCTCGCCCATCCTGGCAGCACGGGCCGGATATTCCGGCTTGGCGCAGCTGTTACCGTCGGCCAGCATGGCGGTGCGCATGGCGCTGCTGTCGGCGGACGGGGCGGCGGCCACTGCGGCCGGCGCGGTGGGCGCGGGCGCCGGATCAGGCACTGAACTGGTCTGGATGGTCGGCGCGACGGGCTGCTGCGGCACCGCCACTTCGACCGGCGGCGTGAAGATTTCAGGGGGAGCCACGGCCGGCATTGGCTTGGGCGGCTCGACCGGCGGCGGTGGCGGGGCGGGGGTCTCGGGCGTGAGCGTCAGGATGACTTCTTGAAGTTTCGGAATCGAAATCATCTTTATGTTCATGCTCTTGATCAACAGCACGGCCAGGATGACGTGAAACACCGCGACCACCGCGATCTTGGTGAGCTTGCTGCCGCTACCGTCTTTGAGATGAGAGAAATGCATGGCGTTCTCCTTGTTTGTGTTGCGGTAAATCCGGTTGATGGAAGTAATATATGCTATTACATAGCAATTGAAAAGCACTTTGTTGGTATATTTTTCTGCGATGCATTACCAGCTGGAGGGAAATGTGGCCGCGGGAAGGGGGAACTCGCATCGAATGCCGATGTGTGAAATAATCCCACTAATGCCATGCTCTTTACCGTGCGGTGGCACACGGACCTTCCAGATAATGGTAAGTACTTGTAAGCAGTGCATCTTGGAGAACACAGTGAGCACAAGCCCGATACGCGTCATGCTGGCCGACGACCATCCCATCGTGATGACGGGCTTCGCCATGTCGCTGGCCGGCGTCGGCATGGATGTGGTGGGCCAGGCCAAATCGCCCGACGAAGCGGCCATCCTGTACGAACAGCTCAAGCCGGACGTGCTGGTGCTCGACATCCGCTTCGGCACCGAGCTGACGGGGCTGGACGCGGCCCAGAACATTCTCAAGAAATTCCCGGGCGCGAAGATCGTGTTCCTGAGCCAGTTCGATCAGGACAGCCTGATCAAGGAAACCTATCGCCTTGGCGCCCGCGCCTTCGTGACCAAGGATTGCGATCCGGCCGACCTGGCCACGGCGGTGCGCCACGCGCACGAGGGCAAGCTCTACTTCCTGCCGCAGATCGCCGAGCGCCTGGCCAACCTGTCGGTGCGCGGCGACGCCTCGCCGCAGTCCCAGCTCGACCAGCGCGGGCTCGAAATTTTCAAGCTGATGGCCGAGGGGCTGACCAACGCGGAGATCGCCGAGAAGCTCAACCTGTCGACCAAGACGATCAGCAACATCAGCCAGTCGGTCAAGGAAAAGCTGGGCGTGCACCGCCAGGCCTACATCACCAAGCTGGCCGTCAAGCACGGCCTGATCGAGCCGTAGTGCGTCTGGCGAGCGCGCTGCTGTTGGCCATGGCGGCGCTGTGCGGCAGCGCCGCAGCGGCCATCGAGACGGTCAGCGGCTACCGCTTCCAGATCGTGACGGGCGACGACAGCCTGGTCTCGCGCCGCATCGCCGAAGACCTGTACAAGCGCATGGCGCCGGTCTTCACCTCGTTTCCGATCGAACTGGCGCAAAAGCGGCGCATGGTCTACGTCGCCATCGGCCCGGTGGCGCTGCGCGAGGTGACATCGCGCAAATGCGATTGCGTGGTGATCGCGGCCTACACCTCGAGCCAGGTATGGCAGGCCGTGATGGGACGCCTGGCGCCGGCGCGCGCCGCGTCCGTCACGGCGATCTATGCCGAACCTGCGCCGGCCGACCAGCTGCGCCTGGTGGCCCTGCTGTACAATCGGCCATTGCGCATCGCCGCGATCCTGGGGCCGGATACGGGTTTTCTCAAGCCGGCGCTGCGCGGCGTGGCCGAGGTCGAGGTGTTCCAGCCCGGCGACGACATCAACCGCGCGCTCAACAACATCGCCCAGACCGAGGTGCTGCTGGCCGTGCCCGACCGCGCCGTCTACAACACCGAGAACATCCGCAACATCCTGCTGTCGACCTACCGCCACAATCAGGCCGTGATCGGCTTCTCGGCCGACATGGTCAAGGCCGGCGCGCTGGCCTCGACGTATTCCGAGATCGCCGACATCAACACCCAGGTGGCCGAGGTGGCGGCCGAATTCGTCGCCAGCGGCGAGCTGGACCCGCCGCAGTTTCCCCGTTATTTCAGCACCATCGTCAACGAGGGCGTGGCGCGCTCGCTCAACGTCGAACTTGACGACACGGTGCGCAAGTTCGCCCATCACCCGGTAGTGAGGCGGCCATGAAGCGCGCCGTCCGCCTGAGGTTCTGGAAAAGCTGGAGCATCGGCACCCGCATGGCCTTCATCACCATGCTGCCGGTGGTGTTCCTGTTTACCGCCTTCGTCGGCTACTCCTGGTATTCGCACCGCGCCCAGGTGGCCGAGGAGCTTTCCGAGCGCGGGCGCATCCTGGCGCGTGCGCTGGCCGAGACGAGCGAATACAACGTCATCTCGGGCAATTTGTCGGACCTGAAGCTGACCATCAACGGCCTGGTGCAGTCGGACAAGAGCATCTACCGCATCGACGTCGTCGACGCCAGCCAGAAGGGCGCCATCAGTGTCGCCTCGCAGTTCGCCACTGACGCCGAGAACCGCTATTACGAGGCGCCGATCCGCAAGCAGGTGGTGTGGATCAACCTGTTTTCCGACAACGGCGCGCCGCACGTCTCCGGTTCGAGCGACACCAAGCCGCCGACCCTGACCACCGAGGTGGTGGGCTGGGTGCGGGTGACGATGTCGCCCTCGAACATGCTCGACAAGCAGGGCCGCCGCTTCCAGGTCGAGCTGGCGATGGCGGCGCTGGCGCTGGCCGTCAGCGGCGCGCTCGCCTTCGTGCTGGCGCGCAGCCTGACCATCCCGCTCAAGGCCTCGATCGGCGCGCTGCGCGCCATCCGCGGCGGCAACTACGGCACCGACCTGAAAGTGACCACGGGCGGCGAAGTGGGCGAGCTGCAGGCCTCGATCACCGAGATGTCGGAAGCGCTCGGGCAGTCGCGCCAGGACCTCGAGAACAAGGTCGCCGCGCGCACCAAGGACTTGCTCGAATCGCGCAACGAGGCACTCAAGTCGGACGCCGACAAGCGCAAGCTGATCCAGAAAGTGAACTCGATCGTCGAGGACGAGCGCAAGAGCATCGCCATCGAGATCCACGATGAATTGAACGCTTCGCTGATCGCCGCGCGGCTCGAATCGCAAAGCATCCAGCACCTGGCCGGAAAGCTCGAGCCAGGCCCGGTGATCGAGGAGATCAAGCAGAAGTCGCAGGCGATCACCAAGCTCACGCTCGACCTGTACGCCAGCGGACGGCGGCTGGTGCGGCGCCTGCGCCCCGAGGTGCTCGACATGCTCGGCCTGCATGGCGCGGTCGAGGAGATGATCCGCCACTACGATACCAGCCACGCCGCCTGCCGCTTCAGTTTCCACTCCGATGGCGACTTCTCGAAGCTGGAAAACGAGCTGGCCATCTCGGCCTACCGCATCGTCCAGGAGGCGCTGTCGAATGTGATGAAGCACGCCGGCGCCACCCACGCCCAGGTTGAGCTGGCACTGTCCGAAGCCGACGACACGCTGCATATCGAAATCGCCGACGACGGCGCCGGCTTCGATAGCGCCAGCACGGTGTCGGGCATCGGCATTATCGGCATGCGCGAGCGCGTCTATGCGCTCGGCGGCGTGATCGCCATCAGCACCGCACCGGACAAAGGCACTGTCGTCACAATTACGCTGCCCTTGTAGTATCGTAGCGGTCTTGCCCCAATTTCACATCCCACAATCATGTTGAATGCACTGCAGACGCCCTATGAAAAGGGCAACAAGAACCAGACCACGACCTGGTCTGAATGCATCGCCTTTTACGAGCGCCTGGCGGCTCGTTTTCCCGGCATTCTCTCGTTTGGCGTGATCGGCACGTCCGACGCCGGCGTGCCGATCCACGCCGGCGTGGTCAGCGCCGACGGTGTGTTCGACTGCGCCCGGCTCAAGCGCGAAGGCCGTCCTGTTTTCTTCAACAACAACGGCATCCACCCGGGCGAACCGGAAGGCGTGGATGGCTGCATGGCGCTGGTGCGCGACTTCTGCACCGATCCCGGGCGCCTGGCGGCGCTGCGCAAGACGGTGTTCCTGTTCGTCCCGATGTACAACGTCGACGGCGGCCTGAATCGGGCCGACAGCTCGCGCGCGAACCAGGAAGGGCCGGAGCAGTTCGGCTTTCGCGGCAACGGCCGCAACCTCGACCTGAATCGCGACTTCATCAAGTGCGACTCGCTGGCCGCGCGCGTGTTCAACCAGTTGTTCACTGCCTGGGACCCGGAGGTGATGGTCGACACCCACACCTCGAACGGCGCCGACTACAGCTACACCATGACGCTGATCCACACCCAGGCCGACAAGCTCGGTGGCGATCTTGGCCAGTTCCTGACCGACACCATGCTGCCGCATTTGTTCGACGCCATGCAGCAGCGCGGCTGGCCGATGTGCCCGTACGTGAATCCGGTGCAGGACAGCCCCGACCACGGCATTGCCGAATTCCTCGAAACACCGCGCTTCTCGACCGGCTACGCGGCGCTGCACCACACCATCGGCTTCATGCCCGAGACGCACATGCTCAAACCCTTCGCCGACCGCTACGAGGCGATGCGCGCGCTGGTCGAGAGCGCGCTGGCGTTCACGGTGGAACACGCGGCGCAGATCCAGGCGCTGCGCCGCGCCGCGCGCACGCAGGGGCGCACCCGGCGCGAGTGGCCGGTGCACTGGGCGATGGATGCGGCACGGCCTTCGAGTTTTCGATTTCGGGGCTATGCGGCGCGCTACAGCCCCAGCGTGCTGGGCAACTACACGCGCCTGTTGTACGACCGCAGCGCGCCGTGGGAGAAGGAGATCGCGTATTTCAATCGCTTCCCGGCCGATGTGGTGGTGCCGGCGCCGCGCGCGTATGTGGTGCCGCAGGCCTGGCGCGAGGCGATCGAGCGGCTCGAGTGGAACGGCGTGGAGATCGAACGCATCGGTGCGGACCGGCTGCAGCAGGTGCAGGTCTGCCATTTGAAGTCGGTGACGTCGCGGCCCACCGCGTACGAGGGGCATATGTTCCACGATGAGGTGCAGCTGGAGCGGCGCAACGTGCAGCTCACGCTGCGCAAGGGCGACGCGTGGGTGACGCTGGACCAGGACCGCGCGCGCTATGTGGTCGAGACGCTGGAGCCGCAAGGGCATGACAGTTTTTTCCGCTGGGGCTTTTTCAACAGCGTGCTGGAGAAGAAGGAGGCGTATTCGGATTATGTGTTCGAGGACCACGCGGCCGAATTGCTCGACAGCGAACCGGAACTCAGGCAGAAGTTCGAAGCGTGGAAGATGGCCAATCCGGACCAGCTGAGCGACCAGGGCGCGGTGCTTGATTTTATCTTCGCCAATTGCCGGCGTTATGCGGAGCCGGAGTGGCGGCGCTATCCGGTGCTGGCTGTGTTTTGATTTTCGACGGCGCTGGTGGATTGCGCTGCGCTTATCCACCCTACGATTTTCGACGGCGCTGGTGGATAAGCGCAGCGCAATCCACCTTGCTGTGTGTCCCGATCAGCGGCTTTCGGCAATCCAGCGATCGACCTTGGCCTCGAGCAGCGCCAGCGGCAAGGTCCCGTCCCCCAGCACCACCGCGTGAAACTTGGGCAGGCTGAACTTGTCGCCCAGCGCCGCGCTGGCGCGCGCCCGCAATTCGGCAATCTTGAGCGCGCCGATCTTGTAGCTCAGCGCCTGCCCCGGCCACACCATGTAGCGCTCGACCTGGTTCTGCGCATCGGCCTCGGTGTAGCCCAGCGTCGCGCGCATGTACTCGATTGCCTGTTCGCGGCTCCAGCCCTTGGCGTGCATGCCGGTGTCGACCACCAGCCGCACCGCGCGCAGCATCTCGTCGTTCAAATGGCCGAAATAATCCTCCGGCTTGTCGAACAAGCCCATCTCCTTGCCCAGCGTTTCAGCGTACAGCGCCCAACCTTCGGTGAAGGCGTTGTTGCCGCCGAACTTGCGGAAATTCGGCAGACCCATCTCTTGCAGCAGCGCGATGTGGAAGTGGTGTCCCGGCTGGCCTTCATGCAGGAACAGGGTCACCATGCCGGTGCTGCCGTACTGCTTCGGGTCGTTCACGACGGACCAGAAAATGCCGGGCCGCGAACCGTCGGCGGCCGGCGCGCTGTAGTGGTCGGACGCCGTCGCCCGGCTCAGTTCCGGCTCCAGGCGCAGGTCCAGCGGCGCCTTCGGCATCAGCGTAAACAGCGCCGGCAGTTTGGTGCGCAAGCTCGCGTCGAGCTTGCGGAAGACGTCGAGCACTTCCTGCTCCGTCTTGAACGGGCGGAATTTGTCCTGCGCCGCGACCCAGCCCGGCAAGCCCGAGGGCGCGCCGTTGTAGCCCATCTTGGGCCCGAGGAGGGCGAATTCGGCCTCGATGCGCGCCACCTCTTTCAAACCTGTGGTGTGGATCTGCTCAGGATCGAGGGTCGTCGTGGTCTGGTGCGCCACGGCAGCCTTGTACCAGGCGGCGCCGCCGGGCAGGGCGCTCCAGCCGGTGCTCTCGCGGCTGGCCGGCAGGTAGTCATGCTCCAGGAAGCCGGCCAGGCGCGCCAGCGCGGGCGCCAGGCGCGTGGCGATGGTGTTGCGGTAGGCAGCTGCCAGCTGGCGCTGGTCGGCGCTCGTGAAGTTCGCCCCCATGCGCTTGATCGGGGAATAGAAGATGCTCGCTTCCGGCGTGGCGCTGAGCAGCTTCTGGAACTGCGGCAGGGCCGAACGGATGGCCGCCTTCTGCACCACCACGCCGCTGCGCATGCCTTCGCGCATGTTCACGATGGCCTGGTCGATCCAGGCCGGCAGCTGGTTCAGGCGGTTCAGGTAAGCCTTGTACTGCCTGACGTTGGTGAGCGATTGCCCAGCCTCGCCACCGGCGTAGTTGGCCAGGGTGACCGGCAGGCTGTCGAACTGGTTGATCGGCATCAGGTAGCTGGGGAAGGCGCGCATGCTCAATTCGCCGCGCAACTCGAACTCGAGGATGTCGTAGTTGGTCTGGGCACGCCGGTCGAGCTGCGCGCGCGGGATGGCCTGCAATCGCGCGAGGAAGGCGTCATAGCGCGCAAACTGGCGCGCGCGCTGGATGGGAGCGATGCTCATGCCGATCTGGTCGTCGAAGCGGTTGTCGCCGTTCTCGGTGGCGCCGATCGGTTCGAAGCGGGCCACGGCATCATAGTAGGCGTCGGCCAGCTGGTCGAGCTGGCGCTGCGCCTGCGGGGCCAGGGTCGCGTGGGTGGCAGTGGCACCGGCCGGCGCGACGACGGCGGTCAGGAGGGCGGCGCACAGGGTGCCCAGGGCGATGTGGTGTTTCATGGATTCATCCGGTGAGGTTCAAGACGGCGACAGGATACCCGATAGCCTGAGGACGCAGGAAGCGGCTTTGTCGATTGAAACATACTTGTATTGCATCGGCGGCGAGCGGCGTATCATGATTGCTCTCCCTCCCCGAGCCAGCAGAGTCAAGCATGATGCTGGCCGGCCTCGGCATGCCGGGCTTTGTAGCGCGTTGCGCTGAAGCCGCACGGCCACTGCCATTAAAGCCGCTTCCGCCTCACGGACAGCGGCTTTTTTGTGGCCAGCGCGGGACTCACTTGACGGGCTGGAAACCGTCGGCGCCGATCTCCAGTTCGGTCACCTCCCCATACTTGCCGGCGATCTTGCGGATCGCCTCGGCCTTGCCGATCAATACCATCTGCAGCTTGTCGCGCGGGAAGTGCTTGTCAACCAGGAGCCTGGCGCGCGCCGGCGTCAGGCTGTCGACATCCTTCATGAAATTGTCGATCTGCTCGCGCCCCACTTGCGAGGCGAACATCTCGCCGAGCAGGCCGGCCAACTGCTGGCTGGTTTCAAAGCGCGGTGGATACTGGCCCTTGACGTAGGCCTTGGCCGACTCCAGCGTGGCCGCGTCGATGCCCTTGTCCCACAGGCGCTGGTAAGTCTTGAGCGCCAGGTCCAGCGCCGGCTCGGTCTTGGGCAAGGCCGTGAAGCTGGAGATGGCGAAGGTGCCGGTCTGGGCCAGCGGCAGGAATTCGCTGCGCGCGCCGTAGGTCAGTCCGGAATTGACGCGCAACTCGTCGTTGAGCCAGGACGTGAAACGCCCGCCCAGGACGGTGTTGAGCACCTGCAGGGGAACGTAGTCGGGATCGTTGCGGGCAATCCCGGCGCCGCCGATCAGGAACGTGGTCTCGATGGCGTCGGCCTTGTTGACCAGCCAGACGCGCGCCTTGTCCGCCCGCACCTTGCCGTTCTGCTGGAGCGCGGGCGCGGCGCCGCTGGCGCTCCACTGGCCGAACAGGGCGCTGATCCGGGCGCGCATGTCGGCCGCCTTGAAGTCGCCCACCACGACGATGGCCGCGTTGCCCGGACGGTAGTAGCGCTGGTGGAAATCCTGCACGTCCTGGCGCGTGAGCGCGGCCACGCTGCTGCTGGTGCCGCTGGCCGGGCTGGCGTAGGCGGCGTCGCCGAACAGCATGCCGCGGTAGTAGTTCTGCACCACGTTGCGCGGCGCTTCCTTGGCTTGCTTGAGGCCGATGAGCTTGCGGGCGCGCAGCTTGTCCAGCTCGGCCTGGTCGAAGCCCGGGTGCTGGACCAGGTCGGCGAACAGGGGCAGCAGCGCGGCCGTGTCGTCGCGCGCGAACTCGGCCGCCACGGTCGACTGCTCGGCCGCGCTGGCGCCCACCAGGCGCGCGCCGCGGAAGTCGAAGGCCTGGTCAATTTCGGCCTTGGCGTGCTGCACGCTGCCCAGCAGCAGGGCGTCGCCTGTCAGGTTGGCCAGCCCGAACTGGCGGCCATCGTTGACGGAGCCGGCCTTGAGCACGGCGCGCACGGCGATCAGGGGCGCCTCGTGGCGCTCCATCAGGTAGACCGTCAGGCCATTGGGCAGGCGCGTCGTTTCGAAGGCGGGCAGGCGGAACTCGGCCGCATTGGCGCCGGCGGCCAGCAGCAGGGACAGGGTAACGAGGTGCTTCATGCTTAGTCCTCCTTGGCGGCGAGCACGCCAACGGTGCGCTGCGATTTGATCAGGTACTTGGCGGCGACCTTGCGGATGTCGTCGGTGCTCAGCTTGCGATAGGCCTCGGGCGCGTCGAACATCTTTTTGTAATCGCCGAAGAACACTTCGTAGCTGCCCAGCTGCTGGGCCTTGCCGTTGATGGTTTCCAGTTCGCGGTACAGACCCACCATTTTCTGGTTCTTGACCTTTTGCAGCTCGTCCTCGGTGACGCCATCCTTGATCAGGCGCTCGACCTCGGCCAGCATGGCCTGCTCCAGCTTGCCTGGTTCGACCTTGGCCGCGGCGACGCCGGACAGGTACAGCAAGCCGGGGTCAAAGCCGTCGCTGCTGCTGGCGCCAACCGACGTGGCCAGCTGCTGTTCGACCAGGGCACGGTACAGGCGCGAAGTCTTGCCGTCGCCCAGTATGCTTTGCAGCAGTTCCAGCGCATAGTAGTCGGGATGGCTGATCTCGGGCACCTTGTAGGCGATCACCAGGTTGGGCGAGGTGGCCGATTCCTTGAGCACGAACAGGCGCCGCTCGCCTTTCTGGGGCGGCTCGACGGTGCGTACGGGCGGCGGCAGCGCACGCTTGGGAATCGCGGCGAAATACCTGGTCGCCAGTTTCTTGACTTCCTCGAACTTGACATCGCCCACCACCACGGCCACCGCGTTGTTGGGTGCATAGTAGGTGGTGAAGTAGCGCGTCAGGTCATCCTGGGTCCAGGCCTTGATGTCGGACTCGTGGCCGATCACGGGCCAGGAGTAGGGGTGGGCCTGGAAGGCGACCCCGTTCACTTCCTGGCGCAGCAGTCGCGCGTTCGAGTTCTCCAGCCCCGTGCTGCGTTCGGACAGCACCACGCCCCGTTCGCTGGCCACCATGCCCGGATCGATGCTCAGGTGGGCGATGCGGTCGCTTTCGAGCATGAACACGGTCTCCAGCGAGGCGGCCGGGAACCAGTCCTGGTAGACCGTCAGGTCGCTGCTGGTGTAGGCGTTGTTGGAGCCGCCCTTCGCCTCCATGGTGCGGTCGAACATCTTGGGACCGTAGTGTTTCGAGCCGTTGAACATCATATGCTCGAAGAAGTGCGACAAGCCCGTGATGCCGGGTGCTTCATTGCGCGCGCCGACCTTCCAGAAGGTGTACATATTGGCGTTGGGGATCGTGCTGCTTTCGAGCACGATAAATTTCATGCCGTTTGGCAGGGTAAAGGTCTTGACCTGGTCGACCGTGCTGGCCTGGGCCACGGTGGCCGCTGCGGTGAACAGCACGCCGGCGGCAAAGAGTTTCCACTTCATGGGATCGCTTTCAGTGAGGGGGAGGAAGGTCTTTTCGAGCGCTGCCGGCTCAGTAGCTCGCCAGTGGCACCGGCACCCCACCCTTGAAGGTGTAGACGGTGACGGCCGACTGCTTCATATTGCCCGCCTCGTCGTAGGCATAGCTGCCCACCACGCCCTTGTAGCCCGACGCGTGCATGGCCGCACCGACCACCGACGGGTCGGTCGAATTGCTGCTCTTCATGGCCTGGGCGATGAACATCAGCTGGTCATAGAAGGCGGCCGCGTAGACATCCGGGGCCTGCTTGAAGCGTGCCTTGTAGCGCGCCTGGAAGGCCGGGCCCTCGGCCTGCTTGTCGAGGATCGCGCCGCCCTGGGCGCACAGCACGTTCTCGCCGACCGCGTCGCCGCCGAGCTTGCCCATTTCGGGGCTGCACAGGGTGTCGCCGCCGAGCAGCTTGACGTTCAGGCCCAGCTGGCGCATCTGGCGCGCCATCGGGGCGCCCTGCGGCGCGTAGCCGCCGAAGAAAATCGCGTCCACCTTTTTCGCCTTCAACGCCGTCAGGATGGCGGCGAAATCGGTCGCCTTGTCGGTGGTGAATTCATGGCCGGCCACGGACAGGCCCGAGGCCTTGGCCTGCTTGACGAATTCGCCGGCCACGCCCTGCCCGAAGGCGGTGCGGTCATCGATCACGCCGACCTTATGCACCTTCAGCTGCCGGGCCGCGTAAGCCGCCATCGAGGCGCCAACCTGGGTATCGCTGGCGACCATGCGAAACACGTTCTTGTAGCCGCCCTGGGTCACCTTGGGGCTGGTGCCGACGGTCGACATGATGATGCCGGCGTCGCTGTAGATGCGCGAGGCGGGAATCGCCACGCCCGAGTTGTACGGACCCATCACGTACTTGACGCCGGCGTCGGCCAGCTTCTGGGCCACGTTCACGCCCGCCTTGGGATCACCCTGGTCGTCCTCGGAGAGCAGTTCGAACTTGATGGCCTTGCCCGCCACGGTCAGCTTCTTCGCGTTCAATTCCTCGACCGCGAGGCGGGCCCCGTTCTCATTGTCCTTGCCGGCGAAGGCGTTCGAGCCCGACAGCGGGCCGCTGACGCCGATCTTGACGAGCAGCTCGTCAGCGTGCGCGAGCTGGGACAGGAGCAGCAGCGCGGCTGCGGCGAGGGGCAACAGGGAAGGGCGGGACGGCATGCGGAATCTCTCCTCGAATCGTAAGAATCGGCAATCATCGCACGATTCGAGGCAACTTAAATGCCGTTTTTAGGTGGGCAGGCCGTGTGAAATCAGTTCCAGCGGCAGCGCCGTGCTGTACTTGATCTGCTCCATCGAAAAGGCCGAGGACACACCGCTCAGCTGTCCCACCTTGATCAGCTTCTTGTAGAAGCGGTCGTAGCCGCCGATGTCGGTGGTGACGACCTTGAGCAGGTAGTCGACATCGCCGCTCATGCGGTGAAATTCGAGGACCTCGGGCAGGGCGATGACGGCAGCGGCGAAGCGCGTGAGCCACTTCTCGTCGTGTTCGCGGGTGCGCACGCTGACGAACACGGTGACCGGCAAGCCGACCTTTTCACGGTTGATCAGGGTCACCCGGTTTTCGATGTACCCCTCTTCCTCCAGCCGCTTGACGCGCTTCCAGCACGGCGTGCTGGAAAGGCCAACCTTTTCACTGAGTCCGGCGATCGAGAGCGAGCCATCGGCCTGAAGTGCAGAAAGTATTGCGCAGTCGAACTTGTCGAGGTTGTTCATCTTACCTTTTCATAGTAATTGGAATAAACATGCTTTATTTTAGCGATAAAACGAGAACAATGGCATACCTTCTCACGCGCAATTTCGTAACATATTACTCAAGTAATTGCCGTATATGCATAAATTTTCGTTTCTTTACGTAAAAGTCCCCATGAGCACCGAACTGTACCTTGATGCCAACGCCACTTCCGCAGTCCTGCCGGCCGCCATCGCCGCCGCGGACGAGGCGATGCGCGCCAATTTCGGCAACCCCAGCAGTAGCCATGCGACCGGGCTCAAGGCCAAGGCCATGCTCGACGCCGTGCGTCAGCGCGCGCGCCGGATCCTCGGTTCGGGGAATGGACGGCTGGTATTTACGAGTGGCGCTACCGAAGGCATCCAGACCGCAGTGCTGTCGGCGCTGTGCGCGATTCGCGCGCGGCGCGCCAGTGGCGAAGCGACCGGCGACCTGCTGCTGTACGGCGCCACCGAACACAAGGCGGTGCCGGAGAGCCTGGCCCACTGGAACCGCCTGCTGGGCACCGACCTGGAGCTGCGCGCCTTGGCGGTGGACGCCAGCGGCCAGCACCAGCTCGATGTGCTGCGCGAGCTGGCGCCGCGCGCCGCCCTGGTGTGCACCATGGCCGCCAACAACGAGACCGGCGTGGTGTCGGAGATCGAGGCGATCGGCGCCGTGCTGCGCCAGTGCGCGCCGCAGGCTTACTGGATGGTCGACAGCGTGCAGGCGCTTGGCAAGCTGAAGATCGATCTGGCCGCCAGCGGCATTGACTACGCGCCGTTCTCGGGCCACAAGCTGTACGCGCCCAAGGGCGTGGGCATGCTGTACGTGCGCGAGGGCGCACCCTACACGCCGTTGATGGCCGGCGGCGGCCAGGAGGGCGGACAGCGTTCGGGGACCGAGAACATGGCCGGCATTGCCGCCCTGGGCGCAGTGCTGGCGGCGCTGGAAGACGGCAGCACCTTCCGCAGCGACGCGCAGCTGAGCGCGTTTCGCGAGCAGGTCGCGGCTGCCTTGCGCAGCGCGCTGCCGGGCGTGGTTTTCAATGCGCCGTTTGACAAGTCGCTGCCGACAACCCTGAATTTCTCCGTGCCCGGCTTTTCCAGCAAGGAGCTGCTCGACCTGTTCGACGCGGCTGGTGCGCGCGTGTCGGCCGGCTCGGCCTGTTCCTCGGCCAAGGCGGCGCCCAGCTACGTGCTCGAAGCGATGCAGTTGCCGGACTGGGCCTGCAGCGCGGCGGTGCGCATGTCGTTCGGCCCGATGGCCGATGCCGCCTTCATCGACGCGGCCTGTGCCTGCATCGCGCGCTGTGGCGAGGCCTTGCGCGCCAGTTGCTTGATTCCCTCCGAACTGCCGCCGCACAGCCGCGACGGTGTGGTCCAACTGGGCGTGGACGGCGCCTGTACCTGGCTGCTGCTCGACAGCGCCAGCCGCAGTTGCGTGATCATCGATCCGCTGGCGCCGCTCAGCAACCGCATCGCCGCCTTCGTGCGCTGCCAGGACTACCGGGTGCGTGCCGTGCTCGCCACCGGTGCCGAACGGGCCTCGGACCGCGCCGTGCTGATGGCTGAACTGGGCAGCAGCCTGGAGCGCGCCGCCGAATCGAACGATGCATTGGGCTGGCCGCTCGCCTGCGACGCCGTCAGCCTCGGCAACGGCATGCTGGTCAACGCGATTGCACTGGGTGGCCAGATGCTGGCGCGCCTGCCGCAAGACGCGGGCGTGTTCACCCGCGTCAGCTACCTTCTGGGCGATGTCAGCGACGGCGTGCTGGCGGCCGGCGCGGTACGCTTCGCCTTCACTGGCAGGGCGTGTGACGATGCCGTCCCGGCGCTGACTGGACAACTCAATCGCGACACCTTGCTGTGCCCCGGGCGCGACGAGCAGGGCCTGTTCTGCACCACCTTGCGCAGCGCCACGAACGCGGCGCCTGCGGCCGGCGCCAACCTGCTCGAGCCGGCAGCGCTCGACCGCTTCCTGCTGACCCATGCTGACGCGCTGTTGATCGACGTGCGCGAAACGTATGAGCACGCGGCCGGCGGCGCCTGCTGGCAAGGCCGTAGCGCGCTCAGTGTGCCCTTGTCGCGGCTGGTGGGTGAACTGGCCGGCTGGCTGCGCGCAGAGCAGCGCCCGCTGGTGTTCTTCTGCCGCAGCGGCAACCGCAGCGCACGCGCCGTGCAATGCCTGCAGCGGCTTGGCTATCAGAATGCCTGGCATGTGGCGGGCGGGGTGGCGCTCGGCGGCGCGCGCGCTCCCGTCGCGATGGCGGCCTAGCGCACTCTCATACCGATTTCCGTTTTAAGCGGTCTGCCCCAAAAGGGTAGTCCGCTTTTTTTTCGTCCTTACAAGCTGCAACAAACTACTTCAAGAGTGTGACAATTCGTGGGACCTGCGCGCACAACACTGGGTGTGCTCAAGCGCACACAACAGTGCCCTTCGTCGAAACTTGGAAGCTTGCGCCTTTGGCCGGATCTATTTCATACGCGCCATGTTCACGAGGTAACAGGGTTGCGGGAACACTTGGCAAGTGGGCAACTGTACGCTCCTGATCTTGGCTGCAACGGTCTCCCCCATTAGGATGGTTCGTTTTTTTGTGCGCCCAAATCCGCTTGATGTGAAGTTAGGTTGAGGTTTTACACTGGCACCCGTAATCCAGAACCTGCAACATCCAGCAAGGGGGCAAAATGGTTTCGAACGAATGTAGCCGGCTACTGTCGTTAGCCGCAGAGTGTCATCCGCTGTACGGCAATCGACTGTCCAATCACCTGCCCATGGCCCTGTTGGCACTCGATCGCATGGGCGCGGCACCGGAGCAAATGCGCATTTTTTTCAAGGCATATCGGCCAAGGCTTCAGAAACTGAATGTTGCTGATGAACCCCTTAGTCCGTTGGCCAGCCTTGGCTCCGGCACAGGGTTTGAGGGGGCGCTGCGATACTTTCAAGACCTGACTTCACAGCAAGGCGCTGAACCTGTGTTGCGTCAGTGGTTGCCGATCCTGGCACCCGGATTGGCTGCGTCTGCCTTTCATTCAATGATTCGCCTGGCCTATGCGCTGGAAGCAGAAAACCAGACTGAAATCTGCTTTGCGCTCGCCTATTGGACAACAGAATATTGTCCGTTTTCGCTTTCGATGTCGCCAGTCGAACGTACGCTGGAATCGATTGTTGCTAGCCTGAGCAGTTCGGTCGCTGGCTATCGATTCGCCCCCGGGCTTATCACTTCCAGAATGACTGAGATTGCAGCCCATCCACTCGTCAAGGCCAGCGCAATTCAACCACAGCGGATCACTTTGACGAGCATCGCAACTTTCGCACTTTCTGCGTACCTGCAAAAAGGCGACTTTACGTCCTTGCACATGGTCACAGGATGCCACGCGTTTCGAGTCATTCAAGGATATTTTGATGACCACACGCTCGCGCTAAGGTATCTATGGCAGGCGATTGCAATCGCCTATCTCACGGCCGAATCGATTTATCCGGACCATGGACAGCCTCGACTGGACCCCGGGAATTATTCCTGGACCGATTGCATCGAGCGGGCGAGATGCTCGCTCGACGATCATGTCATCAAACTGAGCTACACCGCCTGGCAAGAATCGTTGGCTTATAACGACGACAGATACCTTGCCATTGCCGTTCGGAAAAACTTCTCCTGAGAACAGGAAGTTGCCGGGGAATTTTTCGCGTCGCGTTTCGTCGCACCCAAGCCCGGGACGCCGCACCCTTCCTTGACAAAACCACTGGAAAGCGGCTGGCGCGCGACCCCGCTGCCCGGCGGTATGTTCGCTGGCGCACAGTCAGCGCGGCCGCCGCGTCCTACCATGGCAGCTGCCGTGCGTTTGGCCGCGGCGAGCCGAGGTCTGCGTTGAGCGAAGAAAAAACTATCCTGTCGGACACGCTTTACGCGTGGCAAAACGCCATCCGCAACACGCTCGAAGGCGCGCGCGAGGCCGACGAGGAATTCCCCCTGCGCTCGGAGCTGTTCAGTGCCGCCCAGATGGCGCTGCACGGACGCCACCTGGCCGAGCAGCACATATTGAGCCCGCGTCGCGGCCCCGACCGCTTGCTGGCGCGACTGTCCGAAAACGCCGAGGTCATCGGTGACACTTGCAAGCAGCTGACGGCCGCCATCAAGGCCGGGCGCCAGATCACGCCCGCCTCTGAATGGCTGCTCGACAACTTCTACCTGATCGAAGACCAGATCCGCACGGCGCGCCGCCACCTCCCGAAGGGCTACAGCAAGCAACTGCCGCGTCTGGTCGACGGCGACACTGGCGGCAGTCCGCGGGTCTACCAGCTGGCGCTGGAAATCATCTCCCACGGCGACGGCCGGGTCGATCCGGAAAGCCTGTCGCGCTTCGTTGAAGCCTACCAGGAGGTGGCCACCCTCAAGCTCGGCGAGCTGTGGGCCATCCCCATCATGCTGCGCATCGCCCTGATCGAAAACCTGCGCCGGGTGGCCGCGCGGGTGGCCGAGAACCGTGGCCAGCGCGACCGCGCCAACGTGTGGGCCGACCAGATGGGCGAGACGGCCGACACCCATCCCAGCGACCTGATCTTGCTGGTGGCCGACATGGCCCGTTCCGGCCAGCCGATGAGTAGCGGCTTCGTGGCCGAACTGGCGCGCCGCCTGCAAGGCCAGAGCCCGGCGCTGACGCTGGCGCTGCAATGGGTCACCACGCGCCTGGCCGACGCCGGCCTGACCATCGAAACCCAGATCCAGGCCGAGATCGGCCAGCAGGCGGCCGACCAGGTCTCGATCAGCAACAGCATCGGCAGCCTGCGTTTTCTCGGCACCATGGACTGGCAGGAATTTGTCGAGACCATGTCGGCCGTCGAGCAGACCTTGCGGCTGGACCCGGCCGACATCTACGGCAAGATGGACTTCGCCACCCGCGACCTGTACCGCCATGTGATCGAGAAACTGGCCAAGCGCTGCAAGTTTAGCGAGGCCGAGGTGGCCGCGCACGCGCTGGCGCTGGCCGAGGAGCCCCGCACGCCGGGCGAGGGCGGGCTCGACGCGCGCACCCGCCACGTCGGCTACTACCTGATCGAGAAGGGCTTGCCCAAGCTCGAGGCGCGTCTGGCGCTGCGCTTCTCGTTCAACGACCACTTGTGCCGCGCAGCGCGGCGCGCGCCGCTGGCCACCTACCTCGGGGCCATCGTCATATTCACGGCCCTGTTCGGCGCCAGCGCCGTGACCCATGCGCGGCTGGGCGGCCTGGACGGGCCGCTGCTGGTGCTGCTGGGGGCGCTGGTGGTGCTGGGCGGCAGCCAGCTGGCGCTGGCGCTGGTGAACTTCATGGCCACCCAGCTGACGCGACCCCATCCCTTGCCGCGCATGGATTTCAGCGACGGCGTGCCGTCCGACGCGCGCACGCTGGTGGTGGTGCCGACCCTGATCTACAGCCACGAGAACGTGGCGGCCCTGTGCGAGGCGCTCGAGGTGCGCTACCTGGCCAACCGCGACCCCAACTTGCGCTTTTGCCTGCTCACCGATTTTGCCGACGCCGCCAGCGAGCAGCTGCCGGGCGACACCGAGCTGCTCGAACAGGCGCGCGAGGGCGTCGCCGCGCTCAACCGCAAATACGCTTGCGAGGCCCTGCTCGAACCGGGCGGGGCGCCGTTCCGGGTGCGGGTCGAACCGTTCCTCTTGCTGCACCGGCCGCGCCGCTGGTGCGAAGGCGAGCGCGCCTGGATCGGCTTCGAGCGCAAGCGGGGCAAACTGACGGAGCTGAACGCCTTCCTGCGCGGTGGCGCGCGCGACAAGTTCTCGCTGGTCGAAGGCGCCACCGATGCCCTGGCCAGCGTGCGCTACGTGATCACGCTCGACACCGACACCCAGCTGCCGCGCGACGCGGCGCGCCAGTTCATCGCCAGCATGGTCCATCCGCTGAACGTGCCGCTGCTCGACGCGGCGGGGCGCCGCGTGGTCGAGGGCTACGGCATCCTGCAGCCGCGGGTGGCGGCAGCCCTGCCCAGCGAAAAGGCATCGCGCTACGAACAGCTGTGCGGTGGCGAGCCGGGCATCGATCCCTACACGCGCACCGTGTCGGACGTCTACCAGGACGTGTTCTACGAAGGCTCGTTCATCGGCAAGGGCATCTACGAGGTCGACACCTTCGAGCGCGTGCTGGGCGGACGCCTGCCCGACAACCAGATCCTCAGCCACGACCTGCTCGAAGGCTGCTACCTGCGGGCCGGCCTGCTCAGCGACGCCCAGCTCTACGAAGCGTATCCGGCGCGCTACAGCGACGACGTCAAGCGCCGCCAGCGCTGGACCCGCGGCGACTGGCAACTGGCCGGCTGGCTGCTGCCGCGGGTGCCTGCCGTCGGCGGGCGGCGCGCGCCGAACCCGCTGTCGGCCCTGTCGCGCTGGAAGCTGTTCGACAACCTGCGCCGCAGCACCATCCCGATCGTGCTGACGGCGCTGCTGCTGCTGTGCTGGGCGCTGCTGCCGGCCCCCCTGTTCTGGACTTGCGCCGTGCTGTCGGTGATCTTCCTGCCGACCGCCATCAGCGCCCTGATCGACCTGGTCGACAAGCCGCACGACGTGCTGTGGCGCCAGCACGTGCACAGCTCGCTCAAGGGCAGCCGCCTGCTGTTCGGGCATGCGCTGCTGTCGACCGCTTTCCTGCCCTACGAAGCCTGGTTCAGCCTGGACGCGATCGTGCGCACCGGCTGGCGCATGCTCGTCACGCGCCAGCACCTGCTCGAGTGGCGCGCCTCGGGCCTCGAGCGGGGCGGCGACGAACTGGAGGGCCACTGGATCAAGATGTGGTCCGCTCCCCTGCTGGCCCTGTGCGCCGGCGCGGCGCTGGGCGTGCAGCGGCCGGCGGCGCTGGCGGTGGCCGCGCCCTTGCTGCTGCTGTGGCTGTTCTCGCCGGTGCTCAGCTGGTGGATCAGCCAGCCCATCGAGCGCGTCCAGGCGCGCCTGGACGCGGCCCAGACCGTGTTCCTGCAAACGCTGGCGCGCAAGACCTGGAGCTTCTTCGAAACCTTCGTCACGGCCGAGGACAACTGGCTCGCGCCCGACAATATGCAGGAGCACCCGGCCCGCGTGGTGGCCCACCGCACCTCGCCGACCAACATCGGCATGGGCTTGCTGGCCAACCTGACGGCCTGGGATTTCGGCTTCGTCACCACCGGCCAGCTGCTCGCGCGCTGCGCCGACACACTCGCCACCCTGGGCCGCATGGAGCGCTACCAGGGCCATTTCTACAACTGGTACGACACGCTCACGCTGCTGCCGCTGCACCCGATGTACGTGTCCTCGGTCGACAGCGGCAACCTGGCCGGCCACCTGCTCACGCTGGCGCCCGGCCTGGCCGCGCTGGCCGACCGCCCGATCGTGGGCAGCCAGACGCTCGAGGGCATCGCCATCACCTTGCGCGTGGTCGTCGAGCACGCCGGCGAGGCCGGGCCCGAGCTGGGCGACGCGTTCGAGGACATGCGCCACGCGCTCTCGCCGGACCGGGTGCGCGAGACGGCCAGCCTGCCCGGCATGGCCGCCGGCCTGACGCGCCTGTGCGGGGCGGCCGACGCGATCCTGGCCGCGCTGGCGCCGTCGGCCGAGCCGTTGCTGCACGTCTGGGCCGCCAGGCTGGCGGCGCAATGCCACGCCGCGCGCGACGAGCTGCTCGAGCTGGCGCCCTGGGTCAGCGCGGCGTCCACCCTGGTGCTCGACACCAGCCTCGAGCGCATTCCCACGCTGCGCGAACTGGCCGCCTTCGGCCTGACCGGCAGCCCCGGCAGCGACCTGGCGCCCAGCGAGCGCGAACGCCAGCAACTGCTCGCGCAACTGGTGGGGCAGGGCGCCGCGTGCGCCGCGGCGCGCCTGTCCCAGTGCACCAAGCTCGCCGCGCTGGTGCGCAGCTTTGCCAGCATGGATTTCGGCTTCATGTACAACGCCACCACCAACCTGCTGTCGATCGGCTACAACGTCTCGGACCGCCGGCTCGACGCCAGCTACTACGACCTGCTGGCGTCGGAAGTGCGCCTGTGCAGCTTCGTCGGCATCGCCCAGGGCCAGTTTCCCCAGGAGCACTGGTTCGCGCTGGGGCGCCAACTGTGCATCATCGGCGGCGAGCAGGTGCTGCTGTCGTGGAGCGGCTCGATGTTCGAATACCTGATGCCGCTGCTGGTCATGCCGAACTATCCCAGCACCCTGCTCGACCAGACCTACCGCGCCGTGGTCAAGGCCCAGATCGACTACGCGCGCCAGCGCGACGTGCCCTGGGGCATTTCCGAGTCCGGCTACAACACCGTCGACGCCAACCTGAACTACCAGTACCGTGCCTTCGGCGTGCCCGGCACGGGCCTGAAACGGGGCCTGGCCGACGATTTGGTGGTCGCCCCCTACGCCACCATGCTCGGCCTGATGGTCGACCCGCTGGCGGCCTGCCAGAACCTGCAGCGCATGGCCGAGCTGGGCTTCCTGGGCCGCCACGGCTTCTACGAGGCGATCGACTACACCAGCGCGCGCTTGCCGCGCGGCCAGAACTGCGCGGTGATCCGCTCCTTCATGGCGCACCACCAGGGCATGGGTTTCCTGGCCCTGAGCTACCTGCTGCACGAGCGTCCCATGCAGCGCCGCTTCGAGTCCGACCCCCTGTTCCAGGCCACCTTGCTGGTGCTGCAGGAGCGGGTGCCGAAGGCGGGCGGCTTCTACTCGAACACGGCCGAGCTGGCGGCGATCCGGATGCCGGCGCCGGAGGCGGCGCTGCCGATGCGCATCCTGACCCAGCCGTTCACCGCCCAGCCCGAGGTGCAACTGCTGTCGAACGGACGCTACCACGTGATGATCACATCGGCCGGCGGCAGCTACAGCCGCTGGAAGGACCTGGCCGTGACGCGCTGGCGCGAGGATGCCACGGCCGACAACTGGGGCAATTTCACCTACGTGCGCGACGTCGACAGCGGCCAGTTCTGGTCCACCGGCTACCAACCGACCCTGGCCGTGCCGAAGAAGTACGAAGTCATCTTCTCCGAAGGGCGCGCCGAGTTCCGCCGCCACGACCAGGGCATCGACCTGTACTCCGAGATCGTGGTCTCGCCCGAGGACGACATCGAGATGCGGCGCACCCGCGTGACCAACCAGTCGCCGCTGCGGCGCACCATCGAATTCACCAGCTACGCCGAGGTGGTGATGGCCCCGGCCGCGGCCGACGCCGCCCACCCGGCCTTCAACAAGCTGTTCGTGCAGACCGAGATCTTGCGCAATGAGAACGCGATCCTGTGCACGCGCCGTCCGCGCAGCAAGGGCGAGCAGCCGCCCTGGCTGCTGCACCTGATGACGGTGCACGACGGCGTGCTGCTGGACTGCTCGTTCGAGACCAGCCGCGCCGACTTCATCGGGCGCGCCAACACGACCCAGGCGCCCCGTGCGCTGCTCGAGCCGCAGGCGCTGGGCGGGGCCGAGGGTTCGGTGCTCGACCCGGTGGTGGCGATCCGCTACACGCTCACGCTCGAGCCGGACCAGGTCGTCACGCTCGACGTCGTCACCGGCATGGCCGAGACGCGCGAGACGGCGCTGCACCTGATCGACAAATACCAGGACCGCCACCTGGCCGACCGCGTGTTCGAACTGGCCTGGACCCACAGCCAGGTGGTGCTGCGCCAGCTCAACGCGAGCGAGTCGGACGCCCAGCTCTACAGCCGGCTGGCCAGCAACATCATCTACCCGAACCCGCTGCTGCGCGCCGAGCCGGGGGTGCTGCTGCGCAACCAGCGCGGCCAGTCCGGGCTGTGGGCCTACGCCATCTCGGGCGACCTGCCGATCGTGCTCATGCAGATTAAGGATCCGGCCAACATCGAGCTGGCGCGCCAGATGGTGCAGGCGCACGCCTACTGGCGCCTGAAGGGCCTGGTGGTCGACCTGGTGATCTGGTACGAGGACCAGGGCGGCTACCGCCAACTGCTGCACGACCAGATCATGGGCTTGATCGCCTCCGGCATCGACGCCCAGGCGATCGACCGGCCGGGCGGCATCTTCGTGCGCCTGGTCGACCAGATCGCCAACGAGGACCGGGTGCTGATGCAGTCGGTGGCGCGCGCCATCCTGTCCGACAGCCGCGGCACGCTGGCCGAGCAGGTCAAGCGCGGCGCACCGCCGGCCCCGAAGCTGGCGCTGTTGCCGGTCGAGGCGCGCAGCGAACCGTATCCGCTGCGCGCCGAGGCGCCGTCCGAGGCGCCCGGGCTGATCCTCGACAACGGCAACGGCGGCTTCACGCCCGACGGGCGCGAGTACGTGATCCGCAGCAGCGCCGCCCAGCGCACGCCCGCGCCCTGGGTCAATGTGCTGGCCAATCCGAACTTCGGCAGCGTCGTCTCGGAGAGCGGCTCGGCCTACACCTGGAGTGAAAACGCGCACGAATTCCGCCTCACCCCGTGGGACAACGATCCGGTCGCCGACAGCGGCGGCGAAGCGTTCTACCTGCGCGACGAGCCGACCGGCAAGTTCTGGTCGCCCTGCGCGCTGCCGGCGCGCGCGCGCGGGCAATACCTCACGCGCCACGGCTTCGGCTACAGCGTGTTCGAGCACAGCGAGGATGGCATCCACAGCGCGCTGACCACCTTCGTCGCGCTCGACGCGACCATCAAGTACTCGGTGCTCAAGGTGCGCAACGATTGCGCCGTGGCGCGCCGCCTGTCGGCCACCGGCTACGTCGAATGGGTGCTGGGCGATGTGCGCGGCAAGTCGGCGATGCACATCATCAGCGAGATCGACCCGGTCAGCGGCGCCCTGTTCGCGCGCAACGCCTACAACACGGAATTCTCGGGCCGGGTGGGCTTCTTCCACGTCGACGCCCAGAGCCGCACCGTGACCTCCGACCGCAACGAGTTCATCGGGCGCAACCGCACGCTGGCCAACCCGGCGGCGATGGCCCGCCTGCGCCTGTCGGGCAAGGTTGGCGCCGGACTCGACCCTTGCGCGGCGCTGCACGTGCCGTTCGAGCTGCTGCCGGGCCAGGAGCGCGAGCTGGTGTTCATGCTCGGCGTGGGCGGGCGCCGCAACGCCGACGCCAGCGGCTTGGTGCAGAACTACTTCGGCGGGGCGGCCGCCGCCGCCGCGCTGGCCAAGGTGCATGCGCACTGGGAACACACGCTCGGCGCGGTCCAGGTCCGCACCCCGGAGCCGCAGATCGACGTCATCGCCAATGGCTGGCTGATGTACCAGACCATCGCCTGTCGCCTGTGGGCGCGCAGCGGCTACTACCAGTCCGGCGGCGCGTTCGGCTACCGCGACCAGCTGCAGGACGCCATGGCCATGATCCACACCGAGCCACACCTGCTGCGCGAACAGCTGCTGCTGTGCGCGGCGCACCAGTTCGTCGAAGGCGACGTGCAGCACTGGTGGCACCCGCCGTCCGACCGCGGGGTGCGCACCCACTGCTCGGACGACTACCTGTGGCTGCCGCTGGCGGCCTGCCGCTACGTGCTCGGCACGGGCGATCGCAGCGTGCTGGCCGAGTCGGCGCCGTTCATCGAAATGCGCCTGCTCAAGGCGGATGAGGAATCGGCCTACGACCTGCCGCACCGCTCCAGCCAGATCGCCGACCTGTACGAGCACTGCGTGCGCGCCATCCGGCACGGCCTGCGCTTCGGCGTGCACGGCCTGCCCCTGATCGGCACCTGCGACTGGAACGACGGCATGGACCGGGTCGGCAACGAGGGGCGCGGCGAGAGCGTCTGGCTGGCCTGGTTCCTGATCGAGGTGCTGCGCGAGTTCGCCAAGCTGGCCACGCTGCACGGCGACGCGCCGTTCGCAGCCGAATGCCGCGAGCAGGCCGTCACGCTGGCGGCCAACGTCGAGCAGCACGCCTGGGACGGGCAATGGTACCGGCGCGCCTATTTCGACGACGGCACCCCGCTCGGCTCGCACAGCAACGACGAATGCCAGATCGACTCGATTTCGCAAAGCTGGGGCGTGCTCTCGGGCGCGGCCGACCCGGCGCGCAGCGCGCAGGCGATGGCCGCCGTCGACCAGCGCCTGGTGCGGCGCGACGTCGGCCTGGTGCAGCTGCTCGATCCACCGTTCGACAAGGGCACCCTCAATCCGGGCTACATCCGCGGCTACGTCCCTGGGGTGCGCGAGAACGGGGGCCAGTACACGCATGCGGCGATCTGGACCGCGATGGCCTTCGCCCGGCTGGGCGACACCGAGCGTGCCTGGGAGCTGCTGCGCATGATCAATCCGGTGCAGCACGGCGCCACGCCCGAGGGCAGCGCGCGCTACAAGGTCGAACCGTACGTGGTGGCGGCCGACGTCTACGCGGTCGCGCCCCACGTGGGACGGGGCGGCTGGAGCTGGTACACGGGCTCGTCGGGCTGGATGTACCGCCTGATCGTCGAATCGCTGCTTGGGGTGCAGCGCAGCGGCGAGCGCCTGACACTGGCGCCGCTGCTGCCGGCCGCCTGGCCCGGCTTCACGCTGTGCTACCGCTTCGGCGCAACGCTCTACACCATCGCCGTCGAACACGCGGCGAGCGCCTATCTGACGCTCGACGGGCGCGCCCTTGAAGGCAACAGCATCGCGCTGTTCGACGATGGCAAGGCGCACACGGTTGCCCTCGGGGTGGCGCGGACCTGACGCCCGGACTTGCCAAGTGTCCGGCAAGTTCGTTCAAAATTCGACAAAACGCATTGAAATGTCCAGATCTGGACATTTTCAACATTTGCACCACACGCCAACAATTTTCTTTTGCGCACAGGCGCGCGGCCCCGCCGGCGGGGCCGCTGCATCCCCATAGGTGAATCAATTCCCGACCGGAAAATTGCATTTGGTTTTGTTTAACTTATACCAATTCGCTCTCAATGACGAAGCTAAATTGAATAGCTGGGTCACATGGTCGTCATGCATAGTTGCCACACTCCATGCCATCCAAACCGAACAGGAAACCCATGCGTCGCGCCACCTCCCCCTCCTTGCTGCCCCAGCTCGCGTTTGTGCTGGCCCTGTCCGTCAACCCGATGGTGCTCGCTTCCGAAGTCGAACATCGCGAGTTCGAAGCGACCCTGCATGCGCCGTACACGGCGGCGGCGAATGCCGAGCAAGAGGGGCGCACTTTCACGCTGGCGTTCGACTACCCCCACGTCGAGCGCGCCCAGGATGTGAGCTGGCAGGTGGAATTGCTCAATCCCGCAGGCCAGGTGGTGCAGGCCTGGAGCGGCATCGAACGCCTGTTCAAACAGCCGGTGCAAGTCAAGCTCGATTGGGCGGGACGCGCCGGCGGCGCCCTGGCCGACGGCGTCTACACGGTGCGCATGCAGGCGATCAGCCATGACGCGGCTGGCAAGGGACATGCCAGGGACAACGCGGTGGCCGTCGCCGTCGCCGCCGCCGACGCGGAATTGGTCGAGCAGAGCTGGGACATCGCGCTTGGCCAGCCCGAAGCGCCGCAGATGCCGCACTTCAAGGCGATGGCGTCGCGCGCCACGCCGGTGGCGGCCGTGACGGCCGCGCCGGCGGCCGGGCAGCGCGAACGGGCCCAGGCCGCGGCAGCTGTCGCCTCGCTGCCCTACACCGTCTACTTCGGCAATCTGCACAGCCAGACCAACCACAGCGACGGCGGTGGCGCGCTGGCCAGTTGCACGGGCGCCCAAAATCCGCAGAGCGGCGCCTTCGGCCCGACCGACGCCTACACCTACGCCCGCGGCAAGGGCCTCGACATCCTGATGGCCTCCGAGCACAACCACATGTACGACGGCTCGGACTCGACCAATACGGCCGCCGATCCGGCCACCGCGCGCGCCCTGTACCAGTCCGGCTTGAGCGATGCCGCCGCCTTCAACGCGGCGCATGCCGATTTCCTCGCCGTGTACGGCCTCGAATGGGGCGTGATCAATAACGGCGGCCACATGAACATCTTCAACACCAGCGAATTGCTCGAGTGGGAGACCAATGCCAGCGGCCAGCTGATCGGCGACACGCTGACCCCGAAAGGCGACTACGCGGGCCTGTACACGCTGATGCGCCAGCGCGGCTGGGTCGGCCAGTTCAACCACCCCGCCACCAGCGGCCAGTTCCTGGTGGGCGGCGTGGCGCTTGGCTACACGGCCGACGGCGACCAGGCCATGGCCCTGTGTGAAGTGCTCAACACCTCGGCCTTCTCGACCAATACCAGCGAGACCGAGACGAGCCGCAGCAGCTACGAGGGCGCTTGCAAGTCGGCGCTCGAAGCGGGCTACCACGTCGCCTTCAGCACCGACCAGGACAATCACTGCGCCAACTGGGGCGCGTCCTACACCAACCGCACCGGCGTGCTGATCCCGACTGGCAGCGCGCTCACCCAGACCAGTTTCATCGACGCCATCAAGGCGCGCCGCGTGTTCGCCACCATGGACAAGGGATCGCAGCTGGTGCTCACGGCGAACGGCCACATCATGGGCGAGCGCTTCAGCAACAGCGGCAGCCTGACGCTGGTGGCCAACTACGCCAGCACGGGCGGCAAGACCGCGTCGACGGTGCAGTTGTGGGAAGGTGTGCCGGGGCGCAACGGGACGGCCACGCTGCTATCCTCGACCGCCAGCACCACCATCACGCCGGCGCTGGGCGAGCACTACTACTACGTCAAGCTGACCCAGAACGATGGCAACATCCTGTGGTCGGCGCCGCTGTGGGTCACGCAGTCCAACAGCGCCGACATCACCGCGCCGACCGTCAGCGCGACCGAGACGGGCGGCAGCGGCAGCATCGCGCTGGCCGCGACGGCCAGCGACAATGTCGGCGTGGCGCGGGTCGAGTTCTACATCGACGGCGCGCTCAAGGCCAGCGGCACGGTGGCGCCGTATTCGGCCAGCTATGATTCGACCCTGCTGGTCAACGGCAGCCACAGCCTGGTGGCGCGGGCCTACGACGCGGCCGGCAATGTGGGGCTGTCGAGCGCAGTTGGCTTCAGCATCACCAACACCACCGCCGACACGGTGGCGCCGGTCGTCACGGCCAGCGAGAGCGGCAGCAGCGGCAGCATCACGCTGGCGGCGACGGCCAGCGACAACGTTGGCGTGAGCAATGTCGACTTCTTCATCGACGGCGTCCTCAAGGGCAGCGACGCCAGCGCCCCGTATTCGCTGGCATACAACTCGGCCCTGCTGAGCAACGGCAGCCATACGCTGACGGCGAAAGCCTGGGACGCGGCCGGCAACAACAAGACGTCGGCGGCGGTCAGCTTCAGCGTCAGCAACGGCGCCACCCAGCTCGTGCTGAACAGCGGCTTCGAATCGGGCGCCACCTCATGGACTGCCAGCAGCGGCGTGATCACCAACGACGCCTCGCAAGCGGCGCATGGCGGCAGCTACAAGGCCTGGCTCGATGGCTATGGCGCGGCCCACACCGACAGCGTCTACCAGCAAGTGGCGATCCCCGCCGCGGCCACCAGCGCCAGCCTGGCATTCTGGCTGAAGGTGGTGTCGGACGAGACCACCACCACCATCGCCTACGATACGCTCAAGGTGCAGGTGCGCAGCAGCAGCGGCGCGGTGCTGGCGACGCTGGCGACCTACTCGAACCTGAACAAGGGCAGCAGCTACCTGCAAAAGACGTTCGACCTGAGCGCCTACAAGGGGCAGACGGTGCGGATCTACTTTGAAGGCATCGAAGACGCCAGCGTCACCACCTCGTTCCTGGTCGACGACGTCACCCTGACCACGCAGTAGAGGCGCACGCCGGCGGCGTCAAAAACCGAGGCGGGCGCCGGCGCCGAGCAGGGTGGCCAGTCCGAGCATGGCGAACAGGGCGGCGGCGATGCCGTGCACCAGGCGCAGCGACACCTTGTTGGCGATGCGCTCGCCCAGATACACGGCCGGTACGTTGGCCAGCATCATGCCGAAGGTGGTGCCGGCGACGACCGCGAACAGATTGTCGAAGCGGGCCGCCAGCGCGACGGTGGCGACCTGGGTCTTGTCGCCCATCTCGGCCAGGAAGAAGGCCAGCAGCGTGGTCATGAACACGCCGTAGCGCGCCAGTTTCGTGTCGCCTTCGTCGAGGCGGTCCGGCACCAGCGTCCAGGCCGCCATGGCCAGGAAGGACAGGCCCAGCACCCAGCGCATCGCCACCGGTCCGAGCAAGCTGCTGATCCAGCTTCCCAGCGCCGCCGCGAAGGTGTGGTTGGCGAGCGTGGCGACCAGGATCGCCAGCACGATCGGCAGCGGACGGCGGAACTTGGCGGCCAGCAGGAAGGCCAGCAATTGGGTCTTGTCGCCGATTTCGGCCAGCGCGACGATACCGCTCGAGACGAGGAACGCTTCCATGGGATCTCAGGTGACGGGGGGATGCCGATCATAGCAGAAGCAAAGCAGGCTTTCACGGCGCCAAGCGAGGTGCTATCCTGCCCGGTCTTCACTTAATCGACCCGACCATGAACCAGACCACCCTCCTGCGCGCCGCCGTCTGCGCCTTCCTCGGCCAGTTCAGCGCCCACGCGCAGGCGCTCGATCCGCTCAGCTACGCGCACTACGACCAGGTGAAGACGAGCGCGCTGCACATCGACCTGAAGGCCGATTTTGGACGCAAGATCCTGTCCGGCTACGCCGAGTTGACGCTCGACTGGCTCGACAAGTCGGCCCGCACGCTCGACCTGGACACGCGCGAACTGAGCATCGCCAAGGTGCAGGCGAGAGGCGCCGGCGGCGCCTGGTCGACGGTGCCGTACGTGCTCGATGCGCTCGATCCGGAGAAAGGCCAGGCCCTGCACATTGCGTTGACCGGCCAGCCGCACCAGGTGCGCATCTACTACCACACGGCGCCCAGTGCCAGCGCGCTGCAGTGGCTCACGCCCGCGCAGACCATGTCCGGCAAGCGGCCCTTCATGTTCAGCCAGTCCGAGACCATCAACGCGCGCTCCTGGGTGCCGCTGCAGGACACGCCGGCCGTGCGCTTCACCTACAGCGCGCGCATCGAGGCGCCGCAAGGCTTGCGCGTGGTGATGAGCGCCGACAACAATCCCAACGCCAGCGGTAAGGGTGGCTGGCGCTTCACGATGCCGCAGGCGATTCCCTCTTACCTGCTGGCGATCGGCATCGGCGAGCTCGAGGCGCGCACGCTGGGCCCGCGCACCGGCGTGTATGCCGAGCCGATGCGCATCAAGGCGGCCGCCTACGAATTTGCCGACACGGAGAAGATGGTCAGTGGCGCCGAATCGCTGTACGGCCCGTATCGCTGGGGCCGCTACGACATGCTGGTGCTGCCGCCCTCGTTCCCGATCGGCGGCATGGAAAATCCGCGCCTGACCTTCCTCACGCCGACCATGATCGCGGGCGACCGCAGCCTGGTCGACCTGATCGCGCACGAGCTGGCGCACAGCTGGTCGGGCAATCTGGTGACCAACGCCTCATGGAAGCACTGGTGGCTCAACGAAGGCTTCACCACCTACGTCACCACGCGCATCCTGGAGGCGATCTATGGCGAAGAGGTGGCGACCATGAACCTGCAGCTCGAGCAGGAAGAGGCGCTCGACTCGCTGGCCAGCATCGCGCCGGCCAGGCAGGCGCTGCTCACGCGCGCCTCCGACAGCTCGGCCCTTGACTACACCGACGACGGGCTGGCGTATCCGAAGGGCGCCTGGTTCCTGCGCACGCTCGAACAGCGTGCCGGGCGCGCCGTGTTCGATCCTTTCCTGCGCGGCTGGTTCGACCAGCACGCGTTCCAAAGTGTGACGACCGGCCAGTTCGTCGACTACCTGCGCAAGAAGCTGTTGGCGGCCCATCCCGAAGTGCTCAGCGAGGCCGAGCTGGAGGAATGGCTGTACGGTTCTGGCATCCCGGCCAGCGCGCGCCACGCGGTGTCGGCGCGTCTGGGCGCGCTGGACCAGGCGCGCACCGCCTGGCTCAAGGGCGAACTGCCGACGGCACGGCTGGAGACGAAGAAATGGATCGCCACCGAGTGGATGAAGTTCCTCAACGACATCGACCAGAAGGCCAGCGCGGCCCAGCTCAAGGAACTGGATCAGGCGTTCGGGCTGGCGTACAGCGGCAACAAGGAAGTGGCGTTTCGATTCTACCGGGCCTCGATCAATGCCGGCTACCGCGACGTGCGCGCGCCGCTGAAGGACTTCCTGATGAGTGTGGGGCGCCAAAAGTTCGTGGTGCCGCTGTACGCCGCCCTGCGCAAGCAAGCGGACGACAAGGCATGGGCGGAGACAATCTACAAAGAAGCGCGCCCGCGCTACCACCCTGTGACCCAAGCCAGCGTCGACAAACAGATGGCCAAGCAATAAGCCCCAACGTCCCGCAACGTCGCGCAAAAAAACCGGGGTCAGAACACATTTAAACCTGGGGCAGACTAAGGCTTTCACAAAATCTTAGTCTGTCCCAGGTTTAAATGTGTTCTGACCCCGGTTTTTTTGCGCGACGTTGCACTACGTTGGCGGGAGTTTCTATTGCTCTTGCGGTCTGGTCCTGGTTTGCGGGGCTATTTGATCTTGCCGGTCCAGACGTCCATCATGTCCTGCGAGCCTTGCTGGCGGATGCCGTTGTCGGCCAGCACCGATTCGGTGGCGGCCAGCATGTCCTTGCGCGAGACCACGATCGTTTCGCTGGCGCGCTGGTCGAAATGGATCACCACCTGCTCATCCTTCAGGTCGCGCAGCAGCGCCACCAGGTGGTGCAGGCTGCGCACCGGCACCTTGTTGATCGAGTAGATCACGGCGCCGAAGCGGTTGCTGTAACCGGTCACGGTCTTGTGCGGAAAGAACGGGGAGCTGACCACCACCAGTTCCTCGCGCTTGGCGTCGGGCTGGTCGCCGCGCCGCGTCAGCAGCGGGCTGCCGATAAAGCTGAGCCCGTTTAGCGCGCTGGCATTGCTGCTGGTGCTGCTCAAGAACTCGGCGCTGGCGCGCGAGAAGACGATCGGTCCGAAAATGAAGTAGGAGGGATAGCCGCCGTCAAGTTCGGGAATGAGCAGCTTGCGCTTGGTGTCGACCGGCAGTTGTATGGTCAGCGTCTTGCCGTCGCGTACGACCGTCATCGGCACCCGTCCGTTCTGCGCCAGCTGCTGCACCCGGTACTGGAAACGCACCCGCAGGTTCGCGCCGATCTTGACCATGCCCTGGTTGTCGATGGGCGAGTCGCCAATGCGGGTGATCACATCCCATTCCTTGAGCGGGTAGGCCGCGCCGTCCTGGAACGGCCGCGTCACCACCGCCCCTTCGACCGATTTGTCGAGCTTTAAGAATTCGCGCAGCACCGGGTTCTCCAGCGTCTGCACGTCGTCGAGCATGGCCGGCTTGCCGTTGTAGCGGCCGTCGGCCACGTCGCGCAGGAACAGCTCGACCTCCTCGTTGGGGATGATGTAGCCCACATTCTGGGTGTTGGTCGCCGCGCCGAAGGCCAGGCCCACCATCTTGTCGCCGGCGATCGCCGGTCCGCCGCTGTTGCCGGGGTTGATGGCCGCGTCGATCTGGATCCGCAGGCCGGCGCTGCCATACGCGTAGGGCACGAACTCGATGCGCGAGATGATGCCCTTGGTGATCGAGAGCGAATTGCCGCCGGTCGGATAGCCATAGGCGAACACCGCGTCGCGCACATCCGGCAGCAGGCTGGCGCGGCTGACCGGCGGGTGGGTGTCGAAGAACGATTCGTCATCGAGTTTGAGGATGGCCAGGTCGATGCCGCGCCCCACCGCCACCACCGTGGCCGAGACCTTGTCGCCGGCCTGGCTGGCCTGGATCTGGACCTGGCTGGCGTAGTTGACCACGTGCGCATTGGTGAGGATGCGCTTGCCTTCAATGACCACGCCCGAGCCGGTGATCTCTTGCGGCGCCGCCTTGCCCCATGGCTTGTACGGATCGGGCCCGCGCAGCGTCGAGAATACCTTCACGACGGCGTTCTCCAGGTTCGGCGGAATGGCGACCGGTGCCGGCGTGGCCGCGGGCGCTGGCGCCTGGGCATGGGTATTGACGGCGGTAAGCAGCAGCAGGACGGCGGCGAGACGGCGGTACGGGATCATGTTGAATTCTTTTCGGTGGTCGAAGGAGCACTATACAGGCTCTCGCACAGCTCGGTACCGTGCGCTGGCCCATCAGCCAGCGTCACCTGGTTGCGGCCTTGCTGCTTGGCGCGGTACATCGCCTGGTCGGCCATGCCAAGCAAGTCGGCGGCGCCCAGCTGCCCGTGCGGCACACGCACCGCCACGCCGATGCTCACGCTGAGCCAGCCCAGCGGCGAGCCCGCGTGCGCCAGGCACTGCCCGGCCAGCGCCTGGCGGATCTGTTCGGCCAGCGCCAGCGCGGTGGGCGCATCGGTATCGGCTGCCAGCAGCACGAATTCCTCGCCGCCATAACGCGCCGCCAGGTCGCCGGCGCGCCGCGCATGCGATTGCAGCAGGCGTGCCACGCTGCGCAAGCCGCTGTCACCCATCTGGTGGCCGTAGTGGTCGTTGTAGTTCTTGAAGTAGTCGATGTCGAGCATCAGCAACGCCAGCGGCGCGTCGCTGCGTGCGCCGCGCGCAAGCTCGGCCTCGAGCTGCTGGTCGAAGCGGCGCCGGTTGGCGATCCCGGTCAGGCCGTCCGTCATCGACAGCGTCTCGAGCTTGGCGTTGGCCTCGGCCAGGTCGCGCGTGCGTTCGTCGACCCGTTCCTCGAGCTGCATCTGGTGGCGGTCGACCTTGGAGGCCATCTCGTTGAATTTGTGCGCCAGCACCGTCAATTCGTCGCCGCCCTCGGCCTGCATGCGGCCGGCGTAGTTGCCGCTCTCGGTCTCGCGCATGCTGCGCACCAGCGCGTCGAGCGGGCGCGAGATCGAGCGCGCCAGGATCACCGCCAGCAGGATCGACAGGGCAAGGCACATTACCCCGACCAGCATGATCTGCTTGCGCACCGAATCGGCAGCGGCGCTGAGCTGGTCCTGCGCGATGCGGCTGACCACGAACCAGCTGGTGCCGGCCACCGGCGCCCAGGCGGCCATGTAGGCGGCGTCGATGCGGGCGAAGCCGGTATACCGGTTGGCCAGCATCTGCTGCCGGATCGCCTCGACCAGCGCGCTGTCGGCCGGCGCATCGCGCCCGTCGCGGGCCTTGGCCAGCACCCGCGCGTCGTCGACGTCGAGCACCAGCATGTCGCCGCCGCCGCCCAATTCGACGTCGTCGAAGATTGAGGCGAAATGGCTGGGGCGTATTCCCAGCACCAGCGAGCCGGCCAGCTTGTTGTTGTCCTTGTTGTAGATCGCGCGCAGCAGCACCATGCTGCCTTGGCCGGCCGGATTGCCGTAGGCGCCCCAGTAGGGTCGCCCGTGCAGCGCTGGCGCGCGCTCGACCAGGTTGACGATACCGCGCCCGAGCGCGGCGAACACCTGGGTGTCGACGATGCGGTTTTCCGCGTCGAGGAAGTACTTCTGGTTGACGTAGTCGAACGAACCATAGCGTTCGAGCAGCACCCGCGTCAGGTCGGCGCGCGCCGCCGCGCGCGCCGACTGGTTTTCGCCGCCGTACTGCGCCAGCGCCGCCTGGACCCGATCTGACAGCACCAGGCGCTCGGAGTCGGCCTCGAGCTTGCCCATTTCGAGCCCGATATTCTTCGATACCTGCTTGACCACCTCGCTCGAAAACAGGCGCGTGCGCTCGACGATCGCGCGGTTCGATTCGACATAGGCGAGGTAGCCGGAGATCCCCAGCGGCAGCAGCGACACCAGCAGGAAGGAGCCGATCAGGCGGTAGCGGATTTCGATGCGGCGCAGCAGCTGGAGGGAGAGGTAGTCGGCGAAGCGTTTCATCGGTGCGCCTACTTGTAGTTCTTGCGCGCTTCGTCGCGGATCGAGGCGTCGAGCCGCTTGGCAGCCTGCTGGGGCGTGACCTTGTGGAACAGCACATCCTGGATCAGCGGATGGAGCATCTCGATGGTATTGGCCGGCAGCATCGAGTAGTAGGGGCTGCCGGTGCGCTCGGCCTGCCCGATGCGCGCCACGTACTCGACGATCAGCGGATCGCTGACCAGGGTGCCGGGCGCCGTCTGCAGCGGCGAGATGTTGTGGCGCCGGTTCTGCTGGATCGGGAAGCCCTTGCCCATCACGAATTCAAGGAAGCGGGTGGCCGCCTCCTTGTTGCGCGTCTCGCACACGGCGAAGCCGGTCTCGCTGCCGATCACCGGCAGCACCGGCTTGCCTGGCGCGTTCCAGGGCGGCACGAACACCCCCGTCGTGAAGCCGCTGCCGGCCATCAGCAAGCCCGACGCCCAGGTGCCGTGGAAGGCCATCGCCGTCTTGCCCTCGGTAAACAGGCGGATGCCCTCGTCGTAATTGGTGTTCATGAAGCCTGGCTGGGCGTAGCCGCGGTCGGCCACCAGCAGGATCTTGGCGAAGATGTCGGCGCCTTCTGGCGTGTCGAGATCGAGCGTGCCGGCGGCGATGCGCGCCTTCCAGTCGGGCACCCTGGCCGCCACATTGTTGGCGAAGCCGAAGCTGAACGGACCGTTGCCCAGCGTGTTGGGAAAGCCGCCGTTCCACATGATGGGCACGAAACCGGCGCGCTTGAGCCGCTCGCAGGCGGCCAGGAAGGCGTCGAAATTGCCGGGCAGGGTGGTGATGCCCGCTTTGGCGAACATGGCCTCGTTGTAGTAGATCAGGGTGGCGGCGACGCCGCCCGAGATGCCGAAATGCTTGTCGCGCCGGCTGGTCCAGTCAGCCTTCAAGCTGCCCAGCATATTGGCCCAGGCGGCCGTGTGGCCCAGCTCGGCCAGCACGCCCTGGTCGGCCAGCTCGGCCGCGTAGGCGTTGGGATTGACCGACATCAGGTCGGGCAGGTTGTGGGCGGCGATCTTCGGCTTGATGTTCTCTTCGACCGAATTGCCGATCATGAACTGCACATTGACGTGCACATCGGGATTCTGGCGGGTGAACTCGGCCGCCACCTGCTGCATTTCCTCGGGCCAGTCGGGGGCCCAGATCAGCGCCGTGATGGTCGTCTGCGGGCGTGCAGCGACGTCGGCGGCCGGCCTGGGGGCAGGTTTGCAGGCCGCCAGCGCGCATGCACACAGCAGCCATCCCAGGCATGCGCGGCGCTGAATCGGTCCTGGCTTTTGCACGAAAATCCTTGCTTGATGCACGATACCAGCCATCATACCGAAAATTTCCGGCGTACAAGGTTCGTTGCGCTAAACAGGATGCCGCAGCGCCACAGGATCAGGCGCTGGCCGGCTCCTCGCCGATCAAGCGGTAGAGTACTGCGCCAAGCAGCGCGCCGACGATGGGGGCGACCCAGAACAGCCACAACTGGCCCACGGCCCAGTCGCCAACGAACAGCGCCACGCCGGTCGAGCGCGCCGGGTTGACCGAGGTGTTGGTGACGGGGATGCTGACCAGGTGGATCAGGGTCAGCGCCAGGCCGATCGGCAGCGGCGCGAAGCCGGCCGGGGCGCGGCGGTCGGTGGCGCCCAGGATCACCACCAGGAACACCATCGTCATGACGACCTCGCACACCAGGGCGGCTGTCAGGGAGTAGCCGCCCGGCGAATGGGCGCCGTAGCCGTTCGAGGCGAAGCCGGCGGCCAGCTCGAAGCCCGGCTTGCCGCTGGCAATCAGGTACAGCACGCCAGCGGCCACGATCGCACCGAGCACTTGGGAGACAATGTAGGGCAGCAGCTTGGGGGCCGGGAAGCGCCCGCCGGCCCACAGGCCGATCGAGACGGCGGGATTGAGGTGGCAGCCCGAGATGTGGCCGATCGCATAGGCCATCGTCAGCACGGTCAGGCCGAAAGCGAGCGACACGCCCAGCAGGCCGATGCCCACGCCGGGAAAGGCGGCGGCCAGCACGGCGCTGCCGCAACCGCCAAGCACCAGCCAGAAAGTGCCAAAAAATTCCGCTCCGTATTGTTTCATGTGCGCTCCAGGAAAGTTGATCAGATGTCACAATTGCAAACGCATTGTGCCGCCATCGACGCCCCAAAGCAACCGTCCACGAAAAAATCCGAATCCTGCGTGACCGCGTATCGGACACGTCGTTCCCGTCTGCGCGGGAACGACGTGTTGCTCGCAAATCTAACTCATCGCAAGCCTGTGGCAGCGCCTCCTGGCTTAGGGCTTGACGAACCTGAGCGTCATGCGGTCGCTCTCGCCGATGGCGGCGTATTTGGCGCGATCGACGTCCTTGTTGGCGAACGTGGGCGGCAAGGCCCACACGCCGTTCTTGTGGTCGGCCGTGTCTTTCGCGTTGGCGTTCACTTCCGACTTGGCGGCCAGCTTGAAGCCGGCCGACTCGATCATCTTGATCACCGCCGCCTCATGCATGTAGCCGCTCGAGGCCTTCGGATCCATCGGCATTGCCGCCGGCAGGCGGTGTTCCACCACGCCGAACACGCCGCCCGGTTTCAGGCTGTCGAACACGCTCTTGAACATGGCCTTGCGCTGGCCGTCGTCAAGCTCCATCCAGTTGTGGAGGTTGCGGAAGGTGAGTACCAGGTCGACGCTGCCGGGCGCGGCGAAGTCGTACTTGACGCCGGGCTCGAACACACCGACCACGACCTTGTCGTAGACGGCCGGATTCGAATCGAGCTTCTTCTTGAACAGCATGGCGTAGCGGTTGGTCGCGATGACCGGCATTTCCGCGCCGATCAGCTTGCCGTGATCGCGCAGGTAGGGCGCCAGGATCTCGGTGTACCAGCCGCCCTCGGGCGACAGTTCAACCACCGTCATGGTCGGCTTGATGCCGAAAAAGCCCAGCGTCTCGTAGGGATGGCGTGCGCCGTCACGCGCGCTATTGGTGGCCGCGCGGTGGCTGGCGCCGATGGCGCTCTTGAGGGCGTCGTCGGCATGGGCCGCGCCGGCCAGGCCTGCAGCCAGCATCGCGGCCAGGATCAATCGTTTCATGAGGTCTCCGGGTTAAGGAATTGGGCGCTCGCGCCAAGCGCCGATCATCGGGGAAGCGCCGCGCGCGGTCAAGCGATATCACGTATGTATATGCATACGTAGGTACTGTCCGATTCGCCCTGCGGACAGCTGCGCGGACAGCGCGGACACTGTTCGTGTCCGGCATCGAAGTTATCAAATCAAGCACTTAAGCCGTGGCACAAAGATTGCGTGTATTTTTCCCTATTTTGCTGGTAAGGTTCCAGCACAATTTCACCCCTTGAATTCATTGGAGACGCAATGGAACGACGCGAGTTTCTTAATATCGGCGGCTTTGCCCTTGGCGCCATGCTGGTCCCTGTGTTTGGCAACGCGATCGCGGCTGAAGAGCTGCTCACGCCGCTGGCCGACAAGTTCAAGAAGACCCTGGCCGACACCGCGCTGGCCGCCGCCACCGGCGCTGGCGCCAGCTACTGCGACGTGCGCATCGGCCGCTACCTGAACCAGTTCATCACCACGCGCGACCTGAACGTCGAAAATGTCGTCAATACCGAATCGGCCGGTGTCGGCGTGCGCGTGATCTGCAACGGCGCATATGGCTTCGCCGCCACCAGCGACATGTCACCGGACTCGGTGGCCGCTTGTGCCCGCCAGGCGGTGGCGATTGCCAAGGCCAATGCCAAGCTGCAGGCCGAGCCGGTGCGCCTGGCCCCGGTCAAGGGCGTGGGCGAAGTGGCCTGGGCGACGCCGATGAAAAAAGACTGGCGCTCCGTGCCGATCAAGGAAAAGGCCGAGCTGCTCATCGCCGCCAACAAGGCCGGCCTCGACGCTGGCGCCAGCTTCATGTCGGCCACCCTGTTCCAGGTCAACCAGCAAAAATATTTCGCCTCCACCGACGGCTCCTACATCGACCAGGACGTGCACCGCCTGTGGGCGCCGATCTCGGCCACCGCAGTCGACAAGGCCAGCAACAAATTCCGCTCGCGCGCCGGCCTGTCCTCGCCCGTCGGCATGGGCTACGAATACCTCGACGGACGCGCCGCCGACAAGGTGCAGGCCGCAGGCGGCGTCGCCACCCTGTACAAGGATTCCTACGACCTGATCGAGGATGCGCGCGCGGCCGGTCGCCAGGCCAAGGAGAAGCTGACGGCCAAATCGGTCACGCCGGGCAAGTACGACCTGGTACTCAGCCCGGAACACATGTGGCTGACGATCCACGAGTCGGTAGGCCACCCGACCGAACTCGATCGCGTGATGGGCTACGAAGCGAACTACGCCGGCACCAGCTTCGCCACGCTCGACAAATGGCAATCGAAGAAATTCAAGTATGGCTCCGAGCGCGTCAACATCATCGCCGACAAGGTCACCCCAGGTTCGCTGGGCGCGGTCGGTTTCGACGACGAAGGCGTCAAGTGCAAGCGCTGGGACATCATCAAGGACGGCATCCTGGTCAACTACCAGGCCACGCGCGACCAGGCCCACATCATCGGCGAGAAGGAGTCGCACGGCTGCTCCTACGCCGACAGCTGGTCGAGCGTGCAGTTCCAGCGCATGCCGAACATTTCGCTGGCCGCCGGCAAGCAAAAGCTCACACCGGACGAGATGGTCAAGGACGTCAAGAAGGGCATCTACATCGTCGGCGCCGGTTCGTTCTCGATCGACCAGCAACGCTACAACTTCCAGTTCGGCGGCCAGCTGTTCTTCGAAATCGTCAACGGCAAGATCGGCGCGCCGATCGAGGACGTGGCCTACCAGGCCAACACCACCGAATTCTGGAACGCCTGCAGCGCCCTGTGCGACGAGCGCGACTGGCGCATGAACGGCTCCTTCTTCGACGGCAAGGGCCAGCCGCCGCAGGTGAGCATCGTCTCGCACGGCGCGCCCACTTCGCGCTTTAACGGCATCAATGTGATCAACACCGCCCGCAAGATCGGCTAAGGCAGGGAACCCATGAAAAATTTGAGTCAGGAAGAAACCAAGCGCATTTGCGATCGCGTGATGGCGTTCTCGAAGGCCGACCAATGCGTCGTCAGCCTGCAGGGCAGCCGCACCGGCAATATCCGCTACGCGCGCAACAACGTCTCGACTGCCGGCCTGGTCGACAACGCCCAACTGGCCGTGAGCGTGTCCTTCGGCAAGCGCCAGGGCACCGCCACCATCAACGAATTCGACGACAAATCGCTTGAAAAAGTGGTGCGCCGCGCCGAGGACCTGGCGCGCCTGGCGCCGGAAAATCCGGAGTTCATGCCGGCCATCGGCAAGCAGCAGTACAAGGCTTCAAACACCTTCAGCAAGAACACGGCGGCGATCGATCCCGAGTTCCGCGCCCAGGTGGCCGCCTACAGCATCGAAGCGTCGCGCAAGAACAAGCTCGTTTGCGCCGGCTACTTCACCGATGACAATGCCTTCAACGCGGTGGCCAATTCGAACGGCGTGTTCGGCTACCAGGAGATGACGTCGGTCGACTTCACCTGCACCGTGCGCACCGAGGACGGACGCGGTTCGGGCTGGGTCACCCGCTCGGCAATTGACGCTGCGCGCTTCGATGCGCGCGAAGCGTCCGACGTGGCAATCCAGAAGGCGCTGCGCTCGGTCGAGGCCAAGGCGCTCGAGCCGGGCCGCTACACGGTGATCCTGGAGCCGGCCGCGACGTCCGAGCTGGTGGGACGCCTGTTCGGCGCCTTCGACGCACGCCGTGCCGACGAGGGCCGCAGCTTCCTGGCCAGGAAGGGCGGCGGCAACCGCCTGGGCGAGAAGCTGTTCGACGAACAAGTCAACGTCTGGGCCGATCCGTGGGACAAGGACGTGCCGGTGCGCCCGTGGGACAACAACACCCAGCTGGCGCGCGAGCGCACCAGCATCATCAAGAACGGCCACGTCGATTCGCTCGAATATTCGCGCTACTGGGCCCAGAAGCAGGGCGCGGTGGCGCGCGGCCGGCACGGCAACATGATCATGGCCGGCGGCAGCAAGTCGACCGAGGAACTGATCGCCTCGACCAAGAAGGGCATCATCGTGACCCGCACCTGGTACATCCGCGAGGTCGACCCGCAATCGCTGCTGCTGACGGGCCTCACGCGCGACGGCACCTTCTACATCGAGAACGGCAAGATCAAGCATCCGGTGAAGAACTTCCGCTTCAACGAGAGCCCGGTGTCGATGCTCAACAACATCGAGGAGCTGGGCAAATCGGTGATCATCAACGGCGACGAAGTGCCATACCTGATGATGATCCCGCCGATGAAAATCCGCGACTTCAACTTCACGTCGCTGTCGGACGCGGTTTAAAATATTGTCGTTCCCGCCTGCGCGGGAACGACAAAATGCATGGAGAATCAGAGTGGAACGCCGTACCTTCCTTAAAGTCAGCACCGGCGCTGCCGGCAGCATGCTGATCCCGATCTTCGGCAACGCCATCGCCGCCGAAGAGTTGCTCAACCCTGTCGCCGTGAGCGCCAAGAAGGCGCTGGCCGACGCCGCCATGAACGCCGCCACCAAGGCCGGCGCCAGCTACTGCGACGTGCGCATCGGGCGCTATCTGAACCAGTTCATCACCACGCGCGACCTGAACGTCGAGAACATCGTCAACACCGAGTCCTCGGGCGTGGGCGTGCGCGTGATTTGCGGCGGCGCCTACGGCTTCGCCTCGACCAACAACGTCTCGCCTGATGGCGTGGCCGGCGCCGCGCGCCAGGCGGTGGCGATCGCAAAGGCCAACGCCCGCCTGCAAAGTGAACCGCTGCAGATGGCGCCGCTGACGGGCGCGGGCGAAGTGAGCTGGGCCACGCCGTTCAAGAAGGACTGGCGCGCGGTGCCGATCAAGGAAAAGGCCGAGATGCTGATCGCGGCCAACAAGGCCGGCCTCGACGCCGGCGCCAGCTTCATGACGGCGACCCTGTTCCAGGTGAACCAGCAAAAATATTTCGCCTCCACCGACGGCTCCTACATCGACCAGGACATCCACCGCCTGTGGGCGCCGCTGACGGCCACCGCGGTCGACAAGGCCACCAACAAATTCCGCACCCGCGACAGCCTGGCCGCGCCGGTCGGCATGGGTTATGAATACTTCGACGCCAGGGCCGCCGACAAGGTGCAGGCGGCGGGCGGGGTGACGACCCTCTACACGCGCTCCTACGACATCATCGAGGACGCGCGCTCGGCCGGGCGCCACGCGCGCGAGAAGCTCTCGGCCAAGTCGGTCGAGCCGGGCAAGTACGACCTGGTGCTCAGCCCTGACCACCTGTTCCTGACGATCCACGAATCGGTGGGCCACCCGACAGAACTCGATCGCGTGATGGGTTACGAAGCGAACTACGCCGGCACCAGCTTCGCCACGCTCGACAAGTGGAAAACCGGAAAATTCAATTTCGGCGCCCCGCGCGTGAACTTCTTCGCCGACAAGACCACCCCCGGCTCGCTGGGCGCGGTGGGCTACGACGACGAGGGCGTCAAGTGCAAGCGCTGGGACATCATCAAGGACGGCATCCTGGTCAACTACCAGGCCACGCGCGACCAGGCCCACATCATCGGCGAGAAGGAGTCACACGGCTGCTCGTACGCCGACAGCTGGGACAGCGTGCAGTTCCAGCGCATGCCGAACGTGTCGCTGGCCCCCGGCAAGGAGAAGCTCACACCTGACCAGATGGTGGCCGACGTGAAGAAGGGCATCTACATTCTCGGGCGCGGCTCGTACTCGATCGACCAGCAGCGCTACAACTTCCAGTTCGGCGGCCAGCTGTACTTCGAGATCAAGAATGGCAAGATCGGCGCGCCGCTCGAAGACGTGGCCTACCAGTCCAACACCCAGGATTTCTGGAACGCCTGCAGCGCCATCTGCGACGAACGCGACTGGCGCATGGGCGGCTCCTTCTTCGACGGCAAAGGCCAGCCCAGCCAGGTCAGCGCGGTCTCGCACGGCTCGGCCACCACGCGTTTTAACGGCATCAACGTCATCAACACCGCTCGCAAGATCGGCTAAGGAGAACTTCAACGATGAAACAGCTGAACCAGGACGAAGCAAAGCGCATCTGCGACCGCGTGATGGGGTTTTCCAAGGCCGACGAGTGCCGCGTGTCGATCAACGGCAACCGCACCGGCAATATCCGCTATGCGCAAAACAGCGTGTCGACGGCGGGCCTGAACGAGAACACCCAACTGACCGTGAGCGTGGCCTTCGGCAAGCGCCAGGGCACCGCCTCGGTCAACGAGTTCGACGACAGGTCGCTCGAAAAAGCGGTGCGCCGCGCCGAAGACGTGGCGCGCCTGGCGCCGGAGAATCCGGAATTCACGGCCGCGCCGGGCAAGCAGGAATTCAAGCCCTCGATCACCTTCAGCCAGAACTCGGCGGCGATCGATCCCGATTTTCGCGCCGAAGTGGCCTCGCTGAGTATTGCCGCCGCAAAGAAGAGCAAGCTGCAGGCAACCGGTTACTTCGTCGACAGCACCGGCTTCGAGACGATCGCCAATTCGAACGGCATGTTCGGCCACCAGGCCCACACCAACGTCGCCTTCACCTGCACCGTGCGCACCGAAGACGGACGCGGTTCGGGCTGGGTGACGCGCTCGGCCAACGATGTGCGCCGCTTCGACGCGCGCGAGGCGTCGGAAGTGGCGATCGAGAAGGCGCTGCGTTCGGTAGACGCCAAGGCGCTCGAGCCGGGCCGCTACACGGTGATCCTGGAGCCGGCCGCCACGTCCGACCTGATGCGCTTCATGTTCAACGCCTTCGACGCGCGGCGCGCCGACGAGGGCCGCAGCTTCCTGTCGAAAAAGGGCGGCGGCAACCGCATGGGCGAGAAGCTGTTCGACGAGCAGGTCAACATCTGGACCGATCCCTGGGACAGCATGGCGCCGGTGCGGCCGTGGGACAACGCCAGCCAGCTGGCGCGCGAGAAGGCGCACCTGATCAAGGATGGCAAGGTGTCCGCGCTCGAGTATTCGCGCTTCTGGGCCGACAAGCAGGGCAAGCAGGCGCATGGCCGGCACGGCAACGTGATCATGGCCGGCGGCGGCAAGTCGCTCGAGGAGCTGATTGCTTCGACCAAGAAGGGCGTGGTCGTCACCCGCACCTGGTATATCCGCATGGTCGACCCGCAATCTGTGCTGCTGACCGGCCTCACGCGCGACGGCACGTTTTACGTCGAGAACGGCAAGATCAAGCACCCGATCAAGAACTTCCGCTTCAACGAGAGCCCGGTGTCGATGCTCAACAACATCGAAGAGCTGGGCAAGCCGGTGGTGGTCGGCGGCGAGGAGACCAACCTGGCCATGGTGATCCCGCCGATGAAGGTGCGCGAGTTCAATTTCACGTCCCTGTCGGACGCGGTGTAAAGGGCTCCGATGGCGAGTTACGATTTCTACTTCACGCGCCTGATGTACGATTCGGGCGACTGGGACGTGGATATCCGCATGCCCAGCAACGTGCTCAACTCGCTGGTCGAATACACCACCTTGCGGGTCGATCCGGTCGAGCGCGTGATCCCGCTGTCGGACCCGAAGATGCTGCAGTCGCCGTTCTGCTACCTGGCCGGCCACAAGCTGGTGCAATTTACGCCGGCCGAGCGCAAGAACTTCGAGCGCTACGTCAACGGCGGCGGCTTCGTGTTCGTCGACGACTGCAACCACGACGTCGACGGCCTGTTCGCCAAGTCCTTCGAGGCCGAGCTGGCGCGCATGTTCGGGCCCAAGGCCTTGCACAAGATCCCGAACACGCATCCCGTGTATTCGAGCTTCTTCCATTTCGACGGTCCGCCCAATACCGGGGTCGAGTTGAACGGCTGGGGCGACGACCTGGTGCACGACTACCTGCGGGCGATCGAGATCAACGGCCGGGTGCGCGTGCTGTATTCGAACAAGGACTACGGTTGCGAGTGGGACTACGATTTCCGCAACAAGCGCTGGCTGGTGATCGACAACACGCGCTTTGCCGTCAATATTATTCAGTATGCTTTGGGAGCTTGATTGTGTCGGAACGTGATGCGGTAGATTGGAAAGAAAGCGAAGTGGCCGACCTGTCGGCCAAGGTCGGGGCGCTCAAGGCGAGCATGTCGCGCGTGATCGTCGGGCAGGACGAGGTGATCGAGTCGCTCATCATCTGCCTGCTCGGCGGCGGCCATGCGCTGGTCGAGGGCGTGCCGGGGCTGGGCAAGACGCTGCTGGTCAAGTCGCTGGCGCAGGCCACCGACATGCAGTTCCGGCGGGTGCAGTTCACGCCCGACCTGATGCCGTCCGATATCGTCGGCACCGAGATCCTGGAAGAGGACACCACGACCCACCAGCGTGTGTTCCGCTTCCAGCAGGGGCCGGTGTTCACCCAGGTGCTGCTGGCCGACGAGATCAACCGCGCGCCGCCCAAGACCCAGTCGGCGCTGCTCGAGGCGATGCAGGAGCGCTCGGTCACGTTCGCCGGCCAGACGCACCGCCTGCCGCAACCGTTTTTCGTGCTGGCGACCCAGAACCCGATCGAGCAGGCCGGCACCTATCCGCTGCCGGAGGCCCAGCTCGACCGCTTCCTGCTGCGCATCGACGTCGGCTATCCGAGCGAGGACGAAGAGATGATGATGGTCTCGCGCACCACCCACGCCGGCCTGCTCGACGCCACCCCGGCGATGGATGTGGCCAGCCTGCTGCGCCTGCAGCAGCTGGTGCGCGACATCGAAATCGGCGAGCACCTGCTGCGCTACGCGACCCAGCTGGTGCGCGCCACCCGGCCGCAGGACAGCAAGGTGGCCAGCGTGATCAAGCACGTCGGCTGGGGCGCCGGCCCGCGCGCCGGCCAGGCGCTGGTGCTGGCGTCGAAAGCGCGCGCGCTGATGCACGGGCGCCTGGCGGTCACGCGCGAGGACATCGGCGCAATGCTGCTGCCGGTGCTGGCGCACCGCGTGCTGCGCAACTTCGAGGCGGAGGCCGACGGCGTGGCCATCGCCGACATCCTGCAGTCGCTGCGCAACGAGATCCACGTCGCCTAGAGAATGCTCGCCACATCCGCGCTGCTGGCGCATACCACCGATCTGAACCTGATCATCCGTTACGTGCTGGCGGGCCTCGGGCACGGCATCCATGCCGGGCGCGAGCGCGGCGCGGGCGTCGAGTTCTCCGAGTACCGCGCCTATGCGCCGGGCGACGAGTGGCGCCGGGTCGACTGGAAGCTGCTGGCACGGGCCGACCGCTACTACGTGCGCGAGGCCGAGCGCGACAGCCACGTCGCGGTCTGGCTGTGGCTGGACGCGACGGCCTCAATGGCCGAGCCGAGCCGGAGGGTGGCCGGACTCGACAAGCTGTGGTACGCGCGCACCGTGCTCGCCTGCATCGCCGCCATTGCCCAGCGCCAGGGCGACGCTTTCGGGCTGGTCGTGTGCAGCGGCGAGAAGATGCAGTTCACGCCGGCCGCACGGGGTCCGCGCCAGATGCAGCGGGTGCTGGCGCAGCTCTCGCGCTGCGAAGCGGCCGGCGCGCTGCCGGACGCCGACACCGTGCGCGCCAATCTGCATTTCGCGCGTTCGCCCAGCCTGATTTTCGCGGCCAGCGATTTTCTCGACTGGCCTTCGCCGCTGTCCGAGGCGCTGGTCCGGCTGCGCCACCTGCAGCATGACGTGCGTGCGCTGTGCCTGCAGACCGAGGCCGAGCGCGACGCCAGCTTTCCCGCCGGGACCGCTTACCGGGATCCGGAAGCGGGCGAAGGCCTGTTCCGCTTCGGTGCCGACGTGCAGGGATCGTACCGCGAGAAGCGCCAGGCCCACTTCGCGCAGATGACGAGCAGCTGCCGCCAGAACGACATCGGCGTGCTGGAGGCGTGCATCGAGCAGCCGCTCGGATCGGTGCTGCGCGCGTGGCTGCGCCAGGCGGGGCGCGCATGAGCGCCCTTTGGTGGTTTGGCTTGTGCGTGCTGGCGCTGCCGCTGTGGTGGCACCGCCAGCGGCGCCAGCGGGTCAAGGCGCAGCCGCTGGCGTCGGCGCGCTTCCTGCCGCGCGCCGCGCCGCAGCAGTTGCGCGTCTGGCAATGGGTCGACCGCATCCTGTTGCTGGTGCGCTGCCTGCTGCTGGCCTGCGTCGTCGCGTGGTTGGCCGAGCTGGTGCTGCCGTGGCGTGGCGATACGGTGCTGGTCGGCGCTGGCACGGACCCGGCATGGGCCGGGCAGCAGGCAAGGGACGCCGGGTTTGACGGCGCGCACCTGCTCGCCGTGCCAACGGCCGACGCCATCGGCTGGCTGCAAGAACATGAGCGCGAGTGGCGCAGCGCTGCCCGTCTGCTGGTGCTTGGCAGCTTGCCGATGCCGGCCGTCATCCCCCGATTTCACCATCAGGTGGAGTTGCGCTCGAAGGCGGCCCCGCTTCCGGTGCGCGAGCACCATGTGGCCGGCGCGCGCAGCCCGGCGTGGCGCACGCTGTTTGCCGCGCTCGGCGGGACTTATGTGCTCGACGCGAGCCCGAACGCCAGCACCGAGTTGATCATCTGGGACACACCGCAGGCGCCGCCGGCCGCCATGCGCGCGCCCCTGTGGTGGGTGACCGACGTCACCGCGTTCCCCGAATTGAAGACGGCGCCGGAGGTCGACGGTATCCGCTACGCCGACAGCGCACATGGCCGGCTGTGGGCCGTGGCGGAACCGCACGACGCGGCCAGCGCACGCGCCCTGTTTGAGCACTGGCAAAAGCTGCACATGGCGCCGCTGCCTTACCCAGCGCCCGCGCAGATCCTCGCCGCATCCGGCCCATCAAGCGCGATACCTGCCGCCGGTGCGCTGCGCGATGTGTTGGCCCTGATATTGACGGCGCTGTTTGCGCTGGAACGGATACTGACCCATGCACGCCGAACCTGACCTGGCCACGCGCCTATTGCGCGCTTGCGTGCGCCGGCGCCTGCCCCTGTGGCTGGCCGCCGCGGTGCCGTGCTGCCTGTTGCTGTCGCTGCCTGGCCTGCTGGCGTGGGCAGTATGGGCCGGCTGGGACTACTGGCGCCTGCGTGCGCGGGTGCTGCGCGACTGGGCCAGCTGGCTGGACGGCGCCATCGCGGCGCTGGAAGACAGCAGCGCGCTGCTGGTGCATGCGGCAACGCCGGTGGCGCGCTTGCAGCAGCGCCGCCTGTTGCAACGGCTCGACGGCGCGCTGGACGAGGCCGAATTGCGGCGCGTGGCGCAGTCACGCATGCGGCCAGGCTATCCATGGCTCGCCGCCAGTGCCGCCGCCGCGCTGGCATTGTTGGGCTGGCAAATGAGCTACCCGGGCGACCCGCTCGTTGCCGCCTTCAAGGCGCGCCTTGGCGCGCCAAAGAGCGCGCTGCTGTTGCATGTCGCGCCGCCCAGGTACACCGGCGCGGCCAATTCCGACAGTGCCCCGCGCGACCTGCAGGTTCCGGAACAGAGCGAAGTGCAATGGTGCCTGGCGGTGCCGCAGGCCGGCGTGGAAACGATCGAGCTGAGCGACGGCCGCACGCTCACGGTCGGGCGCGAGTGCGCCCGTTGGAGCGCGCTTGAATCGATGTTTTGGCGCTGGCGCGGCGTACGCTACAAGCTGCTGGTGTTACCCGACCAGGCGCCCGAAATCACCGTCTCGAAGCCCGGTGAGATGATCCAGGTGCTGGCGCCGGACGCCAGGAATGCAGCAATTGCGGTGGCCGTGCACGACGATTACATGGTTCGGCGCGCCACGCTGCACCTGACGCTGGCGCGCGGCAGCGGGGAAAATATCCGCTTCAGCGACCGTGAAATGCCGCTGCCGGAATCGAGCGATCCGCGCCAGCGCAACTGGTCGAAGCAATGGTCGCTCGCTGAGCTGGGCATGGAGCCGGGCGATGAGCTGTATTTCTTCGTGCGCGCCAGCGACAATGCCGGGCGCCCCCATCTGGCGCAGTCGCCGACCTACACCTTGCGCCTGCCCGGACCGGTGGCGGCCGACGACACGTCATCGGCGCTGCCGATCCTGGTCAAACCGGAAAACTTGCGCAGCCAGCGCCAGATCATTATCGATACCGAGCAACTGCTGGCCGACCTGAAAGCGAACCCCCGCCTGGCCACGCTGCGTGCGCGCAGCGAATCGATCGCCGGCGACCAGGCTCAATTGCGGCGCCGCTATGGCCAGTTCCTCGGCGAGGAGTCGAGCCTGTTCGGCGGCGACGAGCATGACCACGACGAAGGCCAATCGCGCGACATGGTGGCCCAGTTCGGCCACATGCACGACCAGGCCGAGAACGCGACCCTGTTCGACGAAGCCACCAAGAAGGTCTTGCGACGCGCCCTGGGTGCCATGTGGGACGCCGAACGGGCCCTGCGCGCGATCACGCCGCAGCCGGCCCTGGCGCCCGAATACAAGGCGCTCGAGGCGATCAAGGAACTGCAGCAGGCCGACCGCATCTACCTGCACAAGACCGCGTTCGTGCCCCCGGCCATCAAGGAGGAGAAACGGCTCAGCGGCGACGTGCTCGGCTCGGCCAGCTTCAAGCGCGAGCAGGGCGGTGTCGCCGAGCTGGTGCCGGCCGAATTGCGCAGCCTGCTGGCGGCGCTCGAATCGGAGCAGGCGCTGCCTGCGCTGTGGAGCCGGCAGGCGCAAGAGCTGGTGCGCGCCCACATCGGCGCAGACGAGCAGCGCCTGGCCGCGCAGCGCGCGATCCAGGACGTGGCCGACGGCTGCGGCGCCTGCCGTCCCGTGCTGCGCGCCTGGCTGCGTAGCGCCGTTACCCAGGCACCGGTGCTGCTGCAGGCCGCGCCAGTGGTCGACACGCCATTTGCCAAGGCGTGGCGCAAGGGAGTGCAGCCATGATTGCGGTCTTGCTGATCGGTTTTGCCAGTGTAATGGTTTGCGTGTGGCGGCGCGCCTGGGTTGACGCCTTGCTGGTGCTGCTGGCCGCGCTGGCGCTGGGTGGCCTGGTGGGCCAGTGGAGCCTGCCCGCAGGCTTGGGCGGCAGCGTCGCGGTCACACCTGTCCTGCGTGCGCGCGATCTCGGCAATGCGGCGCGCCTGACCCTGGCCGGCGACGGCTTGCGTGCGGCGCAATGGCAAGACTTGCCGGCGCTGCCGCTGGAATGGAGCGCGCCGCAATCGGACGTGCTGCGGCTGGAATTTCCGCGCCGCCTGGCGCTCGGGCGCATGTTCAGCTTGACAGTGCAACGCGCGCATCCGGGGGCCGGACGGCTGCAGCTGCTGGCCGAGAATGGCCAGGTCCTCGCCGAGGCGTCCGGTACGACGCCAGCCCTGTCGGTGCAGTGGATGCCACCGGTGGCCGAGTCGCTGGTGCTCACGGCGCGCCTGTCCGGGGCCGATGGCGCCGTCGTCGCGCAGGGTCCGGTGCCGCTGACCGTGCGCGCCGCCGAACCATTGCAAGTGCAGGGGCGCTTCGGCGCGCCATCGTTCGATGCCCAGTCGCTCAATCAGCTGCTGGTCAATAGCAACGCAATTCTCGACTGGCAGGTCACGCTGGGCAAGGCCGTCACCCGCAACGAGACGGCGCGCACGCCGATGACTGCGCCTGAGCTGCTGGTGGTCGACGCGGCCTACGTCGAGCGCATGAATGCCAGTGCGCGGTCGGCGCTGCTGGCGCAGGTGGGAGCGGGCGTGCCGCTGGTGGTCCTGGGAGGCAACGCGGCCGAGCCGGGATTCTGGGCAAGCCAATTCCAGCTTGCGCTCAAGGCCCAGCCGGAGAACCAGTTGGTGGGCACGCCGCTGGCAATGACGGTGGCGCCGTTCAATCCGTCGGGCGCCAGCGGTCCATGGGAAGGTTCGCAGCAGCGCTGGACACGGGCCTGGCAGAAGGGGCGCATCGTGTGGCTGGGCGTGGCCGACTGGCACAAGTACGCGATCAGCGAACCACTGGCGCTGGGCTTGTGGTGGCAAGGTGTGCTCGACGCGGCCGGTGTCGAGCGCCACGAGGATGTGGCGTGGCTCGATCCGGAGGAGATGCCGCTGGTGGGGCAGCGCCTGGAACTGTGCGCGCAAGGCGTTCAGGGCGAACTCAGGCTGGAGGCAATGAAGCCGCTGGCATGGCAACGGCGTCCCGACAAGGCCGACGCCTCGTGCGTGGCAATGTGGCCGCAGAAAACGGGCTGGCTGAAGTTGCCGCAGGGCGCGCTGTTCGTGTACGCCGATGGCGACTGGCCGCGATGGCAGGCGGCGCAGCGGCGCGATGCCACGGCGCGCTACGCTGCGCGCACCAAGGGACCAGGCGCCAGGGAATCGGTGCCGCTGCCATCCTGGCCGTTCGGGGTGCTGTTCGTGCTGGCCATGCTGGCGCTCTGGTGGCGTGAACGCGCAGGGTGGAAGAGCGCAGCGCTTTCCACCTTTTGAGACGCCGAAAAGGTAGAAGGCGCTGCGCTCTTCCACCCTGCGAAACCGTGTTCCGGCTCAGTCCTGGTGGTCCTGCATCCAGGATTTCAAACCGCTCACCCAGCCTTTGGCGGACAGGTTCATGCTGCGCTTGATTGCGCCGGCGCGCTCGTACAACACACTGAAGTCAATCTGCGGCGCGTCCTTGAAAGCGATCACGATGATGTTCGCGTCATGCACCTCGGGCAGCCACACGACGGCGTCGAACACCATCTCCATCGCCTGCAGGTTCTTGTCGTAGTTGGGGAAGTCGCCGAATACGTTGGTGGTCATGATCCCGCCCGGCGCCAGGCAGTCGTGGCAGCCCTGGTAGAACTCGGGCGTGTCGAGCACCGGCCCGCGCGCCTGTTCGTCGTATAAATCGACCTGCAGCACGTCGACCGTGTTGTGGTTGGCCGGATCGAGCACGAAATCGAGCGCGTCCATCTCGCGCACGTTCAGGCGCGCGTCGTTGGGCGGCAGGCCGAAGCTGGCGTGGCAGATGGCGATCACGTTCGGATTCAATTCGGCGGCGCTGACGCGGGTGCCAGGGAAGCGGTGGTAGCAGAACTTGGTCAGTGCGGCGCTGCCCAGGCCTAGCTGTACGATGTGTTTCGGGCGCTCGATGAACAGCATCCACATCATGATTAACTGGTCAATTTGACACACCCAGAGCAGCCTCTCAAGTCAGAGACAGACCTAGAATAGGACGCGACGCCTATGGTACTCTCGACGTGTTATCAATATGACAAATGGATGTCAAATGGAGCCACTGAAGCCGTTCGCTACGCTCATGGAACCGGACGGTCGCTGGGCGACATTTCGGGTCAGTCTCCCGTCGCTTTATGAGATCGCCGAAGGCATGACATTGAGCGAGGATGTCCCCGAGTATGTACTGGTCCAGTTCCAGCAAGCACAACATTTGCTGGTCTATTCGCACTTACAGTTCTCGCTGCTGTCCGTAGCCTTGACTCAAGCGTTGATTGCCGTGGAGTTCGCGCTTATGACGCGATGGAAGGGTGATACTACAAGGCCGCCGAGTAAGCACAAGTCGTTGCCAGGTCTGACAAAGCTGCTGGAATACGCCTTCGAGCAGGGTTGGATGGCTGACTTTGACAAGGGCCTTATCGTGCTTATCCCAGCGCTGCGGAACGCATCGGCACACGGCGAATACAATCTGAACCCGGTCGGCACGTTGGAGTTCGTTCAAATGTGTGGGAAGCTAATCCAACAACTTTACCCCCAGCGGTGCTAACCCGAGCTGCCTAGTATCTAACTGAATCTAGATTGTGTTAGCACCGCGACCGGCTGCCGGTCGTGTGTTTCCGCCCAATTCTGCAAATAGTTGAAATATAGCAATAAATCTGTGTACGATTTTCGAAAGGCTGGATAAGATTCTCTTGTCGATTTGACAAACTCACAGGAGATTTACAATGAATGCAGCCACCGACAAAAAGCCTACGATCACGCTCGACAAGAAGGCAAACGCTACCGATACCACCTCCCCATCGGCAGACGCCAACCAATCCGGCACTACCACGCCACCCGAGAAGAACGCTTCCGAAAGTCTGCGCGAAGCAATCAAGGCCCTCGATGCTGAGCGCACCGAACTGGTCAAGAACACCATCGAGAACATCAAGCCAGGCAAACCGCTGGACCTGAGCGTTGTCCGCGAGATCAACAAGCTGGAGACGAAGAAGAACCGCCTGATCGTCGCCCGCTTCGCCTCCCTGCTGAAAAAGAGCGGCCCCGAAGTGCAAGCCATCGTCCACCAGATCATCGAAATCTGACAACCGACAACGGCGGCGATCACCGAAGCGAAAGCTTCAGTGTCGCCGGATTCAATTGTCCACTCTGGAGATATCGATGAAAACCATGAAGACGATCCAACGGGATGGCACACCTCTCTATCAACAACTGCTTGTCCTAATTCCAATGATCAAGGTGCTCGAAGATCGCCGCGAAGCTGAGGCCCGCCCGACGCCACCGTTGCTGGTAGAAATCGAGCGCCATAAGTGCGGATCATTGACGTTCGAGCTGAGTGATCGACCAGCAAATGACAGCGGCAGGCCCCAAGCAGAATTGACACTCGCGATCTACAACGGCAGCCGAAGCCGCATGCCGCTTACCTATCAGGACGCGTACATCGCTGCATGGACTTATTTGTCCCGAAGCACTCCGATGAACCCCGCCGAGTACGAGGCCATGTACAAGGCGTTCTTCTTGTCGTGGTACGTCCAGCTCTTCGAGTTTAAAGAAGACATCAAGGCGCTGGGCTTGGCATGATCGACAGCTACTCCAGCGAGTGCATTCACGCTCAGATTTTTTACCGGCTGCTCGATGTGATACCGGACCTGCTCGCCATTGACGGCATGGGCATGTCCGAGGTGGCTGGAATGCTCCCGCTGCACTTCGATGTCGTTTCGCGCACTACGACCAAGCAAATCATCACGCTGGGCCACAGCCGTTCGGAATCCGGCGGAGTGGTCATCAATCCCGAAATGACCGTAGCCATCTATCTTGATCGCAGCATGGCCGAGGCGTTGACCTATCGCGATCCGCACATGTCCAACTCGGTCTACTCGCCGGACAAGAGCCACATCGACATTTTGGCAAAGCGCGTGCTGAACGACTACCTGCATACATGGCTCGGCAACCTCATCGTTGCGGGTCACTCGATCAAGGCTACCGAAGATCATGACTGACAATTCCAATACACCACCTAAGCCACTGTTCGCGCTCGGCCAAGTCGTCGCTACACCGGGCGCGCTGAACGCCATGACCGAACTCAACGTCTCTGCACTGGCCTTGATTCATCGACATGTCACTGGCGACTGGGGCGACTTGGGCGCGGAGGATCAACAGCAAAATCTGTTGGCAGTACGATTTGGCATGCGCATATTTTCCAGCTACAAGATCAGCGCGTCGGTGAAAATCTGGATCATTACTGAAGCCGACCGCTCGTCAACGACGCTTCTGTTGCCGGATGAATATTAAGTACGAAGGAAGCCATTCATCACCAGACTGGCGACACGATTCCCAGCCCTGCCCACTCGCCTACCAGCATCAGCGCGATCTGACGCTCCACCTACCTGAAAATCCATCGCTTTGGTGCTAACACAAGCTGTCTAGTATTTAACTGAACTGAGATTGTGTTAGCACCGGTCGTGCAACGATTTACGCGTCGGGGTCTCCGACAATTAGCGGGGTGGGCGATTTGTATAATACCGACCGAGTAACTCGTTTATTGAATTTTATTTTTTCTTTGAAGTAAAAACCAAGCGCATCTGCAAGCTCATCTGGAGCACGTGGATCAAGCAGAATACTATCAATGAGTTTGTGCGGATCAATCGGCAACTTTAAACCAGCTAATATCTCCCCATCAGCCACAGTAGGATTATGGATTACTGCACGGTACTCGGATTCATGGTCGAACGCATCTCGCTTCAAAAACAGCGCATCGACGGCTCTTGCGACATCGAATTTCTCCTTGAGATCATTGCGGATATCACGTATTTCTTCAGTGATGTCGTGCTGACTCTCGTAGCGAACCTCTCCGAGTCTGAGTGTATAACCAAGCGCCTTCACGGACGGCTGTAATATTTCTCGAAGCTTGCGAGTACTTGTAGAAATTCGAACACCAAGATGATTGGCTGAATAGATTCGCCACATCGCGTCGGAAACGCCCCTTGTGCACCAGCATTGGCCAAATACCTGATGACTGCTGGCGTGATGGAGTCTGACCTCATACGGGTCAGACCAACTCGACGGATGTGCAAAGTACAATTCGCGTTTCTCAAATATTTGAACGACCCGATCGAAACTGAGAATTCTGTAGAGCCGCCCCGATGATGATAATGCCATCTGATTTCTTCCGACAACGATGGTTACACGGCCAAAAGTGCGAGATCAGCTTCTCGCTCATCTGCAACGGCGGCCAATTCAAGCGTAAGCCTGGATAACTGACGAGCGGTATAACAAATGTGATGATTCATGTCCGCAATGACCCATGTGGCAAGTGAGCCAGGTTTGATAAGCCGCTTAGCGCAGTCATCGATGTACCTATCTCCATAGCTTTTTGTCCTCCCCACATATCGGCGATCTGCACTAACACGGCCAGCAAGTTTATGATACTGGTCATAATCTTTTACTGGTTTGTGTAACGCATGGCCTCGATAATAAATAATTTTATCGCCCGCCGTATATCTGATTTTTGCATTGACGTTGGGACTCGCGGCCTGATCACTAAAATCTGGATGAATGACACCATAGTCGCCAAACGTGGGCTTGACCGTGTCCGGCATGTCACGCCAAAGAGTCGACCACAGATGAAGCTCTTGGCGAACAACCTCGCCAGTCCCATCTTTTTCGATGCCGCCAACATTTTTTAGTGCTGATGAACCGGCAATGACAACTGATCTATATCCTGCAATGTTTGGATTATGGAACAGAAATGAAATTATGCTCTCGGCCAGAGCGACAGTATCGTCGCCATCGATGTGTCTCATGTCCAACAGCAAATCCACCTGATCCTGCGACAATTTCATCTGCACTGTGCGTTCGATAATTTGCGACCATACGTCATCAAATGAGTATTCAGCCAGATCGTCACGCGACAACCTAAAACAAAACCCTTTTCCAAAGCCTCGGGCGATTTCGCCCAGCGAATCCCACAGCGCATCATTGCGTTCAAAACCGTAGGCGGGCGTTACAGAGCGTCCAAACGCCTTCAAGAGCGCGTAGCCATGAAGCGTTGCGTTAGTGCCATCGGAGATCGTCGCATCAGGCATCAGGCCATAAAAATCCACGAAAATCTCACCTATCGGCAAGTGCTTCCGGATGTGAGAGCAAAGTTTAAAGACATGCTCTTCCACTAAAGGATTTTTCGGATTTACCGGCATAGCCTCAATAAATGGCTTCATGACCTGACGCACGTCGTTGAACACTTTTCCTGTCGCCTTCAGATCATTCTCTTTACCCTTAACGAGCGGCACATAAACTGAGTTACTATTCATCGATATCTCCTGACTATGTCAACTAGACTTCACTGAAATGTTGCTGAACCGATCCCTGCTCTAAAAACTCACGAAAACTCTCGTAGTGTCCACTCTCGAATTGAATCCGTCCCGCCACAATAGCAGGATGAATATGTAAGCTATCTGCGAGCTCTTGAATGCTCTGATGTGTCGGAGCGAGTCTAGCGGATGCGCGCTCCCATACTGCGCGACGAATAAATGAGTCACGAGCTATACGATTTGCTTCATTTTCCTTTTGTTCAATTTTTTCGGTGCTCGCTATTCTCTCGATTCGATCTATAAACGCTTCATCCGCTGTGTTTAGGTGTTTCCACACATGAGCAACTTCATGCATGAGTGTGAACCAAAAATAATCGGTTCGGTCAATTCTGAGTGTAAGTCCGATAACCGGTGTTCCGCGCTCCGACAGCATCGCAGCACCATCAATTACTGCATTCGGCAATCTTGGTTCGACAATTACGGCGATCCCGCACTTTGCGAGAAATTCGACGGCAAGACGTGGCCCATTGGAAAACCAGCTCAATCGAGCAAGGTCCCGCAAGGTATCGACAGATATTTTAGCGGGATCAAACTTAGGTAGACTGCTCTCAACATCCTTTGCCCGCATTAAGACGCGAGCCGTCCAGGCCAGTGTTGAATAGTACGCCTTTTCATCCAATTTATCGCCACGAAACTTACGCCTGAACATGATCGCCGCTTGACGGCTAGGCACAATTTGATCAAGAAACGAGCGAAGCATCTCTTCCGCGTTCTTACCGCTGATTTTTGCAGCGCTGAACCATCCACGTCGCTCCATTTCCCGATACGGAAATCGCTTCCAATCGATCTCCTCCACGTTACGCTCATCCTCAACGGACGTGACACTTGGTTCCCTGCCAATAAGAGCATCTGCCGGGATGCCAAGGCCGCTAGACAGGGCTCGAATCATCTGAACCGTCAACGGACGCTTGCCACCTAACACTTCAGATACCCGGCTTCTGCTCCCCAGGAGCGGGACCAAGTCTTTTTGGCGAAGGCCCTGCTCTGACATCCGAAACTCAATTATTTCGACTGGGTCAAGCGCTTCGAATTGGTATGCCCGCTTCTCATAATCCTCAATCAAAAGAGCAAGTAGCGCCAGACGTTCACCATCGGCTGTCCCCGTCGAAGGATCGAGCGCAACAAGCCGCTCCGCCTCTCGTAGCGCAGTTTGGTGCTCACCTTCATTTTTAAGAATTCTAAATTCCATATCAACGCATCCGCTTCATATACTGGTCATGTGTGCCCACCCATTTGATGGCAATCACACCCGCGTTGTAAGCCACCTGTGTCTCCATGCGATACTCATTCCCCCGCACGTTAAAGATGACTATGTTTGTCGCTAAAAAGCTAGCTGATGGATACCGAGCCTTGATATCGTGGCTTGTCTCCCATCGACTTGCGCTCGCATCGGCGATCCAATTTGCCACCCACTTTCGGCAGTCTGCGTGCTTGTCGCAAAACTCAGCGAGCACCCCACGTCCCAAGACCTTCATGCAACCCACGCCCCCGATTTTCTTGTTTTTCATCCCGTATTGGGAACAAGTATATTGTTACCGTTTTGGGATCACCGGTCAAGTCAATTTCAAAAAGCCGCGCGCCTTGCAGCAGGTCAACGTCGCAATAGAGAAAACATATCATTCGAACAATATTTCATCGAAATTGCGCGTCATCGTCGAAGAAATGGCGACATCTATGTCACCATAGTAATATTCACTCTTGCTCTATTTCTTTTTCAAGAGGATACTCCTACCATCAACTTACGAAAGTAGTTAGTAATGACGGAATTTACAGAAGCTATTACTAGCAATCCATTGCAGGAAAAGTGGGGAGCGGCCTTGAACGACGGCTTTGTGGTCATCCCTTCAGCATTGCTGCGTCACCAGCATGAATTGGGGATCGACGGCGGCGAAGTTGTCGTATTGCTAAACTTACTAATGTCGTGGTGGAAGGCAAGTGACATGCCATTCCCACAAACGTCAACATTGGCGAAACGCATGGGGGTGTCTCGTCGAACTGTGCAGAGACATGTCGAGAGCTTGGAAAAGAAACAGTTCATTCGCCGGATGTGGAACGGCACGAGTGAAAAAACTGATCGTGCAGTGGCGCGGTATGATTTAAGCGGAATCGTAGCTAGGCTGAAAATACTAGGGAGCGTTGCGCACCCAAATCGAAAAGTTGGAACTGATAGTAGTACCCAACCGCCGACAGCAGCAATCCCAAGCGCCAGCAAGCTCGCGCTTGGGAAATACTAAGCAAAGTACTTGGAAGAGTCCTGTCCGAGTTCTGCTGTTTCCTTGTCCGAGGGACATCGCGGCTTCCAAACCCGTGATGTGCAGACAGCAGAATCGATGAGCCAGATGCCGGTCTCCAAAACCTGAAGATCAGCTCTCGCAGGCATTTATTTTAGGCCAAGATCTGGCAATTGTATATGCGCCGTTCTTGTGCTTTTCCGATGGCCTGCCGCACTAGAGCAGTCGAACGTCCTGATTGCTCTCTGGCCATGCCAATAGTGACATATTAACCAGTCGGCCCGATGGTCCCTGGTAGCGCCTGGTGTCTTCAATTTTTGATCACGTTCGTAGTCAGGCCGACAGCCAGACAATGTTTGCTAAATGCAATTAGTAACCCGCGTGCCGAGCGCGGGGTGGAACGTCGCAAAGGTTTATGGTCAATGCCCGACGTCGGTCGCCACCGCACGTCGATGTTGCCTCGAGCGCGACATCTGCACCAGTAGGACCAATGTTCCCAGACCAGCAACTCCGGCGCCGGCCAGCCCGACGAATGAGATGCCCACCGCGCCGATCGTTGTGGCGCCCAGCACCGAACCCAACGCGATACCCGAATTGAATCCGGCGATGTTCAGACCGGCGGCGACACCGTGGGCTCTTGGCGCATGGACCTCTGCAATCCCAATTAATCGAGCCTGCAACGCGGGTACCGCAGCGTAGCTCAGTACTCCGAGCATAGCGACGAGCACGGCCATACCCACTGGCGAATGCACCAGCAGCCACATCCCTAACACCACTACGGTGATGCCGGCGACGATGATCAGACTGGCTCGATCAGCGCCGAGGCGATCTGCCATCCTGCCACCCATGACATTACCTATCGCTGCCAGTACGCCGTAGATGAGCATGAAAATGCTGACCGTGCCCATGCTGATGGCGGTGACCTGAACCAGGAGCGGAGCGATATACGTGTAGGCGGCGAACGATCCTCCGTAGGCCAGGACGGTCACCAAGGCACCTCCGAGAAGCTTGGGGTTGAGTATCGCGCGCAGTCCGTGAAGTGCGGCGCCGGCTGAGGTATCACTCTCCCCTTTCGCCGCCTCCTTCATTCCAAAAAATAGACCGAAGAAGCCGAGCATTCCAAACGCTGCAATCGCCATGAAAATGGGGCGCCACGAAAGGAAGCTGCCAAGATAGGTCGCTAGCGGAACGCCCACGGCCATAGCCAAGGTAAATCCACCGAACACGACCGCGACGGCACTGCCCGCGCGATGCGGACCGGCCAGGCGTGTGGCGGTGCTGGAGGCCACGGCCAAGAACAGGCCGTGTCCTAACCCGGCCACGAAACGGGCCGCCAGCAAGGTAGTCAGACTGCCCGACAAAGCAGCGGCAAAGCTGCCTGCGCTAAAGACCAGGGCAGTGACGAGCATCACGCGTTTGCGTGTCCAGCTCGCAGTCAGCGCGCTCAGTATCGGGGCCGAAAAGGTGGCACCCAGGGCGTATGCCGTAATAGCGGCACCGACCTGGCCCACGTCGATGTGCAGGCTGTGCGCCATGATCCCCGTCAAGCCAATCGGGACAAACTCGGCTAGCCCCAGCGCAAAAGCGCTGAGGGCGAAGATATAGATGACGAATGGCATCGCGGCGTCAGGTGCGTGCGCATGGTTTCGCTTGGGGCCACGCCCCGGCAGCGCCCGTCCGGTCGGCGCCGGCAATGGAGAAGGTCTGGTCATGATTGGCTCCTGGCTTGGATAGGCTGCCCTTGTGTTTCGAGGTCAACGTCGAGCTATGCATAGCGTGGGTAGTCGGTCAGGCCGGCCGCACCGCCGCCGAACAGGCTGTCGGGCTGGTGCGGGGCCAATGGCAGCGAGTGGCGCAGGCGTTCTGGCAGATCGGGATTGGCGACGTAGGGTCGGCCGAAGCCGATCAGGTCTACCCAGCCCTGCTCGATTGCGTAGCGGGCGCGTTCACTGTTGTATTTTCCAGCGTAGATAATCACGCCAGCGTATGCCTTGCGCAGCGCCTGGCGGAAATCGATGGCCATCGGCGGTGCATCGTCCCAATCCGCTTCGGCAATGTGCATGTAGCCGACACCAATCTCGTCCAACCGGCGCGCTGCCGCGATATAGGTCTCTTCTGGATTGGCGTCAGCGCATCCGTTGAGGGTGGTCAGCGGTGCGAGGCGTACGCCAACGCGGGCGGCGCCCACTGCGTCCACCAGTGCGCGCGTGACCTGATCGAGGAAGCGCAAACGATTTTCCAGCGATCCGCCATATTCGTCGTTGCGTTCATTCGAACCGCTGTCGAGGAATTGATTGACCAGGTAGCCGTTGGCCGCGTGCAGTTCGACGCCATCAAACCCGGCCTCGATCGCGCGCACGGCAGCGACGCGGAATTGCTCGACGATGTCGGCGATCTCATTCTTCTCCAGGGCGCGCGGCGCCGATGCTTCTACAAAATTCGCTTCGCCCTTCTCTCCACCGACAATGACCTTGACGCCGTTGGCGCGGATCGCCGAGGCCGAGACGGGCGCCGCGCCGCCGAGCAGATCGGTATGGCTGACCCGGCCGACGTGCCACAGTTGCGCGTAAATCCGGCCGCCTTCCTGGTGCACGGCATCGGTCACCAGCTTCCAGCCTTGCAATTGCTCGGGTGTGAAAATGCCTGGGGTCCAGGCATAGCCTTTGCCCATTGGTGAGACGAAGGTTCCCTCAGTGATGATCAGTCCGGCCGATGCGCGCTGCGCGTAGTATTGCGCCATCAGGGCGTTGGGCACGTCGCCGGGCTGGCTGGCACGCGAGCGTGTCATTGGCGGCATGACGATGCGGTTGGGCAAGGTCAAGTCGCCCAGTTGTACGGTGTCGAACAAAACGTCGTTTTTCATTTTCATTCCTCAGTCTGGTATTGGGTAGGTGTGATTCAGCTTTGTTCGCTAGACCACTGTGCGTAGCTGACGCGGGCAAGATCGACCCGGTCTGTCGTACGGCAGTAGAACGATGGCGAACCGAGCCGGCCAATTGGCGCGAAATTATTGATGTGCAGACGCGGCCCCATCAATTGGTCGGCTACGTGGAACATCACCACCTCGCCGATGAACAGCGTGTTTGCGCCGAGTTGCTGGACGCTGTGCAGCTTGCATTCGAGGCTGGCCTGCGCCTCCGCCACCCGGGGTACTGGAATACGCACGGAGGGCGAGGTATGCAATTTTCCTGCCTCAAGTTCACTTTGCTCGGGCGGAAAATCGGCCGCCGAGATGTTCATGGCATCGAACAAATCCTCGGTCACCAGATTCACGACAAAGGCGCCGCTGTCGAGGATGTTCCTTGCTGTGTCCTTTGGCTGGCCCTCGTTCTCGCTGATGCTGATGATGATGTAGGGAGGATTGGAGCCCACCACATTAAAGAAACTGAACGGCGCAAGGTTGACCACGCCGTCTGTGCTTTGGGTAGAGACCCAGGCGATCGGACGCGGCACGACCAGATTGGTCAGCAACTTGTAGTTATCCGCGTGGGAGAGGATGGAGGGATCGAGTTGCATAATGATTAGTGCAAACCCATGCTCTTGGTGGCCATGCCGGAGATCTTGGTGATCAGCGCGCGCGGCAAGAAGCGGGGCAAAAGGGTGCCGACGCGCACGCTGAAGCGGGTAGGATAGGCGACGCTTTTGCGCTGGTCGAAAGCGTCCAGCGACTTTTGCACTACCGACTCTGACGTGTCCATGTCCTTCGAAGACAAATTGGTAGTGGTGCCATCGAAGAAGCTGGTGGCAGTGGGGCCGGGGCAGACCGCCATCACGTGCACGCCGTCGCCTGCCAGTTCATAGTTCAAGGCTTCGCTGAAATGCAGCACGAAGGCCTTGGTCGCGGCATACGTCGCCATCGCTGGCACGGGCTGGAAACTGGCATTGGAAGCAAGGTTGATAATGCCGCCCTTGCCGCGCTGTTGCATCCCTTTGCCGAACAAGTAGCTCAGCGAGAGCAGCGTCTGCACATTGACCTGAAGCTCGCCACGCACCTGCTTCATTTCGTGCGACATGAAATTGCCACTCAATCCGAGGCCGGCATTGTTGACCAGCAGGTCCACCTGGATGCCACGCCGTTCGAGCTCGGCGGCTATCGTCTGAGCGGCTTCCGGGTCGGCGAGGTCGGCACTCAGGGCGACGGCTTTGATGCCGTATCTGGCCGACAAGCGCGCAGCCTGGCGTTCAAGCATATCGAGCGAACGCGCGACCAGCACCAAGTTCATGCCGCGCCCTGCCAGCTGTTCGGCGAAGACTTCGCCAATTCCTTTAGATGCGCCGGTAACCAGCGCGGTCGAGCCAACATAGTTAAACATGAGTATTTCTCCTTGAAAGGGTAATGCCGGTGGGGTGATTCAAGCGCGCTGGGCAGGGCTAATCGTCACGAACTCGACGACGACACCAGGTTCCAGCTCGACAAACAGTTGAAGCTCTCGTGCTACGGGTACTTCGGTGAGGCGATACGGCACGCGATGCACATGCAGGCGTTCCAGCAATGCTTCCCATTCGCATGGATCATCCAAGCGGAAAGCTGCGTGGTCGATGCGCGGCGATGTCTTCCCGGCCGTTCCCTGCGCAGAAGAGCCGACCAGGTGGATGACGGCGCGCCCTCGGACATACAGCCAGTGGCCGCGTGCGCCAAACGGTGGACGTGGGCCTTCAGTCATGCCGACAACATCGCAAAAGAAGCTGCGTGCGGTTTCGAGATCGGCGGTGAAGATGGTCGCGTGGTCAAGTTGCATGGGGAGGTGCCTTCGCAAGATCAATTTGATGGGGTCATTATCTTGCTGATGCCTCCAATTGATAATTGGGGTAGCATTTGAAGTATTTTCAAATCAGATTTGAATAAGGGCCGTGCGATGGACAACCTTGGCGATATCCGGCTGTTTGTGGAGGCCGCGAATCTTGGCAGCTTGTCCGCCGCAGGACGCAAGCTCAGTCTCACTCCGGCAGCAGCGAGTGCGCGGCTGGCCAAGCTCGAAGACACACTAAAGACACGTTTATTCGAACGCACCACGCGCCAACTGCGCCTGACCGAAGAGGGTCGGCTGTATCTGGATCATTGCCGGCAGGCACTGCAAGCGCTGGATGATGCGCACGCCGCCTTACAATCGGGCCGTAACATCGTGCGCGGCAAGTTACGGATTTCAGCGACTTCGGACCTGGGGCGCAACCTGTTGAGCGCATGGCTGGATGAATTCAATATCCAATACCCGGACGTTAGCTTCGCCCTGATCCTGTCGGACGGGCTGTCGAACATGCTGCATGACGATATCGATCTGGCAATCCGCTTCGGTGTACTACCCGACAGCTCGCTGGTTGCGCGTCGTCTTGCTGCCAACCGGCGGATGCTATGCGCCTCGCCTGACTATATTGCGCGGCACGGGATGCCAACCGAGCCACGCGACCTAGAAAAATCCCGCTGCATCGTCCACGGCACGGTGCCTGGCGCGATCCACGAATGGCAATTCAAGCGCGGTGAGGAAGTGCAAACCTACACCGTTCCCTCCGAAACATCTCGCGAAACGAACGACGGAGCGGTCGCGCGCGAGTGGGCCTTGCGTGGCCATGGTGTCATCGTGAAATCAATTTGGGATATCGCAGCAGATCTACAGGCCGGCCGTCTGGTGGCGCTGCTTCCCGAATGGCGCTGCGCTGAAGCCCCGCTACACGCGCTATATCATCGCAATCGCTATCTGACGCCACGCTTGCGGGCGTTTCTCGACTTCCTGGTAGAGCGCTTTGCACGGATGGAAGATGAACAGCGGCACCTCTTGAACCTGCCCTCGCTGGCGTGCTAGACCCATAAAGCGATCCCAGCCGCTAGTTGCAATGCCTTCTGGAGCGCCATCCCTCACCGGATGGCGCTCTTTTTTACGTCTGCCCATCCTGCCGACGCCCCATCTTCACAAATATTTTGAAAATGATTCAATCGTTGGCCTAATTATCAAATTGGAGCCGCAAGGAGAGAATTCCCCCATCAACTAATTTCTAAAGGAATGTCGATGAGATCCTCTCCCCTTGCCGCAGGCGCCGGTGTCATATTGTCCGTGCTCCTTGCCGCTTGCTCTACACCTGCGGAACTGGGGCATCCCGCGACGCCCGCCATGCCGGCGGCGTTTCACCAGGCTGAGGTGGCGAGCGCCGCCTGGGATGGTCCGTGGTGGACCTCATTCGACGACCCGCAACTCTCCGCCCTGGTCGAACGTGCCATTGCCTCCAACCACGACGTGCGTATTGCCCTGCAACGCGTGAAGCAGGCGCGTTCCGGTGAAGTGCGCGCCGATGCGGCCTTGCTGCCCACGGTGTCGGCTGGAGGATCCTACGTCAACGCCAAGAACGGCTTTTCGGATTCGGTCAAACAAAAGGTGCCCGAGGTACGCAGCGAAAGCTTCGGCCTCAATCTCAGCTGGGAAGTTGACCTATTCGGAGGTAATCGGGCCACAGCCCGCGCCGCCAACCGTGACCTAGTCGCGACCGAATACGAAGCGGCCGGCGCTCAGTTGCTCACTGCAAGTGAAGTCGCCCGCTACTACTTCGTATGGCGCGCGGCGCAGGACAAACTTGCCGTTCTTGAGCAGTTGCGAGACGTCCAGCAACAAACACAGCGCCATCATGAGAGACGCAGCAGCGAAGGCCTGGACGCAGTGGCGACGACAGACGATGCACGAGCCGAGACTGCACGCATCAACGCCCAGCTGGTACCGGTTCGCACTGCGATCGTCGCTGCGGAACAGCATCTGGCGACCTTGCTTGGTACCCGCGACATGTCCTTCCTTCGGACGGAAAGCACGCCGACAGCCTGGGGCAATGTCCCTCGCATCGCCGCAGGCCAACCCAGCGAACTCCTATGGCGCCGGCCCGACTTGCTGGCAGCCGAAAGCCGTTTGCGTGCGGAAGGCGAGAGGGTTGAATCAGCACGCGCGCAGCGCTGGCCCAAGTTGTTCCTGTCGGCCCTACTTGGTCACGGAAATCTCGCACTGAACGGCATCATGAATGGACCAGCCCGTTTCAGCAACGTCGCTGCGGCCTTCGCAATGCCGATCTTCGATGGCGGCAGAATCACTGCGTCAATCGACCAGCAAAAATCAGTGCGCGAAAGTGCGTGGCTGAGCTACGACCAGGCTGCCCTGCGCGCCATCGAAGAAGTCGAGACCAGCCTGGCGCGCGTGCACAACGAGCAAGATGATATTGACCGCGCCGCCGAACAGCTGGCGGTGCGCAGCACTAACCTTCAGCGTGGCCGCAATGCGCTGCGCGAAGGGGACATCGGACAGTTGCCCCTGCTTGGCATGCAGCAGGCCGAATTGCTTTCCAAATTGACGGTCATCGGCGCACGCGAAACGCGGGCACTGGCCGCCGTACAACTGTACCAGGCACTGGGTGGTGGATGGCATGCAACGAATGCCGCGCTCGCTACCTCCGCACAACATCCCCACTAACTTTGACGGAATCCACCTCATGAACCTTACCTCCCTGTCCTCACGGCCCGCCTTACGCACCGCCGTACTTGCGACCTTGTCCAGCAGTCTGTTGTTGACCGCATGCAGCAAACCTGAAGAGCCCAAGCCGCTGGCCCAGCCAGTGCTGGTGGTGACCGCGCACAATGCCTCAGCTTCGAGCGACCGCGCATTTCCAGCGACAATCCAGGCGCGGCACGAAAGCGAGCTGTCATTTCGCACCGGCGGCAAGGTGATCGCGCGCCTGGTCAATGTTGGTGACTTCGTGCGTGCCGGCCAGGCCCTGGCACGGCTCGATGAGAGCGACAACGCACTGTCAGCCTCTGCCGCTGCCGATACTGTCACTGCACTCAAAGCCGAGGCCACCCAAGCCGCAACCGACGCGGCACGCGCTAAACGGCTGCGCGCCGACGGCTCGGTGAGTGCAGCGGAAGACGAACGGCTCAGCGCGCAAGCCGAATCACTAAAGGCGAAATTACAGCAAGCACAGCGCCAGGCCGGAGTCGCGCATAACCGTCTTGGTTATGCAACTCTGGTCGCCCCTTTCGATGGTGTCGTTACCTCTAGCCATATCGAAGCCGGGCAAGTCGTCACAGAAGGACAGTCGATCCTCTCCATCGCTCGCAATGGCGAGCCTGAGGTGGTTGCCGACCTACCCGAACAACTGCTCGACCAAGCCCGCAACGACGAAGTGTCGGCCACCCTGTGGGCGCATCCGGAAACGCGCCTGAAGCTGCACCTGCGCGAACTGTCGCCGATCGCCAGTACTGGCGCCCGTACCTACCGTGCGCGCTACAGCATCAGTGACACCAAGGCCTTGCCGGCATCGACCCTGGCGTTGGGCATGACGGCCGAATTGTCGCTGCACAGCAAGACTGCCAGCAACTCGACCTGGCTGCCGGCAGGTGCCGTTTGGAAAACCGATGGCAAGGCCAGCGTATGGCTGGTCGATTCGGCAGCCGGCAAGCTGGCTGCCCAACCGGTGCAAGTGCAAGGCTACACCGCAGAAGCCGTGCAGGTTGCCGGCCTCAAAGACGGCAGTCTGGTCGCTGCGGCCGGCGTGCAAAAGCTGAATCCAAGCATGAAGGTGCGCGCCGTCTCCCGCACCTTGAGCGGCACGAGCGGAGGCTAAGATGAAAAGCTTTAATCTTTCCGAATGGGCCGTCAAGCACCGCGCCATGGTCATCTTCTTGATCGTGTTCACCCTGATTGGCGGCGTACTGTCGTTCCTGAAACTTGGACGCCTCGAAGATCCAACCTTTGAAGCACCGGTCATGACGGTAGTCGTGGCCTGGCCGGGCGCAACCGCACAGGAGGTGCAAGACCAGGTCCTCAACCGCATTGAGCGGCAATTGCAGGCGCTCGATGCGATCGACTATGTTCGCAGCTATTCGCGCCAGGGCTATGGCGGCATCACGCTGTCGATGAAGGGCGGCACTTCCAAGAAGGATCTTGAACACGCGTGGTATCTTGCGCGAAAAAAGATCAGTGATGTGCGCCACGAATTTCCAGACGGCGTGCAGGGCCCTTTCTACAATGACGAGTATACCGACGTCTACAGCATGCTGTATGCGGTGCAGTCACCCGACCTGTCGATGGCGGAATTGAATGAGCATGCTGAGGCAATCAAGCGCCAGTTGCAGACGGTGCCAATGGTTAACAAGATCGACATCCTCGGCAAGCAAGGCGAACGTATTTTCGTGGAAGTATCGAGCCGCCGCCTGGCTGCACTGGGCATCGCGCCACAACAGATTTTCGACGCGCTGGCACGCCAAAACGTTCTGACGCCATCGGGTTCGATTGAGACGCAGGGTGATCGCGTGCTTGTGCGCACCAGTGGCGCGCTGAAGACGGTCGCTGATGTTGCTGCCGTATCGGTCGAAATCAATGGCAAATTGCTGCGCCTGGCAGACATCGCCAGCGTGCATGCCGGCTATGAAGAGCCGGCCAACTACAGCGTGCGCCATAACGGCGAGCCTGCCATGACCATTGGCGTGACGATGCGCCACTCCGGCAATGTGCTCGATTTCGGCAAGGCGCTGGAAGAGAAAATGGCAGCGATACAAGCGGAGCTGCCAGCCGGTGTGCATGTGACTAAATATGCTGACCAACCAGAAGTCGTGAAAGAATCGGTCAAGGAATTCCAGGACTCGTTCCTGATCGCGCTCGCCATCGTGTTGGCCGTGTCGTTGGTGTCCCTGGGCTGGCGCACCGGCATCGTGGTTGCCGCATCGGTTCCGCTGGTACTGGGCATCGTCGCCATCGTCATGTACATCATGGACTGGCCGCTGGATCGCATCTCGCTGGGCGCCCTGATCATTGCACTGGGCTTGCTGGTGGATGACGCGATCATCGCGGTCGAGATGATGGTCGTTAAGTTGGAGGAGGGCTGGTCACGCACGAAGGCTGCGACGTTCGCCTTCACATCTTCTGCCTTCCCGATGCTGACCGGCACCTTGATCACCATCGCCGGCTTCATGCCGGTCGGATTCGCCAAGTCCCTCGCAGGCGAATACGCGGGTGGCATGTTCTGGATTGTCGGCGTCTCGCTAGTGGCTTCCTGGATCGTGGCGGTGGTATTTACGCCCTTCCTGGGTGTAGTCATGTTGCCCAAGAACCTCGCCGCGCATGGTGCACACAATCCGTACGACAAACCATTCTACCGTCGCTTCCGGGCCGCGCTCGACTGGGCAATTGCGCGCCGCTGGTTGGTGCTCGGTAGCACCCTTGCGCTGTTCGTCGTCGCCGTCGTAGGTATGCGCTTCGTGCAGCAACAATTCTTCCCGACAGCGGCGCGTCCCGAGCTGTTGGTCGAGCTTCGCATGCGCGAAGGCGCCTCGTTCGATGCCACTACGGTACAGGTCAAGCGCCTTGAACAGATCCTGAAAAAGGATAAGCAGGTCAAATTCTTCACGGCCTATACCGGCGCTGGCGCACCGCGCTTCTACCTCTCGCTGTCGCCCGAGCTGCCCAATCCTGGCTATGCGCAGTTCGTGGTCATGACCGCTTCAATCAAAGACCGGGAAGCGGTGCGCAACCGCTTGATGGGGCTATTCAAGCACGACGAAGCCTTTCCCGAGGCGCGCGGTCGTGTGAACCGGCTCGATTTCGGTCCTTCGGTTGGTTTTCCAGTGCAGTTCCGCGTGACGGGGCCGGACCCAATCGAGGTGCGCAAGATCGCCTACCGTGTGCAGGACATCGTACGCAAGAGCGACAAGGTACGCGATACCCAGCTTGACTGGAATGATCAAGTTCGCTCGCTGAGCGTCAAGGTCAGTCAGGACAAGGCGCGCGCACTTGGCTTGACTAACAGCGAGATCGCAAACGCCGTGCAAACCGTCTTGAGCGGCACCGTGGCTACCCAAGTGCGACGCGGTGAAGACCTGGTCGACGTAGTAGTTCGCTCTGGCGACAAGGAACGCACCAAGCTCGAACAACTGGGCGACATTCAACTGCACACCCACGCCGGGCTGGCGATTCCCCTGTCGCAGGTAGCGACCTTGGAAAACACGTTCGAGGAGCCTGTGCTGCACCGCCGCGACCGCAAGCTGGCGCTCACCGTCGTCAGCGACGTAGCCGATGGTGTGCAAGCTCCGGATGCCTCTGGGGCCATCTGGCCGACGATCAAACCGCTCATCGACACCTTGCCACCTGGCTACCGCATTGAACAGGGTGGTGCGACGGAGGAGAGTGAGAAGGCCAATGGCGCCCTGGTTGCCGTGTTCCCAGTGATGCTGTTCACGATCCTGGCTTTGCTCATGATCCAGCTTCAGAGCTTCTCGCGCATGCTGATGGTGTTTCTGACAGCACCGCTTGGCCTGATCGGCGTGGTGCCAGCATTGCTGATCTTCCATGCGCCATTTGGCTTCGTGGCCCTACTCGGCGTGATCGCTTTGAGCGGCATGATCATGCGTAATTCCGTGATCCTGGTCGATCAGATCGACCAGGACATCGCGGCCGGCACCCCAGCTTGGAGTGCCATCGTCGAGGCCACCATTCGGCGCTCGCGTCCAGTCGTACTGACGGCTGCCGCCGCAGTGCTAGCGATGATCCCGTTGACCCAGAGCGCATTCTGGGGACCGATGGCAATCGCGATCATGGGAGGCCTGCTCGTCGCTACGCTGCTGACGCTGGTAATGGTGCCTGCACTGTACGCGGCCTGGTTCCGCGTGCGGCGCGACGCTGATGTACCGGAAAACAATCTTCAACCCACCACTTAAGGAGTTCATTATGTCTATTCGTACACTGGTCAAACCAATCATCCTTGCCACCGTGCTCGCCAGTTCGGCTGTCCTGGCGGCGCCAACCGAATCAGCGTTGCCGGTCCCGCAGCATGTCGCTGCCGCGCCGGGAGCCGAGGCCGCGCTGTTGGCGGCGCGTCGCTATGCCGCGTTCTGGAACACAGGAGATCCGGCTTGGGCCGAGTTGGCACTGGCGCCGGTCTTCACTGACCACACCCTGCCGCCGGGGCGCGCGCAAGGACCGACCGGTCCGCTGCAAGCTTCACGCAGCTTTCGCACAGCGGTGCCAGATTTGCATGCCGAGGTGACTGAAATGGTCGCGGCCGGCGACCGCGTGAGTGTGCACCTGCATTTTAGCGGCCACTTCACTGGCCAGTTCGGCAAGGTGCAGGGTCGTGGGCAGGTTATCGACTTCCAGGCCTTCGACCTGTACCGCGTGGCCGACGGCCGCATTACCGACAACTGGCATCTGGAGGACAACCTGACACTGTTGCAGCAGTTGGGCATCGTGCAGCAGTAAGTCAACTTCGAATCGGCCGCGACAAATAATCGTCAGAGTCGAAGTCACTGTGCATCCTGGCCCGGGCGAATTCGACGAAGGCGCGCAGCTTTGGAAGCGACTGGCTACGGCTCGGATAGTAAAGAGACAGGCCGGCCACTTCCGCGCTGTACTCGTCAAGCACGGTCTCCAGCTCCCCCGTGTCGATATGGGGCTTCGCCAACGGCAAAGGGAGCTGGAACAGGCCCATGCCCCGAAGTGTGGAGCGAATACACAGCTCGACGTCGTTGAAGATCAGTGGTCCCTGGACCGCGACCCGTACGCGCTCGCCCTGGGCATTAAATTCCCAGTCGCGCATCGCTAGTGCACCCTGGCGCAGTTGAATGCACGGTACCCGCAACAGGTCCTGTGGCTGCGCCGGCCGGCCGTGCCGGACAAAGAAGGCTGTTGTCCCGGCCACCACAAAGCGGATTGGCGGCGTTAGGCGCACCGCGACCATGTCCGGCTGCACCAGTTCTCCAAGGCGTATCCCTGCATCGAAGCCCGCTTCGACGATGTCGACCAGGTCATCCTCACCGACCAGCTCCAGTTGTACCTCAGGGTAACGCTCAACAAAATCGGGTAATAGGCGATTGGCCAACAAGGGCAAGGCCGCGCGTGGCGCATTAATGCGCAGACGCCCACTGACTTTGCCGCCAAGCGAGGCTGCGGCATCGAGTCCGGTCGTCAGCAGCTCCAGCGCCGGGCGGACGTGTGTCAGCAGGCGTTCGCCAGCTTCGGTCAGGTTCACGCTACGGGTCGTGCGAAAGAACAGCGGCGCGCCGACCCGCAGTTCCAGTGCTCGTATGGACTGGCTGACAGCGGATGGAGTGACGCCCAAATGCCGTGCCGCCGCGCGAAAGCCGCGCAGTTCAGCCACTGTGAAGAAAACGACAAGTCCGTCGAGGTACGCTCGGTCGATTGGTAAGTTCATCTACACACTCTGTGCATACTGTGCTGGATTGTCAATCAGTTTATTGACTCGTAAGCTGATAGTTCATACTTTTATGGAGTCAAGCATGCGTGCATATCATCTTGAGCAAGTCGGCAACCTGGATGGACTGGTAATGAAAGAAGGCGAAATTCCGGCCCCTGGCACCGGCGAAGTACTGGTCCGGGTGAGGGCAAGCTCCCTCAATTTCCGGGATTTGGCCATCCTCAATGGTTGGTTTCCCGTGGCGCCGCCGCCTGGTGTAGTGCCATTGTCCGATGGTGCTGGAGAGGTGCAAGCTGTCGGGCCAGGCGTAACGCGTTTCAAGATCGGCGACCGGGTGGTCAACTTGTTCTGTCTGAATTGGTTTGGCGGCTCATTCAACGCGATGCCCGAGCAATATGTCGTTGACCGCGATGGCTGGCTAACTGAATACAAGGTGGTCAACGCGGAGTCTCTGGTGGCCATACCGCAACATATGAGTTTCGAGGAAGCGGCGGGCCTGCCATGCGCGGCGACGACTGCTTGGTCGGCCCTGGCTGGAATAGGCGCGGGCGATACTGTGCTGACCCAGGGAACGGGTGGCGTGTCATTGTTTGCCCTCCAGTTGGCCAAGGCCCTTGGCGCACGCGTGGTAGCCACGACATCGAGTCCTGAAAAGGCGGAACGACTGCGCGCCTTGGGCGCCGATCACGTCATCGACTATCGCGTATCGCCCGACTGGGGCGACCAGGCGCGCACCCTGACGGGCGGCCGTGGGGTTGATAGGGTGGTCGAGGTTGGTGGGCCGGAGACTCTGATGCAATCGACCAAGGCGGTGGCTTTTGGCGGGCAGGTGTCGCTGATTGGCGTGCTGGCTGGCTTGGGCGGCAATGTCGATTTCATGGCCATGTTCATGAGCCAGGCCACGTTCAAGCCAATCGCGGTCGGCAGCCGCCGCGATATGGAGGACATGATCCGTGTATTGAGCCAGCATCGGGTGAAGCCGGTAATTGACAGCATCTACAACTTTGAAGACGCGAAGTCAGCTTGGACGCATTTTGCGGCGCGCCAACTGATTGGCAAGGTCGTGATTCGTCATTGAGAACTCGCTGGGCGCGGCCCGTAGGCCGCGCCAGCTTGTGGATTTAGGACGACAGATAATCCTTGACTCAGATCGTCTCGCTCTCCCGCAATGTAGCCGGGCTCGTCAATGCGAACCGAGCGATCTCGTCCTTGCGCATGAAGGCAACGCCCGCCTTGCTCTTCGCGTACGACAGGAACTGGTCCCACGCGCGCACCATCTGCGGCGAGCCGCTGATGCGATCATGCGCGCTGATCGACATCATACGGCGCCGGCTGCCGGCTTCTTCGTACAACTGATCAAACTCACCCTTGATTTGCTGCAAGAACTGATCGGGAGAATAATTGCGTCCCTCGACCAGCAGGATATCGTTGTTGCGCAGGGTGTAAGGCACTACCACAAAATCCTTGCCATTGACCTGCTCGATGAAGGGCTCGTCGCGGCTTACATCATCGATGTGATAGAGGAACCCCAGTTCCTGTAGCAGGGAGAGGGTGTTCGGACCACGGCGCAACCAATTGCAGTTGTAGCCCGCAGTTTGGGCGCCAGTGCCGGCCATGACCATGTCGCGGCCGGCAACCAGGAACGCCCTCTCGTCGGCGCGGTTCATGGAAAATTGCGAGCTCCAGCGCGGCCCATGGCCTGATGCCTCGTGCCCGCGCTGGACGATTTCACGAGCCAACGCCGGGTGGCGGCGCACCGCTTCGCCGATCATGTGGGAGGTCACCTTGACGCCATGCTTGTCCCACAAATCAAGCATGCGCGGAATGCCTTCACGGTATCCATACGCAAACCAGGTATTGGCCGCAGCGTCCGAGGACACGCTGGGTGGAAAGGCGACCTTGGGGAAAGGGCTGTCGGCGCCGACCGGCGGTTGCCCCCCTGCCTCGAACTGCATTGATATGGAAATCACTAAGCGTATGCCGTTCGGCCAGAATGCGCTGGAACCGGTATCCAGAATGGCAGACTGCTGAGGTTGTCCGGCGGCAGCGGCTGATCCAAGCGCCAGTCCTGCAGCCAGTAACGAGGCGCCGCCACCGGCTTGTTTTAGAAAATTGCGGCGTGCATGAGTGGAGGTCATGGTCTTCATCCTTGAGTTGAGAAAAGGGGGAACTACCACCCATTCTGTACGGACTCGCCATTTTTGATAATTGAGCTGAACATTGAATAGCCTTCAAGTTGGGTTTGAAAAAGGCCCGTACTATACAACCAGATAAGGCGGTCAAAATGGTCAAGCAAGAACACCTCGGCACGCTCGGCCAGTGCATGAATTGGTATCGTGACGGCCGCAGGACAGTGCTTTCGCTTGAGGTCGTCCCGACCATGCCAATAGTGACATATCAACCTGTCGGCCCGATGGCCCCTGGCGGCATCCTGGTGTCTTCATTATTTGATCAGGTTCACGGTCAGGCCAAACACCGGATAATGTTTACTAAATGCAACAAGAGGTCATTGTGGCTGCCTGAGCCACTCCCATGAGTCTCTGTGTTCTGAAGGCTGGTCGGAATGTTTTGAAAATATCGCCATTTAGCAATAAGTAAACATTCGAAGGTGAGCTATGCCAGACGGGCGACAGCGGCGAGTTGGTCGCGTCAAAAAAGATCAGTGCAAATTTGCTTCAGTCGCACCGGGTTGTCCTCGACGTACTGCGCCGTCATTGCGATTGACGAGTGCCCCATCAACTTTGACACGGCCTTGATATCCACACCCTTTTCGATCAGGGTGGTGGCAAACGTGCGACGACCGGAATGGCTGGACGCCCCTTGCAATCTGGCGTCAGCAAACATACGATGGAAAAGCTGCTGCAAGCTGTTCGGCGAAAATGAGCTGCCCTTCTGCGACTTGAAGAGGGCCGCCTCGTGGTTGAACAAGATTCCTTCAAGCTCCCGCCGTTCATCGAGGAAGTCGCGGATGGCACCTGCCACTTTCTGGTTGGTCAGGTATACGTGCCGCTGCTTGTTCCCTTTCGTCATCGCGCCGGTCAAATTAATTTCTTCCAGCAGTTCGTCATCGACGCCGAGCACATGCTTGACCTTGAGGGCGGCCATTTCCTTCGCTCGCAGTCCGAGGCCAAATGAGCAGTAAAGTAGGGCCACGTTTCGCTTCGCGTGCGCCTTCTTCCTCGCCATATTTACTACGCGCTGTAACTCGCGCTCATTCAAGACTTTCGCTTGTCCCTCACGCATGATTCCACCTCAGAATGTTTAGGAATTTCAATAAGTTAGTAGTTAATAAACATTCTATACAGCATTTTTTGCCTTGTACATCGCAGGAATGGCGCCAGCAAACACAATGTTTACAAATTTCAATATCAACACATTTTTTTACTATAAATACCTGTTTGCCCTGTATGAGCACTGACTTGCGCCACGCGCCGCCAGGAACGCTCTTTCAGGTGAACAGGTGGACCTTACTGGGATGACGTACTTACGTTGTCATTAGTATTGCTTTGCCTATTGGTTTGTAAGGCACCACTGGCTTTATCATGGATTACTGTTATTTCATTCTCTGCCCGTCCTGAGAATTCAGACGATAAGATAATGTTCGAATGACAGTTCTGCTGCCATGCTTCTTTCAGATCGTATTCAATGACCCTCTTCCGATCTACTTCCGTATCTCCAATAACCTGAATGAATAAGCTACCAAACGGATTGAGTTCTTTCCAGATCGATTCAGCCACGCGCGCAAAGTCATCATGTCGGTTTATCGGCAAGCGTGCCAGCAAGTGATAGTGTAGGTTAGTACTCGAATTTCCATACTCAGGAACAGCAACAAAGAATAGTCTGTCTTCAACGCCCTTCTTGTAATACCTGCTTCCAAACAATTCCCTATCGACGCGTGAACTCCAAAGCCTCAACTTGTCACGGCCATGCACCAGCGTGGTTGTTCGATTGAAGTTTGCCGTTACATGAAATCCAAAGTTTTGCTGTTCGAACATGGCCGCAAAGCCAGAGGCGATTTCCTTGTTATGTGCGATTGACGTATAGTGTATGGTGCTAATCAACGAAGATGTAGTCATGGCGTTATTCATTTCCTTTTTTTGATTAAATCACATGCCAGAACTAAAATATCAGTCCTCTGTTCGAGAGATAACTAATGGGTGCTGGACATAGCTGCGATCAATTTATTTATCGAGCTGAGCCGACCTGTTAATCAGGTCGGCTCAGCCACTAAGACACAAAATAACTTAACTCGAAAGAATTGTCTTTGCTGTCAGCTCCAACTCTAATTCCGAAACCATCTCATCGAGTTCAGCTAAATCACGAGGAGGATCGCCATATTTCATATAGCCACGAGCCACAATGCCACCATCTACCTTCACCATTAGATCCAGCATTTCGTAATAGCGATCATTGTATCGTTTATATTCTAAACATTTCAAAAAGCGGTCCTGGAAATGATTGTGCTTTGCCGAGTCGATAGCATTGATAATCCGCCGGAAGTAGCTCCGGTTCAGCGAAATTTGCTCGTGAGTCATCGGCAGATTCGCGTCTGAATATGCAGACTCAACAGACCTCGCCGTTTCGAGTAGAGTCGATATTGGCTGCTCACTCAAAGGCCTTTTACATAATGGATGATGATGCTCATATCCTGCCCCACATTTGCAGTCCTCGGTTTCACCAATGCCTAACCATTTCGAACGCCCCTTCTGCTCCTTTGCATATTGCTCATGTGCTCCACATATGTAGCAGTGATGCCCGTTGCCTGCATCAATAATGGCCTCCTGTTTTTCCCAATCGTCCCTGCTCCCAAATTTGGCCGTCAGCTCCTCATCAAATGTGGCGCGATGGGACTGTATTGCCAGCATTAATTTCTCGTGGTACTCATCCTTAATCTTGTCGAAAATAGGCTTTCCTGCTTTATGAATTTCCTCCTGCATGGTCGCACGCTCGCGTACCTTGGCCCGGATTTGTTTAAACTCAGAGTCGTCCGCATTACTAACTGAACCGCCATTTTCCTGCACGTTTTTTATCATTTTCTATACCCATTAAACTAGAGGTGCAAGCCATTTTCTCGCCCTCTTTGATCGAATTGCTATAACCGACTAGCTCCCAGCGAAGGGAGAATAGAGGGGTGGTTTTCCGGGCCACGTCAGTGGCCCGTTGATTAGCTTTCAAAAAGATCCGCCTACTAGTCAGCTCCCCAGCGAAAGGGTATAGCGCGGCAACTCAGCTGATCCTTTATTCGTATTGAGGTCCAAGCCTTCGAAGAAGCGATGATCAATCTTGTTGCATTGATCGACCATGGCGTTGTGAATTTTAAACAGCAGTTCACCTTCCGTAAAACAAACGCCGTTATCGCTTTCGAATTCAAGCAATGGATTGAATCCCTCGTCATGCCAAGATTTGCACTCAACAATAATACGCTGAGCAATAATAGAAATTCTTACAGGGTCCCAGTAACCGCTGGCACAAATTTCCAGACGATAGCGATGTACTGCTTCATCAAAATCCGCTCGCTTGTGGTATTTATTGCCACTCAAATACCAATTGACGTCTTTCATTGCGATGCCAGGATGTCGCGTCCATGAAATGGAATTAAACCAATTGTTCCTTTCTTCATCCAAGAGATTTTCAAGTTGATCGATCACCGCATTGACCAAATTGATCCCATGCACGTTGCCGAATTTAGCAATATTCTCAATGGCATCCTCTCCATTGAAATGAAGCTTCACCATTAAGCGTATCATTCGTGACATTACATCTTGCAGCTTTGCCCCTTCGATGAATCTCCCTCTTATCATCTCATCGGACAATTCGTCGGTAGATTCGATATAGGGCTGAAGCATCTCAATGAAAACATGAGCGTCTGTCGTCCCCAATAGATTGACCAAATCGTCTTGCAGATTCGCAAATTCACGCTTTTCTGAATACTGGAAACGCGTCGCGAAAAATTCACGACGTTCTTCGATCCTCGCATCCACTTTGTTCATGTGCCTCGCCATATAAGCCTCCCAAAGCACTTCAGATACGCAACCCGGAGGATTTTCAAAAACACTATTATCTTCGTTCATTTTTTTCTCAATTAAGCAGGCGAGGCCTTATATCGCCCCGCCCATAGTTATTATTTAGGCCAGCGTAAGCACGCCAGTGTTCATCAGCTCGACAAACGCATTTTCGTCAAGCATCCAGCCGGGAGAAGCGGACTCCAAATTAGGACCTGCGTCACCAACTTTGCTGTAGTCGGGGAAGCCCAAATAGCGCCCGACTTCATAGCTAGACGGATTAGATGGCGGGTGACTGCCATTGCCATCTGCCCATTTTTGGATGAAGGGCTTAAGGACCAAAAATTTTTCATACTTGATGGGCTTGATTAGTGGAGCCAGCACACGGAAAATTTCAGCACCGGTTTCTGGATCGTAGGTCAGGTAGCTGGCGTGCTCGATATAGGCAAATTGAGGAGCCAATTTGTCAATGTCGAATCTCGCCGGGAAGTCAAACACAAGCATCGTGATTGCATTCGTTTTGGCCTTCGATGAGCCGCCGAGCCAGTTGCAAAACCCGATGAGCGGATTCTTGGCGGTTTGTTTAAGTTTCTTACCAAGATGAATGTGCATTAACGCCAAGAATGTTCCCCACTCTGTTTCCAGCCATTCAACCTTCTGATCCTCAAAATTCGAAAACAACGGAATGGTCAACTGCATCGTGGAATAGTATTCACTGAGGAGGCCAGTAAAAAGTCCCTGCGGAATATAGAGATGCGAACGTTTCGGATTGATGCTCAGATTTCTTACAATGGAAGCCATATTTATTTCTCTTTTCTAGGTAACAAAATGCAAGGGCGTACGAATACCGTGCCGGTACATTGGCAGCCCTTTGCATGTTTTTAATTGTGATCGACCGAATTTGGTCGATGTGGATAGTGGGTTAGCTCGACAATTCCGCTGGGGCGTCGATCAAGAATTGCGTACGATCCTTGTCTTTGATCCAGTTCGGCACACTGCCACGGCCACTCCAAGTCTTGCCGCTGATTGGGTCTTTGAACTTCGGCACGCCGGGGACGGATGATTTGGTCGTGCCGGAAGTCTTCTGGCGGCCGAGGCCCAAATCTGACGCCGCAAGACCAAGCTCCTTGATCTTTGCCATCAGGTCTGGCAGTGACAAAGCGCGCTCACTGTCCAGAGCTTCCTGCGCCTTGGGCTTCAGAATTTCGATTTCTTTTTCAAGGCTCGCGATATCGGCCATGATTTGTTTGTAGCTGGTCATACTGTTCCTTACATCTAGATAGCAGGCTTCGCCTTATTCAGGGCGAACGCCTCCAGGTTCTGCCGTTGCGGCAGAAGTCGTGTACACCGGGATTTGGCCGGTATATAATCCAGAAACGGACTAGTTGAAAATCATATGATTGCCGACCATATTCGTACCCTCCTTCGTAGCTCTTCACGCTACATGTGTTCCGCGTCCCAGCGGGTGGGTTAGTAAATTGAGAGCCATCACTATTGGCGTAGTGGTGGCTTTCGCATTTCAAGCATTTGCCTTCGTCATCAGGTTCGTGCATCTGATAAACGAAGTATAGGTGTTTATATCGCAGTTAGCAAGCAATAAATCGCACTATTTAGCATTCGCTCGATCATCTTCAGTGAAAATCGCAGTGGCGACGACGCACTTCCGCTAACGCACTTTCTTAACGACCGAAACGCACACTTCAATGGTGTTGTCAGGAGCTGTTAGGCTCATGTCCAATGCATTCGACAGCATGTTGAGCCACTTTGCCCTAGCTTCGATTGTCCACTCTGCGCCACTCGGCGGGACCATGCCCCACAGTGCTTCAAAAATTGGCTCTCGCTTACCGTGCGTCGTCATCTCTGTAGGCACGTTGACTGACTCGCTCTGGGGCTCGCTAACTCGATCCTCGATGATTTTTACACCGCGTGGAATGGCTAGACTGAAATCTGAGTCTTCGAACAGCCCGGCCTGCTTGGCCGAGCGCATCAATATCTGTCGCGCTCTTGCACTTTGCTTGGGCGCTACGCCCATGTCTTCCATGACCTGCTCTAACACCTTGCTGGCTGGCAGTGACTCGTCACGGTACTTGCTAAATATGTCCTTGTAGATTGGCACGCGAAGGAAGGACTCGACTCTGGCCTGTCTCTCGGTGGCTGGCTGAAGAACTGCCTTCCCAAGATCACTCAGCGATATTCGGTCTCCGTTCACCGTGATCAGGCCGTATTGTCGCCAGGTTGTATTGATTCGGATTCGAAGGGCGTTGCTGTCGAGTGCCTGCCCGGACTTTTCTGATAGTTGCTCAAATGTACAGTTTCCGCCCATTTCGAATACGTATTTGGCGGTTTCAACTCCCAAGTCTAGGTCCACGTATGGGAACCCAGCCATAGACCTACCTCGTCCCTTGCTGTCCGAGGCGGTTTGATCGATAGATTGTTCTTTGTTTGTCATAGCAAGCGTCCTAGTGATTTCGCATTTCAATGCGGATTTCGTGAAATTATGACAGAAATTAGATTCATCTTGTGGATGTTTGCGCTGTGACAGGGACTCCGTGAGGGACCCAACTATAAATACTGGTACATCAGGCCAACAACCGGGTCGCACAGGAGAAAACAATGAACACAACAGAAGAAGAAATCAACGCATCACCGATCTTGAACAGCGAGCCATTCGGCCTCCTTGTCCGAAAATGGATGGCGAAGTATCTGCCAGCGAAAGTCCAACTGGGCATGCCAGCGCTCGCCGCTCACATCGAGCAGTGGGAGCCAGGCTCAAACTGCATCATCGCTGGCAAACAGGCTACCGGGGCGGGGCCATTGGTGCTGACGCTTGCAGAGAATTTTGCTACCTTTGGTGGGCACGTCATCTGGGTCGGCATCACTGATGATTTGCACCGCATGTCCGAACAGCTCATGTTCAAAGTCGCTGGCCTCGAACTCGCCGCGGCTGGCACCACTGTCAAACTCGACGCCGTCGCACAATGCAAGCTGAACTATGCCCACGAGCAGATCGGCAAGATGTGGATCGACTTCTGCAACGTCGATGACTGCGGCGATGCCGACGTTGAGCAGGAATTTCTGGCATCGGTGTCATCCTTCAAGCCCACGCTGATTGTCGTCGATGAATCCATCTTCGACGAGGCGACCCTCAATCCGTTTGACGTGCTGGTTCGCCAAACTCATGCGCTGCACATGGTCGAAGAACTACGCGGAACAAATCCGATGAGCAGCGTACTATGGCACTTGCCTATGCCGAATGATCCCGCAGCACAGCAGCGCCCAACGCTTGACGATCTTCCCGACGCTGCCAGTACCATCAAGCCGGATGTCGTGCTGTTCACTCACCGCGATGCTGGGCCAGCATCGAAACACAATGCGGAACTGATCGTAGCCACCAACGCATACGGATCGACCGCCATCGTACCGATGGTATTCGACATCAAGCATTCGACTTGGCACGAACTCAACGCAGCGACTTGCTAAAGCGGGTTGCCGAGGTCTGGCCCGAGTACGTTGATCTGGCGGAGTCAGGTCGATCCAGCACCCGGCCAGACCTTGCACTACCTTCCCGGAAAGTTGTAGCCCCAGGTGGGTTCCTGCATGTGCCTGCATAGTGGTATGGGATGGTACTCCTGGCATGGACTCGCCCGACAATCGGCTTGTCCAGACTGGTCCACCACCAGAACCGTCTGCACGAGGCGGGGACAACACTTCACGCTCAATACTTAACACCAGCTACTGAAGGTGTTATCCCCGCCTCGTGCATCGCCCAGTGCGTTCGGCTATGATATTGCCATGCAGAAAGCATCAAGGAGAGGCTATGTCACAAGGAAAAGCGTATTCAGAAGAACATGGGCGCAATATCTCACTCGATGAGGCCCACATTCTATTTTTCGCCCAAGAGGCCGATGAACGCGACCGCTTTCATTTCCTATGTGGAGATCCCCACTGTCGCGCCATGTTGAAGCCAAAAGTCATCGGCGCACTGTACGACAGGATCGAAGTGCCCGGACAAAAATTCCGTTCGCCTTACTTCAAGCGACATCCTAAATATGAACACATCAAGAACTGCACGTGGCGCGCACAGGGCGAGGCTGTCTCGCCGGAAGAGCCAGAGGTCGGAAAGCCCAAGCCGTCAGGGACTGTAGACGAAGATATTGGTCTCATCCTAAAGATGAAGCCAAGAAAATCTGGTGGCCCGAAGAAGAAGAAACCCACCATGGGTGATCCTGATTTTCCCGATGACGATCATGACGTGGATGATCCGGTGGATAAGCCGACCACTGCACCTCGTACGCGAGCGGCGACATCGCGATTTATGGGCACGGTCGCGGCGAAGTACCTAAGGTATTCGGACCACGAACGCAAAACCAAGACATTGACGCTGGAAGGTATCCATTCTGCGCCCTTCTACAACGTGTGTATGCCGATCACTGGATTCCATCCGTACTTCCAGGAGAAGCAAATATATTTCGGCAAGGTCAAGGTGGTGAACCTCACCAATGTCTTTCTAGTTCGATTCCAAAACAAGATGAGTCCAGCGGGACAGAAGAACGCTCGTACGTTTATTGCTGAAATCAAGTTCCTAAAAAGCTGGCTCGACGCCAATGATCGAGACCTGGCTACCGTTTTGGCGATGCTCGCATCAGGTAATCGATCAGCTTGGTGCTTCTTCTATACGAAATCGCCAGTCAACGCAGATGGGATTTACGCAAAGCTCACCATAGACGAGCATCAGCTATTCGCCATCGTGGATGAGCAAGAGCTTGAGATTTTGAGTCCAGCTGCGGAGTAAGGGCAGCACCTCTACGTCGAGAAGATGTAGAACCGATTCCAGACAAGCCGTATGCCATGCTCGGCATTCTGCCTTTCGGAGAACGTGCCGTCTGGTAGGTCGGGCCGTGGCAGGACGCTGATCATCTTCAGCGCCTGACAAACTTCCCGATACTCGTCAGCCGACAATCCGGCCTTGAGATTTTCGCTGGTCTGCTTAGAGTACAACGCATCGACGGCGTGCTTTGACATGATGCTGTAGCCAAGAATCATAAGCCGTTCATGGCTCCAGCCGAGGACATGCGCGCCGAACGTGCGATTGTAAAATCGACGCGCAGCGAACAGCACGCGATCAGCAATGGTGATCTTCAAGCCAACGTCGATGACCGGCTTCGTGATCATCGAAACAGCAGACCGATCTGGTTGCCGCTACCAACACGGCGGCCATGCCACTCGAAAGTATATTTGGCCGTCGCGTCGAAATATCCGAGCGGCCTTCCATCTGGAGAGTACGCGACCATGTTGCCGTTTGGGCGAGTTTCAGTGAATCCTACCCTTCGGCCTTCACCATCAAACAACGCTGTGCTTGCCATCATCACCTCCGCTATCAACTCTATCGATCATGCTCGGTCTTGAACTGGTTGGATGTATCAGGATCGATTGGCGTGCCGTCTGCCGTCACTGCAAATTTCTTCATCGGATACCAGTCGAGATCAGCCGTTCGCACCTCTCCAGAAAATTTATATGTGACGCGAAACTGCCGCTTGTACTCGACATCCTTGAGGCAGACAATGCCAGCAGGATAAAGCGAATAGTAGCTCTGACATGACTTGCCGGTCGGCAGTAGAACTTGGGCCACGTTGATGCGTTCAGCGATCTCCGCAGCCCTCACATTCAGCGACAACAAGACCAGCGTCAATCCGAGTATGGGCACGATCCATCGCATGCCGTTAGCCGCGCTGGTCGTCGTCACACTACTGACCATTGCACAAGTTCTCAATGTTTGAAATGTGCATTTCAAGTTGCGAAGCTGCTGTGTCCGTTACCGCTCGAAGTAGGCCCATTTCTGATCGAGGGTCGTCTCTCCTTGCCTGCTGCAAATCACGCTCCATTTTGCCGATGTATTCGCCATAAGCGGATTCGACCACTGCTCCGCAGGAAGGATTGCGCGACATTGCGCCGGATTTCTTTGCCCTGTGCACGACGGCCACAAAACGATTTACATTGTTTTGATATCGCGAACCGCCACCGCCACGAGCAGAGCTAGCCTTGCTCTCCCGTTCCTCGCGCTTCGCCACTTTTTCAGCTTCTTTCTGCGCACGTAGACTTGCCTCGTAAGCTTTCCGTTCTGGCGTTTCCGTAAGTCTCGACAGCGCGGCGACCGGGATAAGGTAGATCAACATCAAACCGAATATTTTCTTCCTAGTTGGGACAGCAACCCATTTCGCAGCGAGGGATGGCCGAACCATCCCAACAACCAACGCGATCATGCCGATGGAGAATAAGACATGGAACACATCGGTAATTCCCATACCGGGATTTGTTGATGATGACGAGGCCGCAGGCGCTTCAACAACTGGAGTTGGCTTCGCTGGCGTTGTCACTTGCGAACTGGCCTCGACCTTTTGCGGTTGCGGCGCGGCCACTGGCTGTACTGATGCTTGAGCCATGTCGCTTGGCGTTGCCGCCACTGCCGGCGGTTGGTTTGCCTTAGGTTGATCAATGGCGCTTGCCACCGGAACGTTCTGCGTAGTCAGTGCAGGAGCAGGCGTTGCCGCACCGTCGAGTTGAGCAATTCGATCAGCGTAAGCGAGCTTCAGGCATGCAGCATCCTGACATTTATTCCTAACGTTTGCGAGCCAAGCTCGTTGCTCTAACTTCAGTGCATCAGCATTGTCTGCCGTGGACATCGACTTCTTATACGACTGCATGAGCTGGCTGTCGAGGTCAGAAATCCTGTCATCTGAGCAGATCGTTTTCTCGATGCTGGTTGCGGCCTTCGCACAATCGAAACTGGCAGCGTGTGCTGCCGTTCCTGCGGTAAAGAACAACATACAAATTATGGTGTGCTTCAATTTTCACCTCGCGTTGTCGATCATTTCTATCCACGGCAGATTAGATGCCGTGGATAGACCTACTCGTTATTGTGGAAGAGTTATGCCGTATCCCGAGTCAAGGGCCGTAATGTTGCCCCCATTCGCAATGATCCAATTTATCCAGAGTGTCCCGGACGGATAGGACGTGAAGTGCTGATAGATCGTTAGATTCGCCAATGATGGGTAAGCGATTTTTTGTATCGCGGCACCTCGGTAAAAATTCGACTGCAAATCAATTGTCCGAGCCAGGTAAATGGAACCGGCCTTGTAAACGATGTCCGTTGGGAAGCCAAACCCGGGTGCTGAAGGGAGAACGATGCTGGTCGTCGATGCGAAGCGACCTGCACCATCGTTGGGTAGGATTGTCGCAGGCCAGCTTGAAGAAGCTTCCTGCTCGTGACCGCCGAAGAAGATATCGTACTTCCCGGCCTTGCTGAAATCGATCAATTCAGCTGTGAAGATCGGTTTGAATTTGGTACTGGCCGGAAGGCGTGTCAAATCTTTCGAGAACGTGCCATCCTTCTTGTTCATCAAGAAGAAGGGCTGACTTGCGGCCATATCGCCAGTCACAACAACGTCAGGATATCCGTCACCATCAACATCGGCAGCCGACGCGCTATGGCAGAAGCACGTTACTGGAACGACTGTGCTCTTATAGGTTCCGTCAGGCTGACTGAGCAAGACGACTGGAGACTCGCCGGGAAACGGTGTAGCGTCAAAGCCGTGACACGCGAAGAATACGTCAGGCCTTCCATCACCGTTAAAATCCGCTACCGATGCTTTACGTGGATGGAGGCATCCGGTCGAGTTGGCCAAAAGCTTCTCGGTATTGTCGACCCATATGCCACCTACGCTCTTCCAGAAATGAATGTGGCCCAACTTGGTTACGGTCGACGAATCTTGGGGATTGTATTCGAGCGAATGCGTCACCATCGAATAGCTACCGTCCTGGAAGAAATCCGCGAACGCTACTGCGTTGCCCATTGCTACTTCACCCGGCAGCTTTTGAGCGCCAATGGCTTCAGCGGCCACAGCCTTGTTTTCGTACGACGACTTTTGAACTGTGATCGGCACGGTCAACGCTACCGATTGATTGGCAGTGCCGCCAGCGCCGGTACAGGTCAACGTGTACGTCGGCGCACCCGATGTGGTTGGCGTCTGCGCTGACGTGCCAGAGATGGCCTGAGTACCAGCCCATGCACCCGATGCCGTGCAGGAGGTTGCGTTCGTGGACGACCATGTGAGCGTGGCCGACGATCCCAAAGTTACTTTAGGCTGGCTAATCGTCAATGTTACGGTCGGCGCTGGCGTAGCCGGGGTCACCGGTGCCACTGGCAATTGAGCAGATGGCGTCCCGCCGCCACCGCCGCCACAACCTGCAATAGTGAGGACTGCCGCCAGCATGGCCGTCATGTTTCGTTTGTTCATTCAGACTCCCGAGTAAAGTTGATATTTCCTAAATGCAAGTTAATTTTATCTCAATCAGGCTTATTTTTAAACCATATAAGATAAAATTAGCCTGCGCGGTTGACGTACTGGTAGATGTTGTCCAGCAGAATGCGGGCATGCCTACCATTGATGAAAAAGCAGCGTTCTCGAAGCGCCTAAAGCTAGCCTTGCGTCGAAGCTCGGAACCCGTAAACGGCGCGACTGAACTCGCTTTGCGATTTAACCTGCGATATACCGGCGAAGCCGTAACAGCACAGACTGCTCACAAATGGATTACAGGACGAGCCATACCTACGAACGACAAATTGGCGACCATCGCGAAATGGCTGAACGTGGACGAACATTGGCTGCACTACGGCCCTCCATCAAAAAGAGCATCGCCGGTCGATCCGCAAACATCGAAGCCAGCTCCCGAACTCATCGCCCTCGCAGTGAAAATTCAGACGCTCCAGCCGCATCAACGCTATCTCGTCGAAGAACTGGTCGAGCAACTACAGGATGTCCCATAGCACGCTGCGGCCAAAATCCTGCGCATGTCTCCAAAACCAAACACAATACTTGCCTCGTGGCATTTGTAGGCGATGATAGGTTGTCAATGAATATTGCGAATCATCCCAAAGGATGATTGTTGCCAGACAGATGAATCGAGGGACATGGATCGATTAGACAGCATCATCAGGAAGATTTACGACGCGGCCCTAGACCCTACAGAGTGGGAAGCCTTGTTGGCCGAAATTACTTCGGCCATCGGTGCTGTAGCTGGCTTCTATGCGGGGCTGGACATTCGCCATGGTCGCGGAGCGTTCTGGTATACGGTCGGACACGACGAACGAGTGGCCTCGCTGTACAACGAACATTACCTGTCCATCGACCCGACCCTCGCCCACATCATCAAATCGCCAGGTAAAGCTTTCGCATGCAGCGAATACCTCTCTGACGCCGACGTGGCGGCGAGCAGGTTTCATTCCGAGTTCATGATTCCGAACGGTATACGTTATGTACTGAGCGGCGTTGTCAGCATGCAGGGCAGTATGGTCAGCTTCTTCGGCTTCCAGCGCCACGTCAGCCAACCGCCATTCACGCAAATCGAAACGGACTTTTTGCAGCGCTTGATACCGCACTTTGCCAAGGCCGACCAAGTTGCAGCAAAGGTCAGCACAGTCAGCGATGCAAAACGGCTGGCGATGGCCGTCCTTGACCGCATGGACTACGGCATTGTCATCGTGAATCAGGCCGGTCATGTTCGGATGACTAACCAGCGCGCAGAGCAACTGCTTCAAGCGGGTGAAGTCATTCAATCCGTTTTTGGCCGAATTAGGCTCACGAACACCAAGGACAACGAAGCCCTCTGCGGACTCGCTCGAAACGCTGCGGCTGGTGACAACGAGGAAATGCACGTTGGGACCATCGAGACCACTGCCGAAAATGGCAATGTCCGCGTCCGAGTCGCAGTACTGCCGATTAGCCACGCAGAGAAGAGGCAACTTGACGATGACGAAGCTCATGTCGTCCTCGTACTCTCTGACAGCAACCAGCAGCGTGCGATGGCATCCCACGTGTTGAAAGACTCGTATGGATTGACCGTCGCAGAAACAAAAGTGGCGACCGGCCTCGCTGGCGGCCAAACTCAGGACGAACTAAGTGAGTCCCTGTTCGTGTCCCTCGCCACGATCAAGACCCACACCCAGCACATCTATCAGAAGATCGGAGTCAGCAGGCAGGTCGATCTGGTTCGCCTCGTATACGGCCTACCTGCATTGTTCTGATTGATGGGGGCATTCTGCCTGTTAAACTGTCGGGCTATGTCCAAGTCTTCCAAGTTCTACGCGACCAACATCCGGTTCGATCAGCCCGGTTATCCTCCTGCCACCATCACGGAATTTGAAGGGGTGCGTACCTTGCACCTTGGTACTTCATGGATACAGGGGGCGATGCGGCTTTCCAAGCCCGACAACATCGAGCTTGAGTATGTTCAAATGATGATGATGTGGCTTTTATTCGATGACAGCCCGCGTCACATCGTCCAGCTAGGCCTCGGCAGTTCGGCACTGACCAAGTTCTGCTACCGCCGCATCCCTCAAGCCCGCGTCACTGCCATTGAACTCAATCCCAACGTGATCGCCATGTGCGAGGCGCAGTTCGGTCTGCCCCCCAATGATGCACGGCTCAATGTGGTGGAGATGAACGCGCTCGATTTCGTTCTCGATAAAGCAAATCATGGTACGGTCGATGTGCTGCAAGTGGACTTATACGACCAGGAAGCGCGCGGCCCAGTGCTTGACTCACAAGAGTTTTACCAAGGCTGCTTCGATTGTCTGAGCGATGACGGTATCATGACCACTAATGTGTTTGGCGACGACTTCTCTAACTACGACAAGAACCTGCTCACCATACAGCAAGTGTTCGACGCAGTTGTGTGGCTACCGGAAGTCCATGACGCCAACATCGTTGTCATCGCTTTCAAGAAATCGCCATCGTTGGATTTCAGCGTGCTCTACGAACGTGCTGCCCACATCAAGAAGACCCTTAACCTGCCAGCCAAGAATTGGGTAAACGGCCTAAAGGGTTGGATGCTCGATCAGCAGTAGTTCAATATCAAGCCGCTTTCAAGCGACCTGAACCATGTTCACTATCGGCATCGGGATCAGCTTCCAACACCTGCCCATTCTTCAGTAAGCGGGAGATTTACCCCACCGTTCCCTGGTCAGCAGTTGTCGGGCGACCA
>JAZJYV010000023.1:0-6253 GCA_040390195.1 Pseudomonadota bacterium | reverse complement strand
CGCTGCTGTTCCTCGGCGCCGGCTCGGTCATCATCGGCATGCACCACGACCAGGATATCCGCAACATGGGCGGCCTGCGCAAGTACATGCCGATCACCTGGATCACTTCCCTGCTTGGCTCTTTGGCGCTGATCGGCACCCCGTTCTTCTCCGGTTTCTACTCGAAGGACAGCATCATCGAGGCGGTCGGCGCGACCCACATCGCCGGCTCCGGCTTCGCCCAGTTCGCGGTGATCGCCGGCGTGTTCGTGACCGCGTTCTACTCGTTCCGCATGTACTTCCTGGTGTTTCACGGCGCGGAGCGGTTCGGCAAGGCGCACGAACACCACTCGCATGGCCACGATTCGGACGCGCACGACGAGGACCACAACGACCACCACCACCATGGCCTGGCGCCCGGCCAGAAGCCGCACGAGTCGCCGTTCGTGGTCTGGTTCCCGCTGGTGATGCTGGCCATCCCGTCGGTGGTGATCGGCTACATGACGATCGGCCCGATGTTGTTCGGCCACTTCTTCGACGGCGCCATCGTCGTCGGCCACAACCACCACGCGATGCACGAGCTGACCGAGGAGTTCCACGGCGCGATGGAAATGGCGTTCCACGCCTTCACCTCGCTGCCGTTCGCACTGGCCGCGGCGGGCGTCGGTTCGGCCTACTACTGCTACATGGTCAATCCGAAGGTGCCGCAGTTCTTCTACGAGAAGTTCCACGCGCTGCACACCCTGCTCGACAACAAGTACTACATGGACAAATTCAATGACGTGGTCTTCGCCGGCGGTGCACGCCTGCTGGGCGGCGGCTTGTGGAATATCGGCGACAAGGGGCTGATCGATGGCCTGATCGTCAATGGCAGCGCGAAACTGGTGGGCTCCGTGTCCGCCGTGGTGCGCACGCTGCAGACCGGTTACATCTATCACTATGCATTCGTGATGATTCTCGGCGTGCTCGGTACCTTGCTGTATTTCTTCCCGTTCTGGCACGCTTAATTAGACACGCAAAGACAACGACAACATGATGCAGTCTACGATATCCTATCCTCCGTTCCTTAGCCTGGCGATCTGGCTTCCGATCCTGTTCGGCGTGCTGGTGCTCGCCCTCGGCCGCGACGACAAACCGGGCCAGACCCGGGTGCTCACGCTGGTTGGCGCCATCGTCAGCTTCATCGCGACGCTGCCGCTGATCGTCCACTTCGACAAAGCCGCGCACGGCATGCAGTTCATCGAGAGCACGCCGTGGATCGGCCGCTTCAACATCATCTACGCGCTGGCCATCGACGGCCTGTCGCTGTGGTTCATTCCGCTGACCGCCTTCATCACCGTGATCGTGGTGATCTCGGCGTGGCAGGTGATCGAGAAGCGCGTGGCCCAGTACATGGGCGCCTTCCTGATCCTGTCGGGCCTGATGATCGGCGTGTTCTGCGCGATGGACGGCCTGCTGTTCTACTTCTTCTTCGAAGCGACCCTGATCCCGATGTTCATCATCATCGGCGTGTGGGGCGGCGAGAACCGGGTGTACGCCTCGTTCAAGTTCTTCCTGTACACCTTCCTCGGCTCGCTGCTCACCCTGATCGCGATCATCTACCTGTACAACGCCTCGGGCGGCTCGTTCGACATCCTGACCTGGCACAAGCTGCCATTGACGATGAAAGAGCAGACCCTCATCTTCATCGCCTTCCTGATGGCGTTCGCGGTCAAGGTGCCGATGTTCCCGGTCCACACCTGGCTGCCTGACGTGCACGTCGAGGCGCCCACCGGCGGTTCGGCCGTGCTGGCCGCGATCATGCTGAAACTGGGCGCGTACGGCTTCCTGCGGTTCTCGCTGCCGATCACGCCGGACGCTTCGCACTCGATGGCCGGCTTCATCATCTCGCTGTCCTTGATCGCGGTGATCTACATCGGCCTCGTCGCGCTGGTCCAGAAGGACATGAAAAAGCTGGTCGCCTATTCCTCGATCGCGCACATGGGCTTCGTGACGATGGGCTTTTTCATGTTCAACATGCTGTCGGTGCAGGGCGGTATCGTGCAGATGATCTCGCACGGCTTCATCTCCGGCGCGATGTTCCTTTGCATCGGCGTGCTGTACGACCGCATGCACTCGCGCCAGATCGCCGACTACGGCGGGGTGGTCAACCGCATGCCGAAGTTCGCCGCCTATTTCGTGTTCTTCTCGATGGCCAACTGCGGTTTGCCGGCGACCTCCGGTTTCGTGGGCGAGTTCATGGTGATCCTGGGTGCGGTCCAGTTCAATTTCTGGATCGGCATGCTGGCCGCCACGGCGCTGATCTTCGGCGCGGCGTACTCGCTGTGGATGGTCAAGCGCGTGATCTACGGCGCCATCGCCAATCACCACGTCGACGAACTGACGGATCTGGACAAGCGCGAATTCCTGATGTTCGCGCTGTTGACGATCGCCGTCCTTTTCATGGGCCTGTACCCGGCGCCGTTCACCGATACGATGCAGACCTCCGTTGCTGATTTGATCCAGCAGGTTTCGGTCTCCAAGCTGCCACACTAAAGAATATGATCCAGACAACCAGCCCCAATCTGATCCCGGTCTACGCCGAAATCTTCCTGATGGTCGCGGCCTCCGCGATCCTCCTGATCGACATGTTCACGTCGGACGCGAAGCGCACCATGACGTACGTGCTCTCGCTGCTCACGCTGGCCGTGTGCGGCGTGCTCACCTGGGCCGACTACAGCGCCGGCACCACGGTCTACACCTTCTCGAACATGTTCGTGTCGGACCCGATGTCGAACCTGCTCAAGCTGTTTACCTACCTGGCAGTGGGCGTGACGCTGGTCTACTCGCGCCAGTACGCCACCGAGCGGGGCATGATGTCCGGTAACCTGGGCGGCGAATTCTACGTGCTGGCCCTGTTCGCCATGCTCGGCCAGATGGTCATGATCTCCGGTAACAACATGCTGGTCATCTACCTGGGTGTCGAGCTGTCGTCGCTGTCGCTGTACGCGCTGGTGGCGCTGCGGCGCGACCATGCGGTATCGACCGAGGCGGCGATGAAGTACTTTATCCTCGGCGCGCTCGCCTCCGGCTTCCTGCTGTACGGGATCTCCATGCTGTACGGCGCTACCGGTTCGCTCGACATCAACGAAATCTCCAAGGCCGCCGGTTCCGGCACGGCCAACCGCACGATCCTGGTGTTTGGCATCGTGTTCATGGTGGCCGGGCTCGCGTTCAAGCTGGGCGTGGTGCCGTTCCATATGTGGGTGCCCGACGTCTACCAGGGCGCGCCGACGGCCGTCACGCTGCTGCTCGGTGGCGCGCCGAAACTGGCCGCGTTCGCCATCTGCATCCGTCTGCTGGTCGAAGGCTTGCTGCCGATGGCGGTGGACTGGCAGCAGATGCTGATGGTGCTGGCGGTCATGTCGCTGGCGATCGGCAACCTGACCGCGATCGCCCAGACCAACCTGAAACGCATGCTGGCCTATTCGACCATCGCGCAGATGGGTTTCGTGCTGCTCGGCCTGTTGGCAGGCGTGGTCGGCGCCGATTCGAGCAACGCCGCAACGGCCTACAGCGCCGCGATGTACTACGCAATTACCTACGTGATGACCACGCTGGGCAGCTTCGGCCTGATCATGATGCTGGCGCGCGCCGGTTTCGAAGCCGAAGAACTGAACGACTTCCGCGGCCTGGCCAAGCGCAGCCCGTGGTTCGCCTCCGTAATGTCGATCCTGATGTTCTCGCTGGCCGGGGTGCCGCCGATGATGGGCTTTGCGGCCAAGTTCTCGGTGCTGCAGGCCGTGCTCTCGACCGGCCAGGTGTGGCTGACGGTGGTGGCGGTGATGTTCTCGCTGATCGGCGCGTTCTACTACCTGCGCGTGGTCAAGACCATGTGGTTCGACGAGCCGTCCGATGGCGCCGTCATCGCCGTGCCGTTCGACATGCGCCTGGCGCTGTCGATCAACGGCGTGGCCATCGTCATGATGGGTGTGCTGCCTGGTTCGCTGCTGAACGCCTGCATGCACGCCATGACCAAAACGCTCGGCACTTGATGGATGTATCGTTTGCAAGCTGGCTGGTGGTCGTCCTCGCCTTGGCGGCCGCCAACCTGCCGTTCTTCAATGAGCGCCTGTTCGGCGTGATCGCCCTGAAGTCCGGGCACAAGCGCGCCTTCGTGCGGGTGCTTGAAATGGTGGTCCTGTATTTCGTCGTCGGCGGCGCGGCCTACGCGCTCGAAGCCCAGATCGGCAACGTTTTCCCCCAGGTCAAAGAGTTCTACATGATCACCGTGCCGCTGTTTGTCGTGCTGGCGTTTCCCGGATTTGTAATGCGCTACCTGCGCAAGCATCACTAAGCCGGAGCGGCCATGGACTTGTCGCAGACTGAAATCTACATCGACGGCGAGACCGCCTACGACGGGCGCTTCCTAAAGGTCGCGCGCGACCGCATCCGCCTGCCCGACGGCAGCGTCACCGACCGCGAATACATCCGCCATCCCGGCGCGGTGGTGATCCTGCCGCTGTTCGACGACGGCCGGGTGCTGCTCGAGCGCCAGTTCCGCTATCCGCTGCAGCAAGTGTTCATCGAATTCCCGGCCGGGAAAATCGACCCGGGCGAATCCTCGCTCGATTGCGCCAAGCGCGAGCTGCAGGAGGAAACCGGCTATATCGCCAGCGACTGGGATTTCGTGTGCACCATCCACAACGCGATCGCCTACTCGGACGAGCACCTGGACCTGTTCCTGGCGCGCGGCCTGGTGGCCGGACCGGCCAGCCTCGACGAGGGCGAATTCCTGGAAACCTACACCAGCTCCGTGCCCGAGATGCTCGAGCAGATCCGCTGCGGCCAGATCACCGACGTCAAGACCGTGATCGGCAGCTTCTGGCTCGAAAAGATCCTGTCCGGCGCCTGGACGCCTGGTCTCCGCTGATTTGCAATTAGTTGCATCTTGGATGCGCCAGCTCAAGTCCTGTTGCTCTGGAATGTCGAATGTTGAATTAGTGATGCCTGACCCTGCAAAGATCGGCAAGGTGAGGTACAGTCACCGTATCGGCCCGGCCAATTCAAATCGACAGCCATGACCTTGCACGCACCGCGTTATTTTGCCCTGATTCCGGCCGCCGGAATGGGCGCCCGCATGGCTGCGGATGGCCCGAAGCAATACCTGCCCCTGTCCGGCAAACCGATGTTGCGGCACACCATAGACGCCTTCCTCTCGAGCGAGCTGGTCACCCACACCTACGTCGTGGTCAGCCCCGACGATGGCATGATCGACCAGGTGGCGCCTGCCTCTGGCGTGACCGTGCTGCGCTGCGGCGGAGCGAGCCGGCTCGAATCGGTGCAGAACGCGCTGCAGGCGCTGGGCGCCGACTTGCGCGAGTACGACTGGGTGCTGGTGCACGACGCTGCGCGCCCTGGCCTGAACGCTGCCCTGATCGAAAAACTCATTACCGCGGTGGGCACTGACGCGGTCGGCGGCCTGCTGGCGCTGCCGGTGGTCGACACCGTTAAGCGCGCCGCCGGCGGCGGCGTGGCCACCGTGGCGCGCGCCGGCCTGTGGCTGGCCCAGACGCCGCAAATGTTCCGTTACCGGCTGCTGCGGGATGCCCTCGCAGCGGCCAGCGACGCCAGCGTCATTACCGATGACGCCAGTGCGGTCGAAGCGATGGGCCTGGTGCCGAAGCTGGTCGAAGGCCATCCCCGTAATTTGAAAGTCACGCTGCCGGCCGACGTCCCGATCGCCGAGATGTACCTGGCAGCCTGTTAACCCTCCTATTGTGAAGCTATCATGGCACTGGCATCTTACAACCCAACCCCGCCGTTCCGCATCGGAACCGGCTACGACTGCCACGCCCTCGTCGAGGGCCGCAAACTGATCATCGGCGGGGTGACCATCCCGCACAAGACGGGACTGTTCGGCCATTCCGACGCCGATGTGCTGCTGCACGCGATCATCGACGCGCTGCTCGGCGCGGCCGGACTGGGCGACATTGGCAAGCACTTCCCGGACACCGACCCGATGTTCGCCGGCGCCGATTCGCGCACCCTGCTGCGCGAAGTGGCGCACCGGGTGATGGCCACCGGCTACAGCATCGGCAATATCGACGCCACCATCATCGCCCAGGCGCCGAAGATGGCGCCGCACATCGCGCAAATGGTCTCGCGCATTGCCGAGGACATCGGGGTGTCGCCGCAGCAGGTCAACGTCAAGGCCAAGACCAACGAGAAGCTTGGCTACCTGGGGCGCGAAGAGGGCATGGCGGCCGAAGCGATCGCCATGCTGATCCGCTCC
>JAZJYV010000022.1:0-31790 GCA_040390195.1 Pseudomonadota bacterium | reverse complement strand
GCTGGTCGCCCGACAACTGCTGACCAGGGAACGGTGGGGTAAATCTCCCGCTTACGCAGCACTATCCTTTCCGCCGGAGATGCCAAGTACGTGGTGAACGGTCATTTCGGGCCTCTTAGTTCGGTCTCTCCAACAATGCTGGCACCTGCCTCAACAAGTGCTGCAAGGAACACTTCGCGTTTGACGCTCGACAGGCGGAGCGTCGTCAAGAATTGATTGGCCAACTCAATGACCGCTGGTGCGTCAGCCTCAGAAACGTCAAAGGAGTCGGAGATGGAGTGACCGCCTGCGGTGCCGAAGACAACACCAAAAGCCCGCCGGTTCGAAGGTCGTCCTTGAAGCGATGCTAGCGTCTCCGCGTTGCGGAACTCCATAGACCATGCACCGAGCTTGAGAATAGCGGCATCGATATCTCGATCAACGCAGTCCTTTGTAGGTTTGCTGATCGCGAGGCTGACAAGCCCTTCGATTGCGCCTACAGAACCATCGTAGGCTGCAAGTCGAGTCGCGAATGCGTCTAGCATAAAGTCGCCAGTCACTCCTTTGATAGCGCTGCCGCGTTCCCTGAGGTAGAGATGCGACGTCTCGTGATCAAGCGCCCTCAGCAACCGCTCTTCCACGATTCGGAGCATGGCTGGATAAGCATCAGTCAGTTCTTCGATGACTTTTACAACGCTATCGACCAGCTCTTCTCCGTCATCACAGGAGAGCAATGCAGGCAAGTCATTAAAGAGAACCTTGTGTGGATCATGCGCCTTTAAGAGCAGCGCTCGCACATCCTTCGCAATGCTGGAAATAGATTCTGTCCGCCGCGTCCAGTTGGGAAGCGCAAAGGCCAACGATACAAGTCCGCGCGCGGAGTCTAAGGGGTCTGGAGCGATTGCGCGGCCGAGCCTCTGAGAAAGGGCGCTGGAAAGACCTTCGAGAATATCTCGCCGCTGACTTCCAATTTGTACATATCGGAAACCGATGCGGCTCGGGTCCTGGAGCCATTCATCAACATTTGCGTCTGTGAGTTCCGGACAGAAAACGCCTTCGATGTACATCGCGAGGTTTTGCCTATGAGCCATGAAAAAGGCCAACGCCAGTATGGGCATTACACCTGCGCGGATGCCATAGGGACGGGCTGCCCAAATCCCATATAGCTCGTCAAGGCGGGTTGTGCGGTCAGTAACCGCGAGCGCATCAGTTGTTGCCTTCCAAAGCGTGTGAAATGTTGTCCCGCGTAGGCTGTCGTCAGGTTCGGTGAAACGCCACCTATCGTCAACCATGCGATGCATACCAACTGCCCCGACTACCGTATAGAAGAGTCCTGCGTCAGCGGGATATCCATCGTATCCGAGGTTTTGGACATCGGCGAAATTTACCATTCGATGCATGAGGTCACGCAAGGCTGCTTTGCCATTCGACGAGACATTGTCTCGATTGACTAGTTCGCTTGCGATTTGGGGAGCGGCCCAATAGATCTCTGCGGCTACGTGAGATGCAATTGAAGAGAGGCCTTTTCGCGCATCTGCAACGACTTCTTCTCCCTCATAGAACCAAGTGGCGAGCGAAAATGAATCACGCAGTTGCTCTTCAAGTTCAGCTTTCGTAGCGTTAATTCTTGCATCTATTTCACGTCGAGCAACACCATCACCTTCAAGTTCAGGGCGGTGTTGACGTACGTGTTCTAACGCCGAAAGTTCTGATCCCAACTCAACCAGGCGATTTGCATTGCTCGGAATGCCAACGAGCAAAGCACCATCCTCGTTTCTGCGCGAGGCAGCTGCAGCGGACGCATAAAGCTCCTTGTTCGCAGCCTCTTTCGATGGCAACACAAGTGCGAACTCTCCACAACTTCCTGAGGCCGGTGCAAACTTTCTCGCATAATCCGCTATGTCTTGAGCGGCAATGATGGCTCGTGAGAACCAACGCATAGTGCCCTTCTGTTGATACAGTCGTTTCGCAATAACCGGATACAGGTCACTGAGATCGGACACTCGCTTTAGACGAGACGTGTCAATTTCTGAGCGAGCCTTGATCACAGCGGCATCGATATCAAAATCGCTTCCCGAGTAAATGCCCCAGGCGCTCAGATGCTTTCTGAAAATGATGATCGACCAATTCTCAAGATCGCGAAGAGCGGCGTCAATTTCGGGCGGAGTCGTATTCTCAATTGAGTGGAGTAGAACATCTTTATCTGCTGCGAGACCTGACCCGTTCTTGAACAGGTCAATAAGTGCAATGGTCTTGACGAGGTTGGCATGAAGCCATGTGCCGCGTCCCTCGGCACGCTCGACAGCCTCAGCTCCCGCTGCCCATCGATGACCATCTTGGGACACGAGAATTGCAGGCTCCAGATTCGCGCGCAGGTAGTCCCAGTAACGGGCTGGGCCATACATCGAAAGAGCATCTGCACTTTGAGAATCCAGGAATTCCGAAAAGCCAATTGGCTCCCTCGACGCAAGAAATCCAAATGTGCTGCGTTCGTTTTGCCCGAATCGCCGCTTCGAAATTGGACCAAGAAGCGTTGCCGTGACTGGGTGGAGTGGCCAGCAAGAGAACAGGCCTTCTGCGAGGCTCGTGGGAGCGCCTGGCCGCCGATTCCGTATCGATTGAACGATCACATCGACGATTCTTCTTGACTCGGTGTGTGCAAAATCCGTCTTGATCGTGATGGCACGGGACACAAGTTCAATTACTTCATCTGTGCCTGTAATAAGCGGAATATCAATGAATCGACCTTGTACTTTGGCCCACTCGTCACGAGCTTCGCGGCCAAGTCGAGCGGCATATTGTTCGAATGACTGATGAAGGATGCCGACGACAATTAGTTTGCCATTGCACCTGCTCGCGGCCTCTGCAAGCTCCTGGTAAAAATAGACGTCGTCTCCGGTTTGTGCCGCAGACTCAAGGAATTTTCCCAGCTCATCAATTACTAGCAATACTCCCGAGTCTTCCCTTGCGTTCGCAAGATCTATCAAGCGCGGGATCACGTCGCCTTTGGTGGCTCGTTGACGCCCTGGTTTTCGAGCTTTCTGTGATTCGTTTCCATTGAGGCAGTCTTCAATTGCCCCAACTACGCTTGAGCGGCGACCGACGATAGGTAATACGAGCCAGCCGTTGTCGCCGCTCGAAAAGGCAGTTGCGGCCGCACTATTTGCTAATAGGTTCAAGAGGCGACGAGCTTTTTGGCGAATACTCGGACTCGGCGCTACGAGGGAGCAAAGTACAAGCGCAAGTGACGACTTGCCTCCACCATATGGACCTGTCCATGTGAAGGCCCGTTGCCTTGTTGTATTGATCTGATTCGACATATTCTCAAGCAGAGAACGCGCCGTATGCTGGCACACATAGCCATGCAATGCGTCTTCGCGACCGTAGTCTGTGTCGATTCTTACGGAGCGGAGGAATTGTCGTGATATCTCAACGTGTTCCGACAGCACAGTGTCGCCCACGGATGGTTTTTTCTTCTTATGCATAAGCAGCCTTAAGCAGGGACAACGGTTGTATGTCGCGCACCTTGATGATTTGCCTCATTCCAGCCGTATCTGACCAACGTAGAGCGCCCTGCGTAACGTTTTCAATGTTCAACACTCGGTCCGCAACGCCGTTCTCATCCAACTTAAATACGCGGCCAGGCGAACCAAAATCTTGGGCTGCCATGTCAAACGACATAGTGCTCACATTCGGCGCACGTCGGGACCAATAATCCAGAAGCGCAAATGCGAACAGCTGATCGGGTAGCGTATGCTTGGGACCTCGACGGAACTCAAAGATTCCTTTGCCGCCTTGCTGAATTAGGCCTAGCTCGCCTAAAATGGGCTCGGCCACATCCTCAGCTGAGTCACCACCTAAATTGGGGACATAGCTCTTGATGCAGCATTCGATGTCTCGTCGCAGAGTCGTTTCAGTTGCTCGATGCTGATGTTCGATTACGAATTTTGAGAGGCCTGACAAAATATCTTCTCGTGTAAAGGCCTGAGATGGAACGTGATTGAACAACCAATGCCACGTTGTGGAGCGATTGCCTCGGCCCGCTAGGAACCAATGGATTAGCCAAACCGTTGCAGGGTGTTCGCAATAGGGGTCGAGACCATCGTAGCCCAATATTGCTTCCGCAACTTCTGTCGGGCGAAAGCCGGCATTGTGCTCCTCCATGAAGTTAGACGCGACGGCCCAATGCTTTATTGAGGCAACCATGTTCTTGCCGACACCGAAGCGAACTATGGCTTCGTGATCGGAGAAAAGGCTTTTTGGTGCGGCGGGCGAATGGCCAGAGATCGCGTCGAACGCCTTACGCAGCCAAAGCTGCCGAAGCGGAAACGTTTCATGGCCGGAAAAAATTGGTGTTTGGGTAATTGAGGACATGAATGCCATCTTACTGGAGGATGTCTCCAGTCACAAGCATTCAAGATACACGCCGGGCAACATTTCACTGCCGAAACCGAATAGTCTATGGAGTTGAAGTGTCGTTCGTTGACGCTTTAGGTTTTTGGTACACGTATAGGTACACGCGATTGGTGGAAATGCCTAATCATCCTGATTTTAAAGGCTGTATGTCGCTCTCTCAACATTCTGCATCGAAGTAGTTTGCTATCCGGACTGTTCGAAACGCATCCAAAGTTTGAATTTCTTCCTATGAGATGTGGCCAGGTTTTTGTCCAAGCTGGAGGTGCTCATGGGTGGACGGGGAGTATGCCGGCCACACTAACGGGTCTTTGCCGCTTCTGTATCAAACACTCAAACGCTGGATGACCGCACAAATGGGGAAACTGGGCGGTCTGGCAGTCACTGACGCCAAGGCAGCCGCTGTCCGCGAGAACGGCATTGGGACCCGGCGAGGACTTGACTATGCGGCCAGTTGTTTTTGCATGAAAACGCTCAGCGGATCGTCTGCATACCCGCCGAACGGTCCGCGCCGCTGATACCCGGTGCGCGCATACAGGCCAAGCGCTTCGGCCTGATACGGGCCGGTTTCCAGGCGCAACAGAGCGCAGCCCGCCTTGCCCGCTTCCGCCTCCAGCAAGCCGAGGATGGCCTTGGCTACACCCATCCCGCGCCCGCGCGGGTGCACGAACATGCGCTTGACTTCGCCATACTCCGCATTGAGCACCACCGCGCCGCAGCCGAGCGCGCCAGCGGCCCCGTCGCGCGCGACAGCGAACAAGACGTTTGCCTGCGTAAGTGAAGACAGCTCGAGCAAATGGCAGCTCTCGGCCGGATACAGCGAGCGCTGATACGCGTCCAGTTCGGCGATGAGAGCGATGATTTCTGGCTGGTCGGCCGATTCCAGTGCGATTTTCATGTCGTTAATTGGGCTGCGTATGAACAATAAATAGTCTAACAGCCATTCGATACCCTCGCTTTCGGCAGGGGAAACACGTGCTTGCTTCCGCCTTCAGCGCAGCGCGATGCGGAGCCAGTCCGGACTCGCTCCGCGCGGGCTCTACCTCGAGGCGGTCGCGCTGCAGCAACAACGCTTGCCCGACGCCGAATATGCCCAGCTGCTCGCCGAAGGTGCATTGCTGACGGAGCAGCAGGTTTTCTCTCAAGTTCTGCACGGGCGCCACTAAGCGGCCGCGACCGGTAAATTTGATCTCGATCATTGAATACCAGTAATTGGCTGGTAATTGCCTCGAATTGAACAAATTCCCGACTGCACCGAGGGTAGAATTTACTATCAATTAACATTTAGCATGCGGCGCGTTTTCCCCTTCAAGCGCTGCGCATCGAAAGACCGGCATGGAAATCATCAATTGCGATGTCGCCATCATTGGCGCCGGCGGCGCCGGTTTGCGCGCGGCCATCGCCCTGGCGCAATCGGATCCGGGGCTGCGCATCGCCTTGATCTCCAAAGTCTATCCGATGCGCAGCCACACTTGCGCGGCCGAGGGGGGCGCCGCCGGCGTGATCAAGTCAGACGACAGCTTCGCCATGCATTTCGACGACACCGTCGGCGGCGGCGACTGGCTGTCGGACCAGGACTGTGTCGAATTTTTCGTGCGCGAGGCGCCCCGGGAATTGCTACAGCTCGAACACTGGGGCTGTCCGTGGAACCGGGAGGAGGACGGCTCGGTGGCCGTGCGTCCGTTCGGCGGCATGAAGAAGCAGCGCACCTGGTTTGCGGCCGACAAATCGGGCTTCCATATCCTGCATACGCTGTTCCAGACCACCCTGCAATTTCCCTCGATCGTCCGTTACGATGAATATTTCGCGCTCGACCTGCTGGTCGACGAGGGACGTTGCCAGGGCCTGACGGCGATGGAAATGCGCAGCGGGATGATCAAGCAGTTCCACGCCAAGTCGGTGATCATAGCCGGCGGCGGGGCCGGGCGGATTTTCCCGTTCAGCACCAACGGCGCGATCAAGACCGGCGACGGCATGGCCATGGCCTACCGGGCCGGCGTGCCGCTCAAGGATATGGAATTCGTCCAGTACCATCCGACCGGCCTGCCGAATACGGGCAGCCTGCTGACCGAGGCTTGCCGCGGCGAGGGCGGCGTGCTGCTCAACAAGCACGGGCGGCGCTACCTGCAGGACTACGGCATGGGGCCGGAGACGCCGCTTGGCAAGCCGCAGCTCAAGACGATGGAGCTGGGTCCGCGCGACCGCGTGAGCCAGGCCTACTGGCATGAACTACAAAAGGGCAATACCGTCAGCACGCAGTGGGGGGAATGTGTGTTGATGGACATGCGCCACTTGGGCGAGCGCCACATCAACGAGCGCCTGCCGCTGGTGCGCGAACTGGCCATTGCCTACCTGGGCGTGGACATCGTCACCGATCCGGTGCCGATCCGTCCGGTGGTGCACTACATGATGGGTGGTATCTCAACCGACATCTCGGCGTCGACCACCTTGCCCGGCCTGTTCGCGGCCGGCGAGTGTGCCTGCGTGAGCCTGAATGGCGCCAACCGCCTGGGCTCGAATTCGCTGGTCGAGCTGCTGGTCTTCGGCAAGGCGGCGGCGCTGTCGGCCATTGCGCACGTGCGGCGCCACGGGGCGCCCGACACGGCGGCGCTCACGGCGCTCGCCGAGCAATCGCAGGCGCGCATCCGTGCGCTGTTTTCGCGCACCGACGGCCAGGAATCGATGGCGGGGCTGCGCAAGGAAATGATGGACACGATGGAGAAGAACGTCGGCATCTACCGCACCGAGGCCGGCCTGCAAGAGGCGGTCGAGACGATCACGGCGCTGCGCCGCCGCTACCAGCATGTCACGCTCAACGACAAGAGCAACGTCTTTAACACGGACTTGTTCCAGGTGCTCGAACTGGGCTCGATGCTCGACTGCGCCGCCGCCATGACCGAGGGCGCGCTGGCGCGCAAGGAGTCGCGCGGCGCCCACCAGCGCCTCGACTACACCGAGCGCGACGACCAGGCCTATTTGCGCCACACCATGGCAAGCTACCGCGGGCTCGAACGGCCCGGCGTGGATTACCTCGACGTCGTCATCACCACCTCGCCGCCCGGTGTGCGCGACTATTCGGGAGAGCACAAATGAGCAGCCGCACCGCCGAACGGCTGGTCGAACTCGACGTCATGCGCTACAACCCCGAGCTTGACGCGGAACCGCATTTCCAGCGCTACCAGGTCGTCTGCCAGGAGGAATGGGTGGTGCTTGACGCGCTCAATGCCATCAAGGAGCGCCACGACCCGACGCTGTCCTACCGCTGGTCTTGCCACATGGCCGTGTGCGGCAGCTGCGGCATGATGATCAACGGCGAGCCCAAGCTGGCTTGCCACGCCTTCCTGCGCCACTATCCCGGCGTGATCCGGGTCGAGCCGCTGGCCCATTTCCCGATCGAGCGCGACCTGGTGACGGTGGCCGACGACTTCATCGAAAAGCTGGGGCGCGTCAAGCCATTCCTGATCCCCAAAGAGCTGAGGCGCATCGACGAAGGCGAGTACCGGCAGACGCCGGCCCAGCTGATGCGCTACCGGCAGTACTCGATGTGCATCAATTGCATGCTCTGTTACGCGGCCTGTCCCGAATACGCGCTGCAGCCGGCCTTCATCGGTCCGGCGGCAATCGCGCTGGCGCATCGCTACAACCTTGACTCGCGCGATGGCGGACGGGCGCAACGCCAGCAGGTACTGGCCACCGACGAGGGCGTGTGGGAGTGCTCCTTCGTCGGCGCCTGTTCCGAAGTCTGCCCCAAGGCCGTCGACCCGGCCGGTGCGCTGCAGCAAGTGAAGGTCGCCAGCGCGCTTGACTGGTTCGAGGAGCATCTGCTTCCAGCGAGGGAAAAACCATGAGCCGCAAACCGTTCAATCGTCCCGTCTCGAAAACCGGCTGGTATCTCCGGCACCCGCGCTACCTGCGCTACATGTCGCGCGAGGTGACCTGCATTTTCATCGGCGCTCTGGCCTTGCTGATGGTGTGCGCGCTCGAGCGCCTGGCGCACGGCCAGGCCGCCTATGAAGCCTTCGTCGCCGCCATCACGGGCGGCTGGAGCGCGCTGGCACTGGCGCTGGTGCTGGTCGCCGCCGTGCACAACGCGATCAGCTGGTTCAAGGTCACGCCCAAGGCCTTACCGGTCCAGATCGGCGAATCGTTCTTGCCGGGCCGGTACATCATCGGTGCCCACTTCGCGCTGTGGGCGCTGCTCAGCGCGGCGGTGCTCTGGTTTGCGGGAGTCATCTGATCATGGCCAAATCGAACAAAGCGGTATTTTGGAGCCTGTTCGCCGCCGGCGGCACGCTGGCCGCCTTGCTGGCACCGGTGCTGGCGCTGCTGTTCCTGCTGCTGGCATTGGGGCGGGCGCCAGCCATCCTCAGCTACGCCAACCTCCACGCCTTCGCTGCAAGCTGGCTGGGCATGGTGTCGATCTTTGGCGTCATCACCTTGTTCCTGTGGCACGCGGCGCATCGCTTGCGCGTGACCTTGCACGATCTTGGGGTGCGTCTCGATGGCGTCGTCGCGCTGCTGGTCTATGGCATGGCGGCCGCCGGCACGCTCGCCTGTGCCATTCAACTGTGGCGCATCTGATGGCGCGCCTGTTTCACCGAAAGGAATTGTATGCCTGATTGGCTCATCTTCGTCGCCAGCGCGGTCAGTTTTCTGCTCGCCAGCACGGCGCTGTTCTTTTTTACGCTCACGCGTGGCGCACTCATCGCGCGCGCGCTCACGGGCCAGGCCGCGCACGAGACTACCCACATCTACCCGCTGTACTCGAACCTGCGCCTGATCAAGCTGGTCGACTTCCAGCCCGTGATTGCGGCCATCCTGCTGTTCCAGTACGACCGCCTGGTCTCGCTCATCGCCGCAGGCCTGCGCAACACCGACCTGCGCGGCCAGGATGTGCTGATCACTTCCTGCGCGTTCGGCAACGTGATTCCGCGGGTGGTGGACGCGGCGCTCGGCGCCGGCGCGCGACGCGTGCTCATTGCCGACATCATCCGCAATGAACTCACCAACGCCAGGGACAAGCTCGGAGCGCACCTGGACCAGGTCGAGTTCATCGAGGAGAATGCGGTGGCAATGCAACGCGCCGACGAATCGGTTGACGCCAACGTGATCTTCTTTCTGCTGCATGAACTGCCGCATGAGCTCAAACGGGTCGCCTTGAAAGAGGCGGTGCGCGTCTTGCGGCCCGGTGGCAAGCTGTATCTGGCCGAATTCCACCGGCCGGACCAGCCGGTGCTGCGGATGCTGAGCTGGATCTATTTCAAGGTCTTCGAGCCGCTGGGGCTGGCGCTGTGGAGCACCCATGATCCGCTCATGCAGCTTGAGGGGCTCGGCAAATTGCAGTGCGAACGGCGCACCGTTTTCTTCAGTAATTTCCAGGTGATCGTTGCAACCAAGCTGGCGTAAGGGCGCTCGTGGCCGTCACAGCGGCTCGGCGCCGACCGCAAGCACCGGCCATGGATAGCTGCCCGGTTTGAGCTTGTCGTTGCCGTTCGCATCCTTGAAGCCGGGGTCGTTCTTGCTAAGGAAGTCGAAGCGCAGGCCCGGATTCAGCGTGATCTTGAAACTGCGGTAGGGTTGCGGCGCATAGCTCATCGCGTTCGAGGCCAGGCCAACCGGACTGGCCAGGCCGCTCTCAACGGTTACGGTCTTCAATCCGATGACCCCAAAATCCGAAGTTCGGAATGACAGCTTGTAGCCGGCCCGGTTATTGTTGGTGACCGTGTACGATCCGCCGTTCGGGACCGTGACGAAACCGGCCTTGATGTCATCCTTGGTCACGACGAACGTGGCGGGCTGGGTGACCGGACCGATGCTGAGGATCGACTTCACCGTGACGCCCACCTGTACCGTTTTCGCGACTTTGCCCGCATGGGCATCGGCCAGCACGGCCGCGATGCCAAGCGCCAGGCATGCCAGGGATCGGCCCATTTGTGTGCTTTGCTTGTTCATGGTTTCCTCACCAGGTGATCGTGACAATGATCGATGGATCCGTATAGACACCCGGCGGCGCGGAATTGTTGGGCGCCCCGCTGGCGATTTTTCCATAAATCGTGAATGACTTATTACTGAAGTCCCCGGTCGCGGTTTGCGCATTCCAGGTGCCCGAGGTCGCTCCCCAAGGTTGGGTAAAGGCGGCGTCCTGGTAGAGGTTGTAGTTCAACACGTTGCTGCCGCTGATTAGCTTGCGCTGGGCTTCCGTTCCCGATCCTGAACTGAGCGTGATCGTGTAGACGCCACTGCCGCCGCCGCTGGTGGTGCAAGAAACGCTGAATGAGGTCGTGCTGGTCAGGCCGTTGCTCAGATTGGTGTTGAAGATCATCGCCGCTGGTGGCGTCAGCGTGCAGTTCGAGATATGAAACGTCGCCTGCGCTGCGGGCGCCAGCAGCAAGCCCAGGATCGGCAACATTAGTTTGAATTTCATTTTGCATTTCCTTCACATCGGTAAGTGCCGAGGAACGGCAGTGGATCGTTTGACGCGGGAAATTTCACGGAAAACTGGCAGGTGTGCCCTTGCCAGTCGACGCTCAAGGTATTGCTCGCCGACAGGCCCGTCACATAGGCTTCGCCATCGTCAACCACTGGAAATTGCTCCGCCTGCCTCCCGACGGACACCAGCGCCCCCACCGGCACCGGTGTGCCGTCGGCGAACCGGATTTTCAGCGTCGCGCCGCGCGCGATGGAAACAGGGAAGCGAAGCACGACGCCGCTGCGGTAAAACGGCACGGCGTCGAGCTGCAGCGCATCGACCTTGGCGTCGAGCGGCAAGTCGTTCGACTCGATCGACACGGGATTGGCCTCGTAGGCGCGAATGCGCGGCAGCAGCGCATTGCCCTGCTTGTCGGTGCGCGCGACCAGCTGGTTGTCGGCGTAGACGCGCACGTCCGGATAGCCCGGCACCTGGACCAGCGCGAAACTGTCGCTGATGCGCCGGCTGGCGAACAGGCCTCCGCCCAGCGTGACGGCGCCGCCGGAAACGCCGGCCCGCACCGAGGTCTGGCCCGATTGCGTCGCCGCGCCGAGCGAGTAGGTGCCGACGCCATTCTGTGCCAGCAGTTCCGCCTGCTGCGGGCCATGGCGGCTCGCCAGCAGGCGATAGCCGACGCCGTCGCCCAGCTCCAGTCCGCGCTGCACCTGCAGACTGCCCAAGGCTGGGCTGCCAGGCCCGCTTGCGCGCTGCGCGCTGGCGTTGGCGCTGGTCCGGCCATCGAGCGGGACCACCAGGAAGGCGCCCAGCGCGATGCCGTTGTTGCCGGCCAGCGGTTTGAGCAGGTTCACGCCAATGAAAGCGCGGCCTGTGATATTTGTCGCATACGACAGCGACAGCAATTCGGTGCGCGCGCTGTCGCGGTTATCCTGCCGGACATAGGCGGCGCTGAAGGAACCGATGTTGCCGGCGCCGAAGCCGGCGCTCAGGTCGCTGAGCCGGCGTGCCGGCAACTGGCCCGCTTGCTGGCCAATCTGGACGAACTGGCGGCTGGTCGCCTGGGTGCGGCCACCGAGGTGGAACGGACCGCGTTGCAGCTCGACCCCAGCGCTGCCCAGGTAGCCGTCGCCGTCGCCGCTGGTGCTCGCCGCCAGCGAGGCGTTGAACGTGGCGTCCATGGCGCTGGGCGCGAACACGCCGGTCGCGCCCAGCGTCGCCTGCCCGCCGGACATCCATTCGGCATGCGCTTCCCCCGTCACCGAGTCGCTCAGCCCTTGGCGCAGGGTGGCCGCGCCAAGCCAGCGGCCGTAGTGATTGCTTCCGATGCCGAACTGCTCGCGCTCGCGCCCGGCCTCGTAGGAAAAATCGCTCAAGCCGGGCCGCAGCAGCCGGGCGCTGGCGAAGAACGGTTGCGTGATGACCTGTTCGCGGCCCAGCAAGTCGCGCACCACGACCCGCACATCGCCCTTGCCGGTGACGACAGGAATGTTATTGAGCGAGAACGGCCCCGGCGGAACTTCGCTGTGCTGGAGCAACGCATTGTTGACGAACACGTCCACCGTCGACGGCAGTGCCGCCTGGCCCGAGACGGCTTGCTGCGGCATGGTGACAAGGCCTGGCTGGACGACGAAGTTGGTGCCGTATTGCACCCCGCCAAAACGCACCGCGCGGCCCCACACGCTGGCGGCGCGCGTGATGGCGTCGCCCAGGTGCCAGCTCGACAATTGCCCGGGCTGGTCGAGCGTCCAGCCCGTTTCTAGCCGCGTCGATCGCCTGCGGCCGCCTTCATCGGCGCCGAGGAAGGTGCTGCCCCCGGCGCCGTACGGACTGAACAGGCCGACTTCGAACAAGCCGGAAAGGCGGCCTTGCCGTCCGTCGCGTTCGGCAAGCAGATCATAGTTGAGCAAGGCGCCAGTGCTGGCCGAGGCCGGGACGGCGGCGGCCCCGCCTTCGCGCGCGAGTTGCTGATGCTCGAAGGCGGCGGCCGGCAGCGTGATCGTGAGCAGCAGTTTCACTTCGTCCACCGTGAAGCGGGCGCCGGGAATCGCTTGCAGCTGGTAGTAGTCCTGGCCGTTGGCCTGGAACGCCGGCCGGCCCGGCAGGCGCACGCGCCAGCGCGCCAGGTCTTCGCCGGCCAGCAGCACCTTGCCCTGCGCTTCCCGGTACAGCAATACCGTGTCGTCCAGTTCCTGCCGGTTCAGGTCGACTTGCATCAGGCTCGCCTCCGGCTGCCCGGCTTCGGTTTGCCGGGCCGGCCGTCCGCGCTCGGCGCCCGCCATTGCCGGGCCCGTCAGGTAAGAGGAACAGAGCAGCATGATCAAGAGTCCGTGTCTACTGCGGTTCGGGCGCGAGTTCAATATTGACATCTCCGCCGTCCATATAGGCTTGCAACTTGATGCGGTCAGTGCCAATACGCATGCCGCTTTCCGGCGTGATGGTCCACTCGCGCGTTGTTCCACCTAGCAAATACGCCGGCGCGGCTTGCCTGGCGAGCGTCTTTGCGTCGGCGATACTCAGCAGGCGGATGTCCGACACCTGGGCGTGGGCGTTGCCTTCGTTGCGCAGCCGCAGTTTGGCCGTGCCCGCTTCGTCTTTGGCCAGGCTCCAGTGCAATTTCGGGGTGGGCAGCGCCGGCCCCGTCACGAATACGGGCAGGCCGATGCGCAAGCTCATTTGCACTCCGGTCGCACCGGGCTTGGCCGAACCGGGTACCTCGGTCAGGTAGACGCGGTAGGCCAGTTCGCGGGCCGGATCGACCGCCCGCCGCAGGCCGATCCGCACAATCTGGCTGCCATGGGCGGCAATTGTGAAAATCGGCGGCGCGGCCAGGATATCGTCGGTGCGCGTGTAGATGTCCTCGCCCAGTTCCTGGGTCCAGCGCATGGTGTGGACTTGCACGACGATCGACTCGTCACCCTCGTTGCTGACGGTCAATGGCATGCTCTTGCGCTGCGCCGACAGTCCAACGCGAATCGGCGAGACATTGAATGTCGCCGCCATTGCCGGCATGGCCAGGCAGGCCGATAAAGCTACTGTGATGAGTGTCTTCACGGAGGGCTCCGAGGCAGCGTCGATCAGTACGTGACGGTGGCGGTGATGGTGTCGGCGTAAGCGCCCACGCCCACATCGAGCTGGCTTTTCGGGATTTTTCCGTAGACGTTCAGCACCACGCCTGCACCGAGGCCATTCCCGGTCGCGCTGACCGCGCCCGCAGTCGTACCCCAGTTCGCGGAACGGGCCGAGTCCGAAAACAGGGCGTAGTTCATGGGCGCCTGGGTGCCATTGCTCATTGTCCTGGTCGTTTCACTGGCGCCGCCGATGCCCTTGTCCAGTGCAACGGTGACGGGCGCGTTCTTGCTGCACGTGACTGTCACGGTCGACTGGGCAAGGTTGTCGGAAGCGCTTTGCGGGTCGTAGGTGCCGAAGCCCAGCGCCGTCGCCGAGATCAGGCAGGCGCTGGCGACGTTGGCCGACACGCCAAAAGTTTGCGCAGTACTGGTGGCGGCGACAGCGAATTGGCTGGCCGATCCCAGCGCGCCGATAACGAGGAGATGGCGAAGCAAAGACTTGGAGTTCATGATCAGTTCCTTTAGATTTGGCGGAATGGTGTAGTGCTCGAACGCCGCGTGGAGGCGTATGCACTAAAGCAAGTATTGCGAAATGCCAAATCGAAAGTTTGTTTCAACTCATCTTTCATCAGACTAATTCAACGCCAGGTGAAACCCTTACAAACTGTCGCTTCAAGCGTTTCCCTTTACGCAGCTGGCGGCCATCGTCATGCAGTGCGCCCAGGATGGTGCTTTGCCGCGTGAGCGTTTTTGTTGCCCTCCAGGGCATCGGCGCCGTTTGTGGAATACTGTACGCCTGCCGTATCCCGGCTGTGGTGAAAAAAAATTGAGCGACACGTGTCGATTTGGACGATGCCGGTACGTCGTACTGTCAGCAGCACCCACTTTTGAACAGGAGAACACCATGAGCAATCCAGTAAAAGCCATTCCAGAGGGCATGCATACGGTCACCCCCCACCTCGTGTGCGCCGGCGCCTCGGACGCCATCGCCTTCTACACCCGGGCCTTCGGCGCGGTGGAACAGTCGCGCATGCCCGGCCCCAGCGGAGGCCTGATGCACGCCATGATCCGCATCGGCGATTCGTCCATCATGATGGTCGACGAGAACCCGGCCTGGGGCATCCAGGGTCCGAAGAGCTTGGGCGGCACGCCCGTCACCATCCACCTGTACGTGGAAGACGCGGACGCCATGTTCGCCCAGGCGGTCGCTGCCGGCGCGACCGCCAAGATGCCGCCCACCGACATGTTCTGGGGCGACCGCTACGCGATGGTGGTCGATCCGTTCGGCCACAGCTGGTCGATCGCCACCCACAAGCAAGACCTGACGACGGAGCAGATGATCGCAGGCATGCAGAGCATGGACATGTCCGGCTGCGAACAAGACAAAACTTGAGGAGAACACCATGAAATTCATGATCATTGTGAAAGCGACGGCCGATTCGGAAGCGGGCAAGATGCCCAGCGAGCAGCTGCTCACCGAGATGGGCAAGTTCAACGAGGAACTGGTCAAGGCCGGCGTGATGCTGGCCGGCGAAGGACTGCACCCAAGCTCGAAGGGCGCGCGTGTGAAATTTTCGGGCGCCAACCGGACCGTGATCGACGGCCCGTTCTCCGAAACGAAGGAATTGATCGCCGGCTTCTGGCTGTTCCAGGTCAAGTCGAGGGAGGAGGCGATCGAGTGGGTCAAGCGCTGCCCCAATCCGATGGAGGGCGATTCGGAAATCGAGATCCGCCAGGTGTTCGACGCGTCCGATTTCGGCGCCGAGTTCACGCCCGAGCTGCAGGCGCAGGAAGAACGCCTGCGCGCCACGATCGCCGGCACCAACTGAGGGAGCTCGCCATGCAATTCATGGTCTTGCGCAAGGCCGGGCCGGAGACGGAGACCGGCGACGACATGCCCAGCGCCGAGCTGATCTCGGCCATGGGTAAATACAACCAGCAGCTGGTGGACGCCGGCGTGATGCGCGAAGGCGCCGGCCTGAAGCCGAGCGCCCACGGCGTGCGCCTGCGCCTGGCGCCGGGCCAGGTCACGGTGACCGACGGACCGTTCGCCGAAGCGAAGGAGCTGGTGGCCGGCTTCTCGATTTTCGAGGTGGCCTCGAAACAGGAGGCGATCGACTGGCTCAGGCGCTGGCCTGTGGAAGACGCGGACGGCAACGTGGCGCTCGAAGTGCGCGAGTGCGGCTGTCCGGGCGGCTGCGCCGGCGTTGCCACGCTGGCCGCTCCGGATGCCGGCGGCAAGCGCTTCGTGGTGCTGCTGCGCTCAGACGCTTTCACCGAAAGTGACGCCGCGCCGGAGCAGCACAAACTCGACGCGCTCGACGCCTTCAACGTGGACCAGGTAAAAGCCGGTGTGCTGCTGGCCGGCGACGGCCTGAAGTCGAGCGCGCGCGGCGCCCGCATCAAGTTCGAGAAAGGCCGCCCGACCGTTGTCGACGGTCCGTTCACCGAGATCAAGGAGCTCATCGCCGGCTACTGGATGATCCGCGTGGCTTCGCTCGATGCGGCCATTGCCTGGGCCCGGCAACTGCCGTATCCGACCGGGCCCGAGGTCGAGGTGGAGATCCGTCCGCTGTACGAGCTGGAAGACTTCGGCGTCGCCTTCGATGCCGAGGTGTGCCAGGCCGAAGAGCGCATGCGCGCGCGCCAGCTGGAAGAGGGCATGCGCGCGCAATTGGCTGCGGCGCCGCCCACATGGCGCTAGCGGACACCGAACGCGTCGTCGAGGCGGTCTGGCGCATCGAGGGCGCCCGCATCATCGGCGCGCTGGCGCGCATGCTGCGCGATGTCGGGCTGGCCGAGGAACTGGCGCAGGATGCCTTGCTGGCCGCGCTCGAGCGCTGGCCCGGCGCCGGCACTCCCGACAATCCGGCGGCCTGGCTGATGACCGTGGCCAGGAACCGGGCGCTGGACCATTTGCGCCACGCGAAACTGCAGCGCGAGCGCGAAGGTGAACTCAGTTACGCCATCGAGACCCAGTTGCAGGACGCCGCGCCGGACATCGAGGCGGGCCTCGACGACGATATCGGCGACGACTTGCTGCGACTGATGTTCATCGCCTGCCATCCGGTGCTGTCGAGCGAAGCGCGCGCGGCACTGACCTTGCGCATGCTGGGTGGCCTGAGCACGGACGAAATCGCGCGCGCCTTCCTGGTGTCGGAGCCGACCGTGGCACAACGCATCGTGCGTGCCAAGCGCACCCTGGCCGAGGCGCGGGTGCCGTTCGAAGTGCCGCCGGCCGCGCAGCGCGCCACGCGCCTGGCCTCGGTGCTGCAAGTGATCTACCTGATTTTCAACGAAGGCTATTCGGCCAGCGCCGGCGACGAATGGCTGCGCCCCGCCCTGTGCGAGGAGGCGCTGCGGCTGGGGCGCATCCTGGCCGAACTGGTGCCTCAGGAGGCCGAGGTGCACGGCCTGGTGGCGCTGATGGAAATTCAATCCTCGCGTGCGCGGGCGCGGGTCGGACCCGGTGGCGAGCCGGTGCTGCTGCTCGACCAGGACCGTGCGCGCTGGGACCAGTTGCTGATCCGGCGCGGCCTGGCGGCGCTGGAGCGTGCCGAGCGCCTCGGCAGCGGCTACGGACCGTACGCCCTGCAGGGCGCCATCGCGGCCTGCCACGCGCGCGCGCGCACGGCGGCCGGCACCGACTGGCAGCGCATCGCCGCGCTGTATGACGCGCTGGCGCAGCTGGCACCGTCGCCCGTGGTGGAGCTCAACCGTGCAGTGGTGCTGTCGATGGCGTTCGGACCAGCGGCGGGGCTCGAGCTGGTCGACAGCCTGGTGGCGTCGGACGTCTTGCAGCACTACCACCTGCTGCCCAGCGTGCGTGGCGACCTGCTGGCCAAGCTGGGGCGCCATGCCGAAGCACGCTTCGAATTCGAGCGTGCCGCCGCGCTGACGCAGAACCGCCGCGAGCGCACCCTGCTGCTGGCACGCGCCCAGGCTTGCGGCCCCGCAGCGTTTTATGGAAAACCAGGGTCGGACCCCGCTTGACCCGCTTGGGGTCTGACCCCGGTTTCCCATAAAACGCTGCGCTAGTCCACCCTGCTTGAGGGCGGCAGGCGTCGGCCAAGTCGTGTTAGGCTAGTCACATGAAACTCATCCGAACCTTCGCCATGGCGCTGGCGGCCAGCCTGCTGGCCTCGTGCGCCGGCTTGATCGGCCCGCGCCAGATCGAGGTGCCACTGGCCAAAATGCAAGCGGGCCTCGAGCGCCGCTTCCCGGTCAGCAACCGCGCGCTCGAATTGCTCGATGTCGAGCTCAGCCACCCACAGCTGGCGCTGCTGCCCGATGGCGAGCGTATCGCGCTGACGCTGGACGCGCTGGTGGCGCCGCCCTTCCTGCGCCAGTCCTGGCACGCCAGCCTGGCCCTGTCGGGCCGGCTCTACCTGGACAATGCGCGCGGCGCCATCCTGATGGCCGACCCCCGTGTCGACCAGTTCAGCGTCGACGGCATGGACGAGGCGCGCCAGCGCCAGATGGGCAAGCTGGCCAATTTACTGATGAACAAAGTGGTGCGCGACACGCCGCTGTACAGCTTTCGCATGGAGGACCTGCGTTACGCCGGCGTGCAGTTTGTGCCGACCCGCATCCAGACCACCGCGCAGGCGCTGGTGGTGACGCTCGAGCCACAGCGCTAGTGGGGGACGGGTCCGCAATCCTGCTATCATTTGACAAGCTGAACCGTCGCACACTTGCGCAATATCATGTCGGAACTAATGTATTTGAGTAATCTTGCAATAGGAATTTGACGGGCTGCCTGCGAAGGGGGGAATCTTGGGAACGATACAGGAGAGTATGCCGGACAAGGAGGCGGGCGCCGAGCCTGCCGCCCCCCCCATGACGCCCTTGCGTGCGCGCCAAAGCTTGCCACCGAAGGGCTCGTGCTGGTACTGCGAGAAACCGCTCGACAGCGTGCGCCGCTTTTGCGGCAAGGACTGCGCCGACGCCTTCGACGAGGAAGCCGAATACACCCGTTAATGCCGGTCGCGCTGCAAGGTTTGCAGTGCCACATCGAAATCGAAGGCGCCGATCGCCGCACCCACTTCGTCCAGCCGGGCCTGGCCGAGGATCGCCAGCAGGCTCGCGCCGGACGCTTCAAACAAGTCCACCGCCGCGCCGTCGCCGCTGGCGAGCAATGCCTCCAGATGGGCCAGCAGCTCGGCGTCGGGCATCAGCGCCGGGGCGTCGGCCGGCGCCGCCGCCGTGCCGGCCAGCAGGGTGTCGATCACCCGCATCACGCTGAGCAGTTCCGTCGCCAGCACGCCCAATTCCTGCAGCGCCGTGCCCGATCCCGTGCGCAGCGCCCGTTCAAGCACATCGGCCTGGTGGTGCAGGCGCTGTGCGCCGATCATGCCGGAGGCGCCCTTGAGGGTGTGGACGAGGCGGTGCGCCAGTTCGTCGTCCGCGGCCGCCAGGGCGCACTGGACCGGCCCGCTGCCGCCAGCGTAGTCGCTGCGAAAGCGGGTGAGCATGCGGGTGTATAACTGGCGGTCACCCATGATCCGCTCCATTCCTTCGGCAACATCGAGGATGTCGCGTGTGGCGGCGTCGGCGTACGGGGGCGAGGCGTCTGGCGGCATGGATGGGGTTCTGGTTCTTGTTTTCCAGATAAGATACCAGAAATTCCCGCCCGAACCGGACTGTGGACACCTACTTTGTCGTAAATGACCAACTCTTGCTGATGGCAGCGCCATCGGCCGTGCCGCTGAAGTTGACGTCATAGGTGGTGCCGGCCTTGAGCACGGCCAGCGGCACGATCGCCGCGGCCGAGGCCGGCGTCTCCGCATCGCTCGCCTTGGCCAGCAGTTTGACGGCCAGCAATGCGCCGCCGCGCGGGGCGATGGTGAAACTGCTCACGCCCAGCACCACGTCGATGTCGGCGTGCACGCTGACCGGGTAGCCCACCTCATTGGCGCCCGCCACCGGGTCGGGCGACTCGTAGTCGCTGAAGAAATTGGCTTGCACCCCGGTCTGGCCGTTGAACGGCCAGCTCACCAGCACCGAGCGCCCGAGACCGGGGCCGTAGCCGTTGTTGGCCGCGAAGTCGCTGGTGAAGTAGGTGTAGCCGCTGGCGTTGGTGGCCGCGCCGGTGCCCGCTTCCTTGAACTTGGGCTCGAACATCACGAAGCGATGGTAAATCGCCGTGATCAATTCCTCGGCCATGAAGAAGCCCGAATTGTTGGTCGTCGCCGAGATCACTTCGCCGTAGGCGTAGGTGGCGCTGCCGAAGCTGTAGCCGGCATTGTTCAGGCGTTGCAGCAAGTGCGCCCCGGTGAAGCCAGGCAAGCCCGGGGTCTGGTCGTGGGTCACCACATTGTTGAGCTTCTGGTAGTCGGAATGGCCCTGGGCCGCCTTGTCGATCACGCTGTTGTGCGCCAGCACCGGCATGCCGGCCTGGCTGCGCCGGTAGTTGATCCAGTTCAGGCCATCGGTCGATATATTGTTGCTCAGGGCGGGCGCGCCCACTTCCTGGGGTAGCGTGCTCGGCGCGGCGACCGGCGCGCTGGACGTGCCCCCGCCACCGCAGGCGATCAGCGCGCATGCCGTTGCCAATCCCACCATGCCGTTGCGCCAGCGTTCAATTTTGCTCATGTGATATTTCTCCGTGCAGACATCTGACCCAGCATCGATTCTAGGCGAAAATGAGAATTGGTGAGATTTGTTTCGCACATGGGCTCGCCCGCGCGCGGGGTAAAATACCGCCATGAAACCAACCCGCCAGCAGCGCCTCGCGCGCGCCAAGTTCGCCCTGCCCAGTTTTGTCACCCTGTTGTCGATCGCCTGCGGCTTTGGCAGCATCGTCATCGCTGTCGATAATGCCGCCATTGGCGATCCGGGCGACTACCGGCTGGCCGCCATCCTGCTGGTGCTGGCCGGCGTGTTCGACGCGCTCGACGGCTTCGTCGCGCGCGCCACCGGCACCGCTTCGAACTTCGGCATGCAGCTCGACTCGATCGCCGATGTGATGAACTTCGGCTGCGCCCCGGCCATGCTGCTGTACTGCTATGGCTTTGCGCAGATGGGGGCGGGACATCCGACCCTGCTGCGCATGGGCGGGCTGGCCTGCTTCGTCTTCGTCGCCTGCAGCGCGCTGCGCCTGGCGCGCTTCAATGTGTTCGTCGGACGCACCGATCCCCGCTATTTCGTCGGCATGCCCACCACCGCCGGCGCGGCCTGCGTGGCCTCGGTGGTGGTGGCGTGGCCGGCGCCGCTGGTGAGCAACGGCCAGGGCTATTTGCTGATGCTGCTGATGGTGGCGGTCGGCACGCTGATGGTGTCGACGGTGCGCTTCCCCAGCTCCAAGCAGCCCGGCAGCAGATGGTGGCTGGCCGCCCTGGTGGCGGCGATCGCCCTGCTGGTGCTGCTGAAGGCGAAGTTCTTCACGCTGTTCTTCCTGCTGTACGTGTGCGCGACCTTGCTGCTGAACCTGGCCTGGCGCCAGGGCTGGCGCGGCGTCGAGCCGCCGCAAGTCTACCGCGAGTAAGGCTACAGGAATTTATCGAGCATCGCCGCCAGCCGGCTGGCGCTGGCGCGTGCCTCGCCAAGGTCGCGCGCGTTGGCGCTTTGGGTTTGCATGCCGGAGGTGAGCAGCTGCACAAAGGCGCGGTCGAGCGCCTTGCGCGCCGCCGTCATCTGCTGCGCCACCGCCTCGCAGTCGGATGGCTGCTCGGCCAATGCGAGCAACTTTTGCACGCCGCGCAACTGGCCTTCGATGCGCGCCAGCCGGTGCATCAACGCCTTCTTCTGCGCCGCGGTCAGCGCGCCGCCCTCGGCGCTCCGGTGGGGCGTGTCGGACATGGCGCCTAGGCCACTTCCTGGCCGCGCGCCGCTTGCAGGATCGCGAACCAGTCGGCGCGCGAGAGCGTGATGCCGGTTGCCGCCACCGCCGTCTCGATCGCTTCGATGCGTCCGCTTCCGGTCAGTGGCAAGGGACGGCACGGCAGCTGCATGATCCAGGCGAACACCACGCTGGCGAAGGGCTGGCCGATGGCGTCGGCGATCTGCTTGATCACCTGGCGCAGCGCCTGCGCGTTGGCGTCGCCGGCGCTGAACAGGCGCCCGCCGGCCAGCGGCGACCAGATCATCGGCGACACGCCCAGGTCTTGCAGGCCGTCGAAGGTCTCATCGAACATCGGGGCGGTGAACAGGGGCGAGAATTCGACCTGGTTGGTGGCCAGCGCGATGCGCCGGTTCAGGCTCTCGAACTGGTGGCGGCTGAAATTGGAGACGCCGAAATGGTGCACCTTGCCGGCCTGGCGCAAGCGCTCGAAGCAGGCGGCGACCTCGTCGAAATCCATCAGTGGATCGGGACGGTGGATCAGCAGCAGGTCGAGCCGGTCGGTGCCGAGCGCGCGCAGGGAATTGTCGACCGAGGCGGCGATGTGCGCCGCGCTGGTGTCGTAGTGGTGGCTGGTGTTGGCCGGGCGCTGCGGCGACACCAGCTTGATGCCGCATTTGCTGATCAGCTGGATCTGCTCGCGCAGCGCCGGCTTCAGGCGCAGCGCCTGGCCGAACAAGCCTTCGACACCATAGTCGCCGTAGATGTCGGCATGGTCGAAGCTGGTCACGCCGAGCGCGATGCACTGCTCGATGAAGGCCAGGCGCTGTTCGGGCATCATGTTCCACTCGCCCATGCGCCACATGCCGGCCACTACGCGGGACAGGACCAGGCCGCCGGCGCGGGTGGGAACCAGGGGGCAGGCTGGCGTCATCATTTCAGCCACAGACGGATCGAATCCCAGGCGCGGCCGAAGATGCTCGCCTGCGCCACTTCCTCCAGCGCGACGACGGGAAGTTCGAGCAGCACTTTGCCGTCGACCATCATCTTGAGCGTGCCGACCCGGCTGTTCTCGGCCAACGGCGCCACCAGCGGATCGCGCCGCTCGAGCACCGGTTTCATCTTGCCGGCCACGCCCTTGGGCACCGTCACCAGCACGTCGCTGGTGAAGCCGATCTTGACGGTGCTCTTCGAGCCCTTCCAGATCTCCGGCGACTGGATCGCCTGGCCCTTGGAGTACAGCTTGACGGTGTCGAAGTTCTGGAAGCCCCAGTTCAGCAGCTTCTGGCTCTCCTGGGTGCGCGCCGAGTCGGACGAGGTGCCCAGCACCACCGAGATCAGGCGCCGGTCGGCGCTGCCGTTGGGGCGATGGGCCGAGGCGATCATGCAGAAGCCGGCCGCCTCCGTGTGGCCGGTCTTCATGCCGTCCACCGTCGGGTCAAGCCACAGCAAGCGGTTGCGGTTTGGCTGGGTGATCTTGTTGTAGGTGAAGCTCTTGACCGAGTCGATCTTGTAGAAATCGGGATAGTCGGCGATCACGCGCGCGGCCAGCGTCGACAGGTCTTGCGCGGTCGAGAAGTTCTCGGGACTGGGCAGGCCGTGCGGGTTGGCGAATTTGGTCGACTTCAAACCCATGCGGGTCGCTTCGCGGTTCATCAGGAACACGAAGGCGTCGACGTCGCCGGCCACCGCCTCGGCCAGCGCCACGGCAGCGTCATTGCCGGACTGGACCATCAGGCCGTACAGCAGATCCTTGACCGACACCGGCGTGGCCGGATCGATGAACATCTTGGAGCTGCTGGCGTCGACCTTCCAGGCCTTCACCGACACGTTGACCATCTGGTTCAGGTCGAGCTTCTTGTCCTTGATCGCGGCGAACACCAGGTAGGCGGTCATGATCTTGGTCAGCGAGGCCGGCTCGACCCGCGCCGACGGGTCTTGCGAGGCGATCACCTGGCCGCTGCTGGCGTCAAGCAGGATCCAGGACTTGGCGGCGATGGTGGGGGGCGGCAGCGTCTGGGCGACGGCGGCGGAAATGAGCAGGACACTGGTCGCGAGTGCCGCGATAATTTTTTTCATGGGTAGGAACTCAATCAGGGTGATGGGTGCTGCGTTATTCGGTGTCGCCCTCGCGCCGCCAGAGCTGGATCACCAGCGTCTTGATGTGGCCGAGCTTGCGGTGGAAGAAATGGTCGGCGCCCGGGATCACGATCACGGGCAGGTCTTGCGGTCGGGCCCAGTCGAATACCTGGGCCAGGGTGATGGTGTCGTCCACTTCGCCGTGGATCAAAATGGTGTTGGCCGGTACCTCGGGCACGGGCCACTTGCCGGCAGCCGTGCCCACCAGCACCAGCCGTTCGGGCGGAGTGCCGGCCGCGGCGAGGCGTTGCTGGAGTTGGGCCTGCACGAAGGTGCCGAAGGAAAAGCCGGACAAGGCCACCGGCAAGCCCGGATATTCGGCCTGCATGTGGGCCAGCATCACGGCCATGTCGTCGGTCTCGCCGGCGCCGCCATCGTGCTCCCCGGCCGAGGCGCCCACGCCGCGAAAGTTAAAGCGCGCCGCCGCGTAGCCGAGTGTCACGAAGGTGCGTGCCAGCGTCTGGGCCACCTTGTTGTCCATGGTGCCGCCGTACAGGGGATGCGGGTGGGCCACCAGCGCGATGCCGCGCGGCGGCGTGGCCGGCAGGTCGAGCAGGCATTCCATGGCACCGGCGCCGCCGGTCAGGGTGAATTTACGGGAAATCTTGTTCATCGTGCGCGTCAGATCTTCAAGCGTTCGACGACTTTGCCGCCAATCAGGTGGGTGTCGATGATGTCGTCGATGTCGCTGGTGTCGACGTAGGTGTACCAGGTGCCTTGCGGGTAGACCACCAGCACCGGGCCTTCTTCGCAGCGGTCCAGGCAGCCTGCCTGGTTGATGCGGATCTTGCCCTGTCCGTTCAGGTCCAGCTCCTTGATGCGGCGCTTGGCGTGCTTCTGGGCAGCCTCGGCGCCCCGCGCGGCGCAGCAGGGACGGCCATCGTCGCGGCTGTTCATGCAAATGAAGACATGTTGCTCGTAATACTGTTGATCGCTCATGGTGATGTCGTGTGGTGATAAGTGTGCAGCTGCAATCATACCCGCTCCCGGCGCCGCTACCCAGTTCGCAGGGTGGAAAGCGCAAGGTGTTTGGCAAAACCGGGGGCAGACCCCGCTTGATTCGCTTGGGGTCTGCCCCCGGTTTTGCCAAACACCTTGCGCTTTTCCGCTCCTACGATGCATTCCGCTTGTGCGACGGCAGCAACAGGAACCACAGGGCGACGAACGGCCACATCAGCGACAAAAATTGCGCCGCGCCATTGAAATTGAGGAATTTCCCCTGGACCCAGCCTTGCAGCGTGGCCGAGAAATACGGGTTCACGGGAATCGTGTTGATCACGAGCAGGCTCAGCACCAAGGTGGTGATGGCCAGCCGCCGCTGCGCCACCTCGGGCGCGAACGCCAGCCCGGACAGCAGGATCAGGCCGATCAGGAAGCCGCCCTGGGCGCCCGGGGTAACCCAGACGAAGGCGTTATCGGGCGTGAACAGGAGCGAACTCGACAGCGTCTTGATCACCAGCGCGGCCGCCAGCATGGCCAGCATCAGGCGCGTGCGCGGGGCGCCGCGCTGCAGCAGGAACAGCATGGTGAGCACCGCGCCGCTCATGCCGAAGGCGGTGATGATGGTCTCGGACAGCCAGTACTGTTCGACGCTCATCGCCGCGCCCGGGTGCAGCAGGGCCGCCAGGTCGATGCTGGTGTCGAACCAGCCGGACAGCCACTCCGACAGGATCGGCAGCACCTGGCCAAGGCCGAACAGGTAGCCTTGCGGATAGATCTGGGCCAGCGGCCACAGCGCCAGCAGGACCAGGCCCTGGCCCGCGTGCGGCGCGAACCAGGCGCTGCGCAGCTGGTACAGGCGGCTTTGCGAGAGCCATGAACGCGCCCCCAGCGCACCGATGCAGGCGCCCAGCAGGCAGCCCGCGCTGTTGGTGAGCAGGTCGAGGTTGGACGGCACCCGGCTCGGCAGGAAGGTTTGCACCGACTCCATCGTGCCCGACACCAGGATCCCGGTCACGCCGGCCAGCAGCAGGCTCCACACCCCGCGCACCTGAGGATACAAGGCCAGCACCAGCAGGATCCCGAACGGCACGTAACCGAGCACGTTGACGATGACGTCAAAGGCGGTCCAGTAGCGCGGCATCTCCATGGTCAGGAACGCGAGCAGCGGCAAGCCGGTGTTGCGCCAGCCGGCGAACGGGAACCAGCTGGCGTACACAATCAGGAACAGGTAAGCCAGCACCGCGGCGCGTGCCACGGGCGAACCGGGTCGCCGGTTCGGCAGGCTGACGGCGACAGGCGTCATTGCCCGGACGCGGGCAGGCTCGCCAGCCAGGCCACGATGTCGGCGGCGACTGCGTCGCTCGCTTCGGCCATGGCACGCGTGCCGCCGGCCGCGTCGGCGCTGACGGCAGCGACTTTGCGGCTGAAATTTTTCTGGTCGACCAGCGTGTGGCCCTGGAACAGCGAGGCGCGCAGCACCAGCTGGCCGTAGCTGGAGGCGGCGCTGTCGAAGCTGTGGACGAAATCGTCGACGTCGACGCGCAGGATCGGCAAACCGGCCGCGGCGTCGGTCACGCCCAGCACCTTCGCGCCCGACTGCGCGATGCGGGTCTTGAGACGCTGGGTGAGCATCTGCAGCGGCGAGGTGCTCCAGCGGCTGTTGGCGTAGCTGCGCGCCTGCAGCGGGTCGGCGTAGTTCAGGCGGTAGAACATGCGTTCGCTGTCGAGCGCGGGCGAACCGGTGGCGTCGGTGACGACCAGGGTGCCGCGGGTGCTGGCGGCACCCTGTGCAGCGCTGGCCGGGCCGAAATCGTAAAGCGTGTTGGCCGGTGTCTTGGTGGCGGCGCAGCCGCCGAGCAGGGCGGCGCAAACAATGGCAAGCAGGAGTCGGGTCATGTCGGTCCTCATTTGGTCGGGGCGGCGAAGCCGGGCTCGCCGGGGCCGGGCACGGCGCCTGGTGCGCCGAACAGCAGGCTTTGCGGACGGTCAGTCAGGGAATTGGCGGTGCGCTTGACTGCGCGCAGCGAAGTGCGCGCCTCGTCGGTCATGGCCGTCACGTGCGGCAGCGTTTGCAGCTCAAGGTCGTTGGTGACCGCTTCGAGCGAACCGCCGACCCGGTCCACGGTCGCGGTCAGCTTCGCCAGCGGCCCGCCGGGGGCTTGCAAGTCGATGGCCATGCGGTCGATGTCGCGCGTCATTTTGGTGGCGCTTTGCGACATCTCGTTGAACGAACTGATGCCTTGTTCGGCCTTCGCGGTCAGTTCCGGCAGGCGCACCAGCAGCGGTTCGAGTCGCGCGGGCAGTTTGTCGTAGTCGTCGGCGGTCCTGCTGACGCTGTCGAACGCGGCCAGTATCCGCTTCTGGTTGGCCGGCGCCATCAGCTGGTCGATGCGGGTGGTGATCTCCTCGGTCTTCTTCAGGATCACCATGCCGCGCTTTTCAAGCTGGTCGAGAAAGCCCGGCCGCAGGGGAATCACGGCGATGTGCTCCTTGTCGCTCTTCAGTGGGGGCGAGCCGGTCCGGTCGTCGTCGAGCTGGATGAAGGCGATCCCTGTCACGCCCTGGTAGCCCAGGCTGGCGAAGGTGGTACGGGTGATCGGCGCCTCCGAATCGATTGCCAGGCGGATGTCGATCTGGCCCGCCGTCTTGGGGTCGAAACTGATGTCATCGACCTTGCCCACCTCCAGCCCGCGATAGCGCACCGCGGCCTGCGGATTGAGCCCCGGGATCGACTGCGTGGTGGCGATCACGTAGGGCACCCGTTCGACCCGGTCGCGGTTGAACCAGATCCCGGCCAGCACCGTTGCGATCAGCAGTGCGATCGTGAAAAAGCCCGTCATCAAGGCATGCGCTCTGTTTTCCATGTCAGTTCTCCGATTCGTTCACGGCGTGGTGCTCGTCGAGCACTTCAAGCGCCCGCTGGCCCCGCGCGCCGAGGAAAAATTGTTTGATGAACGGATGGTCGACCTTGAGCACGTCGCGCGTCGGCCCCAACGCGATCACGTGTTTTTCGGCCAGCACCGCGATCCGGGTCGACAGCGCGAACAGGGTGTCGAGGTCGTGCGTGACCATCACCACCGTCAGCCCCAGCTCGCGGTGCAGCGACTGGATCAGCGCCACGAAGGCGTCCGACAGGTCGGGGTCGAGCCCGGCCGTCGGTTCGTCGAGGAACAGCAGTTGCGGCTCGAGCGCCAGCGAGCGCGCCAGCGCCGCGCGCTTGTTCATGCCGCCGGACAGGTCGGACGGCATCTTGTTGGCGTGCTCGATGCCCAGCCCGACCATGTTCATCTTCAACAGCACGGCGTCGTAGATCACATCTTCGGGCAGCGCATGCAGCTCGCGCATGGGCTGGGCGATGTTGTCGAATACGGTCAGCGCGGAATACAGCGCGCCCTGCTGGAACAGCATGCCCCAGTGGTTGCGCATGCGCTGCAGCTGCTCGGCGTCGGCTTCGCTGATGTCCTCGCCGAACACGCGCACGCAGCCGCGCGCGGGACGCTCCAGGCCCAGCATCTGGCGCAGCAGCACGGTCTTGCCGGTGCCCGAGCCGCCCACGATGGTCAGGATCTCACCGGCGTAGATTTCCAGGTTCAAGTCCTGGTGCACCACGGTACGTCCGAACTTGGTCCACAGGCCGGTGATCTTGACCACCGGCGGACCGACGTCCTCGTTTGGCCGCTTGGTCAGGCGCGGTGCGGGGCGGGCGGCTTTGTCGTCGCTCATCAATACCCCACGCCGTTGAAAACGATCGCGAACACGGCGTCGGCCAGAATCACCACCGTGATCGCGGTGACCACCGAGGTGGTGGTGCCATGGCCCAGGCTCTCGGTGTTGGGCTTGATGCGCAGGCCGAAGTGGCAGGACACCAGCGCGATGAGCACGCCGAAGGTCACTCCCTTGAGCAGGCCGATGATGTAGTTCGCCAGCGGCACCGCGTCGGGCAGTTTCTGGATGAAGTAGCGCGCCGACAGGTGCAGCTCGACCTTGGCCGCGGCCATCCCGCCGATCAAGGCCATGGCGTCGGTCCACACCACTAGCAGCGGCATCGACACAGCCAGTGCCAGCACCTTTGGCATGATCAGCCGAAAGCCATGCGAGATGCCCATGACGAGCATCGCGTCGAGCTCCTCGGTGACCCGCATCACGCCCAGTTGCGCCGTTATCGAGGAGCCGGAGCGCCCCGCCACCAGGATCGCGGCCAGCAGCGGACCGAGTTCGCGGATGATGCTCATGCCCAGCAGGTTGACCAGGAACACGTCGCCACCGTAGGCGCGCAGCTGTTGCGCCGACAGGTAGGACAGCACGACCCCGATCAGGAAGCCCACCAGCGCCGTGATGGCCAGTGCCTCGAAGCCTGCGTGGAAGATGTTGGCCGAAATTTCGCGCCACGGTCCCTGCATCGGACGGCGGAGGAAGCGTCCGAGGTCTTGCGTGACCTGGCCGATCAGGCGGATAAAGCCATGCAGGTGTTCGAAGAAGGAGAGGATCGCGAAACCGAGCTTCATCACCCAGGTCAGGCGGTTGGGGCGAGTGGCGGGCAGGTGGAGCTTGCCCGCCTCCTCGATGCGGTTGAACAGTTCCTCCTGTTTCGGCGCCAGTTGCAGCTGCGTCGGGCGCCGTTTGCCCCAGGCGTTCCAGAACATCTGGGCACCGATGTGGTCCAGGCTGATGATCTGCGACAGGTCCCAATGGAGCGCGGTATTGTTCTTGAGTTGGGCCAAGGTCGCGCTGATGCTTTGAATGGCGCCGCATTGCGCCAGCGCATGCACTTGCCAGACGCCGTTGGCGACGACCGACTTCGCCTTGCCGGCGTCCGGTTGGTCGAGGTTTAATGTTGGCGCATTCTCAATTGGCATTGCGCCAGTGTAAAAGAGATTCGCCCTGACCGCTACCGCTGTTCGTCAGGCGGCCAGGTGGCGCGCCTGGCGCTGCGGCACGCTGGTTTTTTCGGCCGGCGCGTCGACCCGGCCGGCATAGTCGCGCGCCAGCAGGCGGGCCGCCTCCGGCTGGCTCATGCCGCGCGCGACCAGCCATTGCTCGACCAGCCTGGCCAGGCGATCGAGCGCGATGCGGTGGGTGGCGTCGGTGCGGGCGTAGATCCAGTCCGAGAAGGCGAGAAAATTGTCGAACGGGGCGTCGCCCATCAACACCAGGATCGTGTGTGCGAAGCGGCCGGAGTTGGCCACCAGGTCCCAATAGCGGGCGAAGCGCACCAGGCGCTGCATGTTGGGGAAGGCGATCAGGCGGGTGGCCAGGATGGTGTACGGCGCGTAGGGATCGAACACCAGGCCGTGTGCTTCGGTGTGGCGGATGATCGGCGTGCCGCGCAGGCGCTTGAGGATGCCGAACTGGATCTCGTGCGGCGCCAACGCCACCAGGCGGTCGAAGCCGCGCGCGAAACTGGCCATGTCCTCACCCGGCAGGCCGGCGATCAGGTCCACGTGAAGGTGGGCGTGCGACTCGGTGCACAGCCAGCGGATGTTGTCAGCGGCTTTCACATTGTCCTGCTTGCGGCTCACCAACGCCTGCACGTCCGGGTTGAAGCTCTGGATGCCGATCTCGAATTGCAGCGCGCCGGGCGGGAACTTGCCGATGCCCTCCTTGAGTGCGTCCGGCAAATGGTCTGGTACCAGTTCAAAGTGGGCATATACAGGATCGTCCGGATCGGCCTCGATTTTATCGAGGAAGAACTGCATGATCTTCAGGCTGGTCTTGATGTTCAGGTTGAAGGTGCGGTCGACGAATTTGAACAGGCGCGCGCCGCGCGCATGCAGCGCCTCGAGCTCGGCCAGGAAGGTGTCCAGTGCAAATGGCCAGGCCGTCTTGTCCAGCGCGGAGAGGCAAAACTCGCACTTGAACGGGCAGCCGCGTGATGCTTCCACATAGATGGTGCGGTGGGCGATATCGGCGTCGGTGTAGAGCGCATACGGCATCTTGATCTCGGCCATCGGCGGCTGCACGCCGGCGTGGATCTTCATCAGCGGCTTGGGTCCGTTGAGGATCTCGCCACACAGTTTGGGAAAGGTCACGTCGCCCCAACCGGTGACGAGGTAGTCGGCCAACTGCACGATAGCTTGTTCGCCCGGCTCGTAGGAGACTTCCGGGCCGCCGAGCACGATGGTGACCTGCGGCGCCACGCGCTTGAGCATGGCCACGACTTTGGTCGTTTCGTCGACGTTCCAGATGTACACGCCGAAGCCGATGATGCGCGGCTGGTGCGCCAGCAGGCGTTCGACGATCTCGGTGGTCTTCGCGCCAATCACGAATTCCTGCAGCACCGTCTGTGGCTGCAGCGCGCCCATGTTCGCCATCAGGTAGCGCAGGCCGAGCGAAGCATGGGCATAGCGGGCATTGAGGGTGGACAGCAGGATCGTCATGGCGTGCATCAGTTCAGTGAAACCGCCATTTTACGCGCCCGCTCAGAAAAGCCCTTGTCAAGATTGCCGACGCTTTGCTATAGTTCGCCTCCCCGCTGAAAGGCAGCACGCAAACGGTGGGGAGAGCAAAAATAGAGGTTGACGAAAATTGCAAAACGCCGCATAATCTCATCTCTCTGCTGCAACGAACACAACGCTTCGTAATGCACAGCAAGCAGTACCGAATAAAGTTCTTTAACAATTAACAGTCGATAAGTGTGGGCGTTTGATGAAGGTGCCAAAGACTTCGGTCTTTGAATACTTAAATTATCAAATGTTCACAAAAAAGAAATACGGCACTTCGCAAGAAGTGATCGTCAGTATTTTGAGTGAGCGACTGTCGGAAACGACATTAAACAGAGATTAAACTGAAGAGTTTGATCCTGGCTCAGATTGAACGCTGGCGGCATGCCTTACACATGCAAGTCGAACGGCAGCGCGGGGCAACCTGGCGGCGAGTGGCGAACGGGTGAGTAATATATCGGAACGTACCCTGGAGTGGGGGATAACGTAGCGAAAGTTACGCTAATACCGCATACGATCTAAGGATGAAAGTGGGGGATTCGCAAGAACCTCATGCTCCTGGAGCGGCCGATATCTGATTAGCTAGTTGGTGGGGTAAAGGC